>DAIDEE010000005.1 GCA_027308685.1 Acidocella sp.
AGTCATCCCCCTCCCGATCACCCCTCGCCGTCATACAAGCGAAGGCGGGTATCTTCTTGCGTAAAACCATGCCTCGGAGCCACAGACTTGAGCGACCTCTTCGCAAACGGCGGCAACCCTGACAAATACTCCGCCAAGGACATCGAGGTCCTGGAGGGGCTCGAACCCGTTCGCCGCCGCCCCGGCATGTATATCGGCGGCACCGACGAAGGCGCTTTGCACCATTTGGCCGCCGAAATCCTCGATAACTGCATGGATGAAGCCGTCGCCGGCCACGCCACCCTCATTGAAATGGCGCTAACGCCCGGCAATACCCTCACCGTGCGCGACAATGGCCGCGGCATCCCTACCGATCCGCACCCGAAATTCCCGAAAAAATCCGCGCTTGAGGTGATTCTCACCACCTTGCATTCCGGCGGCAAATTCTCCGGCAAAGCCTACGTCACCTCCGGCGGCCTGCATGGCGTCGGCTCTTCGGTGGTCAACGCGCTATCGTCCAGCTTCATCGCTGAAGTCGCCCGCGACAAAAAACTCTACCGCCAGGAATTTGCCCGCGGGCTCCCCACCACCAAACTCATCGACGCCGGTGCCATCCAAAACCGCCGCGGCACCAGCATCAAATTTGTCCCCGACACCCAAATCTTCGGCGACAAACAATTCTCCCCCGCCCGGCTCTACCGCCTCTGCCGCAGCAAGGCGTATCTGTTCCGCGGCGTGCGCATCAAATGGTCAGTCGATCCCGCCTTATTGAAAAACGATCCCGAAACCCCCGCCGCCGCCGAACTGCATTTCCCCGGCGGCCTGCGCGACTCACTCGAAGCCGAACTTGGCACAGCGCCGCGCGTCCTGCCCGCCATCTGGGCCGGCGAAGCCAAACTGCCCGACGCCCCGGACGGCACCGCCCAAGGCAAGCTCGAATGGGCCTGCGCCTGGCTGGAACGCGGCGAGTCGATGCTCGACACCTATTGCAACACTGTCCCCACCCCGCTTGGCGGCACCCATGAAGCCGGCTTTCGCGCCGCGTTATTAAAAGGCCTGC
Source organism: Acidocella sp. (assembly GCA_027308685.1). Lineage (GTDB taxonomy): Bacteria > Pseudomonadota > Alphaproteobacteria > Acetobacterales > Acetobacteraceae > Acidocella. Next base: position 1,040 of record DAIDEE010000005.1, read on the forward strand.
GTGGCTGGGCCGAAAGCCGCGGCAACAAACGCGGCAACCAGATCATCGGCGAGGATGTCACCGGCGCCCTCGCCGCGAAATTTTCGCTTTTTATCCGTGAACCGCAATTTCAAGGTCAGACCAAAGAAAAACTTACAAACCCCGAAGCCGGCAAACTAACAGAGGCTTCATTACGCGACCGCTTTGATCATTTCCTGGCCGGCGACCCCGCCGGTGCCGATAATTTATTAGCCTTCGTGATCGACCGCGCCGAAGACCGCATCCGCCGTAAGGAAGCCCGCGACACCCCCCGCAAATCCGCCACCCGCCGCCTGCGCCTGCCCGGCAAACTGGCTGACTGCGCCACCGAAAGTGCTGAAGGCACCGAATTATTCCTCGTCGAAGGTGATTCCGCCGGCGGCTCCGCCAAACAAGCCCGCAACCGCAACACCCAGGCCATCCTGCCCCTGCGCGGCAAAATCCTCAACGTCGCTTCAGCTTCGGCTGACAAACTCCGGCAAAACCAGGAACTGAAGGACCTCATCGAGGCACTGGGTTGCGGGGTCGGCAACAATTTCAACCGCGCCGGCTTACGTTACGAGCGCGTCATCATCATGACCGACGCCGATGTCGATGGTGCGCATATCGCCAGCCTGCTTATGACATTTTTCTATCGCGAGTTGCCCGAACTGATCCGCCACGGCCATATCTATCTGGCCCAGCCGCCGCTATATCGCCTCACTCAAGGTGCCAAAAGCATCTATGCGATGGATGATGCCGCGCGCGAAAAACTCATCAAAAATTTCAAACCCGGTAGTAAGGTTGAGGTCAGCCGCTTCAAAGGTCTCGGCGAAATGCCGCCCGCGATGCTGAAGGACACCACCATGGACCCCGCGAAACGCACCTTGCTACGCATCGTCGCCGCCGCCGAAGACCGCGCCGCAACATCCGAAATGGTCGAAAGCCTGATGGGCAAACGCCCCGAACTACGCTTCCAATTCATCCAGGAAAACGCAGGCACAGTCCAAGACCTCGACGTCTGACATCCGGTCTCCGGCGCCTCGTCGTTGCAGCACCCCATTCATCATTCCCGCGCGGGCGGGGGAACTTCTTGTCGCGCCAGCCACACCACACTTATCTACGTTAACCAACTGTCGCAAAATTAACCTCAATCAGCACAGTGTCGGTATGAAACACCGCACTGTGCCAAGCCCGGGGCGCAAAATGCACCACCACACCAGGCTTTAACGCCACCTTACCCTCAGCGGTCGTCAAAATCCCTGTGCCCTCCAGCACCACAAAAAACTGCTCGAACTCATGTGCGTGACGCTCAGCCGCATATCCTGCTTTTACACAAACCCGTTTCAAATCCCCGGCGTTTCCCGCAATCACCCGGCGATCGGCGTTTGCATCGCCGTAAGGTGCTACCTCATCCCATGCGAACACACTCGTTTGCATCAGCATTTCCTCCATAAAAAAAAGCAGCCCAAAAAGGCTGCTTTTCATTCAAACCTGAAAGGACAGGTTAGACAACCTTTTTCAAGCTCGGCGAGGCCTTGAAACGCACGGTCTTACCGGCCTTCACTTTAATTTCTTCACCGGTACGCGGGTTCACGCCCTTGCGGGCCTTGGTCTTGCGCACGGTAAAGGTGCCAAAGCTCGGCAGGGTAAACTTGCCGTTCTTTTTCAAATCCTTAACGATCGCCTCGATCAGATCAGCGGCTGCGCGGTTCGCGGCAACGCCGGTAATTTCAGCAGAATTCTGAATAACGCTTGCAATAAAAGCTTTCGACATGAACTAGCCTCTTTCCTGTTCGCTCAGCCGCAGGGTGCCGCCCACGCGCTGGATTCTATGATATGACGCCGACGAGCCTCCCTGAAACGAATCGGCGCGTCTGCAAACAACTAACGTGCGCCTCGCAGAAACACCATAGTAATAACTGTTTAGAATCGAATTCCCACCTTAAAAATCCGAAAATTCTGTGTTTTGGGTGGAATTTTATCAGGGAAATGGTGCCCAGGACTGGAATCGAACCAGTGACACTGCAATTTTCAATCGCATGCTCTACCAACTGAGCTACCTGGGCGCCGAGGGATGGCGTAACCGATACTGCCCTCGCTTTCAAGCCGCAGCCTGAAAACTGGTGCTGTCACAGGGAATTGAACCCTGGACCTCTTCATTACCAATGAAGTGCTCTACCCCTGAGCTATGACAGCGCCGCGCGTGCCCGCCCTATATCTCTGTGTTGCCAATCAGGCAACTGCCCTTGACGGCAGCCCCCTCAGGCGGCTTGAACATGCCTATGCCGACCCGCGACAACCCCACACCCACCAAAGCTGAAATCGCCGCTGCCGCCAGGGCTGCCCGCCGCGCCGCGCAGGAGGCTGAGGCCCTGCGCCTCAACCTGCTCAAGCGCAAAGCCCAAAGCCGCGCCCGCGAGGCCGCCACACCCGAAGGATCAAAAACTTGCCGGTAATGCCCGACCACTGGATCCGCCAGCAAGCCACCCAATCGGGCATGATCGAACCCTTCGTGGAGACCCAGAAGCGCGATGGCGTGATCTCCTACGGCCTGTCCTCCTATGGCTACGACGCCCGCTGCGCGGATCATTTCAAAATTTTCACCAACGTCGATTCCGCCATTGTGGACCCTAAATCCTTCAACCCAACCAGCTTCGTGGACCGCACCGGGCCGGTTTGTATCATCCCGCCCAACAGCTTCGCACTCACCCACACCATCGAATATTTCCGCATCCCGCGTGATATTCTGGTTATCTGCCTCGGCAAATCCACTTATGCACGCTGCGGCATCATCGTGAATGTCACGCCGCTGGAGCCCGAATGGGAAGGCCAGGTGACCATCGAGATTTCCAACACCACGCCGCTGCCAGCCAAAATCTATGCTGGCGAGGGCATCTGCCAGTTCCTATTTCTGCAGGGCTCCTCGGCGTGCGAGGTCTCCTATGCAGATAAAGCCGGCAAATACATGGGCCAGCGCGGCGTCTCCCTACCAAGAATGTAAAATCATGGATCGTATTCGTATTATAGGCGGCACCGCGCTTTCGGGCACCATCCGCATTTCCGGCGCCAAAAACGCCGCCCTACCCCTGATGACCTGTGGCCTGCTCACCGATCAGCGTCTGGTGCTCTCAAATGTCGCCAAGCTGGCGGATTTGCAGACCATGGCTGAATTGCTCGCCCAACATGGCATCGCGGTGGAGCCCACCGGCGCCGATGGCCGCTCCCTCTCGCTCGGCGGTCACATCACCAACACCGAAGCGCCTTACGACATCGTCTCCAAAATGCGTGCCTCTATCCTGGTGCTCGGCCCCTTGCTCGCCCGAGTCGGTAACGCCCGCGTTTCACTCCCCGGCGGCTGCAACATCGGCACCAGGCCGGTGGATTTGCACCTCAAGGGCCTGGAAGCCATGGGCGCGGTCATCAAGCTCGACGCCGGCTACATCAATGCCACCGCGCCCAAGGGGCTGCATGGGGCCAACATCGTATTCCCGTTCGTCTCGGTGGGTGCCACTGAAAACCTGTTGATGGCCGCCGCCCTCGCGCACGGCACCACCACCTTGAAAAACGCCGCCCGCGAGCCGGAAATCTCCGATTTAGTGAAATGCCTGATCGCCATGGGCGCCAAAATCGAGGGTATCGGCTCCGATACAATTACCATCGAGGGTGTCCCCACCCTGCATGGCGCCCACCACGCCATTTTGCCCGACCGCATCGAGACCGGCACCTATGCCTGTGCCGCCGCCATCACCGGCGGTGACATCTTCCTGGAAAACGCCCGCGCTGACGACCTCGGCGCCGTCATCCATGCGCTGCGCGACGCCGGCGTCATCGTCACCGAAGCTGACAACGGCTTCTCGGTAACACGCAAAAATGGCCTGCATGGTATCGATATCGTGACCGAACCCTTCCCCGGCTTCCCCACCGACATGCAGGCCCAATTCATGGCCCTGATGAGCGTCGCCGAGGGTGCCTCGATGGTCACCGAGACCATTTTCGAGAACCGCTTCATGCATGTGCCGGAACTCAACCGCATGGGGGCCCGCATCAACGCCCATGGTGCCTCGGCCATCATCCGCGGGGTGCCGCATCTCTCCGGCGCACAAGTTATGGCTACCGACCTGCGCGCCTCGGTCTCGCTGGTGCTGGCGGGCCTCGCTGCCCAGGGCGAAACCATTATCAGCCGGGTTTACCATCTCGACCGCGGCTATGAATCAGTCGAGCAAAAACTCGCCGCCTGCGGGGCCAATATCGAACGCCTAGCCTAGCCGCCTGAAGCAGGCGGTGGTAATCCCCCGCCATGTCGATCGTACTTGCTCTCCCAAAAGGCCGCATCCTTGATGAATGTGGCCCGCTCTTACAAGCTGCCGGGGTTATCCCGGCGGCTGATTATGCTGATGAATCCAGCCGCCGCCTGCGCTTTCCCACCAACGACCCGGAATTGGACGTGATTCGGGTGCGCTCCTTCGATGTCGCCACCTTCGTCGCCTTCGGGGCGGCTGATATTGGCATTTGCGGTGGTGATGTGCTGATGGAATTTGACTACCCGGAAGTTTACGCGCCGCTCGACCTTGGCATCGGCCATTGCCGCATTTCGGTGGCCGAGCCCAAGGACGAAGCCGGAACCACTGACCTGAACGCCATTTCCCGCATCAGGGTGGCCAGCAAATACCCTAACGTCACCAAAAAACATTTCGCCGCCCGCGGCGTACAGGCTGAAATCGTCGCACTGAACGGCTCGATGGAGCTGGCCCCCGGGCTTGGCTTGTCGCGCCTGATTGTCGATCTGGTCCAAACCGGCAGCACTTTGAAGGCCAATGGCCTGGTGGAAACCGATATCATCGCCGAGGTCTCCTCACGCCTGATCGTCAACCGCATCGCCCTGAAAACCCGCCCCGATGAAATTTCCGGCTGGATCGAGCGCTTCCGCCATGCTCTGGCCGCCCGCAGTCTCGCTGCATGAAGCGTTTGAACAGCACCGCCGCTGATTTTGAAACCCAGTTTCTGGGCCTGTTGAGCCGCGCCGCTGGTGCCGAGCCAGAAGTGGCCAGCACAGTGCGTGACATCATCGCCCGCGTACAGCGCGATGGTGACGCCGCCGTGGTGGAATACACCAATAAATTTGACCGGGTGGCGCTTGGGGGGAGCGACCTCCGCGTGACTGCCGAGGACATCGCGCAAGCCAGCACCGCGACCTCCCCCGAACTGCGGACGGCTTTGGCACTGGCCGCACACCGCATCGAGGCATTTCACCGCGCCCAGATGCCGCAAAATATCAAACATACCGACACCGCCGGCGCGACCCTGGGGCTGCGCTGGGGACCACTGGATGCGGTGGGGATTTATGTGCCCGGCGGCAAGGCCTCCTACCCTTCCTCGGTGCTGATGAACGCGATCCCCGCCAAAGTGGCTGGGGTATCACGCATCGCCATGTGCGTGCCAGCTCCTGATGGTGTGCTGAACCCACTGGTGCTGGCCGCCGCACAGCTCGCCGGTGTGACCGAAATTTACCGCATTGGCGGGGCGCAAGCGGTGGCAGCACTGGCTTATGGCACGGCGCTGATTCAACCGGTGGACCGCATCGTGGGGCCGGGCAACGCCTATGTGGCGGAAGCCAAAAGGCAGGTGTTTGGCCGGGTTGGGATCGATTCGATCGCTGGCCCTTCGGAAGTCCTGATCATCGCCGATGCTGATAACGACGCCAGCCAGATCGCGCTGGATCTGCTGGCCCAGGCCGAGCACGACGAGGGCGCACAATCCATCTTGATTACCAACGACGCCGGTCTGGCCGCCGCCGTTGCCGCCGCTGTGGATACCGCCCTTGAGACGCTGCCGCGGGCTGCCATTGCGGGCGCCAGTTGGCGCGACAACGGCGCGATTATTCTGGTGAGTGAGTGGGATGAAGCCGTGCATCTGGCCAACCGCATCGCGCCCGAACATTTACAATTATTACTCGCCGACCCGGCCCCGATATTCGAAAAAATCCGCCATGCCGGGGCCGTTTTCATCGGCAAAAACTGCCCGGAAGCGATCGGCGATTATGTCGCCGGACCCAACCATGTGCTGCCAACCTCGGGCACTGCCCGCTTTGCCTCGGGGCTTTCGGTTTATGATTTCCTCAAACGCACCACCTTTGTCTCGCTCACCGACGCCGCCTTGGCGGAAATCGGCCCGGCGGCGGTAGCTCTGGCCAATGCCGAGGGCCTGACTGCCCATGCGCGATCAGTGCAGGTCAGGTTACCTAAAACTTGACCAGACTATAAACTCGGCCCACATCGCAGCCTACCCGCAATCATTTACGAGGTTTTTTGTTTGTCTAAGGAAGATATGATCGAATTCAGTGGCATGGTCACTGAGCTCCTGCCTAACGCGATGTTTCGCGTCAAACTCGACAATGAACATGTGATTCTGGCCCATACTAGCGGTAAAATGCGCAAAAACCGCATTCGCGTGCTGGCCGGCGACCGGGTAAATGTCGAGATGACCCCTTACGACCTCACCAAGGGTCGGATCACATTCCGCTTCAAATAAACCGCCTGGTCCTGGCATCGGCCAGCCCGCGCCGCTTGCAGTTGCTGGCGCAGATCGGCCTGCAGCCGGACGAGGTTTTTGCTCCCAACATCGATGAATCGGCCGCCCTGCAGGAAGCCCCGCGGGTGTATGCGCAACGCATGGCCTTGGCCAAATTGGCCGCCTGCCCTGCTACTGGCCATGTGATTTCCGCCGATACTGTGGTGGCCGCCGGGGCGCGGATTTTGCCCAAAGCTGAAAATTTGCATGACGCCGAGACCTGCCTGCGCCTGCTCGCGGGCCGCCGCCACCGGGTTTATACCGCCGTGGCGGTGCGTGCGCCCGGTGGCAAGGTGGCCGCGCGGGTGGTAGTGTCGGTGGTGGGGTTTGCCCGGTTGGAGGCAGCGCAGGTACAGGCGTATCTGGCCGCCGGCGAATGGCAGGGCAAAGCCGGCGGGTATGCAATTCAGGGTAAGGCGGCGGCCTTCATTGATTTCATCTCCGGTTCCTATTCAGGGATCGTGGGCTTGCCGCTGCATGAAACAACCCAGCTGCTGCGCGGGCTGGGGTACCGGCCTTGAGGCGAGTGGCGGTTTCAGTACGCGGCGATACCGCCCGGATCGCGCTGCTGGAGGGCGATGTGCTGTGCGAATATATGCTGTGGACTCTGGCGCAGCCTGATGGCGTCGGCGATGTTTATACCGGCAGGATTACCGCCAAGCTGCCTGCAATGGCGGGCAGCTTTGTTGATTTAGGCGACACGACGGGATTTTTGCCCGACAGCGCCGCAGCACCCAGCCTAACCGAAGGTAACTATATCAGCGTGGAAGTGACGCGGGCGGCGCAAGGCGGCAAAGGCCCGCGCCTTGCGGTGCGCGCCGAGCCACCGACGGACCGGCCTGGCTTGTTGCGGCGCGGGCCGGGGCCGCTGCCGCAGATGATACAGCGTTTTCCAAAGATTCAGGTTTTTGTTGATGATTACGCGCTGATCGCGCATTTGCGCCCGCTTCTGGGACCGCAGATGATTTATAAAGCTGATGCCTTCGATGCGGTACTGGAAGATGAAGTGGCCGGGCTGGCCGAACCCACCGCCGCCCTGGGGCAAGGTGCTAAAATGCACATCGCAGCCACCGCGGCACTCACCGCGATTGATATTGATGCAGGTGCCGCCAGCGGAGAGGGCAACACCAAACCGCAAGCCCAACTGGCGCTGAACATTGCGCTGATCCCGCAAATCGTGCGGCAAATGATATTACGCAATTTATCAGGTGCGATTTTAATTGATTTTGCCGGGATGAAATCAAAGACTCGCATGAAACTCATCGAGCCCCTGACAACAGCGTTGAAATCTGACCCGTTGCCGAGCAAGCTGCTGGGGTTTTCCAACCTGGGATTTGCCGAAATTTCTCGGCCGCGCATTCGTCCAGCTTTGCATGAGATTTTGAACCCATGAGCCAGTGCCCGATCTGCAAAAAGCCAACCGACCCTGGACATAAGCCCTTCTGTTCACAGCGCTGTGCCGATGTCGATTTAGGCCGCTGGCTCACGGAATCCTATTCCCTGCCCGCCAAACCGGCGATTGAAGAGGAAGAAGACGCCGAATAGGCCATGTGACACGTGGCACATTCCGCCGCGAAACGGTTTATAACACAATGTTAGTAAAACATAGATTTGAAAAAACCGCCAAAAAAACTTCGGCCGTTGCGGCGCCGCGTGCGTCAACCTCAAACGGTCAGGCTCTCATTGACGCGGCCATGAGATCAGTCGTCGCGGTGGACACGCTCCATTTTTTCGTGGCGCTCCTGGGCTTCGATCGACATCGTGGCGATCGGGCGGGCTTCGAGCCGACGCAGGCCGATGGGCTCACCAGTTTCCTCGCAATAACCGTAGGTGTTGTTCTCGATTCGTAACAGTGCCTGGTCAATTTTGGTGATCAGCTTGCGGGCGCGGTCGCGGGTACGCAGTTCGAGCGCCCGGTCGGTTTCCACACTGGCGCGGTCGGTGATGTCGGCCTCGAGAATCCCGCCCTCACCCAATGACGCCAGGGTACCATTGGCCTCCTTGACCAAGTCAGCCCGCCAGCGGAGCAATTTCTGACGGAAATATTCCACCTGCATGGGATTCATGAATTCCTCGTTATCCGAGGGCCGGTAATCCGGTGGCAGAGATAGTAGCATGCCGTCGGTATCCTTATCTTTATCCTGGACCAATCACCACCGATTCCCAGGATTGGGGCGGCTTATAGCGATGGGTGGGCAACAAGCCAAGCGCCTCGGCGATGCATTTTATATTGCACTGCGGCATATTTGTCACGTTTGCCAAAAGTTAAGGCAAACCGGCTAAAAATCTGTGGCGGCAGCTCCCGCGGGGTGCCAGTTATAAGCTGTATGGATGATAAAATCATGACGAGTGCGGTTTCATGAGTTTTTACGGTCTGGCGGCGACGCTGCGGGACGCGGTGGCCCTGGCTGAGGCGCGGGGCCCTGGCTGCAAGGTAGGATTTGGGGCGGCACAGGCCGGTTTTGTTGAGGTTTTAGCGCCCGAAGGTGCTGATTTAACGCTGGCTGATGTTAGGGCCGGCGCGGCGCTGGGTCGGTCGCGCTATTTCTTCACGTTTGGCAATCACGCCGCCGCGTTCAATCTGGCCAGCATCGGCCCCATCATCGACCAATTGGCGGCGAATACTGGCGTTGGATTCATGGCGGCCTGCCTCGCTAACCCGACGATGGGCCGTACCATGTATCAGGGCCAGTTATTTGAGGCCGGGCACTTGCGCGGTGACATGGTGCGGGCGTTTGGGGCCGCCCTTGAGGGCAATGTCGGGCTGGTCACGCATGAGATTGTCGCCGCCGGGGCAGCGGCGATCCGGCGGCAGTGCAGCGGGCTGAAAGAGCAGGGCAAGAGCCTGGTGTTGATCGATGCCATCAACGAGGATGATTGCAGTGCCATTTTCAACGCTGTTGGCAATTATGCCTTGATCGGTGGGGCGGCGTGGCTGAGCGAGCAGGCGCACGCGGCGGCGCCCTCTCAACCTGCGGGGCCCATTGCGATTTTATCGGGCGCCCTGGACCGCCAGACGATTTTTCAAATTGGCGCGGCACGATGCGTGTTGCCGGTATTCGACCTGGAGGTGCGGGCGCCGCGGGCGGCAGAGGTGGCGCTGGAGTGGACGGCGGATAAAATTGGCAAGACGGCTTTTATCATCAGCAGTTCGGTGCCGCCCGATAAAATTGCGGAAGGTGCGCCGGTGGCTGAGATGTTTGGTGACATTGCCAGGGGCTTAGTGGCTAACGGCGTGCAGCGTATGGTGATTGCAGGAAGCGAAACCGCGCAGGCGGTGCTGCTGGCTTTAGGGATTACGCGGTTGCAGAGCGGCGCGAATTTAGGGCCGCTGGTCTGGTTGGAAAATGAAACATTGTCCATCTGCGTCAAACCCGGTGGTATTGGTGCAAAAGGGATTTTTCTGACCGAGTTTGAGCCGCAAATTTGCCGCAATGGGGCGTCTGAGTGAGCAGCATGATCATTGAACCACTGACCCAGACCAAACCTGAAATTGCTGCCGGAGCGCCGATGATTTCGGTGGTGGTGCCGGTGCATAACGAGGCGCCGAATATTCCGCCGTTGATCGCTGCGATCAGCGCGGCATTAGGCAGCATCGATCATGAGATCGTTTATGTCGATGATGGCAGTTCCGATCATTCACCGGCGGTGCTGGCTGAAATTGCCGGAGGGCTGCCGACCTTGGTGCGGGTGCGCCATAAGGCCAGTTGCGGGCAGAGTGCGGCGGTGATTACCGGCGTGAAAGCGGCGCGGGGTAAATATATTGCCACGCTCGATGGCGATGGCCAGAATGACCCCAGCGATATTCCCGCCATGCTCGATGCCGCTCTGACCGCCGAAGCAGCGGGCGCGAACCCGGTGCTGATTGCCGGGCATCGCATCTCGCGCCAGGATTCCGAGGCCAAGCGCTGGGGCTCAAAAATCGCCAATGCGGTGCGCGGCCGGTTGCTGAAGGATGGCACGCCGGACACTGGGTGCGGGTTGAAATTATTCCGCCGCCAGGCATTCCTCGAACTGCCGCATTTTGATCATATCCATCGGTTTTTGCCGGCGCTGTTCATTCGCGCCGGCGGCAGGGTGGTTTCGGTCCCGGTGAAACATCATGCGCGTGCGCATGGGGCTTCGCATTACGGCACCTGGGACCGTTTGAAGGTTGGCATGGTTGATCTGCTGGGCGTGGCCTGGCTGCAACGGCGCTGGAAACTACCGCGGATTGACCCCAACCCATGAAGGCCCCGATGAAACACGCCCGTGTCTCAGCCTTGACCCATACCGCCCTCAAGCCAGCCTTGATGGCCGGGGCGATGGTCACTGTGGCATTATGCCTGCCCCTGCTCGGCGGCGGTGCCGCACAATCAACCCTGGTGGCTTTGGTCTCGCAAGGTGGGGTTTGGGGCCCCGCGATGTATCTGTTGGTGGCGACCATGCTCACCGCCATAGGTTTGCCCCGGCAGATCCCGGCGTTTGTGGCCGGATATGCCTTTGGTACTTGGAGCGGCGTTGCGATTGCGCTGCTCAGCCTGATGATGGCCTGCGGGCTGGATTTTATTTGGGCGCGGGCGGTGGGGCGCGCGTTCGTCACGCGCCGATTCGGTAAGGTATTGCACAAAATTGATTCGACCCTGGCGGCACGGCCCTTTATTGCCACGCTCATGTTTCGCCTTATGCCGGTGGGCAGCAATATCCTGCTTAATCTGGCGGCTGGTCTGTCCTCGGTGCGGCCATTGCCATTTATGGCAGCATCACTGATAGGGTTCATCCCACAGACAGTGGTATTTGCGATGATGGGTCGGGGTAGCGCACCCAGCCATATGAATATGTTGTTCATCGGAATCGCGACATTCATAGTATCTGCTTCTCTCGGAACCCTATTATTTAGAAATTATCGCCAACAAACCGCTTAAAATATTAAGCTGGCCTGCTACGGGCGTTGCGCGAACACTACAATTATGCAATTTGCTTATCCCAAATAAGTACACCTACTTGGGATGATTCGATTTGGCTGAGACAATTCTGGAAACATCCGGACTGACAAAGGCGTTTAATGGCTTCACCGCCGTGAGCGATGTCAATTTGCGTATTGAGACCGGCAGCATTCATGCGCTGATCGGGCCAAATGGCGCGGGTAAAACCACTTGCTTTAACCTGCTGACGAAATTTTTGCAGCCCACCTCCGGGACCATTCATTTTGATGGCCAGGACATCACCGCCCAGAAACCCGCCGACATCGCGCGGCTTGGACTGGTGCGCAGCTTCCAGATCTCCGCGGTGTTCTCGCATTTAACCACTGTTGAGAATGTTCGCATTGCGTTGCAGCGCGAACGCGGCGCCAATTTTGACTTCTGGCGCTCTGACCGGATTTTACAGCGCTACAACGACCGGGCGCATGAATTATTGCATGATGTGGGGCTGACCGATGCCATAAACACACCGGCGGGCGAGCTTTCCTATGGCCGCAAGCGGGCCCTGGAAATTGCCACGACCCTGGCACTGGAACCCAAGCTGATGCTGCTTGATGAGCCGACCGCTGGGATGACTGAAGCGGATGTGGTGCGCATCGTGACACTGATCAGCCGGTTGCGGGCGGGACGTACCATTTTGATGGTGGAGCATAATCTTTCAGTGGTCTCGGGCCTGTCAGATAAAATTACAGTATTGACGCGCGGCAAGGTTCTGGCCGAAGGCAATTATGAGACTGTTTCAAAGCATCCTGATGTGATCACGGCTTATTTGGGAACTGACCATGCTTAAAGTATCTGACCTGAACGCATGGTATGATGAAAGCCATGTGCTGCATGGCATGGAATTTGAGGTTCGCGAAGGCGAAGTGGTGTCACTGCTGGGCCGTAACGGTGCCGGCAAAACCACCAGCCTGAAGTCGATCATGGGCATGATTTCCAAACGCACCGGCAGCATCAAATTCAACGGCACCGAACTGATCAATGCCCGGCCTGACATTGTAGGGCGCGCCGGTATTGCGTTGTGCCCGGAAGAGCGCGGCATTTTTGTCGGGCTGAATGTTACCGAAAACCTGATGCTGCCGCCGGTCATTGCAAAAGGCGGCATGACCGTTGAAGAAATTCACGTGCTGTTCCCAAATTTGAAGGAACGCGCCAAAAGCCCCGGCACCAAACTTTCCGGTGGCGAGCAGCAGATGCTGGCGATTGCACGGATTTTGCGCACCGGCGCCAAGTTGTTGATGCTCGATGAACCGACCGAAGGGTTGGCCCCGGTGATTGTCGAGCAGATCGGCATTATGATCGGCGAGTTGAAACGCCGTGGCTTTACGATATTACTGGTGGAGCAGAATTTCCGCTTCGCCTCAAAACTTGCTGATCGCCACTATGTTGTTGAACATGGCGAGGTGGTGGATATGATCCGCAAACATGATCTCGACGCCAAGATGGAGCAATTACAAAAGCGGCTAGGGATTTAATTTACGACGCCTACAAGCCAACACTCTAAAGGAGATTTCCAAGATGAAAGTCACACGACGTAAAGTTCTCGGCACCGCCGCCGTAGCAACCGCTGCGACCGCCGCCATGCCTACCCTGCCTGCCCGCGCGGCCGGCAAGTCGCTTACCATCGGCGTTTGCAGTGATTTTTCTGGCCCTTACAGCGATGTAGGCGGCGAGACCTCAGTGGCGTGCGTCAAGCAGGCTCTTGAAGATTTTGGTGCGGCCAACAAAGGCTACGATGTCACCGTGATTAAGGGCGACCACCAGAACAAGCCGGACGTTGGTGCTGGCCTGGCCCGCCAGTGGTTCGACAGCGGTGTGGATTTGCTGATCGACGTGCCGAACTCCGCCGTTGGCCTTGCCATCGCCGGCGTGGCCGCTGAAAAAAATAAAGCCTATATCAATTCCAATGCGGCGACCTCGCTGCTCAGCGGCGCCAAGTGCAACGCGCAGACGATCCATTGGACCTATGACACCTACATGCTGGCGCATTCCACCGGCGGCGCGATGGTGGCAGCCGGCGGCAAAAAATGGTTCTTCATCACCGCCAACTATGCCTTCGGCCAGTTGCTGCGCGACCAGACCGAAGCCGTGGTGAAAGCCGCTGGCGGTACGGTGCTGGGCGATGCCCCGTATCCGTTCCCGCAGACCACCGACTTCTCATCCTTTCTGGTGCAGGCTCAGGCTTCCGGCGCTGACGTGCTCGGCCTCGCAAATGCCGGTAAGGATACTATCAACTCGATCAAGCAGGCTCACCAGTTCGGTATCACCGAATCCGGCATGAAAATTGCCGGTCTGCTCATCTTCCTGAACGACGTTCATGGCCTGGGCCTGGATATCGCGCAGGGGCTGATTTTGACCGAGAGCTTCTATTGGAACATGAACGACCGCACCCGCGCATTTACCAAGCGCGTGCTGCCGAAGACCCCGAACAACTACCCCTCCATGGGTCATGCCGGTTGCTATTCGGGCACCCTGCACTTCATGAAGGCGGTTGATGTTATCGGCGTGCCGGCTGCCAGCAGTGGCGCGGCGGTGGTTGAGCAGATGAAGAAAATGCCAACCGATGACGATGCGTTCGGCAAACGTTCGGTGCGTGAAGACGGCCGCTTTATGTGCCCGTCCTATCTGTTCCGCGTGAAGAAGCCGGGCGAGAGCAGCATTGCGTGGGATTATTATGACCTGCTGCACACCACGCCAGCCGAACAAACCTTCGCGCCACTGGCGAGCGAAGGCTGCCCGCTCGTTAAAGCCTGACGTTACGGGTGTTCGCACCTGTGACTGTAATCTGACGACCACGACGACGTTGCCGTTGAAACCTTAAAAAGTTTCAACGGCACGTTATGTTTCTGCAAGGAACCAGCATCCCATGACCATGATTTTCGGCAAGCCAGCGCCGTTGCTATTTGGGCAACTTGTGCTCGGCATCATCAATGGCTCTTTTTATGCCATGCTCTCGATGGGGCTTGCGATTATTTTTGGCCTCCTGCGGATTATTAATTTCGCGCATGGGGCGATGTTCATGATCGGCGCCTTCGTGACCTGGGGACTGCTGAATTATCTGAATATTAATTTCTGGTTTGCCCTGGTGCTGGCGCCCCTGATTGTCGGTGCGGCTGGTTATGCGCTGGAGCGCTCGGTGATCCAGCGGATTTATAAGCTCGATATTCTGTATGGGCTGCTGCTGACCTTCGGCCTGGCGCAATTGCTGCAAGGGCTGATGACAAATTATTTTGGCTCCTCGGGCGTGAGCTACAACACGCCTGATATTTTAAGCGGCGTCATGCACCTCGGCTTTATGTATCTGCCGGTTTACCGCGCCTTCGTTATCGGGGCGGCCATACTGATTTGCTTCGGGGTCTGGTTCGCTGTTGAAAAAACCAGCCTTGGGGCGCTGCTGCGGGCCGCAACGGAAAACCCGACCCTGGTGCAATCCTTCGGTGTGAACGTGCCGCGGTTGATCGCGCTGACCTTTGCCGGGGGCGTAGCACTGGCGGCCCTCGCCGGGGTGCTGGCCGCACCGCTTTACTCGGTCAACCCCGACATGGGCTCCGAACTCATCAACACCGTGTTTGCCGTGGTGGTTATCGGTGGCATGGGCTCGATCGGCGGTGCCATCATCACCGGCTTTGGGCTTGGCGTGATTGTTGGTTTTACCGATGTGTTCTACCCGCCAGGTTCCGCCGTGGTGGTGTTCGTGGTCATGGCAATTATTCTGCTGGCGCGACCCGCCGGTCTGTTCGGCAAGGTGGCTTAATATGTTTGGTTTTTCCCGCGCCCAACTGATCGCCTTTGTGGTCCTCGTCGCCATCGTTATCATCTCGCCGTTCATTTTTTACCCGATCGTGGTGATGCAGGTGATGTGTTTTGCCTTGTTCGCCATGGGCGCCAATTTGCTGATGGGCTCAATTGGGCTGCTCTCACTCGGACAATCAGCTTATTTCGGCCTGGGTGGCTATGTCGCCGGTTACCTCGTGCAGAGCTACGGGCTGACCCCCGACCTTGGCATCATCGCCGGTGGTCTGGCTGGCGCAGCCCTCGGCACGGTGTTCGGCTGGCTGGTGATCCGCCGCCAGACGATCTACTTCGCCATGATTACATTGGCGTTGGCGCAAATCGTGTATTTTGTGGCCGTGCAGGATACCAGCATCACCGGCGGTGAAAACGGCATCCAAGGCATTCCGCGTAGCAGCCTGTTCGGCGTGTTCTCCCTGAATAGCGACATGGCGATGTATGTAGTGGTCGCCATTGTGTTCCTTGCCGGGTTCCTGTTGGTCCATCGCACCATCCACTCGCCCTTCGGTCAGGTCATCAAAGCCATCCGCGAAAACGAACCCCGCGCTATCTCACTCGGCTATAAAACCGACCAATATAAATGGATCGTGTTCATTATCGCAGCCACCCTCGCCGGGGTGGCCGGTGCCACCAAAGCCATGGTCATGGGGATCGAGACCCTCACCGATGTGGGTACCGCAACCTCCGGCCTGGTGGTGCTGATGGTGCTGCTGGGTGGGATTGGAACCATCTTCGGACCCATCGTTGGTGCCCTCATCGTCGTCGCCATGCAATACTACCTCGCCCCGTTCGGTGCTTGGGTCGTGGTCATCCAAGGCGCTATTTTCATGCTGTGCGTCCTCACCTTCCGCCGCGGCGTCATCGGCGAACTCGCACACCGGCTGAAAACGCAGCTCTGAGGGTGGGTAGGTAAAACCCCGCTCAGGGCACGGCCCCTAGAGCCATTAAAGTTAAAGAAAAGGGCCGCTCGCTGGTGTTGAAACACCAATGAGCGGCCCCTTTTTTTAACGTCACTAATAGTTTCCAAAGGCTGAGCCTTTGGCGGGGGTTTAAGGGGGCAGAGCCCCTTGACCTTACCTACCCCACCTTCAGGGCAGCCGTTCACCGGCGGGTGGCGGGGTTTGGGCGATGTTCATGATCATGGCGAGGGTGGCGTAGTAGCCGGCGATGGTTGTGAGGTCGATAACGCCTTGTTCGGAGAAATGCTCGGCGGCGGCGGCGAAGGTGGGGGTGCTGACGGTGCGGCTGGCTTCAAGCTCGGTGAGGAAGTCCCACGCGGCTTGTTCGGAGGCGGATAGCTCAGGTGGGCGGCGGCCTTGGCCGATGGCGATGATGGTATCGGGGTTGAGGCCGGTTTTGAGGGCGATGGGGTGATGGATGGCCCATTCGGTTTGCTGGTGGTAGGCGCGCGCCACCATCAGGATCGCGAGTTCGCGGATCGTGGGGGGCAGGACGCTGCCAAAGCGGAGGTATTCGCCGACTTTTTCGAGGCGGTTCATCAGGTCGGGGCTGCGCAGCAGCGGGATGAAGGGGCCTTCAAAAGTGCCGCGCGGGCCGTTGATGATTTCAGCCTTGGCGTCCCGCTGCGCGGGCGTGAGATGCGCGTCGGGGAGTGGGGGCAGACGGTCGGTCATGGTTATCCTCGGAGTTTGGCCAGGGCCGCGGTGAGGCGCGGGCGATTTGAAGTGACGACGTGGGTGGCGGGGTCGGCGAGCAGCGCTTCGACCGCGTCGGAACGGGCGATGATGCCCTCGCGCACGAAGGCTTCGTGGTTGGCCTCGATGCTGGCGAGGTCGTAAAGATAGTTGACCATGATGCCGTAGGATTCCGCCATGCCGCGCTCAGCAGGGTTGCCAAGCCAGTTGATGCGCTCGAGGCGGGCACCATTGCCGAGGTGAAATTTGGCGACCGGGTCGCGGCCGGCTCCCGTGAGGTATCTGGCGCAGTGGCGAAGTGTGGTGGCTTGCAGGGCGGCGGAGGCTTGCGCGTCCAGCCACCAGCCTGGTTCGGCCAAGGCGGCTTTTTCGTCGTCGGGGAGGTGCTTTTCAGCCCAGGCACGCAAGCCCGGCACCGGTGAGAGGGTGGAGAATTGCGTGAGGTTAGGTAGTTCGGCTTTTAGCTCCTCGACCACCTGTTTGATGAGGAAATTGCCGAACGAGATGCCGCGCAAGCCGTCCTGGCAGTTGGAGATGGAGTAGAAAATCGCGGTGTCGGCGCCAGTGGCGCGGGCGCGTTGTTCGGCCTCATCGGTGTCGCGGGCCAGTAGGCTTTGCACGGAAGCGGCCAAGCCTTGCACCAAAGCGACCTCAACGAAGATCAGCGGCTCACCGGGCAAAGCCGGGTGGAAGAAGGCGAAGCAGCGGCGGTCCGCCGAGAGGCGGCGGCGCAAATCCTCCCAGCCGGCGATTTCATGCACGGCTTCGTAGGTGATGAGTTTTTCCAGCACGGCAGCGGGGGTTTGCCAGTCTATCCGGCGCAATTGCAAAAAGCCGCGGTTGAACCACGAGGAGAACAAATGCCGCAGGTCTGAATCGAGCGGTTTGAGGTCTGGGTGGGCACGCAGATAGGTTTGCATTTCCTTGCGCATGGCCACCAGCATGGCGGTGCCGCCGGGGGACATATTCATCCGGCGCAGTAATTCCTGGCGCAAAGGTTCGGCGGCGTCGGCCAGTTGGGTGGCGGTTTGAGAATCGGGGTTCGCGAGGTAGGCGCGGGCGGCCGCGGCGAGTTTTTCATCGTCCGGGGCGAAGTGGCTGGCGAGATATTTGTAAAAATCCAGCCGCTCGGTGGCTTCCAGCGTCGAGATGACGGCGTGTAATTCACGGGCGATGGCAGCGCCGGAGGCTTCGCCACGGCCTGAAATTAACGCATCGGCCAGCATGGTGGCGCGTTGGCTGGGTTTGAGGGACGTAGGCGGCAGCGAGACGAAGCCACGCCCTCGGTCGGCGATGTTGGACCAGAAGCGGTTGACGCCGAGGCGATCGAGCCAGGAGCGGCCAAAGGCCTGTTTTTCCTTTGGTTTATCATTGGTGACGGTGCGCGATTCGGGCATCGGCTGGTTCCTTCGGTATTCAGACGCTTGATAGCGCCTCGTCAGATGTTTACGGAATCTACCTAAGAATCAGGCGTATGAACAGGCTGCGTTAGGTGAGGCTGGCAATGCGGTCTGGCCCATAGTGGTTGGGGCCGGGGGTGCCGCGCGAGCACCACTAGACCAGCAGGATGATCCAGCCGACGACAGGGATAAAGCCCAGCAGGAGCCACCAGCCGGATTTATCCAGATCGTGCAAACGGCGCACCTGCACGGTCAAGCCCGGCAGGAAGAGCGCGACCGCAAGCAAAAACTCCGGTTGCAAACGTTGTTATAAAACATCCGCGCCCTGAAACATCCGCGCCCTGGGCGGGACGCGGATGTTTTGTGATGACGGTTCGTTAAAAGCTGTAGCGCAAATTCGCTGAAAGCTGATGATCCTCACCGTCTGATTTTGCAACGGTTGTGGCGAAATCAGCGCTTAATGAGAGCCTTGGGCTTAACGCCGCGGTGACACCACCACGGAGTTCCGCCCAGACATGGGTGGTTTTGGGGTATGACGAGGTCAGGCTCACGCCGGGTTCGTCGGTGAACACGCTGGTGAAATTGCCGCCGTTTCCTGAAACCAGGTCATTGATGGTGACGTTGACATGAGGACGAAGCACCGCACGACCCAGCGTTAGCTCGGTGGAACCTGCGAGGCCGGCATCGGCGATGACGCGCTGGTAATCCTGGGCGCTCACTGATTGGATCAGAGCAGCGTCACCGGATTCGGTGTAGGCGTTGATATGCGCGTTGGCGGCGTCGATGCCCGCAATCGGGCCGAAGGCGAAGTTGCGAACATGCATGACATAGCCGGTATCCATACCAAAATCATAGGTGCTGCCGCCGGGTTTGGCGGTGATGTTGCCGGCCAGCACGCCGGGGCGGGTGTTGTTGTAGCTATCAATACCGTAGGCGAATTTCAGGTTCAGGAAAAAGCTCGGCTGATAGAAGGTGGCATAGGCGCCGAACTGATAGGCATTGGAGGAAACCTTGCTGCCATATTGCACAGTGCCGTTGTTGGTGCCGTAACCCAGTGCCGCGCCGATGGCGATACCATTGGCGATGCGGTCATCCACACCGAGCGCGAAGCTAGCGACGTTGTAGGTGAAGCTGCTGGTGACAGCGGTTTGGTTGCGATTACCAAAACCGTAACTTCCTGAGAGAAAGCCTGAGAGTTTACCAACTTGGGCGGCCGGTGCGGCGTCATTGGCGCCGAGTTCGGCCACCATGTTCTGCTGCGGTAAATTCAACGCAAAGCCACTGGCACCGGCTTGCAAATCATCCATCCGCGCACCGAGTTGGGAGGAGAATGCCGCCTGGCCGTCGGCGGCGATCTGCGCCGGGGCCGTTAGGGCACGCAATGCATTCAAATCAGCGGCGGCATATTCGGCGATGAATTGATGAATGCCGGCGGTGGGGTGCACGCCGTCCCAGAACAGGTAAGTATCCTGTGTGGCCGTAGTGCCGGTGAGGCAGGCGGTGACGGTGACGCAGGCGGTGGTGGTGTTGGTGATGCCATAAGCGGCAGGATTAGCCAGCACCTCGTTGAACAACTGCTGTTCATTCACCACGATGATGTTGGCACCTGTGGCGCTATGAAGTGCGCCCATCGCGAATGATAGACCTTGGTCATGCGCGATTGAAATACCGTCAACCGCCTGAATGGTTGGCAGCGGCGCGGTGTTGAAATTCGGCGTGAAGCCCAGCAATGGCAGGTCTTGCACGATAAGGGTTTTGGCCCCGAGAGAGATTAACCCGGCGACGCCGGTTTGGATCTGGGTAATATCCTGCGTCACTGCCGCTGTGATGATCGCGGTGGCAGCAGCCTGCGAGGTTGCCGTGGCGAGCGCTTTAGCCGCAACGAAATAATTATTGGCCCCCACCCAGACACCCACCACATCGCCCGCGCCGAAATGGCCGCCGGCGGCAGCGAAATTAGTGACCTCCTCATCGAAGCTGGGCAATGCTGCGGGCACTGTAGGTGACCCATAAGATACGTTTGTAAGATTATTGAACGTAACACCGCCAAGTACCAGTGGCCCGGCGAAGGCACCGCCGACCGCGACATCATTGGCGGCGGTGAAGGACAGGCCCGTCAGCCCCGGCAGTATTTCCGCCCAGGTGGGGCCGTTGGAAAACCGGCCATTGTCGTAATAGGGCGCCAAAGCGCCCTCGATCGCAGAGAAGGGTACGCCATAAACCCGGGGGATATTGCCGTTATCGACCAGACTATCACCAAACCCATAAAAACTGCCGGCGTGGGCGGCAACCGGCGACAGGCAAGTGGCGGCAAACAGCAGGGGCGCAAAATGGCGCGAGATTTTTTTCATGACGACATCCCTATTTCGTACGTTTATTTAATATAACGCTTACGTAAGATAAGGTATGCGAACGTCAATATGTTCGTCAATGAAATAATGCGGAGATGTGATTACGCGGCGTTGGCCCGGCGTTTTGGGGTTGCCAGCGGCGGCGGGTCTTCGGCGGTCGGGGTTAGGGCCTCCAGCAGGGCGTTGCGTAACTGCGCCAGTTTACGCTCGTTCTCGATCTTCATGCCGAACACGTCTTTGACATAGAATACGTCAACGGCACGAACACCGTAGGTGGTAACATGCGCCGAGGCGATTTGCAGGCCCTCATCGCTGATCGCGGCGGTGACATCGTGGAGCAGGCCAGGCCGGTCACGGCCGTTGACCTCGATGACGGTATGGCGGTTCGAGGCGCGGTTATCGACCACCACGCGGGGCGGCACATGAATAGCGCGCATCCGGCCCGGCAGCAGGCTGCGGGTGGCTTTGCGAATTTCGGCGCTGAGTTTGAGGCGGCCTTCAAGAGCCTGTTCCACCAGGGTGGAAAGCCGGGCCAGACGGTGCGGGGCATCGTAGGGGCCGCCTGCGGCGTCCTGAATCCAGAAGGTGTCCAGCGCCATGCCATCAGTGAGGGTATGGATACGCGCATCGACGATTGAGGCACCCGCGATGGCCAGTGCGCCGGCGATACGGCTGAACAGCCCCGCATGGTCGGCGGTGTAAACCACCACTTCGGTCACGGCGCGGGCGGGCAATGGCTCGGCGTGCACGGTGAGTTGCGCGTTGCGGGATTTAGCATCGCGGATCATGCGGGCATGGCGCTCGATGCTTTCGGGGTCGAACCCGAGCCAGTAGCTAGGGTAGCCGAGCGAGAGAAATTCCTCGCGCGCGGCGGCGGGCCAATCGGCCAGCATGTCGCCCACAACATCCTTGACGCGGCTGATACGAGCGTCGCGCTCGGTGGTGGACAGCCCGCCTTCGAGCACTTCCGCCACCCTTGCGTAGAGTTCGCGCAACAGCGTGGCTTTCCAGCCGTTCCAGACTTTCGGGGAAACCGCACGGATATCCGAGACAGTAAGGATGAGGAGCAAGCGCAACCGCTCGGGCGACTGGATGGTGTCGGCGAGGTCGAGGATGGTTTTGGGGTCGTCGATGTCGCGGGAGAAGGCGGTTTGGCTGAGGAGTAAATGGTGCAAAATCAGCCAGGAGGCCATTTCGGTCTCCTCGGCGGTGAGGCCCAGGGTGGGGCCGACATGCAAAGCGATTTCGGCACCGAGCTCGGAATGGTCACCGCCCCGGCCTTTGGCGATATCGTGCAGGAGCAGTGCCACATATAAAGCGCGGCGCGATTGCACCTGCTCCATCAGCTCGCTCGCCACTGGGGCAATTTGCGAGAGGTCGCCAGCTTCGATGGTGTTGAGGACTTTGATGGCCTGCACGGTATGAACATCGACGGTATAGACATGGTACGTGTCGAACTGCATTTGCCCGACGATGCGCCGCCAGTCAGGCAGATAGCGCCCAAGCACGCCGGTTTCGTTCAACAATGTCAGCCAACGGGCGGAATCACAGGAACGCGCGCTGCCGTCTTTGTCCTCGCCGCCGCACAGCAGGTTGAGGAACAAGGCGGCGGCTTGCTTGTTGCCACGCAAATCAGCCGCCAGGTTGGAACTGCGGATCAGCATCCGCAGCGCCAGCGGGTGCAATTCCAGATGGCGATCACGCGCGTTCAACAAAATGCGGAAAATACTGGTGGGGTCGGATTCCGGCTCGTGCCCCGGGGCGAATAAAATTTTGCCGTCGGCCAGCACAAAGCCGGTTTCCAGTAAGGCGGCATCGGTGGTTTTGGCGATCGCGGGCGGGCCGAGGGCGGCGCGGATCAAGGCAGGTTCCAGCACGCCTGTCACCCGCGCCACTTCACGCACCACCAGGAAGTAATGACGCATGAAACGCTCAACACCATCCTGGCGGCCATGCTTGGTGTAGCCCATGCGGGCACCCACCACCGGCTGAAAGTCGAACGTTAGACGTTCCTCGGCGCGGCCGGCGACGTAATGCAGGTGGAACCGCACGGTCCAGAGATATTCCCAGGCGCGTTTGCAGGCGCGGGCTTCGGTTTCAGTGAGAATCCCGCCGCCGGGGGCGTCCTTGCCGACCAATTCGGTCATGGCGAAGGTGTTGAAGACATAGCGCGACAGCCAATACAGGGTTTGCAAATCCCTGAGCCCCCCCCTGCCCTCCTTCACATTGGGCTCGACCATGAAAGGGGTTTCGCCGAAGCGGCGATGGCGGGCCGCGCGCTCGGATTGCTTGGCTGTGATGTATTCCGCCGGACCATCGGCGGCGCAGTCAGCACGGAAGGCTTTCTGGAAGTCGGCGAACAGCGGACGGTCGCCACATAAGCAGCGGGCATCGAGCAGGCTGGTGCGGATGGTCACATCGCCCTTGGCTTCCGCCAGACATTCCTGGATCGAGCGGGTGGCGTGGCCGACCTTCAACCCGAGGTCCCACAGGAAATACAAAATAAACTCGACCGCGCGTTCCACCCGCTCGGGGGCTTTGGTGTCGGTGAGGAACAGCAGGTCGATATCAGAGAACGGCGCTAAGGTTGCGCGGCCATAACCGCCGGTGGCGGCCATCGCCAGACGGTCGGATTTTTCGATCGGCAGGATCGCCAGGGCGTAACCGAACAAGGATTGCAGCAGCTCATCCATCAGCCCGGCGTGCAAACGCCCGGCGGCGAGGCCGTTGATGTTGTCGCGCTCAAAACGGATTTGGACGTGCGACTGGATGCGGCCCAATTGGCGGCGGAACACCGAGAGAGCCATTTCGCGCGTTGGAGGGGCGGTCAGTGGCACCAACTCCGCCAGGGCGAGGGCAATTTCGGGCGGCTTGTGCGACACAGCGGTTGAATTTGGCATGTCCATTATTTTAGCTTGCCTTATCCCGAAGCGCCATCAACTTCGCGCGTAGCTCATATAACGCGGCGTGGGCCTCACGCGGGGTCATCTGATCGGGGTCGAGTGCTGCAAGTTCGGTTTCTATGGCTGTATCCGCCGCTGTTTCAGTGGAGGCAAAGAGTGGCAACATTCCAGGGGCAGGTCCAGTACGTTCCGCTGCTTTTAATAACAATTCTGCGCGTTTTGCGACACTTTCGGGCACCCCGGCCAAGCGCGCCACATGTACACCCCAGCTTCGCTGCGCGGCCCCAGCCGCCACTTCATGCATGAATACCACTTCGCCCCGCCATTCTTTCACCCGCATCGTGCACGCCTGCAAACGCGGCAATGCTTCAGAAAACTGACTTAGCTCATGGAAATGTGTGGCAAATATGGCGCGGCAACGGATGTTACCGTGCAACGCTTCCAATACCGCCTGGGCGATGGCCAAACCGTCGCGCGTGCCGGTGCCGCGGCCGATCTCATCGACGATGACAAAGCTTTTGGGACCAGCCTGATGCAGAATGGCGGCGGCCTCGATCATCTCGACCATGAAAGTGGAGCGGCCGCTGGCGAGGTCATCGGCCCCGCCGACGCGCGAGAATAGACGATCAACGAGGCCGAGGCGCATGGCCTCAGCAGGGACCGGCAGGCCAGACTGGGCGAGGATGGTCAGCAACGCATTTTGGCGCAGAAACGTGGATTTACCGGCCATGTTGGGGCCGGTCAGCAGCATCAGCCGCTGCGGGGGGGAGAGGTCGCAATGGTTGGGCACAAAGCCGACGCCGGGGAGAAGGGCGGCTTCCACCACCGGATGCCGGCCAGCGGTGATCTCAAAGGCTTCATCATCGGATAGCGTGGGCTGGCACCAGCGGTTGTTGGCGGCCAGGGATGCTGCGGATTGTAAAACATCCAACAGTGCCAGCGCCTCGGCGCAGCCAGCCAGGGCTTCGGCGACGGCCAGGACTTGTTTGATCAGCCAGTGAAATACCAGCTTTTCACGCAGCATGGCGCGGCTGGCGGCTTCCGAAATGCGCTGGTCGAGGGCCGATAGTTCCGGGTGGGTGAAGCGGGCACCGTTGGCCATGCCCTGCCGCAGTATGAGCTCGGGGTTTTCACGCAATTTTTCAACCGCCACGGCGGGGGCTTCCACAACATAGCCTAACTGCGCGTGGTGACGGATTTTTAAGGAGGCCACGCCGTAGCGGGTGGCAAGCTCGGTCTGGAACGCAGCGATCACCTGCCTGGTGTCGTCGCGCAGAGAGCGCTCGGCGTCGAGTTCGGCATCAAAGCCGGGTTTGACGGCGGTGCCTTCCTCGAGTTTGAGGGGAGCCGGTTCAGCCAGGGCGGTCGCCAAGGTTTCGGCGAGGCCGGGGGCGGGGGCCAGGGCTTTTGCCGCGCTGTCAAACAACCCGACGCCGGTGGGCAGGAGCGCGGCGGCCTGGGCAGCGGCCTCCAGCGCCCCGCGCACGGCGGCCAGATCCCGCGGTCCGGCGCGGTGGAGGGCGATGCGAGCCAGAGCGCGGGCGAGGTCGGGCGCGCCGCGCAGGCAAAGCCGCAGCCCCTCAAGCGCGGCCGGGGCATCGCGCAAGGCCAGCCAGCCGGTCTGGCGTGATTGCAAGGCCGCGAGGTCGGTGATCGGGGCGGCCAACCACGAGGCTAATTTGCGCGCCCCCGCCGCGCTGACCGTGCGTTTGACCGCGCCCAGCAAGCTGCCTGCCTCGGCCCCGCTGCGGGCGCGGGTGATTTCCAGGCTGGCGCGGGTGGCGGCGTCCATCAGCAAATAGCCGGACCCGCCCGCTGAAACCGGGCGCGACAGCCGGGGCATGGCACCCATCTGGGTGGCTTTGACATAGGCCAACGCGGTGGCGGCGGCCAGCGCCTCGGCATCGGTGAACACCCCGAACGCCTCCAGGCTGGCGGCCCCGAAGGCTGCTGCCAGATCGCGCCGCGCGGTGGCGGGTTGGCTGGGCGTTTGCATGGCAAGGCCGCCAGAGGCCACCCGGCGGCGGGCATAATGGCCCAAATCCACGCTCTCCGGGGCCAGAATTTCAGCGGGTTCAACCCGGCCCAGCAACGCCGCCAGACTGCCCGCATCGCAAGCCTGGGTTTCAAACAGCCCGGTGGAAATATCCAGCCAGGCCAGCGCCATTTCAGCGGTTGTTTGCGCCACCACCGCCAGAAAATTCGCCTGGCCGGCTTCCAGCAAACTCTCCTCTGTCAACGTGCCCGGCGTGACCAGCCGGACCACCGCGCGCGCCAGCGGCCCCTTGGCCCCCCGGGCCTTGGCCGCCGCCGGGTCCTCCATCTGCTCGACAATCGCCACCCTGAAGCCGCGCCGGATCAGCCGCGCCAGATACACTTCGGCCTGCGAAACCGGCACCCCGCACATCGCAACCGGCACCCCCTGGTGACTGCCCCTTGCGGTCAGCGCGATGTCCAGCGCTGCCGAGGCCGCCTGCGCATCCTCGAAAAACAGCTCGTAAAAATCCCCCATCCGGAAAAACAGCAGCGCATCTGCATGGTCCGCCTTGATGGCAAACCATTGCGCCATCGCCGGACTGGCACCCAAGGCAAGGTCTTTGTTCATAAAAATGACTATACAAGTCAGGCGGCGTTGCGGAAGGGTGGCCAACCGGGCCGAGGGGCCTGGGCCCGTTTGCCACAATATTGAAGCGACACCCCGCACGGGACGGCAGTTAGACGCAGATAAGGCCCTTCATCATGCACGCGGCTGGAGTTGGTTTGCTGTTCATCAATTAAACTCTGGCCTTATTTTGGTGAGCCCAACCGGCGGGGGCATGGCGCAAGTGTTGCCATCACGCTCTGAGAGCCGATACATTACGTTCTGAGCCTGTTCAGATGCGCAACAAGCCCGCGGGTGGAGACATCCTGTGCTGGATCATCAACCCCGGACGCCACCACCGGCAAAAGCTGGGTTGCCAATTCCTTGCCAAGCTCCACGCCCCATTGGTCAAACGCATTGATGTTCCAAATGGCGGCCTCAACGAATACCCGATGTTCGTAAAGCGCAATGATTTTACCGAGCGTGGCGGGGTCTAGTTTGCGGTAGGCCAGCGTGATGGAGGGGCGGTTGCCGGAAAATACGCGGTGCGGGTTCGCGTTGGCCTGCGCAAGATTACGCCCCAACATTAAGGCCTGCGCTTGCGCCAAGCAGTTTGCCATCAGCAAATCATGGTGCTGTTGCAAATCTGGTTCATGGCTTTGCGCCGCGATAAGAAATTCGCACGGCACAATATTCGTGCCCTGGTGCAATAATTGGTAGAAAGCGTGTTGCCCGTTGGTGCCTGGTTCACCGAACACGAGCGGGCCGGTGGCGTGCAACACGGCGGCGCCGTTGCGCTGTACGCTCTTGCCGTTGGATTCCATATCAAGCTGTTGCAAGTAAGCTGGCAAGCGTGACAACCGCTGATCATACGGCAGCACAGCGCGGGCGGCATAGCCACATGCATTACGGTGCCATACGCCGACCAGCGCCATCAGTACCGGTAAATTTTTAGCCAGCGGCGCTTCACGGAAATGCGTATCCATATCATACGCGCCGGCTAGAAATTTTTGGAAATTTTTGGCGCCGACCGCGATCATCACAGGCAGGCCGACCGCGCACCACACCGAATAGCGGCCGCCCACCCAATCCCAGAATCCGAATATTTTATCTGCGGCAATGCCAAAAGCGACGACTTTATCGACAGCCGTCGAGACCGCCGCAAAATGCGCCGCCACCGCCGCCTCCCCCAACGCAGCCACCAACCAGCGCCGCGCCGTGTGGGCATTGGTCATGGTCTCGATCGTCACGAAGGTTTTAGATGCGATGATGAATAAGGTACGGGCCGGGTTCAAACCACGCAGCGTATCAGTGATATGCGCGCCATCGACGTTCGAGACAAAATGCAGACGCGGGCCGTCATGATACGGTGCCAGCGCACCCGTTACCATCACGGGCCCCAGGTCTGAGCCGCCGATGCCGATATTCACCACATCGGTGAAGGCTTGGCCGTCCGCCGCGGCAATTTTGCCAGTCCGCACAAAGTCAGCAAATTCATAAAGCCGCAAAAAACTGGCCCGAATTTCAGGCATCACATCCTGGCCATCCAACAGCACGGACGTGCCGGAGATATTACGTAACGCGGTATGCAGCACCGCGCGATTTTCGGTGATATTTATTTTTTCGCCAGCGAACATCGCATCACGTCTGGCGGCAACATTTGTGACGGCAGCCAGCCGCAACAGCGCCTGCAGGCTGACTTCGGATAGCGATGTTTTTGAATAATCGAGCAACAAATCATCGCATGTGGCAGAAAATTTTGCGAAGCGGTCAGCATCATGGGCGCATAAATCAGCAATATTAGGCTGCGTATCGGCAAACGCCAGGACATCCGACCAGGCATCTTGGCTCATTTGGTTTGCTCCTGGCGATGAATGTTCAATGCAGCCGCCTGAGCCGCCAGCTTTGTGATCCCCGCCCAATCACCAGCCGCCATCGCGGCGCGGCTCACCATCCATGATCCGCCGACACAAATGACATTTGGGAGTTTGAGATATTTCGGTGCTGATTCCAGCGTAATTCCGCCGGTGGGGCAGAAAGTGAGCTGCGGCAACGGCGATGCAATGGCAGACAAGAACGGCGCACCGCCGGCTGGCTCGGCTGGAAAAAATTTTGCGAACTGATAGCCGCGCTCGATCAACAGCATCGCCTCGGAGGCCGTGGAAATTCCTGGCAATGGCGCCAAGCCTGACTGGAACGCCGCGTCGAGAAGTGCTGGTGTGCTGCCGGGCGATACCGCAAACCGGGCCCCGGCTTTCGCAGCTTCGCGATAGTGCGCGGGCTCCAGCACGGTTCCCACCCCCACCAGCGCCCCGGGCACGTCTGCGGCAATCGCCCGGATCGATTCCAAAGCTGCCGGCGTGCGCAATGTAATTTCAATGACCGGCAAGCCGCCTGCCAGCAAAGCGCGCGCCAGCGGGATTGCATGCGCCATATCATCGATCATCACCACCGGAATGACTGGTGCGGCGCGCAGAATGTCGCTCAAGCCTTGTTGCATGTTCATGCTGTCACCTTATTAAAAATACTCGCACCTGTGTCGGCCGAACTGACTGCGGCGCGGAACGCACTGAATAACTCCCGCCCTACACCGGCATGGTTGGCCGACAAATCAGCCACCGCTTGCGGCCGCGCCGCCCATTCCGGCGCATCCACCAGAACGGTCAAATGGCCATTGATGCCATCGATACGAATGATGTCGCCGTCTTTAATTTTTCCGATCGGCCCACCATCGACAGCTTCGGGTGTGACATGGATCGCGGCTGGCACTTTGCCCGAGGCGCCGGATAACCGACCGTCCGTCACCAGTGCCACCTTAAAACCTTTATCTTGCAACACGCCGAGTGGTGGGATCAGCTTATGCAGTTCTGGCATGCCATTAGCCTTCGGCCCCTGGAAACGCACCACCGCGACCATGTCATGGTTCAGCGCGCCGGCTTTGAATGCGGCCTGCACGTCTTCCTGACTGTTAAATATTTTTGCCGGGGCTTCAATAATATGCCGATCTGCTGCCACAGCCGACGTTTTGATCACTGCGCGGCCTAAATCGCCATCCAGGACGCGCAACCCGCCCGTTGGCTGAAACGGATTTTTAACACCACGCAGCACATTTTCATCACCACTCGCTGTCGCCGCCGGAAGCCACTTTACCTGGCCCTGACCATCCAGCATCGGTTCAGTGGCGTAGGCGGCAAGCCCCTGCCCTGCCACAGTCTGCACATCCTCATGCAGCAGGCCGGCCTCCAGCAATTCACGGATCACAAACCCCATGCCGCCGGCCGCATGAAAATGATTCACATCCGCAGCGCCATTCGGATAAATCCGGGCAAGCAAAGGCGTTACCGCCGCGAGGTCGGAAATATCATCCCAGGTCAGCAAAATTCCGCCCGCTGCGGCCATCGCCAGAATATGCAGCGTATGGTTGGTTGACCCCCCTGTGGCGTGCAGCCCCACAATTCCATTTACGAACGCTTTTTCGTCCAGCATCGCGCCAACCGGCGTGTATTCATTGCCTGCCGCGCTCATCGCCACCGCGCGCTTGGCCGCCGCGGTCGTTAGCGCATCGCGTAGTGGCGTATTCGGGTTGATAAAGGCGGCACCAGGCAAGTGCAGGCCCATCATCTCCATCATCATCTGGTTGGTATTGGCGGTGCCGTAAAATGTGCAGGTGCCGGGGCCATGGTAGGATTTTGCTTCAGCTTCCAGCAAATCCGCCCGGCTGACCTTGCCTTCCGCGTAGAGTTGGCGGATTATTGACTTCTCGTTGTTCGGCAGACCCGATGTCATGGGGCCGGCCGGAATAAACACCGCAGGCAGATGCCCGAAAGCCAGCGCACCGATGACCAGCCCTGGTACGATTTTGTCACAAATTCCCAAAAATACCGCGGCATCAAAGGTCTGGTGCGAAAGGGCGACTGCCGTGGCGAGCGCGATGACATCGCGCGAGAACAGCGATAATTCCATCCCGGCCTCGCCTTGTGTAATGCCGTCACACATCGCAGGCACGCCGCCCGCCACCAGCGCCACACTGCCCGCTTCACGGGCGGCGGCGCGGATTAGATCGGGGAAGCGTTCATAGGGCTGATGGGCGGAGAGCATATCATTATAGGCTGTCACAATCCCTAAGCTGGCGCCGTTGCCAGAGCGTAGCGCCGCTTTATCGCCGGGCGCACAAGCGGCAAAACCATGCGCCTGGTTCGCGCAACCCAGCGCCTGCCGGTGCGGCGTGGGTTGTGCCGCCGCCGCCATGCGCTCCAGATACGCCAAACGCGCTGCTTTGCTGCGGGCGATGATGCGCTCAGTGACAGACTGAACTTGTGGGTGAACCATATTTATGGACTCCAAAAAACATCAGGGGCTGGCTGACGCACCAGCACCGCCGCGACAGGCATGAGAGGAGACAGAGTTTCCAGCACGCGCCGCTTGGCCTCACCTTCAATATGGAGTGCCAGATAGCCCGCCGCCAGCAATACCGGCAATGTCAGCGTGATGCGTGGCTCGACCGCCGCTTCGGTGCGCATGGTTTCCACCATAGCGCCATCGGCTGGCGCGAGTGCCGCGCTAAGCCGGTCACCGCCTGGAAAGAACGAGGCGGTATGGCCGTCGATGCCCATGCCAAGCACCGCTGCCGCCAATGGCAACGCCAGCCCGGCGATGGCAAGATGAGCGGCGTTGCGGCCATCCTCAGGCGTTGCGGCGGCATTCACCAGCGGTAAAAAACGCGCGGCGGCGGCTTTATTTTGCAAAAGAAATTGCCGCACCAAACCCTCATTGGAACGCGGTGAGCTTGCCGGTACCCAGCGATCATCCACCAAGGTCACTGTTACCGCCGCCCAGTTCACATCGCGCGTGGCGAGTTTTGTGAAAAATCGTAGCGGCGTGGTGCCGCCGGAGACCGCCAAGGCGGCGGCACCGTCACGGCTGATGCGTGCCTGCAACGCCGCCGCCACGGTGTCAGCCAGAGACTCTGCCAGCGCATCCGAGGACGCAAAAATCTTCACGAGCCGCCATCAAGCCAGGTGCGCCCATCACGCTCGATCAACGCAATGGCAGCCGAGGGCCCCCATGTGCCGGCCGTGTAAGGCTTCGGCGATTCGGCGGAGTCCGACCAGGCTTTCAAAATCGGGTCGATCCACACCCAGGCGGCCTCGACCTCGTCACGCCGCATGAATAGCGTCTGGTCACCGCGCACCACATCCAACACCAGACGCTCATAGGCATCGGGGTTGCGCACTTGAAAGGTTGTGGCGAAACTCATATCCAGCGGCACCTGCCGCAAGCGCATGCCGCCCGGGCCAGGGTCTTTGGTCATCAACCATAATTTCACGCCCTCATCGGGTTGCAGGCGGATGACCAGACGGTTGGCCACAATGGTGCCCGCCGATTCATCGAATACCGAGTGCGGGATAGGCCGGAACGCGATCACAATCTCCGAGACACGCTCTGCCAGACGCTTGCCCGTGCGCAGATAAAACGGCACCCCCGCCCAGCGCCAATTCTCGATTTCGGCTTTCAGCGCCACAAAAGTTTCGGTGGTGCTGGTGTTGGCGCCCAACTCCTCGAGATAACCCGGCACGGCGCCACCCGCCGATGCCCCCGGCCGGTATTGGCCGCGCACCACGATATGGGTGGAAAGCGCATCAATCACCGGCTTGAGGGCCCGCAGCACTTTCAGCTTTTCGTCACGCACCGCATCGGCATTCAGTTGCGCCGGCGGTTCCATCGCCACCAGGCACAGCAATTGCAAAATATGGTTCTGCACCATGTCGCGCAGCGCGCCGGCGGTGTCGTAATATCCGGCCCGGCCTTCCACGCCCAAACTCTCAGCCACCGTTATCTGCACATGGTCGATATGGGCAGCATTCCAGAGTGGTTCAAACAGCCCGTTGGCAAAGCGTAGCGCCATCAAATTCTGCACGGCTTCTTTACCGAGATAATGGTCGATACGGTAAACCCGGTCTTCCGGGAATATTTTTCCAACATCCTCATTTACAAGCCGGGCCGAGGCGAGGTCTTTGCCGATGGGTTTTTCAACCACCACGCGGGCCTGGCTATGGGCCAGACCAAACCGTCCCAAACGCTCACAAATGGGGCCAAACAGAGCCGGCCCGGTGGCGAGGTAAAACACATGCACGCGGTTGGGGATGGCCTGCAAAGCGGCGGCCAGCGCCTCCCATCCGGCATCGCTATCGGCATCAGCGGCCACGTAGCGCAGGCGGGCAATGAAATGCGCCACCTCTGCGTCGGTGCGCTCGGCAGAGGGCACATGGTCCAGCACCGACTGCCGAGCCATTTCGATATAGGCGGCTTCGGTCAACGGGCCGCGCGAGACCCCCATAATGGTGGCGTCTTTCGGCAATTGCCCCGCCACGTCACGTTGAAACATTGCGGGGATCAGCTTGCGGCGGGCGAGATCTCCGGTTGCACCGAATACCACCAGCACAAAAGGCACCACAGGGATCACACGGCTCGTCATCATCGCTCCAATGCTTTCAAAATCTCTTCGGCTCGTGGCAGGTCTGCTCCCTGGCGGGTGCAGGCTAACCCACCTGCCATGCAAGCGAACCGCAGGATAGACTCCAAATCAGGCCCGGATAGGGCTTTTAACTGCAATGCTCCCGTGCAGCCCCTTACATAAAGCTGGTGTAGCAAGGCTGCCTGAAATGCATCGCCCGCGCCAACGGTATCGATAACGGTCACGACCGGGGCCAGCGTTTCCACGGTCATGGTTGCCGTGACCGCGACAGCGCCATCGCCGCCCTTTGTTATCACCACCAGAGCTGGCCTCTCAACCAGCCAGGCGCGGGCAATGGTGAGCATATCAACCCCCGGATAGAGGCGCTCTAGATCCTCAACACTAACTTTTACAACATCTGCACATCGCACCCACGCGATAACCCGGTCACGCCAAAGCGTCACGTCCGGCTCAACATTCAGCCGCACATTGGGGTCAATACTGATCAGCCGCCGACCAGCCTCCCGCTGCGCGAGCGCAAAGTAACAACTTGCCGCCGGTTCGCAGACCAGCGCGTAGGAGCCGAAATGCAGCCCGGCCACATCATCGGCCAACACCGGCAAATCCTCTGGCGTTAGCGCCCGGTCTGCCGCGCCATCGCCGTAAAACGCATATGAGGGCACACCGGCGTCTCCCAGCATCACCAGGCTGAGCGTTGTAGGGGCAGCTTTACGGACGATATAGGATGTTGACACGTTTTCCAGGGTCAACGCCGCCGCGATCTGCTGACCGAGGCGGTCGTATGAAATGCCTGAAAAAAACCCAACCGATGTGCCAAGCCGTGCGATACCCACCGCTACATTGTAGGGCGACCCACCATGGCGCGCCTTGAACATGTCAATATATTCGGGTGTTCCGGTCATGAAAAGGTCGAACAGCGCCTCACCGCACACCAGAAACATCAGCGAGTGACCAAATATGCTTGGTTGCCATTTAAGGCGATTTTGAAAAATGGCGCCGGCACGCCCCCAAACTGGCGGCGCACCAAGTCTGGATGTTCAGCTAATGTGCGCCCGGCCATGCCCCAATAATCAACAAAGCTGGTGACGCTTAAATCTCCCAACACACACCAGCTATAGGCTTGCAGAGGCTCGGCTGCCGGGTTGGCCACGACCAGCCCGCTACCATTGAGGGGGGTGTAGTCGCCAAACAGGCTTGGTGCCGACATTCCATACATGCCTGTTGGGCCAGCTTCCAACCCTTCAGCAAATACATGCGACTGGGTGGACCAGACGACATAATAAATGCCCTTGGCATATACGAGTTGCGGACGTTCAAGCTCGTTATTGATCCCGTCGGCGCTGAGGAGTGGCGGCAGCAGTTCCCAATGCGCCAGAGTATCATCGCTCGCCCGCGCGATACCCACCGCGCCATTGGCTTCATGCGGCGAGTTTTTCAATGAGGCCGCAAACACGACATAATTTTTGCCATCTGCGGGGTCGCGGAAATATGCAGGGTCACGAAAGGCCTTTAATTTACCGGGCAGACCTTCAGCATGATTGACCAGCATATAGATGTTATCATCGCTGACAAACATTTCCCGCGGCGTTACCCAGTTACGGATGACAGGCAGGGGCGCGCCTAAATCAAGGGTTCCGGTTGTTTGAAAAAGCCTTTGTTCAACGGTGAGTTTTTCTTCGCCACGGCGGCCGGCCGCGGTAAAAAATAATGTTATGTCACGGGTCAAAAAATCGTAAATCGCCGAACCTGACCAATCGCGGCTGCCAGGCGCAAAACCGTCAGGCATGGCATCGCCACAATCGAACCACTTGCGATCGCGCTGTAACAATAGCCGAATACGGGCAAAACCATGCCGCATGATCGGGTCTGGTTGGATCGGTGCGGCCAAAGCAAACCATAATACACCGCCCGCGATCGCGGCGGTTGAACCATCACGTAAATTCAGCGGCCACATATCCCATATATCCAGCCCGGGTAGTCCTGGCTGCAAATCGGCCGGCCCGATGACGGGAATACGCGGCACGTCGGTTACATGGATTTTTGCAACATGTTCGGCGGTCCAGACAGCGCGCGTGCCTGCTGGTACCGTTTGCGGCATAGTTTGCTTCAACATATATCTCACTTATTCTAAAATCGTTTCAACCTGCCACAGCAAGACCGCGCGGCACGGCACGGATACGCAGGGTGGCAAACGCCCCGGCAAACATTAAAATCCCGCCTAGCATCAGCACATTGCGCGGGTCACTCGCCAGCACATGGCCGTAGAGCAGTGGCATGGTGACCCCGAATAACAGCATGGGGAGCACAATAAACATATTGAAAATACCCATATAAACACCGGTGCGGGCCGCCGGGATGGAGTTGGCCAGCATCACATACGGGTTACCCATAATACTGCCCCAGCCGAGACCTATGCCAATGACTGCGGGAAACAAAAAAAGTTTTTGATGCACAAGCGGAATTATCAGCATTGCAACACCAGATGCGGCGAGGCTGACGGCATGCACATTGCGGGCGCCATAACGCCGGCTGATCGGCACCATGGCAAATGCGGCGATGAACGCAACGAAATTGTAAAATGCCCCGATCTGACCATTGGTTAACACGGCTTCACGGAAGCCGGCACTATCGGCTGTTGCCGTGGCATAGACCGATCGGCCAATGGAATAGGCCACGTAACTCCAATAACACATCATGGCATACCATTGACACAGGCTCATCAGCGCCATGCGGCGCATGGTGTCAGGCATTTCCACCACAGCGTCTCGAATGTCACGCAGCATGGTGGTGAAGCCGATTTTTTTGTGCCGCATTTCAGCAATTTCATCGCTGGAGAGCGGCAATTCAGGGACCGCCAGCACCGACCATAGAATGGTACCGATCGATAAAAATGCCCCGATGATAAACGCGATATGGGTGACGAACGGTATGCCGTTGGACGCCAACGCGTCACGGCTGACCCCCAGCATCACAAAAATCGTCGGGGTGACGTAAGCCAGGGTCTGCGCCAGACCTGTGAAAGAACTTTGCGTTAAAAAACCTAACTCGCGCTGCGCGGGCGCTAATCTGTCGCTCACATAAGCGCGGTAAGGTTCCATCGTGACGTTGTTGGCGGCATCCAAAGCCCATAGCAGCAGCACCGCCGCCCCTATCGATCCGCTGTAAGGCATCGCAAACAAGCTGAGGCTGCAAATAATTGCACCGGCAATGAAATACGGCACCCGCCGTCCCCAGCGGGTTGTGGTCCGGTCGCTCAGGGCGCCAATTATCGGCTGCACCAGTAAGCCGGTGATGGGACCGGCCAGTTGCAGCAGCGGCAACGATGCTTCGCTGGCGCCTAGATAGCTGTAGATCGGCCCCATATTACCTTGCTGCAAGCCAAAACTGAATTGCAGGCCCAGGAAGCCGATATTCATCAGAATAATTTTCCGCATGGTGAGATGCGGTTTAAGCGGCGTTCCCATTTAGATCCTGCGCGACTGTTTTTGTTCTGCGGTATCGGGTACTTTATGGCATATTGATTCAGGTGTTGCAATCGATTGCATTAGTGTCCAGAAAAAGAAAACGGAGGGCGATCATGATTAACAAAGCGCAGGAAATCGTTGCTGTCGATATAGGCGGCACCCATGCTCGTTTTGCGATCGCGGCCATTGCCGGGGGCAGAGTTCTCCGCCTTTCAGCGCCTGTCACATTACTGACCAGCGACTATGCGAGCTTCACCAGCAGCTGGGACGCATTTGGCCGCAGCCTGGACCAGCCGTTGCCGCGGGCAGCCAGCATCGCCGTTGCCAGCCCGATTGTGGGCGATGTGTTGAAACTAACCAACAACCCCTGGGTGATCCGCCCCGCCAGTTTGCAACAGGAATTGCACCTGGACGCATTGATGCTGCTGAATGATTTTGGTGCCATGGGGCATGCGGTCAGCCATATGACAGCCGCGGATTTGCACCATCTGACCGGGCCAGACATTGCGCTGCCGGAAACGGGCATTATCACCGTGATTGGCCCGGGGACCGGCTTTGGTGTCGCGCATGTGTTGCGCCAGGGTGGAACAGCACATGTCATCGCCTGCGAGGGCGGGCATATTGATTTCGCGCCGTTGGATCGTTTGGAAGACGCCATTCTGGTGCATCTGCGCAAACGCTATCGACGTGTTTCAGTGGAACGGCTGGTCTCGGGGCCTGGCCTTGCGAATATTTACGAAGCCCTGGCGGCCATTGAAGGCCAGGCCGTGCAAACCGGCGATGATAAATCGCTCTGGACCCGTGCGATAGCGGGAACAGATCGGTTGGCGCGCGCTGCTCTGGACCGGTTTTGCCTGAGCCTGGGGGCGGTTGCGGGTGACCTGGCGCTGGCGCACGGCGCATCCGCGGTGGTGATTACCGGCGGGATCGGCCCGCGCATTGCAGAGCTACTGCCACATTCCGGCTTTGCTGACCGCTTTGTCGCCAAAGGCCGTTTTGAACGGATGATGGCTGACATACCGGTAAAACTAATCACCCACCCCCAACCGGGGCTGCTGGGTGTGGCAGCCGCGTTTGCCGCCGCCCACCCGGGCTAATTACGAAGAAAGGTCCACAGCATTGCCAATTGCGCGGCGCCATCACCACCGCCCACGGCCCGCCACATCGGGATCGCCTTATTTGGCTCACCAGCCATTGCATAGGCCATGCCCATTTCCAGCTCGGCCTGGTCGATCTGCCTGAGCGCACCGCTGCGGATGGATTGCTCCATCAGGCCGATGCCGGCGTTATCGCCGCCAGCCACATCGTTAAACCCGATGTCAAACAAAGTTTGAAAATCCTTGGCAGCTAGAGCCTGAGTTGCCTGCTGGGAGGCCTCCGCTTTGGCGGCATCACGGCGCTTATCCACCAAAGCCTTCAAACGATTCTGCCGGTCCAGGTCTGCTCCACTGCCGAGCAAGCCATTTTTTTGGCCGGTAGCAAAAATCTGCTCGGCGGTGTTGGGCAAACCAGTCTGCAAAGCCTCCTGCGTATATTCCATATAATCGGGTTCTGGTGCCGCAACGCCAGCCGCCAGCTTCAACCGGAAAAAATCCAGCGCCAGGCGGTCGCTATAGGCCGGGTTTGACTGCAACTGGCCCAACAGCCCGCTCCAATAAGTAGGATTTGGATAAAACTGCACCAGCAGGCTCATATCTGCCACGTAGCCGGTCATGTTTTTGGCGTTTGTGTCGCAATAGGCCAGCATTTGCAGTTCGTTTTCTGCCGGTGCGTGGCCGCCGTGCGTCGCTGACTTGATGGCTGGCGCCATATCCGCGCTGATCGATTTACAATCGCCCATCTGATAATAGGATTGCAGCAAAATCGGGTGAAAGCGCTGATCGCCAGCCAAATAGGCCTTAATGGTTTGCACCGTTTTGGCGTATTCGCCAGCCTGGTATTGCGAACTTGCCAGGGATTCAGCGATGGTTTGGGTTTGCGCTGGCGGCAGTGCGCCAGTTGCCAGAATGGCGGCATAGTCATTGGAGGCCGCCGCATGATTACCCGACCCTGTGTCGATCGCCGCCCGCAACTGTGCGATGGTAAGCTGCTCGTCCGGGGTTTTGTTCGGCACCGCTTCCGCCTGCGCCACCGCGGCGAGTGCCGCCGCATATTTGTGGGCGCTCAGCAAATGTTCGGCATTCAGCAACGGCGTTGCAAGCGCCGCCGGCATCGGGTCGGCGGCGGCGGTTGTCGCCAGTAGGGTTACGAACCCCGCGACACAGCACATTGTATTCAGCATTTTCATGCCCGTCTCCGGTCGTTTACTGCGCATATTGCTCGTTACCTACAATCCCAATTTTGGTCACACCCAGACGCTGGGCCGCGGCCATCACCGCAATCACGGCGCTGTAATTGGCCAGTTTGTTCGGGTTGATATGTACTTCCGCCTGGGTTGGTTCGGAGGCAATGGCGGACAGCTTTTGCGCGAGCGTGGCGCTGTCGGGCACCACCACGCCATTCCAGGAAACCGTACCGTCAAAATCGATATCGATCTGCACCACTTCCGGCTGCACCAAAGGCGGTGGCGGGTTACCGGAAGGTAAATTCAAATTCACCGCATGTAACTGAATGGGAATGGTAATAATCAGCATCACCAGCAGAACCAACATCACGTCGATTAAAGGCGTGGTGTTGATATCCACCATTTCTTCCGGTTCATCCGACCCGCCACGCGAGCCAATATTCATACCCATACTGCGTACCCCCGTTAGTTTCCCGCACCATGCGGCGGTGGTTCGGTAATGAAACCTACTTTGAGAATGCCCACATGCTGGCAGGCATACATTACCTCACCGATAAATTTATATTGCACATTGGCATCGCCACGAATTTCAATCGTCGGCTGCGGGGTTATCACCGCCACCTTCGTCAGGTCGTCCACCAACGTTGGCAGGTCCTTTACATATGTCTGGTTCCAGAAAATATCGCCATTTTTATTGACAGAGATGTTGATATTCTGCGGCGTGGTTTGCAGCGGCTGGTTGCGCTCCTTCGGCAGCACAACCGGCACCGTGTGCGTCACCACCGGAATGGTGATGAGGAAGATGATGAGCAGCACCAGCATCACGTCCACCAGAGGCGTGGTGTTAATGGTGGAGACAACCTCATCCTCATCGGCTGAGCTACCAATTTGCATCGCCATAGATCAGGCTCCGCGTGGTGTTGGGTTGGTGCTTAGCAGCACGAATAATAGTTTTTTGGCAAATTTGCGGGTTAGCTCCATCACTTTTTTATTGCGGCGAACCAGGAAGTTATAGCCCAGCACCGCCGGCACCGCGACAGCAAGACCGATGGCTGTCATGATCAGGGCTTCACCCACTGGGCCTGCGACTTTGTCGATACTGGCCTGGCCAGCGATGCCAATGGCGGTGAGCGCATGGTAAATACCCCAGACAGTGCCAAACAACCCGACAAACGGTGCGGTGGAGCCAACGGTGCCCAGCAATGCCAGGCCTTCCTGCATCCGGCTCTGCACGGCCTCAACGCCGTCTTGAATCTGGCTTTCAGCGAAGCTGTGAATATCGATTTTATCCAGCAAGCCAGTGTGCTTATCGAGTGATTCCACGCCGCAACTGGCGACATATTGTAACGCTGTGCCTTTTTTGAGGGTATCCGCAGCGGCCTGAACCGAACTGGCATTCCAGAAGGTTTTGTCAGCGACCTTGGCTTCTTTGATCAATTTGCTCTGGCTGAATGCCTTGGTGATCAGCACATACCAACTGCTCATCGACATGATCACCAAAATCAGCAGCGTGCCACGGGCGACGAAATCACCGCCAGCCCATAGGGCGCCCAAACCATACGGGTTGGCTACATTTTCAATGGTGGTGGCCGCAACCGGTGGCGGTGCCACCGGCGGCGCAGCCGCGCTGGCGTCAGCCGGTGCCGCCGCTGGAGCAGCGGCAGGGGCGGCGGCAGGGGCGGCGGTTGCATCAGGAGCGGCTGGTGCCGACATCGCCGCCGGGGGCTGGGTTTGTGCGTGGGCGATATGACCCAGAGCAACCGCAGCTGTGCTGAAGGCCGCCAGTGTTAACGCAATATGAAGTTTGGAGTTTTTCATGGCTTTTCTCTCAGAAAAAACGAAAGGACGGTTAAATGAAACAGCAATGTCAACGGCACTAATTAGCTTGGAACTCAAACGGTGCACGCACCTGCACATCCTGCCCCTGCCCCTTGCAGGACAATGCCGCCACCCCAGCCAAGGCCAGTGCATTTACGCCCTGGAAGTTGGAGGACACGATGGTGGCGTTACTCACCTGGCCGGTGGCGCTCACGGTGAACTGAACCACAACATCAGCGGTATTCACGCCAGATGTATCGGCGATATCCTGAAAGGCTGACGATAATTTTTTCGCTACGGCCACCACATTCGGACACACCACACCCACGCTGGTATTGGGCGTCTGCGGCGCTGTGCTTTGCGGCGCGCTCGGCTTGGCGCTGGTAACAGCAAAGACTTGTTGCGGCGGTGCCTGGACCTGAATAATCGGCGGCGGCACGTAAGGCGGCGGCGGTGCGGCCAGCAAAGGCGGCGGCGGTAGAACGACCTGCGGTGGCGGCGGCGGCGGTGTGGTCTGCTGAATGATTTTAATTTCGAGCGGCTTCTTGATCATCTCAACGGCGCTTGTCGCGAGCCCGCTGACCAGCGCGTACACCAGAAACACATGCAGCAGAATGACAACACCAATTCCGATGATGGTATTGCGGCTCGGTCCTTGGCTGTCACTAAAATCCATTGTCGTTCCTATCCCATCGATCCCTGCCTGAGGCCGGTATTTTTACCGTGGCCAGGGAGGGAGTTTTTAAGGCACGTATAATCGCTTGAGTATATCTTGTCTTTAGGGGCCGCCAGACCGGCTTGCGCCAGACCGGCGGTTATTGATCAGTCCTTTAGAACGTGTATTTCAAAGTACCTTTGAACGTCTGGCCGTCGAACGCACGGGCCGAAGTACCTGATGCCGGGGCACCTGGCAGACCATTGCTGGTACCGTCATATTCGGTGTAGGCCAGGGTGTTCAGAATATTGTTGCCTGTGAATAGCAGCGCCAGATGCGGTGTAATTTGGTAATTCACGAAAGCATTGAACAACACATAGCCCGGCATCACGATGTTATTCTGGTCGTTGGCAAAGGATGATGTTGTTCCAATCGCGCTACCGCCCACGGTAATCGCACCGTATGTGTAGGATGGCGCCACCTGGAATATCCAGTCAGCCTGACGTTGCGGTACGTTGCCCTTAACGCTGCCGCCGGTACCGTAGGTTTCAGTCGTCGCGGTGATCCGTGAATGCGTATAGGTTGCACCGCCGGTCACCCGGAAGCCTCCATACACATAACCCAATTCAATTTCCGTACCATAAGCGTCGTACTTATTGGCAGAAGAAACCTGCGTGGTCGCACTGTAGTTTGATTCAGCCGTCTGGGCATCAAAGAGCGTTACAAATGCGTTGAAGTTGCCATAACGCGCCTTCACGCCGCCTTCATACTGCATAACCGTATTGATCGGCACCGGCACCGAGCCGTTTAGCTGTTGCGCTCCCGGACCATTGATCACGCGGTCGGCGTTAAAGGAGGAGCCGTCGCTGACACGAGCAAACACCGCGAGGTCGCGGTTGAACTGATAGTTCGTACCGATTGAATAAGACGTGTGCTTCACAGTGTAGTTGATCGGCGACGAGCCATTTTGATAAACGGCGTTGTTATTCGGCGCAGGATTGCCGTTGGCACTTGCGAATGAGTACGAACCGCTCGCCTGCTGAATATCCTCACGAACGCTGGCATCTGACGTGAAATTACCAATCGACCAGCCCAAATCAAAATAGGGCGACATCGTAAGGTAAGAGCCGTTGATGACGCGCTCACAGCAATGACCGAAGCCGCTGCCGAGGCCACCAGCCTGCAAGTTGGCGCCGGTGGGACCATAAGGGCCATTCACCGCGTTCAAAAACTGTGGGTTATTGCCTGATAAGGTTGCATAATACTGGTTGAAGTCCCAGGTCAGATTGACCTTCTGCTGCGCCACGTAAAAGCCGACCGTCGGGGTGAAAGTGCCAAACGAACCTTCATCCAAAGGCGGTGCGGAAATTTTCAGATCGTTCGCAATGTTGCTGAGGTCATTCAGCTTGGTGTCAAACGTAATCAAACCAAAAGCCGCGCCATTGTAGGCCTGGCCAGCATTGGGGCCGGTGCCATAGGTGGCGCCGGTTAATGTCACACCATTATCGGACGGGTAAAGACCAAGGAAATTTCCGGTATTATCGGAATAGCGGAAATTATCGTCGATATTGATGCCGTTATCAAAGGTCTTGTTGAACTCCCCACCGACCGACTTGGTTTCAGCGTAGTTACCGGTGCCTATATTGGTCGAACGCAGACCGTTTGCGCCGGTTAACGTGGTGTCTGTGCCGAAATATTTTGAGTAAAAGCTGGCCGTACGCGGGTCGATACCCGGCAAGGCGGTAATGGTATTGTTCACGATACTGACCGGTACCGGCAAGTCGGTCGGGGTGATGTCGTTCAAATATTTAAAGTTCAGACGAACGAAGCCACCTTCGATATCGTGGGTGAAGTTGCCGTGAATCTGGCCACCGTTGACGATCGTTGTGCCGGCGTTGCGGGTGCCATTGCCGGTATTGTAAAAGCCAGCAATTTCGTAACGATTATTGGCATCGATCGGACCACCGTAGTCGAAATCGAGGCGCTGTTCGTTATAGCCGAGACCACTGGTAGCAGACACGCTGCCGCCCTGGGTCTTACCGGTCTTATCGATGAAGTTGATGATGCCGCCTGGCGCATTGGTGGCCAGCGTGGAGGCGGAACCGCCGCGCACAACCTGCACCTGGTCAAGCATCCCGTCGATGCGAATAAAGCTATCCGGCGTGGCAAACGCGATGTCGCCAAAGTCCAGAACCGGCAAACCGTTCTCCTGGAATTGCACATAGCGCGAACCGCCAGCCGAAATTGGCAGGCCGCGGACGGTCACGTTAGCGTTGCTTTCGCCGCCGGAAGCCTGCGATTGCACACCCGGTATGTTACGGATCACATCGGCAGCACTGGAAGCACCCGACACGGCAATGGCCTGCGCTCCCAATGTGGAGACCGAAACCGAAGATTTCATCTTGGTGACTTTACGGGCGGTACCCGTCACCACGATTTTGTCAAGGCTGAGCGGAGATGCCTGGGTGGTTGCAGAGGCGGCGGTTTGCGCGTGAGCAACAGCCAGCGGCACCAGCGCGGCCGTCATCGCGCCTAATACAATATAACTAGACCGCAAACCACGGCCATGCAGACGTCGAATACTCGCCATTTTGTTTCCTCTCTGTTGATAAGAGGTTTCACGGCGGTATCGCCGCGCCCCCCTCTTTTTGTTAACAAGGGTGTTTTGAACTAAAATGCAATCGATTGCAATAACTATGTATGAAAATATTTCCGCGGCGGTTGACGCGGTAAACCACCAGCTTCACGTCAGGAATTTTTTTCTACAGGTTTGTTTTTTCAACAATTTTTCTAAATGGGTGTATTAACCACGCCCTTGAGGCGGCTATTTTGCGCCGCAAGACGCCCGCACAACCAATGAGGTTGGTAATATTGTTGACTGCGTTGGCGTGCCGTTCAAGCGATGAAACAACGTTTCAACCAGCGCTTTGGCCCCCCCTCCGATATCTTGCCGCACGGTTGTCAATGCCGGCGTGTAGGCGGCTGCAAGCATAATGTCGTCGAATCCGACGATTGAGACGTCCACCGGGACCCGGATACCGCGCTGGTCGAACACGTTGATCGCTGCAATCGCCACGAGGTCTGACGCTGCAAACACCGCATCGAACGGCAATTTTTTGTCAAGAAATCCGTTCATCGCCTTGCGGGCGCCTAGCCGGTCGAACGGCACGCGGCATTCCAAGGAGGGGTCCAGGGCAATATCAGCCTTTTCGAGGGCCGCGACATAGCCTGCATAGCGCTCACCGATTTCAGGCAAAATTTTATCACCAAAAAACGCGATGCGCCGATGGCCCAGCGCCACCAGATGCTGCACGGCCATCACAGCCCCATTGTAATTATCCGACCCTACCGTGAGATAATGATTATCCGGTAGCGCCGCCCCCCACACCACCAGCGGTTCGTAGCGTGAGGCCAGCTCATTGATGACGGCATTCTGGGTGGACTGGCCGATCACAACCACCCCATCCGAACGGCGCTCATTGATCAATTCAACCAAGCCGCGTGGCTCGCCGGGGGCGATTTTATGCAGCAGCAAATCATAATGGCGGTCTGACAATTCATCGGCCAGATACCCAAGCATTTCCAGAAAAAACGGGTCTGAAAACCCCGAATCAACTTCATGCAACAGCGGGAACACCACACTGATTGTGCCGGTTTTTTGCAAGCGCAAATTACGGGCGCGCAAATCCAGCACATAGCCGTGGTCTTCGGCGATTTTTTTAATCCGCAGGCGGGTTGCTTCGTTAATCAGCGGATTATCAGAAAGGGCCCGCGAAACAGTCGATTCTGAGACGCCCGCTAAACTGGCAATGTCTGACATTTTAACATTCGCCATACTGCGGGCACCGT
Source organism: Acidocella sp. (assembly GCA_027308685.1). Taxonomy (GTDB): domain Bacteria; phylum Pseudomonadota; class Alphaproteobacteria; order Acetobacterales; family Acetobacteraceae; genus Acidocella. The sequence goes on from DAIDEE010000005.1 coordinate 45,795, forward strand.
CCATTTTTTCCATGGTTTTTATAGAGCATCAATGCTGCGCGATCAATTATGGTGCAGGTTGGCAGCGCTGTGCAGGCGCTTATGCCTGTAGAATTGTAAAGATCTGGCCCCTTTTGAAGCCGCCCTGCCTGCCGGGTTTGGCTCCGCATCGGGCGCAAAACCCGTCGGGAAACCCCGGGCGGTTCAGGCGTGGTCCAGGGGCGAGCCCCTTGGCCTTACTTACCGCTTCCGAAACACCCCCCCGGCAGTGTATCATCACCCTATGACAAAGGCGGATGGGTTTTGGCGGGTTAAGTCGTTGGCGGCGATGTCCAGGGCTGAATGGGAGTCGTTGTGTGATGGCTGTGGGCGATGTTGCCTGCATAAGCTGCGCGATGAGGACACTGACGAGATTAGCTTTACCAACGTGGCGTGCCGGTTGCTGGATTTGAAAACCAGCCAGTGTTCGGATTATCCAAACCGGCGCAAAAAAATACCTGATTGTGTGCAATTGACGCCAGCGAAGTTGAAGACGGTGGATTGGCTGCCGCCAACCTGTGCGTACCGGCTGCTCGGCGAGGGCAAGGATTTGTACCCCTGGCATCCTCTGATTTCAGGACGTGCTGAGAGCGTGCAGGAAGCGGGGGTTTCGGTGGCGGGGCGAGCGTTGAGCGAGCGCGACGCCGGGCCGCTGGAGCATCATTTGGTGGAATGGCCGGGCCAGGTGCCAAAGCGCAAACGGGCCGTAGGCACATGAATGAACTGGTGACCGAACTGGTGCCGGTGCGGGGCGAGTTGGCCAGTGTGGCGTTTAAGCGCAGCGCGCGGGCGCGAAAAATATCGCTCAGGGTTGATGCAGCGCAGGGCGGGATTGTGATTACGCTGCCGATGCGGGCCTCGCGCAAGGCGGGGTTATCGTTATTGCAGACCCATGAGGATTGGGTGGCGGAGCGGCTGGCCTCGTTGCCGCAGGCGCTGCCATTTGTCGCGGGTGCGGTGGTGCCGATTTGCGACGTGGGGCATGTCATTACGCCGGTGAGCAATGCCCGCGGTGGCGCGTGGGTGGCGGAGGGCCGGATTTATGTGACAGGTGGCCCAGAGTTTTTGAGCCGGCGGGTGGCGGATTGTTTGAAGCGTCTGGCCAAGCAAAAGCTCACCGCGATGGCGGCGGAAAAAGCCAAGCAAGCGGGGGTAAATCCAAAAAACGTGCGGATGAAGGATACGCGCACGCGCTGGGGCAGTTGTGCGCCGGACGGCACGCTGGCGTTTTGCTGGCGGTTGATTTTGGCGCCGGAATTTGTGCAGGATTACGTGGTGGGTCATGAGGTGGCGCATTTGCGGCACATGAATCATGGCAAGCATTTTTGGGCCTTGACGGAAACCCTCACGGTGCATCGTGCCGCTGCCAGCGCATGGCTGGGTGTCAACGGCCAGGCGCTATTGAGGATTGGTTAGAGCGGACCATTTATGAAGTGAGTTTGAGGTTTTACTGGGGGTCATCATGAAAGCCGTTGCATTTACCCATTCCCATCCCACCACCCATGAAGACGCGCTGCGAGATATTGAAATTCCAGCACCCAGCCCGAAGGGCCGCGATTTGCTGGTGGAGATCAAGGCGGTTTCAGTGAACCCGGTGGATACCAAAGTCCGCCGTAACGATGAGCCGCTGGGGGAGACCCGTATATTGGGGTTCGATGCCGCTGGCACGGTACGCAGCGTGGGTTCGGAGGTGCGCGATTTCGGGCCGGGCGATGATGTTTATTACGCCGGGGTGATCAACCGCCCCGGCACCAATGCGGAGTTTCATCTGGTGGATGAGCGCATTGTAGGCCACAAGCCGAAAAGCCTTACGTTTGCTGAAGCCGCGGCACTGCCGCTGACCTCGCTGACCGCCTGGGAAATGTTGTTTGATCGTTTCAAAATTCCGCGTGATCAGGCGGTGGGCGGGTCATTATTGATTGTGGGTGGTGCTGGCGGGGTTGGATCGATGGCGATTCAACTGGCGTCCAAGCTGACAGATTTAACGGTGATCGCCACCGCCTCACGGCCTGAGACGATCGAATGGTGCAAGTCGCTCGGGGCGCACCATGTTATCAACCATCATCATAACATGGAAAGCCAGATTGCCGATATGGGGTTGGCAGCACCCGAGTATGTATTCTGCACCACCCATGAAGCCGTGCATTGGAATGCGATCGGGCATCTGGTGGCGCCGGAGGGCGCGATTGGGATTATTGAAACCGGAAAACCCCTGGATTTTTCAGTGATCATGCGGAAATGCGTGTCGGTGCATCCGGAATATATGTTTGCCCGGCCGCTGCTGCACACCAAGTCGATGGCAGCGCAGCACCGGACATTGGAGGCGATTGCGCATCTGGTGGATCATGGAACGTTACGCTCGACGATGACGGAGAATTACGGCACCATCAACGCCGCTAATCTGATCCGGGCGCATGCGGCGGTTGAGGCGCACGCGGTGCGTGGCAAGATTGTACTGGGTGGATTTTAAGCGCCGCGCTCGGCGCGCATCGCCGCCAGTGATTGCCGCGCTGTGCCGTCTGGCGCAAAATTCTCGGGCGCCAGCCAAGCGGTGAGAGCCGCCCGGCGGCTTGGCCATTCTGCAGCGGTTATACTGAACATTACGGAATCACGCTGGCGTCCTTTGACGATTTTATGGGCCCGCAAAATGCCCTCATGGGTGAAGCCCAGGCGCTGGGCGGCGCGGATTGAAGCGGCGTTCAGGGTGTCGCACTTCCACACGATCCGGCGGTAGCCCAACTCGTCAGCGCAGCGTTTGAGGAGCAAAAACACTGCCTCGGTGGCGGCGCGGGTGCGTTGCAGGCGGGGTGAAAACCAGACGCGGCCAAGCTCGATGGCGGCGTTCTCGGGTTGAATATCCATCAGGCCCAACCAGCCGGATACAACCCCAGACGCGACCGGCCGGATCGCCCACATCATCGGGTCGTGCCTGGCGGCAGCGGTGGCGATAAAGCTGGCCAGAGACTCACGGGTGGGGAATGGGCCGTAGGGCACGTAGGTGAACGAGGCCTCTGCCCCGCTGGCCGCTTCAAACAGTTCGGCGGCATGGCGGCGATGCAGAGGCTCCAGCACGGCATGGGTGCCCATGATGGCGGTGCGGGCCGGTAGCGGGCGTGGCCAGGCATCGACCTCCGGCCCAACCGGCGGCCCCGCGAACGTATCAGCCACGCAGGCGGGCCAGCGTGGCGGTGGTGGAATGGCCGGGCAGCAGTTCGGCGAGCGCTACCGTGCCACCCCAGGATTCCACTTCAGCCGCACCCACTACGGTTTCGCGCGTGTAGTCAGCGCCTTTGATCAGAATATCCGGCTTGATGAGGCTTAGCGTGTTCAAAGGGGTGTCCTCCTCGAACATGCATACCAAATCGACACTGGCGAGCGAGGCCAGCACAGCGGCGCGGGCGGCTTCAGGCTGCACCGGGCGGGTAGGGCCTTTGAGGCGCTTCACCGAGGCATCGGAATTCATCCCCACGATCAAGCGGTCGCACATGGCGCGGCATTGCTCGAGCAGATGCACATGGCCGGGGTGGAGTAAGTCAAAACAGCCGTTGGTGAAGCCGACCTTGTAGCCGCGCATGTGCCAGCGCTCGGCGGCTTCAGCGGCGGCGGCGGCGGTGACGATTTTGCGCAATGCGCCGGTGACCGGGGTGATGGCGGCCAGCAATTCATTTGGGCGGGCGACCGCGGTGCCGACCTTGCCGACCACAATACCGCCGGCGATATTGGCCAGCCGTGCGGCCTCAAACAACGGCACCTGCACCGCCATCGCCGCGGCCAAAGTGGCAACCACGGTGTCGCCGGCGCCGGAGACGTCGAACACGTCCTTGGCTTCGCCGGGGTAGTGGCGAACCGCGTGTGGTGTGACGAGCGTCATGCCGTCCTCGGCGCGGGTGACCAGCACCGCGCCGAACTGGTAGCGCTGAATTAACTCATGCGCGGCGGCAACGATGTTGGCTTCGGTGGCGACTGGCATGCCGGTGGCTTCGGCCAGTTCACGCCGGTTGGGCGTGACGATATCGGCACCGTGGTAGCGTGAATAATCCGAGCCTTTGGGGTCCACGATCACCGGGCGGTTCATCGCCTTGGCGGCGGCGATCAGGCGCTGTGCGATCTCGGTGCTCAACACGCCCTTGCGGTAGTCGGAGAGCACCGTGACGGAGGTGGCGGCCATCGCGTCGGTGGCGATGCGGACTAGCCGTTCACTGAGTTTGGCGGGCAGCTCGACGGTTTCCTCGCGGTCAGCGCGGATGAGGTGCTGGCCGAGCGCGATGTAGCGGGTCTTCAGGGTGGTGGTGCGCCCGCCTTGCACCAGCAGCCAGGGCTCAACGCCCTGCTGGCCGCCAATTAAACCGGTGAGGTCGGACCCGGCCTGGTCATCGCCCACCACTGAGACAAACGCCGCCGCACCATCGAGCGCGGTGATGTTGCGGACCACATTGCCGGCACCGCCTGGCATCGCCACTTCGCGCGAGACGGTGAGGATGGGCACCGGGGCTTCCGGGGAAATCCGGGTGACATCGCCGTAAACGTAACGGTCCAGCATGACATCGCCCACCACCAGCACGCTGGCGCGGGCGAGTTGTTTTACATAGTTGCTGAGTTCGTTCAGGCTGGCGTCGGGTGCGGTCATGACAAAGCGCTAACCTCACGGCGCGATTTCGGCAAGCCGTATGGCACCGGCGCGGTTTCCTGCTTATGTTAAATTCATGACGCCCCTTCCCGCTTTTCTCGACTCAAACCGGCCCGACGTGCCGGATCTCGCGGTTTCCCGCGGTATTACCCCGTTTTTTCTGCCAAACCAGCCGGTGCGCGGCCGGTTGATACGGCTGGGGCCGTTGGCCAACACGCTGCTGACCCGCCATGACCACCCGGAGCCGGTGCGGCGGCTGCTGGGGGAGGCGCTGGCATTGGCAGCCTCATTGGCGGCGGCGCTGAAGTTTTCCGGCTCGTTTTCGGTGCAGGCGAAGGGCGATGGCGCGGTTTCGATGCTGCTGGCCGACTGCACGGATATCGGCGCGCTGCGCGGTTACGCACGGGTGAACATGGAGCGTTTTGCCGCTTTGCCCGCCGATGAGCCTATCACTGCACGGACATTGCTGGGCGATGGGTATCTGGCTTTTACGGTGGACCAGGGGCCTGAGCGCGAGCCGCAGCAGGGGATTGTGGCTCTTGAGGGCGGCAGCCTCTCGCAAATGGCCGAACATTATTTTGAGACCAGCGAGCAACTGGCCTGCCAGGTGCATCTGGCGGCGGCGGAAACGCCGAATGGCTGGCGGGCTTCGGCGCTGGTGCTGGAGAAGATTGCTGGGGCGGGCGGGATAGACCCGGAGCTTAGCCATGCCGAGCAAGAGGAATCCTGGCGCACGGCCTGTATTCTGGCTGATACGATTACTGAAACGGAACTACTGAACGACGAGTTGCTGCCCGAGCGGGTGCTGTACCGGCTGTTTCATGGTGAGGGCGTGGCGGTGGACCGGCCACGAACGCTGGCATACGGCTGCCGGTGTTCACGGGCGCGGCTGGCGGATATTCTGGAAGGCTTCTCGCATGATGACCTGGACCACATGGCGATTGATGGTGATATTGTGATGACCTGTGAATTTTGTAATTTCGATTTCCGGTTCCCACGCGGCAGCGTCACCGGTAAGGAAGGTTTAACGCCATGAAGCGGCTACGATTTTTACTCCCCATGGCGGTGCTGGCGTTGAGCGCGTGCAGTGGCGATTCCAGCCCGCCGGTAACGTATGCACCGCTGAATTATTCCTATCTGCCGCCGATCAATTTGAAGGTGGTGACGGTGAATATCCAGAACAACTACGTGCCGGATGCCGGTGCCCAGGCGTTGCTGGCGCAAGACCCCGAAACCCCCGCCGATGCGATGCTGGCGGTGGCGCGGCAGCGGTTGGTGGCGAACGGCACGCCGGGGACCGCAACCTTTACCGTGGAGACTGCCTCGATCGAGCCGGAGAACGGTAATTTGGTGGGGACACTGAGCGTGCGGCTGGATGTGGTGAGCGCCGATGGCCGGGCGAAGGGTTATACGGAGGCTTCGGTGAACCACAGCGAGACCGCGCCGGATTCCAATGACCAGGGTAAAATGCAGGCAGCCTTGTATGACATCACCAAACAGCTGATGGATTCGATGAATGTCGAGTTGCAATACCAGATTCAGCATAATCTCGGCAGTTGGATTGCCTATTCCACCAGCGCGGCAGCCGCCCCGGTGACAAGTCATGGCGGCGTGGTGGGTGGTATTGTGGCAACGCCGCTGGCGGGGCCGCCGGGTGGAACGGTACCGGCGATGGCCCCACCCGCACCGGTGGGGCCAAATGGGCTGGCACCTGGTGTGCATAATATGGTGCCACCGGGCATGCAGCATTGAAGCTGCATCTTATGAGCCCCCCGCAGGCCACCGAGGCGGTGCCGATTGCGGCTGACAAATTGCTGAGCGGCGCGCCGGTTACGCGCACCTGGGTTCATTATGAGGAACCCGGCGGTAAATTGGCAGCCGGGCAATGGGAAGCCAGCGTTGGCAAATGGCGGATTGCATATGCCGAGTGGGAATATGTGGTGATGATCTCGGGCCGCTGTGTTGTAAGCGGCGATGACGGCAGCGTTATTCATGCCGGGCCTGGGGATTGTTTTGTGATCGAACCGGGATTTACCGGCACCTGGGAGGTGCTGGAGACGATGCGCAAGCATTGGGTGATCGAGGATCGGCCTGCTTAAAACATGCAAAAATCCATGAAGCTGGTGTCCATGGGGGCGGACGGCAGCGTGTTGCGGTGGCGGGTTAGGGCGGCGGCGGCGGCATGCAGGCGTAACGCCAGCGCCATGTCATAAGTTTGCAGGCGGTCGCCTAAAATACCCATCCAGGCGATGTAGCCTTCGAGATGCGCTTCAACCATTTTGCGCCATTGGATGGCGGTTTGGTTGTCATCATGCCAGCGGCCGGCGGCGATGGCTTCGAGCACGCCAAGTTTGGGGCCGTGGAAATGCAACATTGCAGCACTGCGCTCGTAGCCCCAATAGGGCTTCCAGTTCAGCCGAGGGTCCAGATGATCCCAATGGCCGCGATAGGCTTCGTTGAGCGCGATCTGGTCATCGTAGCTATGCGGTGTGGGCGCTGCAATCCGGCGGCGGATGAGTGATTCAAAATCATGGTAGCTGGCACGCATTGCGGGAACATTGAGGACCATGCTGCCGGAGTTGAAATAGTTCCAGTTGTCGCGCTTAAATTCCGGGGCCGCTGCGAAAATTTTAGGCCGGATGGCGGGCCAGTTCACCGGCTGTAAAAAAATCATGTCGCAATCAGTATAAAGCACAAACTCCGCTGAGGTTTCGACCTGCGGAATCGCGATCCGCAGCCAGTGGCCGATAGAGTAGGCTTTGAAGGTGCCGGCAGCTTGGGCGGCTTTGATGCTCTCGAGGAAGCTGGGCGCGGTGTTGATGATCTCAACGCCGCGCCTTTGCATCCAGGTGGTAAAATCGTTGGGCGCACCATAGTACAATAGGCGCGGCTCCAGCCCGCCAACGTTCAGTGCGGTATGCACCGCCAGTTTGGCATCCTCGCCGGTCTGGCCCGCAGCGCCTTGTTCGTCGATGGCGAAGTACCAGCGCATGAAACGGCGCTAGAGCGCTTTGACGGCGGCGAGAACTTCGGCGGCGTGGCCTTCAATTTTTACCTTTGGCCAGATTTTGGCGATTTTGCCTTTGGCATCCACCAGCACGGTTGAGCGCTCGATGCCCATGTATTTTTTGCCATACATGGATTTTTCGGCCCACGCGCCGTAAGCGGCGATGGTGGTGGTTTCGGGGTCGGAGGCCAGCGGGAAGGTAAGGTTATATTTGGCGGCGAATTTCTCGATCGGCTTCATGTCATCCTTGGAAACGCCGATGACGGTGACGCCGATTTTGCCGAGTTGCGGCAAGGCTTCCTCGAACGCGCAGGCTTCCTTGGTGCAGCCGGGCGTGTCGGCCTTTGGGTAAAAATACAGCACAAACGGCTGGCCCTTCAGGGATTTCAGCGACACCGTGCGGCCACCGGAGGCGGGCAAGGTGAAATCCGGGGCTTTGTCACCTTCTTGAATGCTCATGGGTTTTCATCTCCTTGGGTTAGCGGGCCGATGATGCGGATGAAACAATCCCGCACTGCGGCCCGGTGCTGCTCTATGGTGAGGGTTAACTGTGTAACGTCAATGGTGCTGCTGGCGCGTAATAATGATGCCAGCGTGGCGGCTTGCGGGTGCTCGTCACGCTCATGCAGGCCGGTGATGCGGGCAATACCCTGGATGGTGCGCCATAACAGGTCCGCCGCCAGCAGGGTTACGGCATCGGTGCTGGTTAAATGCCCGGCTTCGGCCAAGGCCCGCAGGGCGGCAGCGGTGTTGGCGCGGAATAATGCCGGGTTGGCGGGACCGTGGATGAGTTGCAGCGCCTCGGCGATGAAGGCCAGTTCAATCAAACCGCCAATGCAATGCTTCACATCCCACGGGCCTTCAGGCGGTATCTCAAGGTTGATGCGGGCCAGCATGGCGCTGGCATCGGCGCGGATGGTGGCGGCGGGCTCGGGGCGCGACAGAGCGATGAGGATTTCATCGGATAAAATCGGCTCAAATTTCGGCGTGGCGGCCAGCACGCTGGCGCGGGTCAGGGCCATGCGCTCCCAGGTCCAGGATTCGGCAGCGTGGTAGCGTTTGAACGAGGCCAGCGAGACCGCCACCGGCCCCTGATTGCCCGAAGGTCGCAGCCGCATATCGACATGATAGATCGGCCCTTCCGGCCCAGGCGCGGTGAGTGCGGCGGTGAGCGCGTGGGCCAGACGGACAAAATAATGCGTGGGCGGGGTATCCATGGGCGCGTGGTCGTAGATCAGCATCAAGTCGAGGTCGGAACCCGCCAGCATTTCGGCGCTGCCGGTTTTGCCCAATGCGACGATGCCGAATTTCATTCCACGGATGCGGCCGAATCGGGCGATGTGCTGAACCACGACATGCGGCAGCAAGGCGCCGAGTGCGGCTTTGGCGAGGTTGCTGCGCAGCCGGCCGGCCTCGTTGGCATCCAGCCGGCCTTCCAGCGTGGCGACCGAAAGATGAAATTCCTCGCGCCTGACGAACCGGCGGGTGATGCTGACCACGCCTTCGAGGTCGGCAGCTTCATGCAGCAGGCGGCGAAGCGCTGGACGCGGCGCGGCAAAGCGGGCGGCGGGGCTGAGCAGCGCTTCGAGCGCCTGGGCGTCTTGCGCCAGATGCTCGGCCAGCACCGGGGCGGCACCCAGCACCGCCGCCAGACGGTCCAGCAGCGCGGGGTTGCGGGCGAACAACGAAAGTAATTGCACCCCGGCGCGTTGGCGCGAAATGAGGGTGTCAAAATGCAGGAAGGCGCGATCCGGGTCTTTTTGCCGCCCGAGCGCTTCGAGCAGGTGCGGCACTAATGAATCGAGCAGTTCGCGGGCGCGCTCAGAGCGCAGTGCTGGGATGCCGCCGCTCGACCAGGCACGCAGGCGCTCGGCCATGTGTTGAAAATCCGTGAAGCCGAGGGCCTTGAGCTTGATGGTGAAATCCAGCGGCGGCTTGCCGGTGTCGCCAGGGTCGATGACGGTGGCGGGGCCGGAATCGGCGTCGAAAAACGCCAGGAAATGCCGGTGCACGCGGTTGAGGCGTTTTGGGAAGGTTTTCAAAAAACCTGGATCATTCAAAAATATTGTGAATTGCTGCAAGCTCTCCGGGTTGGCGGGCAATGAGTGGGTCTGGCGGTCGGCCACCATTTGCAGCCGGTGCTCGACCCGGCGCAGGGTTTGGTAGTCAGCTGCCAGTTCCCGCGCCGCGGCTTCCGGCAGGTGGCGGGCGCGGGCCAGGGCGGGTAATGCTTTGAGAGTTTGCGGGATCCGCAAAGCTGGGTCTTCGCCGCCCCACACCAGGCTGAGGGTTTGCACGATGAATTCGATTTCGCGGATGCCACCCCGGCCAAGTTTCACATCGTGGTCCAGCAGGCCGTTGGCGGCTTGGCGGGCATCGATCTGGCGCTTCATGCCGCGAATATCCGCAATCGCCGCGAAATCGAGGTGGCGGCGCCAAATGAACGGACGGATGGCGGCCAGGAACATCTCACCCAGCGCAATATCGCCGGCCAGCGGGCGGGCTTTCGAGAACGCAGCACGTTCCCAGGTGCGGCCATGGCTTTCATAGTAGGTGAGTGCCGCGGCCAGTGAGATTACCGGTGGGGTGGCGGCGGGGTCCGGCCGCAGCCGCAAATCGACCCGGAAGACGTAGCCGTGCTCGTCGCGGGTTGCAAATAAACTCACCAGATCGCGGGCCAGACGCGCCATGATGACTTGCGCATCGGGTGGATACACCGGACTTTGCGGGTCGTAGATGAGAACGAGGTCGATGTCGGATGAGTAGTTCAGTTCAAAGGCGCCGAGCTTGCCGAGCGCCAGTGCGACGAAGCCACATTTTTGGTCTGGTTCCGCTGGGTTCGGGAGCATGATACTGGTTTGATCATGCAGACTACGCAGCAGATGACGAAACGCCACCTTGAGGCTGGTCTCGGCCAGGGCGGAGAGCGCCAGGGTGACCTGGGTCAGCGGCCAGGCGCCGCCAATGTCTGCGACGGCGATGGTGAGTGCTGCCTGACGTTTGGCGATGCGGAGTTTTTTGGAAATTTCAACGCGGCTGACGGTGGGCGGAATTTTCCCCAGGCGGGCCAGCAGGCCGTCGATAAGCGCTTGCGGATGAGCCAGCGCCTGCATCAGAATTTTTGGCTCCGCCAAAGCGAGGTCGGCAAGGTAGGGCGCGTTGCCGCCGAGAGCCCTCAGCACTGCCGCCCCTTGGGCCGTGTGAGCGAACTTAGCCTCGGCACGGCCCAACCCCGCAAAATCAGTGAGCAGCCGCGCGGCAGCTTGGGCGTCAGCGGGGGGTGGCCAGTGGGCGTCGGTGCTTTTCATGTGCGGGACAAGACAGGATGAAGCGGCTTCCGGGTCAAGCCGGGCGGACCATCGGGTATTTTTTGCACCATACCGGCGTGCTGATGCTTGAAATATGCCTCGTGCTGGCGCTCGGCATGGGGGGGCTGGCGTACCGGCTGTCGGAGGGGCCGATTCAGATACCCTGGGTGACCGCCAAGCTCGCCAATCTGGTGTCCGGCCAGGGGCTGGATATTCAGATCAAGCAGGCCGCCCTGGCGTGGGGCGGCTTCAAAAACGGCCCTGGCGTGCCGCTGTATTTTCAACTTGGTGACGTTACCGCCCGTAACGCTGCCGGGGTGACGCTGTTAACCATCCCCTCCGCCCGACTGGTATTTTTGCCCGCGGCACTGGTGGGGGCTGGGGCACCGATTGCGGTGACCAGCCAGGATGCGCTGCTCGCAGGGTCAAACGTGCCGGTTTCATTGCAGGCAAACATCACCCTGGGGTTTTTACGGGTTGCTGCGGCCGATTTGAATTTCAGCCTGGGGAGCGGTTTGCTAGGGGCGGGTGATATCACCTTTCCGATCAGTGGCGGCAGCTTTAATGCGGTGATTTCGCCGGGTCATGTGGTCGTGCAGCGCGGCAAAGTGGCATTGCTGCCGGTGGGTGGCAGCGCCCCGGTGGTTGGCTTCAGTGGCAGCGCCATACTGAAAAATTCCTGGGAGGCGCAGGTCAACGCCACAGTGGACCAGGTACAAGCGGCGCAACTGCCCAGCTACTGGCCGGCGGCGCTGGTGCCGATGACGCGCACCTGGGTCACCCGCAATATCACCGCAGGGCTGGCCAAGGCTGCTGATTTTACTTTCGGTTTACGTGCGGCGGCGGATTTGACCAGCGTGAAGCTCACGCAGGCAAGCGGGCATTTTAACGGCGAGCATGTAACGGTGGGCTGGGTGCCGAAGGCCGCGCCGATTACCGGGGTGAACGGCGTTTTTACGCTGGTTGATATGAACGATATTCTGATCTCGGCCACTGCGGGTCAGTTAGGCGGCATCGCGCTCACGGGTGGTCAGATGAAAATCGGCGAGCTCATGCAGAAGGACCAGCCCGCCGAGGTGAGCGTGCCGGTGAGCGCGAGCGTGGCCGACACATTGGCGGTGTTGAATGCGCCGCCACTGAATTTGCTGAAAACCGCACCCCCGATATTGCTGCAGGCCAACGGGGCGGTAGTTGCCAATGTGACTGCGAATTTTCCGCTTAAAAACGATTTGAAACTCGACGAGGTTGATCTGCATGTGGCCGCTCATCTGACCGGTGTGAGCCTGCCAACGCCCCTGGACGGCCTGGAATTCAAGCAGGGGGATATAGCACTGCAGGCTACCATCGCCGGCCTGCAAGCGAAGGGCACTGCGACGCTGGACGGGCAGGCCGCGAACATCACGGCGACCGCGGGGTTTGATTCCAAACAGCCGGCGATCAATTTCAGCCTGCAAACGACGGCCGGTAACACCATGCTGCGCCGCTTCGGGCTGGAGTCCGGCAGCGGTGCAAAGCAGGGAATTACTGGGACGGTGCCGTTGAACGTGCTGATTGCACAGGACACCCACGGCAAGTCCACAATAAGCCTGAAAGCCGACTTAACCAATGCAGCACTGGGCGTGACGGCACTGAGCTGGTCAAAAAATTCCGGCAGTGCGGGGCGTCTCGATGTGGCGGCGCGGCTTGATGAACCGGCGGGTTTTACGATCCAAAAAATCTCAGCCCACGCGCCGGGGTTGGCGATTGAGGCTGTCAGTGATGGCGCTGCGCCAGGACGATTGGATATCAGCCAGTTACAAATTGGGGGCACTGTTGGCAGCGGGTATATTTTGGCACCAGAACGCAGCCAGGGCGCCTGGTTGATCGACCTGAGCGGGACAGCGCTGGATGTGACCGGCATTGTTAACCCGAGCGAGGTTCGTGGCGCGGATAAGGCTGCTACAGCCACGCCCGCCACCGCGACCGCCGCCGCCAAAGCCGCGCCGGCGAAAGCCGCCCCCCCGCGTGGGCCATTGTGGCGGGCAACGCTGAAGTTTGACCGGCTGGTGATGGCGGCACCGCCGGCGCCAGTATTGGAGAATCTGATATTCACCGGCGATGGCCAGGGATATGCGCTGTTTGACGGGCAAGCCAGTGCGACCGGCGAGGCCAAGCAGGCCATGAAATTCAGTCTGATCCGAACCGCGGGTCCACCACATCTCGAAACGCTGCATGCCGAGACCGATGATGGTGGTTACCTGCTGCGCTGCCTGGATGAATACCAAAATCTACAGGGTGGCGTTACCAGCATTGATGCCACCTATGATGACCAGACCGATTTGAACGGACAAATTACGATCCATAAATTCCGACTGCTCAAGGCGCCGATTTTGGGCAAAATTTTACAGGGACTCTCGCTGTACGGCATGCTGGAGGCCACTTCCGGCCCAGGCTTGGCCTTTGACCAACTGACCGCGCCGTTTGCAATCAGCAACGGGGTACTGACGCTCAAGAACGCCCGCGCGTTTTCCGACTCGCTGGGCCTGACGGCATCGGGCACCATTGGTTTGGATGATGGGACGATCGATTTGGATACGACAGTGATCCCGGCTTATGCGCTGAATTCAGCGCCGGGTAAAATCCCGATCCTGGGTAAATTATTCAGCGCCGAGACTGGCGGCGGATTATTCGCCGTCAGCGCTACCCTGACCGGACAGCGGCGTGATCCATCCGTGACCGTGAACCCGTTATCGGCGCTCACGCCAGGGCTGCTGCGCAGCCTGTTCGGGCTTGGCAGCAGTAAGCCGTAAAATGACCTTTTATTGCTGACGCTGCGATGCGTCAGCGTCTGATGATCAAATTTCGAGGCCTACTGGTTGTTATACACCGAGTTTGACTCGGGGGCTTTAGCAACCACCACCATCGCCGGGCGCAATAACCTGCCATTCAGCATCCAGGTCTGGCTCCAGGCTTGCAGCACCGTGCCGGGCGGGTAGTTGGTGGTTGCTTGTTCGGCCATCGCCTGATGCATTTCAGGGTTGAAGTTGGAACCGGTGGGGTCGATTCGCAGGATACCGTTACGTTCCAGCAACCCCACGAACGAACGTTCGATGCCTTCAAACCCATCACGGATTTTGGTAACGATTTCGGGTTCGCCGTAAGAGCGCGGCGGCAGGCTTTCGATGCCACGGCGCAGATTTTCGGCAGCTTCCACCACATCCTTGGCGAATTTCTGCACCGCGTAGGCGCGGCCATCTTCGATCTGGCGTTTGGTTCGCTGGCGCAGGTTGGCCTGCTCAGCCTCCGAGCGCATCCATTTATCCTTCATATCCTGCAACTCGGCTTCGAGCGCAGCGATGCGCTGGGCGGGGTCGAGCGAGGCGCTCACCTCGGCGTCAGAGGTTGTTTCGCTGGCAGTCATGTTATCTGGTTCTTCGATCATGCGTTAGAATTAAGCCAGCCTGACCGCCGAAACAAGAGTGAGCGCTGTGATACAAGCTACACCTTGTGATGGCTCTGCCAAACATGCCAGCTTGCGGTGTTGTCGCGCGCCGTGATGACCTCGGCCGTGTGCAGGGCAGCCATGGCGCGGGTTAGCAAAACTTCAGGATCATCGGCGCTGCCTGGCCAGCGGGTGGCAAGGCCGAGTGAGAGCAGGCTTTGGCCCGGCGTGGCGGAGGGCAGGTATTTGCACAGCCGGGTGGCGCGCTCGGCACCGGTGAGATGGTCCATGCCGTCGCACCATAACGCGATGACAACGGGGGTGATGCGTCCCAGCAGGTCGGTAGGGCGAATAATCTCGCGCATTTCCTCGGCAATGCTGATCGCGATGGGCGTGTGAAAAACTGCCTCTGCCTCGCCAAAGCCGAGCAGGATGAGAGTGCCGGGGCGGCCTTCAACATCCAGGCGGTCGAACCGGCGGGCGGCTTGCTCGGCAAAGCTGGCAAGCAGCCACAAGCCAGTATCAGGGCAGAGCAGCGCGGCAGAGGCGCTGCGCCGGGTTGCATCAGGCTGGGTGTTCGCCCCCGCCTCAAGATTGATCAACAGGCCTGTCACCGCCGTTTGGGTCAGGAGACGACCCGCCCGCAATGCCAAGGCCAGGCGATACGGGTGCGGCTCAGCATCGGCGCGGCGCAGCGTGAGTTGACCTTGCCACTGGCCGCCGGCGGCGGGGAGCCCGGCAATGATCCCGGCCAGGTACCCTGAAAACCCGAACAGCGAATCGATAGCGGTGCCAAGCAGTTGACGCGCCTCAAAGCCAAGAAACCGGGCGTCGCCAAAGGCGGTGAAATTACCGCGCAGGTCTGTCTCGAACACCGCATCCGCCAGCCAGGCGGCGGAGGCCAGCCAAGGCGAGGAAGCAAAGCCGCGTTTCGTGACGGGACGCGGGACGCGGTTTTGGGTTGCCATGCGCGAAGCTGTATGACGGATAGGTAAAGATGCGGTTACGCAGAGCCAGGCGGATTATTTGACAGGCCGGGTGGGGCTTGAGCATGGTCCGGCGCATTCGACGAAACAGCCTTAAGGATAGGTTTATGAACAGCATCACCGCGCATTCGCCCTTGCAAACCGCTATTGAAACCGCCTGGGAACGACGGACGGAACTGAGCCCCGCCACCAAGGGCGCCGACCGCGATGCCGTGGAGGCGGCTCTGGAAATGCTGGATGCCGGAACCGCGCGGGTGGCTGAGCCGGGGCCGGCCGGCTGGCAGGTTCATCAATGGTTGAAGCAGGCGGTGCTGCTGTCTTTCCGGCTGTATGCCAATGCGCCGTTGGAGGGCTCCCTGCCCGCCTATGATAAGGTGGCGCTGAAATTTGCCGGTTGGGATGAGGCACGCTTTGCCGCCGCCGGGGTGCGGGCGGTGCCGGGTGCGGTGGTGCGGCGCTCTGCCTTCATCGCGCCGGGCGTGGTGTTGATGCCGTGCTTTGTGAATGTCGGCGCGCGGGTGGGCGAAGGCACCATGATCGACACCTGGTCGACCGTTGGCTCCTGTGCGCAGGTGGGCAAGAATTGCCATATCAGCGGCGGCGTGGGGCTGGGCGGCGTGCTAGAGCCGTTGCAGGCGAACCCTGTGGTAATTGAGGATGACTGCTTTATCGGGGCGCGCTCTGAAGTGGCTGAGGGCGTGATTGTGGAGCGCGGCGCGGTGCTTTCGATGGGCGTGTTCCTGGGCGCCTCCACCAAAATTATCGACCGTGACACCGGCGAGATTATCTATGGCCGGGTGCCGGCCTATTCCGTGGTGGTGCCGGGCAGCCTGCCGGGCAAAGCATTGCCGGATGGCACGCCGGGGCCGAGCCTGAATTGCGCGGTGATCGTGAAGCGGGTGGACGCGCAGACCCGCAGCAAGACCTCGATCAATGAGTTGCTCCGCGCATGATTGACCCGCTACCGCTGGCACAGGCGTTGTTGCGGTGTCCTTCCGTGACACCGCAGGATGCCGGAGCGCAAGCCTATCTGGCGGGGGAATTGGAAAGCTACGGGTTTAACGTGACCCGGCTGACATTTGGCGGAATTGAAAATCTCTATGCCGAACGCGGGACAATGGGGCCGCGCTTATGTTTCGCCGGGCATACCGATGTGGTGCCGCCGGGCAGCGGCGCGTGGCGGCATGACCCATTTGGCGGCGTGGTGGACAACGGCGTGCTGTACGGGCGCGGCGCTTGCGACATGAAGGGCGCGGTGGCGGCCTTCGTGACGGCGGCAGCGCAGGCTGACCAGCGCCAGCGGTTGTCATTCCTGATCACCGGCGATGAAGAAGGCGATGCGGTGGATGGCACCGTGCGGGTGCTCGACTGGATGCAGACCAACGATAAAATTCCGGATTTTTGTATTGTTGGAGAGCCGACCTGTAAAGTTAAGCTCGGTGACGTTGTTAAAATTGGCCGCCGCGGCAGTTTGAATGCCCGCATCACGTTAGCGGGCCGGCAGGGCCATGCGGCGTATCCGCATTTGGCGGATAACCCGATTCATAAATTGCTTCCTGCCCTGGCCGCAATGGCGGCGCACCGGCTGGATGCAGGCACCGAATGGTTTGAGCCTTCATCATTGCAGATCACGAGCGTGGATGTGGGCAATATCGCGAGCAATGTGATCCCGGCCCTGATGAGCGCGAAATTGAATATCCGCTTCAATGATCTGCATAACGCAGCCAGCCTGAGTGATTGGCTGACCGAGACGCTGGCCGCGTTTGCGCCGCAGGCGGATTTGCAAATTCATTGTTCTGGTGAAGCGTTTTTGACAGCGCCCGGACCTGCCGTTACGCAATTGGTAACTGCTATTACGAATGCCACAGGTGTTGCGCCAAAGCTCGATACCGGCGGCGGAACATCGGACGCACGGTTTATTTCACGTTATTGTCCGGTGGCGGAGTTTGGGCTGGTGGGGACGAGCATGCATCAGGTGGATGAATGTGTGCCGGTGAGCGAACTACGGCAGTTGAGCGATATTTATTTGGCGATCATTGAAAGTTTTACCGCGTGACATCAGGCACCAAAGTTTTACGCGGATTATTTTTACTGGCGCGCGGGCGGGCAACGGGGATGGCGGATTTTGCCAATACCAGCAACAGCCTGACCGCCTCGATGGCGCCGCTAATCGCGTTTCCGTTGGTGGGCGCGTTGCTGTTAGCCATAAAGGGCGATGTGACCGACGCCCTCGTTTCATTTACCGCGCAGCTTTGCGTGGCGCTGGCCCCCTCGTTGATCACCTATGAATTTGCTCGTGGCTGGGGCCGCGAAGATGTTTGGCTGCGAACCGCCAGCGCCTTGAACTGGTCGTTCTGGATCGTGCTGCCGTTGCTCATGCTGGCGGCGGTGCTCGGCGCGATGCTGGTGACGCTGGGGGTTCATGATAACATCGTCGAAGCGATTATGATTGCGGTGATGGGTGCCTATATCATGTGGCTGCATTGGTTCACCGTCCGCACCGGGCTGAACATCAGCATCTGGCAGGCGATATTGCTTGTGGTTGTCACGAACATCGTGATCGGTTTGCTCGCACTCGGGCCGGATTTGATCGACATGGCGATGGGCGGCAAAATGACCATATTCCTGCCTGGCTGAGACTTACTCCGCCATCGCTGAGGCATCGGAGCGGGTGGCGCCGACGCGGGCCGCCAATGAGGCGGCCATGAAGGGGTCGAGGTTGCCGTCAAGCACTGCCGCCGGGTTGCCGGTTTCGTGCCCGGTGCGTAAATCCTTCACCAGCTGATACGGCGCCAGCACGTAAGAGCGGATTTGGTGGCCCCAGCCGATGTCGGTTTTAGCGGCTTCAATAGTGGCTGATGCCGCCTCACGCTTTTGCAATTCCATCTCATACATGCGGGCCTTCAGCATGTTCATGGCGGTGGCGCGGTTGCGATGCTGGCTGCGATCGGTCTGGCAGGCGACGATGATGCCAGTGGGCACGTGGGTGATGCGGATGGCGGATTCGGTTTTATTCACATGCTGACCGCCGGCACCGGAGGCGCGGAAGGTATCGACCTTCAAATCCGCCGGGTTGATGTCAATTTCGATGGTGTCATCGACCACCGGATACACCCAGACGGAGGAAAAGCTGGTGTGGCGTCGGGCGGCGGAGTCAAACGGTGAAATGCGGACCAGACGATGCACGCCGGATTCGGTTTTCAGCCAGCCATAGGCGTTGGCACCGGTGATCTGCATGGTGATGGATTTAATGCCGGCCTGTTCGCCTTCGGATTGGTCGAGAATTTCTACCTTGAATTTGCGGGCTTCAGCCCAGCGCATATACATGCGGGCCAACATCTGCGCCCAGTCCTGCGCCTCGGTGCCGCCGGAGCCGGCGTTGATTTCCATGAAGGCATCGCGGCCATCGGCTTCGCCGGACAGCAGGCTCTCAATCTCGCGGCGTTTGGCTTCCTCAGCCAAAACCATGAGCGAGGCGATGGCGTCTTTGACCATCCCTTCGTCGGCTTCGGCTTCAGCCATTTCGATCAGTTCGAGCGCGTCCTTGGTGTCGCGTTCCAGCGCCCGCACGCCCTCGATCAAGCCGGCAATCCGGCCACGTTCGCGCATCATGTCCTGCGCGGCGGCGGCGTCATTCCAGAGGCTAGGGTCTTCGGCGCGGGAGTCTAGTTCGGCCAGGCGGATGACAGCGGCATCCCAGTCAAAGATGCCTCCGCAGCAAAGCTACCGACTGGGAGATCTGTTCATTGAGTTGGTCTGATTCGGCTGACATATCGATAATCCTTTGCCGGGCTCTATACGAGATGTGGATTGCGAAGGCCAGACGAACATGCGGCCAGCCTCTCCCCGCCGCCCACCGCAACATGCAGCGGACTTCATGTCCTCGTGCTAGTAAAGTCCGCCCAACTGCTTATCGACCGAGGGGGCTGGGGCGGGCGG
>DAIDEE010000009.1 GCA_027308685.1 Acidocella sp.
CCACCGGGGGCGGCGGCTGCAGTTGCGGTTGCGGTTGCGGCTGGGGCGGCGGCGCTGGCGGCTTTCACCTCGTCAGCGGTGGGCAGCGGCAGCGGGCTGGCTGAGAGCGTGCGTAAATATGCCACCACATCGGCGCGGGTCTGGGTGTTTTTGATGCCAGGGTAGCCCATGGCGGTGCCCGATGCGAAGGCGCTCGGGTCGTACAGCCAACTGGCCATGCTGGCATAGTTCCAGTTGCCCTTGGCCTTGGCCTTTACAGCCGCGGAGTACGTAAAGCCTGCGCCGGCGAACATCGGCCCGCCCAATACGCCGTAAAGATTCGGCCCGACGCCAGCGGCCCCGCCGGAGGTTAGCGTATGGCAAGCGGCGCATTGTTGCTGCACAAAGGCCATACCTTTGGAGACATCGGCGGTGGCGAGCAGCGGGATGATGGTTTCTGGCCCGGCTGGGGCAGCGGCCGCGATGGCCGCAACAGCGGTATGCGGCGTTGCGATGGCGATGGCCGGGGTTTTTGGCGCTTCATCAGGGATGACCACAGACGCGATCCGGTTGGCGCCCCAAAAAATAATGCCCGCCGTTAGAATACCGGCTGCAATTTTGTTGATTAACAGACTGTCTTTACCTGACTTGCTCATGAACTCTCGTGCCTCACCGCGTTTGCGCTCTTTCCTATCGCGATTTAGGCAGGCTCGACAAGAACAGCCTCTCATTATCATAAGATGACCAAGTGAACCCGATTATCCTGATCCCCGCCCGCCTGGGCTCGACCCGCCTGCCAGGCAAACCATTGGCCGATATCTGCGGTCTGCCGATGATCGTGCATGTGCTGAACCGCGCCCGCGAGGCCGGGCTGGGGCCGGTGGCGGTGGCCTGCGCGGAGTCTGAGATCGCGCAGGCGGTGCACGCGCATGGCGGCACCGCCATCCTCACTGACCCGGCGCTGCCCTCGGGGTCGGATAGGATTTTCGCGGCGTTGCAGGAGCTCGACCCGGATGGGCAGCATGACGTCATCCTTAATTTGCAGGGCGATTTGCCGGGGATCGACCCTGGTTTCCTTACCGCCGTGTGCCAGCCGTTACAGAACCCGTTGTATGACATCGCCACCCTGGTGGCGCCGATCACCAGTGCGGCGGAAGCGGAGGCGCCCTCGGTGGTGAAATGCGCCTGTGCGTTTGCGCCGGGTGAGGAGGTGGCCCCGGCGCTGTATTTTTCGCGCAGTCAAATTCCCTCCGGCGCGGGCGTGCTGTGGCACCATATCGGGGTGTACGCCTACCGGCGGTCGAGCCTGGCGACGTTTGTGACCCTGCCGGAATCGCCGCTGGAGCGACGCGAGAGACTGGAGCAATTGCGGGCCCTGGAGGCCGGGATGCGGATTGGCGTGGCGCGCGTTGCGCACGCGCCGTTTGGGGTGGATACCCCGGCTGACCTCGAACACGCCCGTAAAATTTTGGGACCAAAAAATGACTGAGATGAAAATAGCCTTCCAGGGTCAGCCTGGTGCGTACTCCGACCTTGCCTGCCGGTTGGCGTACCCGGACATGCAGACCCTGCCGTGCGACACGTTTGAGGCGGCGATCGAGGCGGTGCGGGAAGGCCGCGCCGCGCTGGGGATGCTGCCGACCGAAAATTCGCTGGCCGGGCGGGTGCCCGATATTCACGCGCTGCTGCCGGAAAGCGGACTTTCGATCATCGCCGAGACATTTTTGCGGGTGGAGCATTGTCTGCTGGGTCTGCCGGGGACGCGGATTGAGGATGTGCGGCGGGTGCATTCGCACCCGGTGGCGCTCGGGCAAATCCGCGCTCTGGTGCGCGAATTGAGCGCACAGGCGGTGATTGAGGATGATACCGCCGGTTCGGCCCGGATTGTGGCGGCGCTGAACAACAAGGCCGACGCGGCGGTGGCGTCTTCATTGGCCGCCGAGATTTACGGATTAGAGATTCTGCGCCGCAATGTGGAAGATGCTGCTCATAACACCACGCGATTTTACGTCACCGCGACCACGCCGAAATTGCAGCCGCCTGAAACGCCCAACCTGATGACCAGCTTCGTCTTCAAGGTCCGCAACGTGCCGGCGGCGCTGTATAAGGCGCTGGGCGGGTTCGCCACCAACGGGGTGAACATGACCAAACTGGAGAGCTACATGGTGGGCGGCAATTTCACCGCCACGCAGTTTTTAGCGGAGGTGGATGGGCACCCGGAATCGCCGAATTTGCGGCTGGCACTGGAGGAGTTGGCATTTTTCTCGACGGAGATCAAAATTCTGGGGGTTTATCCCGCGGCACCATTCCGGCTGGCACAGCGCCAAACCCAACCAAAACACGATAAAACTTAACGAAGAAACGCCTCTTGCGTGCCAAAGTCTGATCGCTTTTCATCGATCAGATACCAGCCTCGTTTTGGGGCGGTGCTTTAGGCCCGGCCAGCGTCCGATGAGAGCATCGCGGGGTTGATGCGGAGTTTTGCCAGTGCGCGCTGCCATTTGCTGGCGTGGTCGGTATCATACAGCAAATTTTCATCGGCGGGGGCGTTCAGCCAGGCGTTTTGTTTCATTTCCTCGTCCAATTGTCCCGGTCCCCAGCCGGCGTAGCCGAGCGCCATCAGGCAGCGTTCCGGGCCACCGCCAAGGGCGACCGCTTGCAGAATATCCAGGCTGGCGGTGAGCATATGGGCGCCGTCCACGTCCAGGCTGCTTTCGGTGGTCCAGTCCGGCGAGTGCAGCACAAAGCCGCGGTTGTTATCGACCGGGCCGCCGGTGCACAGGCGGATCTCGCGCGAGGGTGGGGTTGGCTCGATCTCAAGCTGGCGCAGCAAATCTGCGAATTTCGGGGCTTTTAAGGGCTGGTTGAGAATTATCCCCATCGCGCCTTCAGGCGAATGGGCGCACAGAAAAATCACGCTCTGGTTGAAGCGCGTATCGCTCATTTGCGGCATCGCGATGAGAATTTGCCCGGTGAGCGAGGGTGAGAGCGAAATCATGGCATAAATTTGGCGTTAGTGTTGAAATCGCGCAAGGGGCTCGATGCAGGTTCTCTTTCCGTCGGCGTAGGCTTCAGCTACGAAGATGGCAGTGCAATGAACGGCTGAGGAGCATCCGATGATCAAAGTTGGCGATAAAATTCCTGAAATGAAGCTGATGACCGCCACCGCGGAAGGCCCGCGCGAGGTTGATACGGCGGATATTTTCGGCACCGGGAAGGTGGTGATGTTCGCCGTGCCGGGGGCGTTTACCCCCACCTGCAGCGCCAAGCATCTGCCGGGCTTTGTGTCCCACATGGAGGCGCTGAAGGCCAAGGGCGTCGATAAAGTGGTGTGCATGGCGGTAAATGATGCGTTCGTGATGGGCGCCTGGGCGAAGGACCAGAAGGTTGGTGACGCGGTGATTATGCTGGCTGATGGCTCAGCGGCATTCACCAAGGCGCTGGGCTTGCAGCTTGACCTGGTGGCGCGCGGGCTTGGCATTCGCAGCCAGCGTTTTGCATTGGTGACGCAGGATGGCGTAGTGACGCATCTGGCGGTGGAGGAAGCCGGCGGGTTTGACGTCAGCCGCGCTGAGGCTGTGCTCGAAGCCCTGTGAGGTCTACCCTTACCGTCGTCGTCCCCTGTTATAACGAACGCGCCAATATTGCCCCGATGGTGGCGGCCTTGCAGGCGGCCCTGGCGGGCATCGCCTGGGAAGTGGTGTTCGTTGACGATAACAGCCCGGACGGCACGGCGGATGAGGCGCGAAGGCTGGCGCAGTCTGACAGCCGGGTGCGCTGCATTCGCAGGGTCGGGCGGCGGGGCTTATCCTCGGCGGTGATCGAGGGGGCGTTGTCGTCCTCAGCGGATTATGTGGCGGTGATTGATGGCGACATGCAGCATGATGAGACGCGCTTGCCGCTGATGCTGGAAGCCCTGCAGGGTGGGGCCGCGTTGGCCATTGGCAGCCGCCATGTGGCGGGCGGCGATAATGCCGGGCTGTCATCGCCGTTTCGTGAAAAACTCTCAAACCTTGGTATCGCGGTGGCCAAAAAACTCACGGGTGCTGAGGTGAACGACCCGATGAGCGGATTTTTTATGCTGCGGCGGGATTTGTTTGAATCGCTCGCCGGGCGGTTGAATGGCCAGGGTTTCAAAATTCTGCTGGATTTGGTGCTGGCGTCGCCCACCCGGCTGAAGATTGTGGAAATTCCATACAAGTTCCGGCCGCGCACGGCGGGCGAGAGCAAGCTCGATGCGCTGGTGATGCTGCAGTTCGCCGGGCTGCTGGTCGACAAAGCGCTGCGGGGCACGGTGCCGTTGCGGTTCATCAGTTTTGCGCTGGTGGGGGCGTTTGGCGTGCTGATCAACATCGCGGTGCTGGAGGCGGCGCGGTCGGTGGGTGTGGGCTTCGGGCTGGCGCAAACCATCGGCACGTTTGTGGCGATGATTGCGAATTTTGAGTTAAACAATCAGCTTACCTACCGCACCCAGCGGCTTAAAGGGCCAAAAATCTGGCGCGGGCTGCTGTTATTCGTGTTGGTGTGCAGCCTGGGCGCGATTGCCAACATCGGCATCGCCAATGCGTTGTATGCGCAGGATGCCAGTTCAATAATGGCCGGTGCTGCCGGGGCAGCGGTGGGCGTGGTGTGGAATTACGCGGTCTCGGCTACCTTGGTGTGGCGCAGCAGGTGAAACCGGCTGCGTCGCCCTGGTTGCTGGCGCTGGCCTCGTTGACGGCGTTGCGCTTGCTGATCGCGGCGCTGCTACCGCTGTCGCCCGATGAAGCCTATTACTGGATATGGTCGGTGCATTTGCAGCCTGGCTATTTCGATCATCCGCCGATGGTGGCGTTGTGGATTCGCGCTGGTACTGAATTGCTGGGGACTAACGCTCTGGGCGTGCGGCTGCTGGGGCCGCTGGCGGCGGCGGCGGGGTCGGTGCTGTTGTGGGATGCCGGTGAACGGTTGTTTCCGAACCGCCATGTTGGGCTGGCGGCCGCCGCTTTGTTTAATGCCACTTTGGTCGTTGGCGTTGGCGCGGTGCTGATGACGCCTGATACGCCGCTGATATTTTTCTGGACCGCGTGCATCGCCGCCGTGGCCCGCTGGCTGGTGAGCCGCGATGACCGCTGGTGGCTGGCGATCGGGGTGATGGCGGGGGCGGCGCTGCTCTCCAAATATACCGGGTTGTTGTTGATCGCGGCGATCGGGCTGTGGTTGCTGACGTCACGCAGCCGTCGGTTGGCGCTGTTGTCGCCCTGGCCGTGGCTGGGGCTGGTGCTGGCGGGGGCGGTGTTCGCGCCGGATGTTTATTGGAACGCCACACACCATTGGGTGAGTTATCTCAAGCAGGGCGGGCGGGTGGTGGCGTTCGATTTTGGCCGCTCGGCGCAGTATCTGGCGGAGTTGGTCATTGGGCAGTTCGGGTTGGCAACGCCATTGATCGCCGGGCTGGTGGCGGTGGGGCTATGGCGGCTGCGATGGGTGGGGAATGACGCCGCAGACCTGTTGCTGTGGTTGACCCTGCTGCCCGGTGCTGTGTTTATTGAGCATGTGCTCTCGGGCCGGGTGGAGCCGAACTGGCCGGCGATTGTGTTTATGCCGGCGTGTCTGGCCGCCGCCACCCTGGCGCCGCAGGTGCTGGATAAATGGCTGCGTCCGGCGCTGGCGGTTGGCTTTGCCTGTATTTTTGCGGTGTATATGCAGGCGCTGGCAGCACCCTTTCCCATCCCGGCGGCACAGGACCCGGTGGCGTTGCAACTTTCCGGGTGGCCGGCGTTTCTGGGGCAGTTTGGGTCGCCAAAACCGGCCTTTATCACCTCGGAGGATTATACCACGCTCGCCGAACTGGCCTGGGCCGGGCCGCCGGGGGTTGGGATTATTGCTTCCGGCACGCGCTGGCATGATTTGTCGTTGCCGGTGGTGAGCGGCACGGCGAGCGGATTGTCGGTATCGCGCCATATCAACGGCGATTGTGCGATGCCGCTCGGCACCCGCAACCGTATGCGCGGCGATGACCCGGCGATGAGCTACTATGTTTGTGTTGTGAATACCCCCCCTGATGCTGTGAGATTGCCGAACCGATGAGCCTGCCAATACCGCCCACGCCCGCCGATGTGCATGCCGCCCACGCACGGATTACGCCGCATATCGTTCGCACGCCGATGCTGCGCAACGCCGCGCTGGATGCGCTGACCGGCGGCAGAATTTTGATTAAGGCGGAGGTGTTGCAGCGCACCGGCAGTTTTAAATTGCGCGGCGCCACCAATGCGCTGCTGCGCCTGACACCGCAACAATTAGAGCGCGGGGTGGTGGCCTATTCCTCGGGCAACCATGCGCAGGCGATTGCCTGTGCGGCGCAACGCTTTGGCACCAGCGCCACCATTGTGATGCCCGCTGACGCGCCGGAAATTAAACGCCAGCATACGGCGTTTTGGGGCGCCAATATTATTCCCTACAACCGCGCCACTGAAAACCGTGAAGCGATTGCGGCAGGGATTTGCGCGGCAACCGGTGCGGCGCTGATCCCGCCGTATGAGCACCCTGATGTGATTGCCGGGCAGGGCACGCTGGCGTTGGAACTGGCCGAGGATGCGGCGCAGGCGGGATTGATGATGGATGCGATGATTGTGTGCACAGGCGGCGGCGGGCTGGTGGCGGGGTGTGCGTTGGCGCTCAGCGATGTTTCCCCGCAAACCAAGGTTTATGCCGCTGAACCGGCCGGGTGGGATGATACGGCGCGCTCGCTGGCGCTGGGGCAGCGGGTGGCCAATGATATGCAAGGCTCGCATTATTGCGACGCCATATTAACGCCGATACCGGGAGAGCTGACCTTCAGCATCAATGCACGGCTGTTGAGCGGCGGGCTGACCGCCACGGACGAGGCGGTGCGGGCGGCGGTGCAGTTTGCCCACCGGCATTTGAAGCTGGTGGTGGAGCCGGGTGGTGCGGTGGCGTTAGCGGCGCTGATGAGCAGTTATTGTGCTCAGGGTGAGGTTGTGGGGATTGTTCTCTCTGGCGGGAATGCTGACTGAAGTGCTTTGTCATCGTGCGCCAGCACCCAGGCCAAACGCGTGAACGCGGCTTCATTATTATCGCGCGGTATGATGAATATCGGGATGCGCGGTATGAATTTCGCCATCGCATAGGCGGTCTCTTCGGGTGGCACTGGTGAGTTCGGGCTCTCGCTCAACACAAGCGCGCTGATATTCACCTGCCGCGCCTGCAGTGCCTCAACGGCGGTGAGTGTGTGGCTGATGGTGCCTAAATATGTGCCGGCCACCAGAATGGCAGGGATTTCAAGAGCGGAGATCCAGTCTCGCACGGTATAGAAATTATCAAGCGGCACCATCGCGCCACCAACGCCCTCGACCAGCATCAGCCCTGGGGCGGCTTCGGCGGCAATCCGGCAGAAGGTGAGGATGGAGCGCAGACTGATGCTGCGTTTTTCGCGGCTGGCGGCCATGTCGGGTGACAATGGCGCGGCAAACCGCCAGGGCGAGATGGCGGCGATGGTCTGTTGATCGACCGGTTTGCCCATAGCGGCCAGCAAGGCGCCAGCATCGCTGGCTTCGGGGTTGAACTCATTGTAGCCGCTCATGATGGGTTTGATGCCGGAGGCATCGTACCCCGCCTGCCGGGCAGCGCGAATGATACCGGCGGTGACATAGGTTTTGCCAATATCGGTACCGGTGGCGGTCACGAAATATGATGTCATGATATCATCGATATCGCCAATGGGTGCTTATCTGCAAGGTTTTGGCTGGGCTTTTCAGGCGGGCGGCATCGGTTTACGGTCACGTTTACAATATTGGGGAGGTTGTAAATGCCGGAAGCCATGATCGAGAGCGCAAATAACAGCAAGCCGCGCTGGAGCCGCGAGGCGGTGGAAGCATTATTGGCGTTGCCGTTTCCCGAGTTGATGTTCCAGGCGATGCAAGTGCACCGGGCGCATTTCAACCCGGCGGCGGTGCAAATTTCTACCTTGCTCTCGATTAAAACCGGTGGTTGTCCGGAGGATTGCGGCTATTGCCCACAGGCGGCTTCGTATGAAACTGGCACTCCGGCCTCGAAGTTGATGGCGGTGGAAGCCGTATTGGCGGAGGCGCGGGCGGCCAAGGAAAAAGGTGCGCAGCGGTTTTGCATGGGGGCGGCCTGGCGCTCACCCAAGGACCATGACCTTGATAATGTTTGTACCATGATCGAGGGCGTGAAATCGCTCGGGCTGGAAACCTGCGTGACGCTGGGCATGCTGACCGCGCCGCAGACCGCCAAGCTGAAGGATGCCGGGCTGGATTATTACAATCATAATTTGGATACCTCGCCCGAGTATTACGGCAAGGTGATCACCACCCGCACCTATCAGGACCGGCTGGATACGTTGGCCAACGTGCGTGATGCCGGCATCAATGTTTGTTGCGGCGGCATTGTGGGCATGGGCGAGGATGAAAGCGACCGCGCTGGGTTGATCGCGACGCTGGCGAGTTTGCCCACACCGCCGGAATCGGTGCCGATCAATGCGCTGGTGGCGGTGGAGGGCACGCCGCTGGGTGATTCCGCGCCGCTTGATGCGATTGATTTTGTCCGCACCATCGCGGTGGCGCGCATTACCATGCCCACCAGCTATGTGCGGCTCTCCGCCGGGCGTGAAGCGATGAGCGACGAGGCCCAGGCGCTTTGCTTTTTGGCTGGCGCCAACTCGATCTTTCATGGTGACACATTGCTGACGACGAAGAATGCCACGGTCAGCCATGATGAGGCTTTGTTCGGGAAACTAGGCCTGCACCCGCTCGGCGCGTGAGATGAATTGGCTGCAAACCGGCTGGCGGCATGTCTGGCTGCCGTATGCGCAAATGCAGACCGCGCCGCTGCCGCTGCCGGTGGTTCGCACGCAAGGCTCGGAGATTCATCTGGCCGATGGCCGGGTGCTGATCGATGGCATTGCTTCCTGGTGGACGGCCTGTCACGGTTATAATCATCCGCATATTGCGCAGGCGGTGGCGGCGCAGTTGCAGACCATGCCGCATGTGATGTTCGGTGGGCTGGCGCATGAGCCGGCGTATAAGTTGGCCACAAGGCTGGCGGCGTTATTGCCGGAGCCGTTAAACCGGGTGTTTTTTACTGACTCCGGTTCGGTGGCGGTCGAGGTGGCGATCAAAATTGCCGTGCAATCGCGCTTGAATAAAGGTGAGCGCGGGCGGACCAAGATTCTGGCCTTCACCGGTGGCTATCATGGCGACACGCTGGGTACGATGGCGATTTGCGACCCCGAGGAGGGGATGCACGCGATGTTCAGCGGGCTGCTGCCGGAGCATCCGGTGATTGGCTTGCCGCGGGATGCAGCCAGCATTGTTGCGTTTGATAAGTTTCTCGACGCGCATGCCAAAACGCTGGCGGCGATTATTGTTGAGCCGCTGGTGCAGGGTGCCGGCGGTATGCTGCTCCATGCGCCACAGGTGTTGCAGCATTTGCGTAAGGCGGCGAACCATTACGGGCTGACACTGATATTTGATGAGATTTTCACTGGCTTTGGCCGCACTGGCACCATGTTTGCCTTTGAGCAAGCGGGGGTGGTGCCGGATATCATCACGCTTTCCAAAGCGCTGACCGGTGGTACGTTGCCGTTGGCGGTGACGATCGCCACGGATGAGTTATTTGCAGCATTTCTTTCAAACTCTGCCAGTACCGCGCTGATGCATGGCCCCACCTATATGGCCAATGCGATGGGATGTGCCGCGGCGAATGCGTCGCTTGATTTGTTTGAGGCCGAGCCGCGTCTGGCGCAGACGGGTGCGATTTCGAAACAGTTGGCCGCCGAGCTTGAACCATGCCGGGGGTTGCCGGGCGTGGTGGATGTGCGGGTGCTGGGTGCGATTGGGGTGGTGGAACTGGCCGCCATTGCCAACCCGGCGGCGCTGCGGCTGAAACTGGTGGAACAAGGCGTTTGGATACGCCCGTTCCGCAGTATCGTGTATCTGACGCCGGCGCTGACCATCCGGCCGGATGAGTTGAGCCGCCTGACCGGGGCGATTTATAAGGTGCTTAACGCCCGCTGACGTGAGTGGGCACGCTGCCGGATTATGTTATGTTGACGGTATAATCCCAGCAGGAGACTCTCGTCATGCCGCCGCCGCCGATCATCAAGAAGCTGCCGCTTGATAAAATCAATAAGCTCAACGACCAGATCGCCATTCGCTCGAACGCGATTTTCGCCACCATGGGGTTTTTTTGGTTTTGCTTGATTTTTTCATTGTTGCCACTGAAGTGGCCGGCCACCATGCCGTTTGTGCAATATGCCAGCTCCGGCGTGTTGCAACTTATTGCGCTGCCGTTGCTGGGCGTTGGCACGATTTTGGCAGCGAAGTCATCGGACCAACTGGCTAAGGAACAGCATGACGCGGTACTGGAGACGATGAGTAATATGCGGATACTGATGGAGGAAATCCATCAACTGCATATTGAACTGACCGCCAAGGTGGAAAAGTCGCTCGCGGATGATGATACGGATTAAATCCCACCCTACCATGTCATTCCCGCGTACGCGGGAATGACATGCGTCAGCCTCACCCGGCTTTGGCTTCGCGGCGGCGTTGGGTGAGGATGAACTCGGTGTAGCCGTTGGGTTGCGTGAGGCCCTTGAAGATGAGGTCGCACGCGGCTTTGAAGGCGATGCCATCATAACCGGGTGCCATCGGGGTGTAAGCGGCGTCACTGGCGTTTTGCTTATCCACCACCAGCGCCATGCGCTTTAATGTTTCCATCACCTGTGCCTCGGTGGTGATGCCGTGCAGCAGCCAGTTGGCGAGATGCTGGGCGGAGATGCGTAAAGTGGCGCGGTCTTCCATCAATTCCACGTTGTGAATATCCGGCACTTTCGAGCAGCCCACACCCTGGTCGATCCAGCGCACAACGTAGCCCAGCAGGCTTTGGCAGTTGTTATCCAACTCCTGCTGCACGTCGGCGGGAATCCAGTTTGGCCGGTCTGCCAAAGGCGGGGTTAAAAGGTCGGAGAGTTTCGCCGGGACGCGGTCTTTCAGCTCCACTTGGCGGGCCGCGACATCGACCGTGTGGTAATGCGTGGCATGCAGCGTGGCGGCGGTGGGTGAGGGCACCCAGGCGGTATTGGCGCCGGCGCGCGGATGGGCGATTTTCTGCTCCAGCATGGCGGCCATATCATCGGGGGCGGCCCACATGCCTTTGCCGATCTGCGCCTTGCCTTGCAGGCCGCACTCCAGACCGAAATCAACGTTGCGGTCCTCGTAGGCCTTGATCCAGGCGCTGTTTTTAATTTCGGCTTTACGCACCATCGGGCCGGCCACCATCGAGGTGTGGATCTCATCGCCGGTGCGGTCGAGGAAGCCGGTGTTGATGAACACCACGCGGTTTTTGGCGGCCTCGATGCAGGCTTTGAGGTTCGCGCTGGTGCGGCGTTCCTCGTCCATGATGCCCATTTTCATGGTGTTGGCGGGCAGGCCGAGGAGTGTTTCCACCGCCCCGAACAGTTCATTGGCAAACGCCACCTCTTCCGGGCCGTGCAGTTTGGGTTTGACGATGTAGATAGACCCCTTGCGGGAATTTTTCATCCCACCTGTGGCGTTCAAATCATGGATCGCGATCAGCGAGGTGAACACAGCATCGAGCACGGTTTCCGGGACTTCCTTGCCGTCAGCCAATAAAATAGCGTCTGAGAGCATATGGTGGCCGACATTGCGCACCAGCATCAGTGAGCGCCCGGCTACGGTGAGCGTGCCGCCGTTCGGGGCGGTGTAAACGCGGTCGGCGTTCAGCTTGCGCTCGAAGGTCTTGCCGCCCTTCTGCACCGTGGCGGAAAGGGTGCCGTTCATCAGCCCCAGCCAGTTGCGGTACACGTCCACCTTGTCCTCGGCATCCACGGCGGCCACGCTGTCTTCGCAGTCCATGATGGTGCTGATGGCGGATTCTAAAATAATATCGGCAACGCCTGCGGCGTCGTCCTTGCCGGTGTTGCTGGCGGGGTTGATGACGATTTCAGCGTGCAGATTATGGTTTTTCAGCAAAATCGCGGTGGGCTGCGTGGCCTCGCCGGTGTAGCCGGCAAATTTCGCGGCATCCTTCAGGCCGGTCTCGCCGCTCGGTAAGGTGACGGCGAGGTGGCCGTTTTTCACCCGGTAGGCGGTGGCATCGGCATGGCTGCCGGTGGCGAGCGCGAAGTTGGCGTCCAGGAAGGCGCGGCCGCGGGCAACCACTTTGGCGCCGCGAATTTTGTTGTAGCCGGCGCCACGGGCAGCGCCGTCAGCATCGGAAATTGCATCGGTGCCGTAGAGGGCGTCGTACAGACTGCCCCAGCGGGCGTTGGCGGCGTTCAGCGCGTAGCGGGCGTTGCTTACCGGCACCACCAGTTGCGGCCCGGCGATGACGGCGATTTCGTCGTCCACCCGGTCGGTCGTCACCGCCACGTTGGCGGGCACCGGCACCAGATAGCCGATGCTGGTCAGGAACGCCTGATAGTCGGTCTGCTCCAGCGCCTTGCCCTTATGTTCCTTGTACCAGGCGTCGATCTGCGCCTGGATGGCATCGCGCTTGGCCATCAGGGCGGCATTGCGAGGCGCGAATTCGGTCAGCAATTTGGCCAGGCCCTCCCAGAAGGCGGCGGCGTCGAGCCCGGTGCCGGGAATGGCTTCATTGACGATGAAATCATGCAGCACTGTGGCGATGTTGAGGTTCGCTTGCGTGGTCCGTGCTTCGGTCATGGGGATCTCCTAGAATTTTCCCCTGTAGTGCTTAATCAAGCGGGTAATGGCAAGGGGGGATAGGGCAGGGCTGCCACCAACAATTTAAGGAGAAACATGCCGATCCCCGCCGATGTGGCGGACATAGCCGGTCTCATCCAGGATCACCGCATGATAACCAAGGTCGCGATACAGCGTGCTGACCATAGGTTCGCCTAAATCGCCGTGGTGGTTCAAAACATGAGAAAATGGCCCCACTCGTTCATAGTCAGACTTCCGCCGCAAGCCTGGGTTCCACGAAAATCCATGCCATGTTCCTAAATAATCGAAACTCAAAACTCCAAAAATTTTATCCGGTGATTGAAAAGATAAAGGGTGGCCATTCGTATCATCCCATGCGCGCAGCCAAACACAGACGCAGGCTTCATCGCCTTTTAAAACCATCAGACTTTTTTCGATGAATCCCGGCTTATAAAACTCCCAGTCATCTTCACAATGAAAAATGTAGGGTGTTTTTACCTGGGAATAGGCGATGTCAATGGCGTGTAATTGGCCTTTTCGTTCGCCGACACGTATCAATCTCGCACCGTATCTGGCACAAATATCAGCAGGGTCGGCATCGCCATCTTCAACAACCAAAATCTCTCTCACGCCTTCGTAGGTATTATAACGCATCAGCGATTTTAACGTTTTTTCAAGAAGATCATGACGATTGCACGATGTAATCACGATGGTCGTATCGGCGCCGGATTTTTGCTTTGCAGGTTCGACATTATCAGCATAAACTTCAACCTGATCAAGATGCATGCAAATGTTTTCGCCGAGGGCCGTAATCCGCACATAGCGTCCCCAAGCGGGTGTTTGGCCTTCCCATACATAAGGCGCTGTATTTAAATTACCTACGGTGATGCCATCTTCCTTCCGCGTAATTTCCGCCCAGATATCACCATCAATTGAAACGGCAAGACTGAAATCTTTAAAGCGTGATGCCGTCTCATCGGTTGTATTGAAAATTTTAATCCGCCTGATGGTGGCGGTATTTTCTAAATCAACTTGCCACCAAGGGTTGGTCTCGAACGCCGTATGGAATTTTCGGGTGCCGTCGATCGTGCCATTGACCGCACCGGCTGCATCTTGCTCGCGGGTGGGCGCAAATGAATACT
Source organism: Acidocella sp. (assembly GCA_027308685.1). Classification (GTDB taxonomy): domain Bacteria; phylum Pseudomonadota; class Alphaproteobacteria; order Acetobacterales; family Acetobacteraceae; genus Acidocella. Next base: position 13,832 of record DAIDEE010000009.1, read on the forward strand.
CGCACACTGAGCTTTGCGTGGCTGGCTTGCCCCGGCTGAGCGGTGGGGCGCGCGTTGCTGCGGGGGTGCCAATTCGCTCAAAACGCTGCAGCCAGCCGCGCCATAAATCGGCAAGCTCAGTGTCCTCCACTTCATTCAGATAGCCGAGAACCTGCTCCGCCCGGCCATCTTCAAATTGCCGTTTATGGTCAATTTGCTGGGCAAATACGCCGACTGTACTGCGCGCGGCCCGCAACAAAAAATCTTCTTTTGATTTGAATTTATAGTGGTTGATGATGCCGGTCTTTAGCATCGCCTCGAATTTACCGGGCGCTTCAAAGGTGGCGCGGGATATTTCGGGGCTATCGTAGTAGTGGTGCATGTCCTCGCCGAGAACATTGACGATACGGAGCGCCTCAAAATATTCCAGAGGGTTCCAGTAGTGCCAGAAGTCGGACATCGGCCCGCGGCGGATATGGTTTGGGTGAATGACAACGGCGCGGGTGATGTGCTTGGTCATGTAACTATCGCAGCCCGCCCGTCGGCGGGTGTATTGCGCCAGCACGTCGCCGGCCGGGCGGTTGGTGAAGCCATTGTTCCCGAACTGGCACCAGTTCAGATAAATTGAATCCACCCGCCCCTGAAATGAGGCGACGAAGCTGCCGACTGAGCGATGCCGGGGCAGGCGTAAAAACTCATCGATATCGAGGAAGCTCATCCATTCGGTTTTGTGCTTATGGTGCTCGAGGAAATGCAGGTACATGGCCTGCTGGGCGCCGACGTCCGGGAAAAATGTAAATGTGACGTAAGGGGTTGGCCCGGCCATAAACGGTAGAATTTCGCGGTATAATTCCGCCGGGTCGTCATCGTTACAATATAGAAAGACATGATCGAACCCGATCATTCGGTAATAGGTCAGCCATTCTGTTATATACCGCGTCTCCCAGCGGGCGCAGGCGACGATCGAGAAGCGGTATTGGGGCGTCATGGCTGGCTTAAATCTCTGTTAGATATGGGGCTCAACAGGGGCATGGGCTCAATATATCCTGAATTATCGGCATCTAGCGCAGGTTTGCGTGAATCACCGTGGCTCAACAACCCCCTTGCACCGGGGGGCTATTTGGGTCATCACAATCCACAGGTGTTTGAACCTGCGCGTTTCTGGCCACATTAGGCCAAAGCAGCCGCACAAGCCCTGGAATACTCATAAACGGACAGGTTTTTGATAAATCTGTCCAACGAAATACAAGGACCGATGACCGCTCGCCTCACTGAATTCTCTTTTATCAGCTTTGGCATGGCGTGGCTCCGGTCTCTCCACCTCCATTTTTCACTTAATTTTTGCCGCCAGGCTGCCGCGTTGAACCGCGCAGAGCCGGGGCCGGCATCTCGGAGCTTACCTTTCAATGACCAAAAGAATTTTAATCGACGCCAGCCACGCGGAAGAAACCCGCGTTGTGGTGCTGGATGGCAACCGGCTTGAGGATTTCGACGTTGAAACCGCAACCCGCAAGCAGATCAAAGGCAATATCTATCTAGCCAAGGTTATCAGGGTTGAACCCAGCCTGCAGGCGGCGTTCGTGGAATATGGCGGTAATCGCCACGGGTTCCTGGCGTTTGGTGAAATTCATCCAGATTATTACCAGATCCCGGTGGCTGACCGGCAGCGTTTGCTGGCCATGCAGGCCGAGGATGATGAGGATGAAGACGACGCCGAAGCCGAGGGTCAGGCGGATGCTGTAGCCACAGCGCCGGAAACGCAGGCCGACAGCGAACCCGTTGAGCCGCCGCCGACAGGCACGGCGCAAGCGCTTGAGATCAAGCCGATTAGCATTATCGCCGCCGCGCCGCCGGAATTTGACGAGATGGCTGAAGCGATGCCGGATGCGATGCTGGGAGACGTACCGCCCGCCGAAAGCCATGACGAGCCGCGTTTTGAGGCGCTGGCGACACATGAGAGCGCGTTGATCTCGTCTGAGACGGTCACTGAGGAAGCCTCATCTGAGGCAACGGGTGAGCCGGCGACTGAGGAGCCGGTTGGGGAAGCCGATGCCGCCGGGCAAGGCTCGGTGGAGTCAGAGGAAGACGCCCCGGAGGCGCCCGCCCCGGAAAGTTTGGGCGGGGATGGCGATGACGCCGCCGAAGCGCGCGAGCGCCGCCAGCGCCAGCGGTTCCTGCGTAATTATAAAATCCAGGACGTGATCCATCGCCGCCAGATCATGCTGATCCAGGTGGTGAAGGAGGAGCGTGGCAATAAGGGTGCGGCGCTGACCACCTACCTTTCATTGGCGGGGCGGTTTTCAGTGTTGATGCCGAACTCGCCCTCCGGTGGCGGGGTTTCGCGCAAAATTACCTCAGTGGCGGACCGCCGCCGCCTGAAGGAAGCCATGGCGGAACTGGATGTGCCGCCCGGCATGGGGCTGATCGTGCGGACCGCTGGTGCGAACCGGCCGAAGCCTGAGATCAAGCGCGATTGCGAATATTTGCTGCGGCTGTGGGATGATATCCGCGAGCGCACGTTTGAATCCTCGGCTCCGGCGCTGATCTATGAGGAAGCCTCGCTGATCAAGCGCACCATCCGCGATGTTTATACCCGCGATGTGGATGATGTGCTGGTGGATGGCGAGGATGGCTTCCGCGCGGCGCGTGACTTCATGCGGATGCTGATGCCGGCGAACGCCAAAAAAGTGCAGCTTTGGACCGAAGGCCAGCCGCTGTTCGCCAAGCACCAGGTGGAAGCGCAACTCGATGCGATGCTGAACCCGACCGTGCAGTTGCGCTCGGGCGGCTATATCGTGATCAACCAGACCGAAGCCTTGGTTGCCATCGACGTGAACTCCGGTCGCTCGACCCGGGAGCGCTCGATTGAGGACACCGCCCTGCGCACCAACCTGGAAGCTGCCGAGGAAGTGGCGCGGCAGGTGCGGATGCGCGATCTGGCGGGGCTGATCGTGATCGATTTCATCGACATGGAGAGCCGCAAGAATAACGCCGCCGTTGAGCGGAAAATGAAGGATTCCCTGAAGAACGACCGCGCCCGGATTCAGGTGGGCAATATCAGCCATTTTGGGTTGATGGAAATGAGCCGCCAGCGCTTGCGGCCTTCACTGGCGGAAGCCTCGCTGATCACCTGTCCGCATTGCGCCGGCATGGGCCATATCCGCAGCCCGGAAAGCGCGGCACTGCATATATTGCGCGCGATTGAAGATGAGGGCGCCAAATTCCGCGCCGCCGAGATTATGGTGGTGCTGCCAACCGAGATCGGGTTGTACCTGTTCAACCATAAGCGCGACCGGCTTTCGGCCATCGAGACCCGCTATGCCATGCGGGTGCTGTTCTCAACCGACGCCGCGCTGACCGGCTCGAACTTCCGGATTGAGAAGCTGAAGGCGCAGACCGCGCCGATGCCAACCCCCGCCGCCTATCATGCGACCCCGGCGATCACCAGCCGTACCCCGCAGCCGGATATTATTGAGCCGGATGATGAGGCCGAGGAGGACGCTGAGACCGAGGCTGTGGTAACGGCAGCGAGTGCCGCCGAGACCGCCGAGGAGGGTGAGCGCAAACGCCGCCGCCGCCGCCGCCGTGGCAAGCGCCGTTTTGAGCCGGGTAGCGAGACGGGCCAGGCCGCCGCAGGGGACGCCAATGATGAGGCGGACGATTCTGAATCCACTGAGTCAGGAGATGATCAGCCGACCGAGATTGATCTGGTGATGGCGGCTGAGCTTGGTGACGAGCCGGATTTAACGGGTGAAACCGGGAGCGCTGAGGGGGCTGAGGAACCAGCCCGCCGCCGCCGCGCACGCGGGGGCCGTCGCCGTAAACCTGCCACTGAGGGTGGTGCCGCGCCGGGAGAGGTACTGGCTTCCGCACCGCCGGCCTATGCGCCGGTGCCGGTGTACGCTGACATTGCGGATATTTTCGAGGCCGCCGAACGCGCTGAAGAGGAAGCCGCCCGGTTGCGCGCCGAGGCTCGTATCGCACCGCAACCTGCATTGGCGACAAGCGTTGCGCCGATAAGCGAAGCGCAAGTGTTTCCGGCCGCCATGATGGCTGCGCAAGCAATGGATGCCGGGGTTGCAGACGCTACGGTTCAGGACGTGGAACCAGAGCCCGCCGCACCGCCAGCGCCGGTGGTGCAGCCGACCATCATCAACGCCGACGCGCCGGTTGCTGATAAGAAGCGGGGCTGGTGGCGGCGCTGAGCCGCCATGAGCAAAATATAGCGCTGGCGGCGCTGAGCCACCATGAGCAAAATATAGCTCTGGCGGCGCTAAGCGGCGTTGCCGTAACGGGTGAGGTTGGTGCCGCCCCCGAATAGACTTGAAAAACCTTCCGAAAAAGCGAAATATATGGCGTGGCATGTAGCCACTTAAAAAAGGAATTCAGTCTCCATGGCTTTCAATCCTGACGGCAACTCCTACCGCACCGCCCAGGCCGGTTACCGCGCTAACACTGGCTCGGCGATGCTCGACCTTGGCCTGCGCAGCTATATGTTGCGGGTGTATAATTGGATGGCCTCCGGCCTCTTGCTCACCGGCATCATTGCACTTGCAATCTCCCACACTTCCGCCATGAACGCCTTCTACCCGCTGGTGCAAGCCGCCGATGGTAGCATGGTGTACCGCCCCACACTGCTGGCCTACGCCGCGATTTTCTCGCCGATGGTCTTCGTGATGGTGCTGAGCTTCGGTGTGAATAAGCTCTCCACCCAGACCGCGCAGATTTTGTTCTGGGCGTTTTGCGCAGCGATGGGCGCCAGCCTGACGAATATTTTCATCGTCTATACGCAAACCTCCATCGCCTCGGTATTTTTTGTAACAGCCGGAACCTTCGCCGGGACCAGCCTGTTCGGGTACGTTACCAAAACCGACCTGACCAAGTTCGGCAGTTTCCTGATGATGGGGCTGATCGGCATCATCATCGCGATGGTGGTGAATATGTTCCTGCACTCGGCGGCGATTCAGTTTGCCGTGAGCATTTTAGGCGTGCTGATCTTCACGGGTCTGACCGCCTATGACACGCAGCGGATCAAAACCAGCTACCTGCAATATGGTGGCGCTTATGGTGTGGATATGGCCGGCAAGCGCAGCGTTTATGATGCGTTGACGCTGTACCTGAACTTCATCAACCTGTTCTTGTTCCTGCTGCAACTGTTTGGTCAGCGCAACAACCGCTAAATAGCAGCCGGGCCAGAGGGTTTATGCTCTGGCCCGGCAGCTTTTCAACTGCATTTCGACCAGCCACATTGGTGGCAGTTCAGGCAGGCGCCTTCCTTGGCAACACCCGGCTGGCCGCATTGCGGGCACAGCATACCCAAGGCCCCAGCGGGAAGCGTCAGGTCTGGTAAGTGTGAATGTGCCGGGGCATCGCGGGATTCGAGGAACCCGATTTCGATCATGTGTTGTTCGATGATGCCGCCGATCGCCGCGATCAGCGAGGGCACGTAGCGGCCGCCGCTCCATTGTCCGCCGCGCGGGTCGAAGATGCTTTTCAGCTCCTCCGCCACAAACCCCACATCGCCACCACGGCGGAATACCGCTGAGATCATCCGGGTCAGCGCCACCACCCAACTGAAATGCTCCATGTTGGCGGAGGAGATGAACACCTCGAAGGGGCGCTGGCGCCCGGCTTCCTCGATGTCGTTAACGGTGATGTACATGGCGTGCTCGTTGTCCAGCCAGCGCAGCTTGTAGGTGGTGCCGGTGAGTTTGGGTGGCCGCGGGATGGGTGAGTGGTTGGGTCGCACTGGCACGGCGGCCGCTGCCGCTACGGCTTCGGCTGCGTTGGCGGGGGTTGGCGTGACGGAGAGGATGGAACCGGTGATGGCGTTGGGGCGGTAGGTGGTGCAGCCTTTGCAGCCCTGACGATAGGCTTCCAGGTAAACCTCGCGGAACGCCTCGAAGGGAATATCCTCCGGCACATTGACGGTTTTTGAAATGGCGCTGTCGACATGCCGCTGCAGGGCCGCCTGCATACGGATATGGTCGAGCGGTGAGAGGTTTTGTGCGGTAACGAAATAATCGGGCAGCGCTACATCGCTGCCAAATTTATGGCGGTACAGCCGCACTGCATAATCCTCAACCAGTTCTTCGCGCTTTGAGCCATCGGGTTCGGTGACTTTGCGGGTGAAGCTGTGGGCGAACACCGGCTCGACGCCGGAGGATACATTATCAGCCAGCAGTGAGATGGTGCCGGTGGGGGCGATGGAGGTCAGCAGCGCGTTGCGGATGCCGTGCGCGGCGATGAGAGCCCGCACATCGGCATCAAGCTCGCGCACGGTTTCGCCGGCCAGGTAAGCTTTGTGCTCGAACAGCGGGAACGGTGATTTTTCGGCGGCAATATGTGCCGAGGCGATATAGGCGGCGCGGTTGACCTCCCGCGCCCAGCGCTCCGCCATGGCGGCGGCGGGCTCCGAGCCATAGCGCAGCCCCACCATCATCAGCGCGTCGGCGAGGCCAGTCAGCCCCAGGCCGATGCGGCGCTTGGCCACGGCTTCCTGGTGTTGGGCTTCCAGCGGGAAACCCGAGGCGTCGATGGTATTGTCCATCATACGCACCGCGACGGTGACAAGCTCGGTCAGCTCGGCATCATCGAGATGCGCCTGAGGCGTGAAGGGGTCGCGCACCAGCGTTGCCAGATTGATCGACCCCAGCAGGCAAGCGCCATAGGGCGGCAAGGGTTGCTCGGCGCAGGGGTTGGTGGAGTGGATGGCCTCGCAATAATGCAGATTATTGCGGTTGTTGATGCGGTCGATGAACAGCACCCCGGGTTCGGCGTAGTCGTAGGTGGCGCGCATCACGCTGTCCCACAAGGCGCGGGCACGCAAGCTGCGGTAAACCTTGCCGCCAAATACTAAATCCCAATCGGCATCGGCCTCCACGGCGGCCATGAAGGCATCGGTGATCAGGACCGAGAGATTGAAATTACGCAGCCGCCCCGGCTCGCGTTTGGCGGCGATAAAGGCTTCGATATCCGGGTGGTCGCAACGCATGGTCGCCATCATCGCACCCCGCCTGGCACCGGCGGACATGATGGTGCGGCACATGGAATCCCACACATCCATGAAGGAGAGCGGGCCGGAGGCGTCAGCGCTGACACCTTTTACGGCTGCGCCCTTGGGCCGCAGCGTGGAGAAATCATAGCCGATGCCGCCACCTTGCTGCATGGTGAGCGCGGCTTCCCGCAGGTGTCTGAAGATGCTGCCGAGGTCGTCCTCGATGTCGCCCATCACGAAGCAATTGAACAAGGTCACGCGCCGGTCGGTGCCGGCACCGGCGATGATGCGCCCGGCGGGCAGGAATTTGAAATCCTCCAGGGCGGCATAGAAGCGGCTCTCCCATAAGGCAGGCTCCGATTCGACAGCCGCCAGGGCCTTGGCGATGCGCGCCCAGGTGTCCTCGATGGTGAGGTCAACCGGTGTGCCGTCGGCTTGTTTCAGGCGGTATTTGTCGGCCCAAATCTGCCGTGAAATCGAGGCTATCCGCTCGTGAGCGGCGGGTTTCGCGTGGTCGGCGATCATGTCCATCGTGGTTATCCTGTCGTTTTGCTTGGCCGGTGGGCGGCGGTAGTCACTGCGCCGTTGATGCGCGTCAATTACAATGAGAGCAAAGGCTGGCCATATTAGCTGGAGTTGAAATGAGCCGCGAGAGGAATTGTCGTGTCAGGAGCCATCAGGGAAGCTGTTGCCGTATTTGATACCTACGAGACACGGGAGGCGGCTGTCAGGGAATGTGATTTATATCGACAAAAATGTGAAATCTCAAACGGCGCGGTCGCTCCTGCTGGGTCACGATACACGGACATTACCGGTCATCGATGATCGCCGCAAAGTTGTTGGTAGTATCGGGTTGCGCGAATTATCGCGCCAGCCTGCCTTTAGTCTTGTAGCATATCTTACGGATGGTTGGGATCATGCTGTTGTGGTGGTGGACCGAAATCGCCATTTACGAGGAATAGTTACATAAACAGATTTTTTCGCGGCGCTGGCACGATCTTAGGTTGCGGGGTGAATTGCTCCGGCTTGATCTGGAGCGTTATCATTTACCTTGCCCCCTGCCTTGGGGGTATTATGTCTGGTGACATATAACACAGGAGGGTCGGACAATGTCTCACGAAATGCAATTCTATATTAATGGTGAATGGGTTGATCCGGTGGTGCCGCGTCCGTTCGATGTGATCGACCCGGCAACTGAAGAAGCCTACACGCAAATTTCGCTGGGTTCGGGCGCCGATGTTGATCGTGCCGTTGCTGCGGCCCGGGCCGCATTTCCGGCGTTTTCCCAAACCAGCAAGCAGGAGCGGGTTGAACTTTTGCAGCGAATTCTCGCCGCCTTCAAGGCGCGGTATGCCGATGTTGCGGCCGCGATTACACAGGAAATGGGCGCGCCAACCGCGTTGGCCAATCAGGCACAGGCAGCCATCGGGGTTGGTCATATCAGCCAGATGATTGCGGTATTGGAAAATTTTTCGTTTGAACATCCGCAAGGTTCTACCTTGATTATCAAGGAGCCGATTGGCGTGGTGGGCATGATTACGCCATGGAACTGGCCGATCAACCAGATCACGTGCAAGGTTTGCCCCGCGATCGCGGCGGGTTGCACTATGGTATTGAAGCCATCTGAAATCGCGCCGATCGATGCGATTATTTTTGCTGAGATCATGCATGAGGCTGGTGTGCCGAAGGGCGTGTTTAATCTGGTGAACGGTGATGGGCCGGGCGTTGGCACGGCGCTCTCCTCTCACCCGGATATCGACATGATCTCGTTCACCGGTTCGTCGCGGGCTGGTATTTTGATCGCAAAATCTGCGGCAGATACGATCAAGCGCGTGCATCAGGAGCTTGGCGGCAAATCAGCGAATATATTGCTGGATGATGTTGATCTTTCGCAAGCGGTTCGCAAGGGCGTGGCCGATTGTTTTCAGAATTCCGGACAATCCTGCAACGCCCCCACGCGCATGTTCGTGCCGGCGGCTTTGAATGAGCAGGCGATCACGGCAGCGAAAGCCGCTGCGGAGGCGATAAAAGTAGGGCCGCCTACCGCTGAGGGAACGATGATGGGGCCGGTGGTCAGCCAGGTGCAGTACGACAAAATCCAGGGGTTGATCCAGGCTGGTATCGACGAAGGCGCCACTTTGGTTACCGGTGGTACCGGCCGGCCGGAAGGCTTGAACCGCGGTTATTATGTGCGCCCGACGGTGTTTGCCAATGTTACACCACAGATGCGCATTGCCCGGGAAGAAATTTTTGGACCGGTGCTTGCAATCCTCACCTACAACACCGAGGCGGACGTTGTGGCGGAGGCCAATAACACGGTGTATGGTTTGGCTTCGTATGTGCAGTCTGGTGACCGCGCACGGGCGCAGCGTGTGGCGCGGCAGATGCGTAGCGGCAATGTTTATATCAATTATCCGGCGGGCGACCTGAATGCGCCGTTTGGTGGTTACAAACAATCCGGTAACGGCCGTGAGTGGGGCCAGTGGGGATTGGAGGAGTTCCTCGAAATCAAGGGCATCGTGGGTTACGCGGCCGCCTGATTGTAGGGGTTATGTTTCAACGGCGTGCCGCAATGGTTCAGTCAGCACGCCGTCTTGTTTCTCAGGTGGGCATTGATGGCGCGAGGCGTATTGCGCTGATTGGCAAACCCCCTGGCGCGGGCCCTCAATCGGTTCGGCCCCGGCTCTAATCAGATTTCAGATGCGCGATGAGGCGTTCGATGGCGGTGGGTTTGTCGATTTTTTCCAAAGCGCCATATTCGGCGGCCAGACGGTCAAGCGCGGACTCATAGATCTGCCGCTCGGAGAATGATTGATCAGGCTGGCCGGCGTTGCGGTGCAAATCGCGCACCACTTCGGCGATGGCTTGCGGGTCGCCCGAGTTGATTTTGGCCTCATACTCCTGGGCGCGGCGCGACCACATGGTGCGTTTGATGCGGGCGCGGCCTTTGAGGGTGGCGAGCACGTCGGAGAATTGTTTGGCCGAGGCGAGCTTGCGCAACCCTGCCGTGCGGGCCTTGTTGGTGGGCACCCGCAAAGTCATCCGGTTTTCATCGAAGGTGATGTGGATGAGTTCCAGCGTATGCCCGGCAATTTCCTCGGTGGCGATGCGCTCCACTTTGCCGACGCCGTGCGTGGGGTAAACCACATAGTCGCCATCGACGAAGATTTCAGCTTTGGCCATCGCCCGCGGTGGGGTCATCGGGCGCATCGGGCCAGAGATAACGCCTGAATGTGAGGTGGGCGGCGGCGGCGGCTGGGCTGGCGGCATCATCGCTGGGATCGGTGGTGGTGGTGGCCGGGTGGCCTCGGCCTTCACAGGGTCAGACGCTGGCTTGGGCAGCGGCTTTGCGGCCGGTTTGGCAGCAGGTTTGGGTGCCGCAGCGGCCTTGGGCGCAGGCTTGGCAGCGGGCTTTTCGGCGGCCTTGAGGGCCGGTTTCGCGGCTACTTTGGCGGCAGCTTGAGGTTCCGGCTTCGGCTTCGGTTGAGTGGGCAATGATTTTACTGCGTTTGGTTCAGGTTTATGGGGCGTTTTGGCGGTGGCCTCGGCGGCCGCTGCCATAGCGGGTGCTGGCTTCGTGGTGGCAGGCTTCGTGGTGACAGGCTTTGTAGGTGCGGGTTTGGTGGCTTTTTGTTTGTCGGGTGGGGGTGCTTTTGCAGCAGGCTTTACCGCAGCGGCAGCGGCCGATTTTGTTGCAACCTTGTCTGACTTGCTCATCACGCTCCCCGATACAACCACCGGGGGCATTCACCCGGTTCACGGGAATGCCATGTATCACAAAAACCGGGTTACGTCACGCCAGCCGCGCAAAAACCTATGGTTGGCCGGGCTCCAGCGACAGCATCGCCTCTTTGCCGGGTTTGTCTTTCCACTCGTCGGCATCATCGGGCGGGGTGCCCTTGCGGGTAATATTCGGCCAGGATTTGGCTAAATCACGGTTGCGCTCGATCCAGGCGGTGGCGCGATTATCGCTATCGGGCAAAATCGCTTCAGCCGGACATTCAGGTTCGCAAACGCCGCAGTCGATGCATTCATCGGGGTGAATGACCAGCATATTTTCGCCAACATAGAAGCAGTCCACCGGGCAGACTTCCACGCAATCCATAAACTTACACTTGATGCAATTTTCGGTGACCACGTAGGTCATCAATCACTCCTAAACATCGACAATTTGAGCCGGATATGCGCGTGGATATGAATTTGCGCAAGGGTTACGCAAGTTCTTCGTACAGTAATCGGGCGGCGGCGGCGGGGCCGCGCCGGGTGCTTAAGCCCAGCACGCGCACCACCACCACACCAGCGGGGAGCGGTAAGGTGATGACATCGTTGGGGCGCAATTTGGCGTGCGGTTTTACGGTGGGCTGGCGGTTGATGCGCACCGCGCCGGTCTCGATGAGTTCACCCGCGACAGCCCGGCTTTTGCAGAAGCGGGCGAAGAATAAAAACTTATCCAGCCGCTGCCAGGCTTTGTCCTCGTCCTGCGGCATCAGGAGGCGTTGCGCCTTAAAGCGGCGAGCGCTGCGAAGGGGCTATCGGGTAATGGCTCTGGCGGCGGTGGGGGCGGTGCGGCAGCTTTCATCGCTACATGTTTGCGCCGTGCCAGCAA
>DAIDEE010000010.1 GCA_027308685.1 Acidocella sp.
TATCGTGTCCATGCTCACAACGACACCAGCCCCGTCACGCAGGAAACAACCTCGCCTCCAATCCAGATATCAGACCCTTGCTGACACACATGTACGCGCCCAGCCCGCCCCAGCACCGTGCCTTGAGCCGCCACATAACGAGGTGGCGCCAACCCCGCGCCGATCAGCCATTGCGCCATACCCGCATTCAGGCTGCCCGTCACAGCATCTTCCGTAACACCATCGCCTGGCGCAAAAGCCCGCACCTCAAATTGCGCCTCACCATCTCGCCATGGTGCGATAACCCCCACTTCCAGTCCCGCCATCGCTGCAAAATCGGGCTTCAACCGCAGAACCTCATCACGGCCCGCCAACATAACAGCTACCCAGTCAGGACCATTTGCCACCCAGTTGGATGCCACAATTTCTCTCGGTAATACCCCAAGCGACGATGTAATCCTATGCAAAAGTTCAGGTTCCACCGGACCAGACCGCCGTAGTGGCGGTGCCGCAAAAGCCAGCCGCGTTCCATCCCGCTGGATACGCACCAAACCCGCCTCGCATTCCTGCACAATCACGTCGCCCTGCGGCGCGCCATGTTCGCTCAGCCAGACGTGGCAAGAGCCTAAGGTTGGATGGCCCGCGAACGGCAACTCGCGTTTGGGGGTAAAAATCCGCACCCGGTAATCGGCTTGCGGCCGTGTTGGCTTCAACAGGAAGGTTGTTTCGCTCAAATTGGTCCAGTTTGCGAAACTGGCCATCCGCTCATCACTTAACCCATCCGCGCCAACCACAACCGCCAGCGGATTGCCTTTAAGTGCGACTGAGGAAAACACATCTACCTGCTGAAACTTGAAATTCTGCATGTCTATTGCGGCAGCAGCAAAGCCGCCACCCGCCCCTGGCCGATGATATGCTGCTCCAGCACCGCATCCACCGCCGCGAAATCTTCCAGACGGTACCATACGCCTTCAGGGTACAACACGGCGCACGGCCCCAGTTCGCAGCGGTCCAGGCAACCGGACTGGTTGATCCGCACGCCCTTGATACCAAGCTCCTTGACCCGCACCTTCATGTAATCGCGGATTTTTTCCGACCCCTTGGAAGCACAGCATCCCCGCTCATGCCCCGCGGGCCGACGGTTGTCACATACGAACACATGCGTTTCAAAATACAATTTTGCGTCATCAGCGTGCCGCTCACCCATAAACCGCTCCAATCGATGCTATCTAAGTGGTCTTCGTAGTCGTCCAGAGGAACCGTCCATGTCAAACCGCCGCAAATTTTTGCTTCTGGGAAGCGCCTCGATCGGCGCCATCCTGATCGCCCGTGTGCTTGATACCCCGTCCTCCGCGCAGGCTGCTGAGGTGTTTGAAGTCACCCATACCGATGCCGAATGGCAAAAGCTGCTCACGCCCGCGCAGTATAACATCTTGCGTCAGCAAGGCACCGAGCCGCCGTTTTCCAGCCCGCTGCTGAATGAACACCGCACCGGCACCTTCAACTGCGCCGGCTGCGCTTTGCCGCTATATTCTTCCACCACCAAGTATGACAGCCACACCGGCTGGCCGAGCTTCTATAAGCCGCTGCCCAACGCAGTGGAAACCTCCGATGATAACTCGCTGGGCATGGATCGCACGGAGGTGCATTGCCGCCGTTGTGGGGGACATTTGGGCCATGTTTTCCCGGATGGGCCGCCGCCCACGGGCTTGCGTTATTGCATGGATGGGCTTGCGCTCACATTTACGCCTGCCTGAGATTGGCCAGCGCCGTTGCGGCGCTCTATAACGGTCCCGTATCGAGGAGGGGCCATGGCCGAAACTATCAACCGGCGCGTCTGCGGCGAAATCGAAGGCAGCTTTGTGCTGTTTCTCATTGGCATCCGGCTGAACCGGCCCTGGAAACCGAACTGGGTGCCGGTCTTCAGGGCGATGCCGCGGATGCTGAAGGAACTTTCGCAGCATCCAGAGCTTGGGTTGTTGCATTACCGGCTGCATTTTGGTTTTCCGGGCAGCATGCTGGTGCAATATTGGCGCAGCTTTGAGCATCTGAATGCCTATGCGCAGAACCGCGACAATGCGCATTTGCCGGCTTGGACGGCGTTTAACAAAGCGGTCGGCAGCAATGGCGATGTCGGCATCTGGCATGAGACCTATCTGGTTTCGCCGGGCACCTCTGAGAGCATCTATGTCAACATGCCGCGTTTTGGCCTGGGCGCAGCCGGTGATATATTTGATGCCGGCGGTCCGCGCAGCAATGCCAAAAAACGATTGACCGCGCTCAAAAAAACCTAAGCCACCTTTTCGTCCGCGCCGATACCAAGCTGTTTCAACTTGCGGTGCAACGCGCTGCGCTCCATGCCCACAAAATTCGCCGTCCGGCTGATATTGCCGCCGTAACGCAGCAACTGCGCCTGCAGATATTGCGTCTCGAACACATCCCGCGCTTCACGCAACGGCAGCGCCATCACATCGGCCGCCGGGTCAATCGCCAATGCCCTAGGCGCATGCGCTGAAAGTTCAGTCGGCAAATGCTCGGCGCGGAAAAAATCTGGCGTTTCCGCCACCCGCATGATCATCAGCCAATCCATGATATTACGTAGTTGCCGCACATTGCCCGGCCAGTCATGCGCCTGCAACGCCGCGATCGCATCAGAGGCCAATGCCCGCATCGGCAAGCCAGAAGTTTCAGCCGCGCGCGCCAGAAAATCCGCCGCCAGTGCTGGAATATCCTCCCGCCGTTCCTTCAACGAGGGTACCCGCAGCGGCACCACAGCCAGCCGGTAGTATAAATCCTCCCTGAATTTTCCAGCAGCGATTTCAGCGGTCAGATCCTTGGCGGTACTCGCAATTACCCGAATATCGACCTTGACGCGCGAACTGACGCCACCCCCGACACGCTCAAAACTTTGCTCCTGCAACACGCGGGCAATTTTGCCTTGCGTCTCCATCGGCATATCGGAAATTTCATCCAGCAGCAGCGTGCCGCCATGGGCACGTTCCAGCACGCCAATGCGGCGCGGCACGCCGTTGGGCCCTGCCCCCGCCTCAACGCCAAACAACTCAATTTCAAACCGCTCCGGCGCCAGGATCGCGCAGTTCAGCGCCACAAACGGCCCCTCGGCCCGGCGCGACTTCGCATGAATCATCCGCGCCACGGTTTCCTTACCCGCCCCCGGTGCCCCGGAAATCAGCACGCGCGACCCGGTGGGCGCCACCCGATCAATTGCGGCCCGCAACCCTGCAATCGCCTGGCCTTCGCCCGTTAAATTCGTCGCAGGCCCCACCCGCAGCCGCAACTCGGCATTCTCCGCCGATAATTTCGCCGCTTCCAGCGCCCGCCGCACCACCAGTAACAAACGATCCGAGTTAAATGGCTTCTCGATAAAATCATATGCCCCACGCTGGATCGCCGCCACCGCCGTCTCGATCGTCCCGTGCCCCGATATCATCACCACCGGTACCCGCGGCTCTTCCTGATGCAGCACATCCAAAATACCGATGCCATCCAGCTTCGAGCCTTGCAGCCATACATCCAAAATCACCAGATGTGGCCTACGAAATTTATAAGCCGCCAAAGCCTCGTCCGAAGTTCCGGCACTCCGCGCTTCGTACCCCTCATCGCGCAGAATTGCTTCCACCAGCATCCGGATATCAGGCTCATCATCGACGATTAAAATATCAATCATTATATCGCACGATCCTCACCTAACGCTTCCAGATTTGGCACTTCCGCCGCCGCCAGCGCCGGCAACACCAGACTCACCATCGCCCCCTGACCACCGGGGGCCGCATCTAAATCAAGCTGCCCACCATGGTCTTCCATAATCTTACGCACAATCGCCAGGCCCAGTCCTGTGCCTTTGGTTTTATGCGTCACATACGGCTCCATCAATTTAGCCCGGTCAGTATCAGGCAACCCGATGCCATCATCAATCACCCGCAATACCGCATTTTGGCCTTCCGAAAATAGCTGCACCTTCACGATATGGGCACCCGGCCGCATCGCAACAGCATCCACGGCGTTTTGCAGCAAGTTCGTCAGGGCCTGGCCAATCAAGCGCCGGTCGCATAATGCCCGCAAATCAGGGGCAGAAATCTCCACCTGAAAATCAATATGACGGCTCGCCACACGTTGCAGCACCAACGCTTCCCGCACGATCCGCTCCAGTGATTCACTCTTCATCACCGGGGCTGGCATCCGCGCAAAGGTTGAAAATTCATCCACCATCCGTCCAATATCACCCACATGGCGCACAATTGTGTCAGCACATTGGGCAAACCCCTCCACGTCCGAGGTTATTTCGCGGCTAAAGCGGCGCTTCAAACGCTCGGCTGAAAGTTGAATCGGGGTCAGCGGATTTTTTATCTCGTGTGCAATCCGCCGAGCCACATCCGCCCAGGCAGCCTTGCGCTGCGCGGAGAGCAATTCGGTCACGTCATCAAATGTCACAATAAATCCATCAGCCAAGCCAGCTTTCAGCTCGGCCCCAATCCGCACCAGCAGCACCCGTTTTTGCATCGCCGGGCCATGCTCAACTTCCGCTGTCACCGGCTTGTCGGGGGCCGCCATCACCGTCTCGATCATGGCGGCAAATTCCGGCGCCACATCCGCTAACGGCTCGCCCAGGCGGGCTTGCAAATCCACCCCTAGAAATTCTGAGGCCGCCCGGTTTGGTAATTCAATCCGCCCCTGCGCATCGAGCCCGATCACCCCTGCTGAAACCCCCGCCAGCACGGTTTCGGTAAAGCGGCGGCGTTCATCCAACTGGCCATAAGCCACCATCAGCTCCGCCCGCTGCGCCGCCAACTGCCCGGTCATGCGGTTAAACGCCCGGGAAAGTCCGGCCACCTCATCCCCCGTCGCGGTTTCGGGCACCCGCACGGTTAAATCACCCGCCCGCACCCGCTCAGCCGCCCGCATCAAATGCCCAATCGGCTTGGCAATTTGGTTGGCGATCACCAGCCCGATCAACACCGCCGCCGAGAGCACCAGCAGCGCCACGGTGGCAAAAATCAACGCAAATGAAATCTCCAACCCGTTACGGTTTTGCGAAAGTCTTTGATATTCTGCAACTGCAGCCTCAGTTTTTTGCACATGGTCTAAAATCGCCGGGTCTATTGGCCGTTCAATCAGCAGCATCAAAGGCGGTGTAGAATCCAACTGAATGACCGCCCGCTCCAGCGTGGAATCCGGCGGGCTGATCACCACCACTTGCCCTGCCCGCGCACTGGCAATTTCCCCCTGGTTTGGAATCGTCGCCCCCATCCCAGCCAGCAACCCCGCCGAGGCAATCACCTGCCCGGTCACCGGCTCAAAGATCACCGCCTGCGTCAAGCCGCGGGTGGCGGTCTGCTGCACCAAAAAATTCGCAAAGCCGGTGGCATCGCCATAAAAAATCGTCCCGTTCTGCGAGAGGTCATTCGCAATCGCCAACGCATCGAGCCTGATGTCATTGGTATGCTCCGCCAAATACCCTTGTGCGACCTGGTTGCTCTCATCGAGCGCGGTCTGTACCCGCGCATTGAACCACGCCTGAATTCCAATATTGAAAAACACCGTGGCAAATACCGCCACCAAAATGGCCGGCACCGCGGCCACACCGCCAAATAACAATACCAGACGAACATGCAGCCGGGCCCCGGCCGCACCCTGCCTTCGCTCCAGCACCACCCGCGT
>DAIDEE010000016.1 GCA_027308685.1 Acidocella sp.
GCGCGGACGACGGCGATGGCGGGATTTAACCATGTCATCGGGTTTGACATGGGCGGTACCTCGACCGATGTGGCGCTGTATGATGGGGCGTTTGAGCGCAGCTTTGAGACCGAAATTGCCGGGGTGCGGCTGCGCGCGCCGATGCTGGCGATCAATACCGTGGCGGCGGGCGGGGGTTCGATATTGAGCTTCGATGGCGCACGGCTGCGGGTGGGGCCGCAAAGTGCCGGGGCCAACCCAGGACCGGCGTGTTATCGCAATGGCGGGCCACTGACGGTGACGGATGCCAATGTGATGGTGGGGAAAATTCAGCCAGCGCATTTTCCGGCGATATTTGGGCCCAGCGGCGATGCGATGCTGGATGCTGAGATTGTGCGCACGAAGTTTGCCACACTGGCCGCGAAGGTTGCAATGGCGACCGGGGTTTCGCGCAGCGCTTTGGAACTGGCGGAAGGGTTTATTGCGATTGCAGTGGCGAATATGGCGCACGCCATTCGGCAGATTACCGTGCAGCGCGGGCGCAACCCGGCAGATTTTGTGCTGACCAGTTTTGGCGGCGCGGGCGGGCAACATGCGTGCCTGGTCGCTGATGAATTGGGAATGGAGCGGATATTTATTCATCCGCTGGCGGGGGTGCTTTCAGCCTATGGGATGGGGCTTGCGGATTTTTTAATGCTGCGCGAGCAGGCGGTGGAAATTGCGTTGACCCCGGCTGCCATTGATGAATTGAAGATTGTGGCGGGCACGCTGGAAGCCAGCGCTGTGGCGGCGTTGCAGGCACAGGATGTTGACCGGACGCTGATTCAAACGAAGCAGTTTGTGCATTTACGCTACAGCGGCACTGATGCGCCGCTGCCGGTGACGCTGGCGGATTATGCCGCGATGGTGGCCGAATTTGAGGCGGCACACCGACGGCTATTTGGTTTTATTACAGCCGAAAAGACGATTATTGCCGAGACGGTAGCGGTTGAAGCGATGGCGCCGGGTGATGCCGTGGGGGAAGCAGCCCTTGGCGCCCGCACGGAAGGTGTTTGCGACCCGGTGGATGACGTGCAGATTTTTACCGCTGGCGCTGCGCACACGGCACCGGTGTTTGAACGTACCACGTTGCTGGCGGGCGATAAATTGACCGGCCCGGCGATGATCCGCGAAGCCAATGCCACCACCATCATCGAACCCGGCTGGCAAGCGGAAGTGACGGCGCAGAACCATGTGATTCTACGCCGCATCGCGCCGCGCGACAACGCCGTGGTGCAGGATATTTCTCGCGCGGACCCGGTATTGCTGGAGTTGTTCAATAATTTATTCATGGCGATTGCCGAGCAATGCGGCAGCGTGCTGCGTAACACCGCGCAGAGTGTGAATATTAAAGAACGTCTGGATTTTTCCTGCGCACTTTTTGACGCCGCGGGCGGGCTGATCGCCAATGCGCCACATGTGCCGGTGCATCTGGGGGCGATGGGGGAGAGCGTGCGGGCGGTGATTCGCTCACGAGGCGGCTCGCTGAAGCCGGGTGATGCGGTGGCACTGAATAATCCGTTTGCCGGGGGTACGCATCTGCCGGATATCACCCTGATGACGCCGGTGTTCGATGAAGCGGGTAAGGTACTGCGGTTTTTTGTGGCCTGCCGCGGGCATCATGCGGATGTGGGTGGCCTGACACCGGGCTCGACGCCGCCATTTTCCAAGACATTGGAAGATGAAGGCGTGGTGATTGATAATTTTTTACTGCTCTCAGATGGCGTGTTTCAGGAGAAAGCATTCAGAGATATTCTGGCCGGTGCGAAATATCCCGCCCGCAACCCTGGCCAGAATGTCGCCGATATGCAGGCGCAAATTGCCGCAAATGCAACAGGCGTGGCGGCGCTGAACGGCATTATTGCACGTTACGGCTGGGATGTTGTGCAGGCCTACATGAGGCATGTGAAGAATAATGCCGAAGCATCGATCCGGCGGGTTATCGGCAGACTGAGCGATGGTGCGTTTGATTATGAGATGGATGATGGCACGAGGCTAAAGGTGAGTGTTAGCATCGATCCACAAGAACAATCAGCGGTGATTGATTTTACCGGCACAGGCACACCGACGGATGCAAATAACTTCAATGCGCCACCGGCTGTGACAACTGCCGCAGTTTTATATGCGTTCCGCTGTTTGGTGGGAACTGATATTCCGTTGAATGAAGGCTGCCTGAAGCCCTTGAAGATTGTGATTCCAGCTGGGTGTTTTCTTGCGCCATCACCAGGTTCGGCGGTGGTGGCTGGCAATACTGAAGTGAGCCAGGCGGTGACTGTGGCGTTGTTGGGAGCCCTTGGCGCGTGCGCGGCATCGCAGGCCACCATGAATAATTTTTTGTTTGGCGACGCGAGACGGCAATATTATGAAACCATTTGCGGTGGTGCCGGTGCGGGGCCGGGCTTTGCCGGAACATCCGCCGTGCATACGCATATGACCAACACGCGGATGACCGACCCGGAAATTATGGAACTGCGCTATCCGGTAAGGGTTGAGGAATTTTCGATCCGACGCGGTTCTGGCGGACGTGGGAAATATTCAGGTGGCAACGGGGTGATCCGAAAATTACGTTTTTTAGAGCCGATGGTGGCGACGATTGTTTCATCACGGCGGCGGCAAGGCCCGTTTGGTTTGGAAGGTGGGACTGATGGTGCCGTAGGGCGGCAATTTGTGGAGCGCTGCGATGGTAGCGTTGAGCCGTTGGCGGGTTGCGCGCAGGTGGATTTGGCGGCAGGCGATGCGTTCATCATCGAGACCCCCGGCGGTGGCGGATACGGCGCGGCATGACCCGCAAAACCGCCCTTTGGATTGCCGTGCCGGCCAGCATTCTGCTGTTGATCGCGAGCTTGATTTTGGCGCTTCCGAGCCTGGTGTCGTCACCACAAAACCGGGCGACGATTGAGGGGCTGGCGTCGTCGTTAACGGGCCGGAATGTTCATATCAGCGGTAATCTTTCATTAGCGCTGAAACCGGCGCCGCAGCTTATCGCCGGTGACGTCACGATCACCGGCCCCGACGCAGAAGTCATCACAGCTAAATCGCTGACCTTGGACATTGCGCCGGGTGCTTTGCTGCACGGCCAACTCAGCGCCAGTAGTTTGATGCTGCAATCTCCCACCATCAATTTTCCATGGCCGCTGCCCAATGGTGCCGCGGCGATCGCGCCGCCGCCGTGGCTGGCGGCGTTGCATGCACAAATCCGTGACGGTCGGATCAGCATTGGCAATCTGATGTTCAGCCAGGTCTCGGCTGATATTTTTACCGGTGCGCAAGGCAGCCTCGCGGTTTCAGGAAGCGGGATGCTGCAGGGTCAACATGTCACGTTGAGCCTTAGTTTGGGGGCGCTGGATACGACCGGAACCGCGCCACTGACCATTGATGCGAAAACCGCCAATATGCAGGCGCATTTTTCGGGGATTTTCTCGAGTGAAAATTCCCTGGCGGGCAAAATTTCGCTGACAACTACAGGCACAGGCTGGCTTTCAGAGGACAGTCACCAGCCGATGGTGGCCACGAGCACGTTGCAAGCCGATCCGGCCGGCTTGCGGATGTCGGACCTTGTGGCAACGCAAGGGCCAGCAAAGCTCACCGGTGATGCAACTTTCAATTTTGGCAATCCGCAGCTTGATCTTCATCTCATAGGTCACCAACTCAATGTGCGGCTGGCATTCCCAGCGAGTGGCTTTTCGGCGTTACACGCGATCCCTGTTCATCTAAACCTGAATTTCGATCATTCGATCGTGGCGGGTGCAATGCTGCCAAATATTCAGGCGACCGCAGATATTGCACAATCGGGTATTTCGGTCAGCGCACTGAGCGCGACCTTACCGGGCAATGGCGTGCTTGGTTTTGCCGGTTCGATGGATCCTTCGGGGATTCTGCATGGTAAAACGACGTTGACCGCGGATAATTTTGTTGATGCCCTCAATGCTTTTGGGATCCAGGCGCCGCTGCCGAGCGGGTGGCAAACCAACCTGTCGGCAAATGTTAGCGGCCCGCTTGACCAGCTTGATGTTGCTGATGTTACCGGAATACTTGGGCCCGCCACGCTGAGCGGGGCGGCACGGCTACGAAGTACGCCAGGGCATCTGGCAATCAACGGTGCGTGGCACCTCAGCACGTTAGATGTAACCCCGCTGGTGGCAGCGCTGAGCCAGTTCAAGCCTGCTGATAACATATCGGCTGATATCGAGTTAACGGCAGACCACGCCAGTTTTGATAAAATTTTAATGACGCATTTTTTGATTGATGCCAGATTTTCAAATCAGCTTGTCGTTCGCAGACTCACAGCATCGCTTTACAATGGAATGGCGGCTGCCAGTTTCACGGTGGCTACAGGCGGACAGATTTCTTCGGCCCGCGCGTTACTGACAATGCCCTCGGCACAGCCTCTCGCGGCACTGCTTCCGGCCGCGCTATCGCCGCCGGTTGCGGTGAGTAACACGCCCTTGGCGGCTCTTATTGAAGCCTCTGGCCCGGCCGACGCTTTGGCAACCAGCGGCACCCTTACCTTAGGACCGTTTAGCATCACGGCCTCGCCCGTTTTAGATTTGATCCATTGGGCGGTGAAAGGCCCGCTTACCCTGAGACATCCCAGCGCCATTGCGGCATTTAAGGCCTTCGGCTTACCCGCAAACCTGATCTGGCCAGGGGCTGGTTCGATTTCATTAAGAGCCAATATGGCAGTTTCCCAAACACATATGGGCCTGACAGATTTTGTGCTCTCCATGGGGGACCTGACGGCTGCCGGAAAATTTTCGATGACGCCGGATTATAAAATCGCCGCACAGATTGACGCCGATACTTTGGCGCTGCCGCCGCTACCAACTGATCTGTCCGCGCTGTGGGCTGGCGTTGCGGTGGCTGGTGGTAAAATCGATATTTCAGCGAACCGTGTTTTATATGCCGGCAACCAAATATTCGGGCCCAGTGCAGGGTCGATTACGATGCAGCCGAATGATGATGTGTTCACGATCTCACATGCGAGTGTCGGCAGCGGCAATATCAGCGGACGTATCTCAGCCACCACCGCTCCGGCAACACCGCCGAGCCTCTCAGCCTCGATGACTCTGAAGGCCCTTGATTTAACCGGTGTGCATCTGCCCGTTGCGTTTCCGCTTACGCTCCCGAGCGGTATCGCCGATGGGCAGATTAACCTTACCGCCTCGGGATTTTCACCGGCCACCTGGGTAGCGACGTTGAATGGGACAGCAACGTCGCAGATCAAGGCGGGCGGTATCACCGGCTTTAATCTCGGCGGGCTTGGTTATGTGCTGCGTTTGCCAAACCGCGCCACCAGCTTGCATAACGCGTGCACAACCGGTGCGACCGCATTCGACGATTTATCGGTCAATGCCACAGTTGACCATGGGATTCTCAAAATTGGCAGCGCCAATTTGCAAGGCGGATCAGGTAGCGCTGCGGCAACAGGGACCATTGATCTCCCGGATCAGGCACTTGCCCTCAATCTTCACTTGTTCGCAAATGTTGTATCGCCACCAGATATCGGGCTGGCGATTGTGGGCCCTTGGGGGAGTGCGCATAAGGTAGCTGATATCAGAGCCGGATTACGCTGGAAGTCAGCGCCTTAGGATCTATGCCCTGAAATCGAGGCCGATATCCAGCACGCGCACCGTATGGGTGAGCCAACCAGCGGAGAGATAATCAACCCCGGTTTCAGCAATGGCGGGCGCTGTGGCTGGAGAAATCCGCCCTGAGGCTTCAGAGATGGCGCGGCCACCAATGAAAGCGACTGCTTCTCGCAAGCTGGGGAGGTCAAAATTATCGAGCAGTACAACATCGACGCCTTCATCGAGGGCTTCGCCTAACTGCATCAGCGAATCCACTTCCAGTTCGATTTTCACCAGATGCCCGGCGGATTTTTTGGCCGCCCGTAAAACATTGCGGATGCCGCCGGCGATGGCGACGTGGTTATCCTTGATGAGAATCGCGTCATCGAGACCGAAACGATGATTGGCGCCGCCGCCGCAGCGCACGGCGTATTTTTGGGCAAAGCGCAGACCGGGCATGGTTTTGCGGGTGCAGGTGATGCGGGCTTTGGTATGAGCGATGGCATCGGCGATGCCGCGCGTGGCGGTAGCGATGCCGGAGAGGTGGCCTAGAAAATTTAACGCGACACGCTCAGCCGACAAAATACCGCGTGAAGGACCCTCGATGGTTGCGATAACATCAGTTGGTTGCACACGGGTGCCATCGGCAAGCAGGGGGGTAAATTTGATCGCGGGGTCGATCAGGAAAAATGCGGTGCGGGCAAAATCCAGCCCGGCGACGACACCAGGCTCGCGTACCTCAAGCGCGCACATGGTGCGGCTGGATGCCGGGATGACGGCCTCGCTGGTGATGTCCCCTGCCCTGCCGATATCTTCCAGCAATCCGGCCCGCACGGCTGATTCCACGAGTAAATAAGGCAGGCTCATGCAGCGATTTTCATGGCGGGGAGATCTCGGATATTGGTGATGAAAGAATGCGCCAACACCGGATTGGTCACCGGGTAATCGGTGCGGAACTGCCCGCCCCGGCTCTCGATGCGGCGCAAGGCGGCTTGCGCCATCAGCAGGGCCAGCAGCGCGGCGTTGGAGGTTTGCGCGAGCGGGGTTAGTTGCGTGATGGCACGGGTGAGCCCCTCAGCGGAGCGCAAAATACCCAGGTTTTCGCTGCAAATATGACGGATCTCGGCCAAACGATCCGTCGTTTGGCGTTGATGCGTGAGCAATGGCGTGTCGGCCAACACACGAGCATGGCGGGATGCGATGGCAGCGGCGGCATCCCGGCCTGTGACCATGGCTTCGAGGAGCGAATTGCTGGCCAGACGGTTGGCGCCATGCAGCCCGGTCGCGGCGGCCTCACCGCAGACGAACAGACCGTGGACGCTGCTCTCGCTATGCGCATCCACCGCGATACCGCCCATGTGATAGTGCGCAGCGGGACGTACCGGAATCGGCTGGGTGGCGGGGTCGATGAAGTTTTCGCGGCAGACCGAAAAAATGCTAGGAAATTTATCCGCGGGTACATCGCGGGCATCGAGAAACACGGCCTCGCCCGCAGCATATTTTGCCGCAACGGCGCGAGCCACAATGTCGCGCGCGGCGAGGTCGCCGCCGTTCATGAAGGGCTTGCCGGACGTATCCACAAATACCGCACCTTCGCCGCGCAGAGCTTCGCTGATCAGCGGCATCGGGTCCAGCCCACAGGCGAAAGCTGTTGGATGGAACTGCATAAATTCAATATCGCGCAAATCAGCCCCGGCCCTGGCGGCAAGTGCTAAGCCGACACCGGTGGCGGTGGGCGGGTTGGTGGTGTGGGCGAACAGCCCGCCGACACCGCCAGTGGCGATGATGACGCTGGACGTTGGCAGTAAACTTACATGATCGCCAACGCGAAATTGCACGCCTTGCACGGCGTTATCTTTCACAAACACGTGCTCGGCCACCGCCTCTTCAATGACAGTGATGCTGGGGGTGGTGCGAACGGCGTTGATCAGCACCCGCATCACTTCAGCGCCGGTGGCGTCCTTGGCGTGCACGATGCGGCGGCGCGAATGCGCGGCTTCCAGCCCGAGGGCTAGACTGCCATCCGGGTTACGGCCGAAATCTGCGCCATATTTCAGCAAAGTTTCAATCACCCATGGCCCGCCGGCAATGATGCGGGCGACAGTAACGGGATCGCACAATCCGGCACCGGCGGCGATGGTATCGGCAATATGCAAGTCGATACTGTCATCCAGCCCAACAACCGCGGCGATGCCGCCTTGCGCCCAGCCGCTAGCGGCATTGCCACCCAGGCTGCCACCACAGAGCAGCACGGTTTTTTGCGGGGCCAGACAAAGCGCTGCCATCAGCCCGGCAGCGCCGCCGCCAATAATCACCGGCTGGTTGTTCATGATACCGCCAGCATCCGCTCAACAGAAAGACGCGCAGGGGCGATCAAAGCGGGGTCGATGACCACTTCGGTCTGCATGGTTTCCAGACACTCGCGGATATTACTGAGCGTAATGCGTTTCATATGCGGGCAGAGATTGCAGGGGCGGATGAAGTCGGTGGCCGGGTGCATCGCTGCCACATTGTCGCTCATCGAACATTCGGTGATCAGCACCACGCGGGCGGGTTTCTCGCGGCCAACATAGTCACTCATCGCTGCGGTGGAGCCGGCAAAATCGGCCTGTGCCACCACATCGGGTGGGCATTCGGGGTGCGCCAGCACGATCAAGCCAGGGTGGGCGGCACGCAGATTGATGATTTCCTGCGGGGTGAAACGTTCATGCACTTCGCAATGACCGGCCCAGGAAATGACTTTCACCTTGGTCTGGGCAGCAATGTTTTGTGCCAAATATTCATCGGGCAGCATGATGACCTCGGGCACACCCAAGCTCTCGACAATTTTTTTGGCGTTGCCGGAGGTGCAGCAAATGTCGGACGCGGCTTTGACGGCGGCGGAGGTGTTCACATAAGCCACCACTGGCACGCCAGGGTAGCGTTGCCGCAGCAGGGCGATGTCAGCCGGGGTGATGCTGTCAGCCAGAGAGCAACCCGCCCGCGTATCGGGGATCAGCACCGTTTTGCTGGGGTTCAGCAGTTTGGCGGTCTCGGCCATGAAATGCACGCCGGCCAGCACGATGACATCGGCATCCACCCGCATGGCCTCGCGGGCCAGGGCCAGGCTGTCGCCCACAATGTCGGCCACGCCGTGGAAAATCTCTGGAGTTTGGTAGTTATGCGCCAATATGACCGCGTTGCGTTCACGTTTGAGCTTTTGAATGGCCGCAATGTCAGGCGTGAACAATGCCCACTCAGCCGGAGGAATTACCCGTGCAACACGTCGGTAGAGGTCGGTCAGGTCTAGCGGCATCGCTAACTCCTATGCTCATAATGAGCATAATTAGATTGTAAAAATAAGGGCGGGAGCCCTGTACCTCGTGATTATACTTGGGATGAGCATAAGAATGTCAAGTTGAAATATGACAATCTAACTGCGGGCCAGAGGCGGCTTGGTGCCGGCATAGGCGCGTTCCTGCAGAATATCGGCTCGGAAGCGGAAGAGTTTAGCCGGCCTGCCACCCGTGGGTTCGGCCATTATCCCGGTTTCTTCCACCAGTTCCTGCTGCTCAACTAGCCGGCGGAAGTTTTGCTTATGTAACAGCCGCCCCGCGAGTGCCTCAACGCTGCGCTGCAAATCAAGCAGGGTGAACATCGGCGGCATCAGCTCAAACACCACGGGGCGGTAGGTGATTTTGGCGCGCAGGCGGGCGATGCCGGTGGCGAGGATGCGCCGATGGTCCTGCTGCATGGGCAGGCCGAGGCCGAGGCCGCTGGTGTCGCTGTGGCAGGCAATGCCATCGCGGGTGGCTTCGGCTACCAATCCTGCCTCGTACAGCAACTCGTAGCGCTGCAGCACCAGTTCCTCGTTCCAACGGCGACCATCGAGGCCAAAGGCGACGGCGACACGCAGGCTGCGAGCGCGGATTTCGGAAGGTTTTGGGGCGGCTTCGGCCCAGACATGCAAGGCCTGAATGATAGCGGACTCCCCAATTCCGTCATGGCGGCGGTCCTCCCAGGGGAAATAATCATACCAGTTGCACCACGCGGCACCATCATCCTCGGCGTTGGGTTGCTCGCGGGTAAGGCCGAGATACGAAATGGAGATGGCGCGGCCATCGGTATGGGATACTGCGTTGCGGTCGTTATCGGCGAAGGTGTAGAGTTGTTCCACATAGCCCAGCGGGTGATGCGTCTGACGTTCCACCCAGGCGCGCACGCCGGCCTGCAATGAACGGTGCTCGGGCGATAGCGGGCCGGAGGGGAGTGAGGCGCCCCCGGCAATGGTTAATACCTGTGGCGTGGCGCCGGCAACGGCGACCAGGACGGCGATCAGTTCAGCCGCGACTGAACTTGCCACCATTACGCAGCTACAGCAAAACGGCGCGCGCCATCGTGCAGGAACATCGCTACAATGGCGGGTTTGGTGGATTTCGCATCTTCGGGCGGCAGATCTTCGTTGATGACCGGTTCAGCGGACACATCATCATCGGGCTCCAACTGGACCACCCTGCCCTCGTGGGCAAGCTTCAGAAGATGCGCCAGAACATTGCGCTGGGCCGCGATTTTCAAGCGGTAATCGGTTTTGTGGTAGAGATGATCAGCCAGTTCCGCCACGCTTGATTGGCCGGCCTGCAGCGCTGCCAGAATGGTGGCCTCGCGCCTCTGACGATGCGATAGCAATTCCCGCACCAGGTCACGCGGCTGCCGCAACAGCGGGCCATGGCCTGACAAGTAAATCGCCTCGTGCCGTGCCAGTAATAATTCCAGAGATTTGTAATACGCCACCATGTCGCCATCAGGCGGCGAGACGATCGAGGACGACCAGGACATGACGTGATCGCCACTGAATAATACCTCGCCAACGCCCGCAACCTGATAAGCAAAACTTAAATGGTCGGCGGCATGGCCCGGTGTGTGGAGGGCGGTGAGACCGGCGACGGTGCTGGCATCATCGAGTTTCACGTCAGGCTCAAATTCGGCTTTGGCGGCGTGCCGGTAGCCGTAAACCACGGCGCCGGTGGCAGCCTGCAGCTTTGCCGTGGCGCCCAGATGGTCTGAGTGCGTATGGGTGAGCACCAGCCGCGTGATGGGCACGGCAGCGGCGGCTTTCAGGACATCCTGCACATGCTGGTCGTCATCCGGGCCGGGGTCGATAACGGTCAGGCCATCATCGCCGCTGATGAGATAGGTGTTGGTGCCAAAATACGTCATGACGCTGGGGTTGCGGGCGACGACGCGGCGGATACCGGGCAAAACATCCAAAGCGATGCCGCGCGACGGTTCAGGTTCAGTTAAAAAAGCCATAGTGGATTGTGGCGCGGTCAGCGGCCGGTTGTAAACCTTAGGACCCTACATCCTATTGGACGTGATAGAGCAGCGCCAAAACGGCGAACAGGCCGAGCACGCACATGCCGCCCAGCAGAGCCACGGCAAGGCTCGGCCCCTCACTGGCCTTGCGGCGGGGGGCTTGTCTCACGTTCTGTCTCGGCAACGCGTCGAAATCTCTTGTTTTCATTGACTTTGTCCTGGACCAACAAATTCAACCTTTTACGCCGCGCCTGATTTACATCTTTGAGCCGCGGCACCCTGGGAGCATGCGCTAAAATTCTCATCCTACGCAACAAAAACTATGTGCAGCGGTTTGCAGGCCCTGTGACTTGCCGGAAGCCCACTGGCCCTCCTATGTCTGGTTGCAGATGAATACGTCCCCGCCGCTCTCCGACCCTGACATCGACCTGCGCCGCCAGTTGGCCCGACACCGGGCATTTGCAAGCGGCTTGCTGGTTTTGATGGCGGTGCTGGCGGTTGTAGGCTACGCGCTGCCCTTTAACGTATGGTCCGGCCTGTTGCGGGACTCCGCTAAGGCCGGGTTTATCGGCGGCGTGGCTGACTGGTTTGCGGTGACCGCGTTGTTCCGGCACCCGTTGGGGCTGCCGATCCCGCACACGGCCATATTGCCTGCTCAAAAAGTCCGGCTGGGCGCTGCCCTGGGCCGGTTTGTGGCGAACCATGTGTTCACCGAAGCCGATGTAAGGAAATTTCTCGGCAATTTGGACAGCCCCGGCATTCTGCGCCGCTTTCTCGCGGATGCGGCCTCCACCGCGCCGATGGCCGAGGCGCTGGCCGGGATGCTGCCAAAACTTCTGGCAAGTATCGAAGACGGCAAAGCCCGGCGCTTGCTGGCGCGGTTGCTGCCGCGGTTGATCGGCGGCCGGACCGCGGGAGCCATTTTGGCGCGGGCATTGGGGGGGCTGGTAGACGGCGGGCGGCACCAGGAAGTGTTCTCGTTTATTCTTCACCAGTTGAAGGATACTTTGCGGGCGCGTGAGGATGTATTGCGCGAGGCGATTAAAGAACGGGTGCGTGAGCAGGGTGGCCGCCTGGTGGGTTGGGCCATTGGAGCCACGGTAGCGCGGCGAGTGATTAGCGGCGTGAACCTGGAGTTGGAGCGCATCAGCCCGGACAGCTCGGAGATGCGCGATGCGTTTGACGAATGGGCCCGCCGCGAGATCGATAAGTTGGAAACCGACCCGGAACGCGCGGCCGAGTTGGGAGGGGCTGTAAAACATATTCTGGCGCATGACACCGTGAAAGCCTGGGCCTGGGATGTTTGGGCGCGGTTGCGGCGGGCGTTGGAGTTGGATGCCGCCAAGCCGCACGGACGCTCGGTGGCGGTGATTGAAGGGGCGCTGGCCAACCTTGGCGAGGTGCTGGGTCACGACGATGCCGCGAAAGCGCGGGTGAATGCGGCCGTGCAGACGCTGGCACTGAATATTTTGCCGGCGGCTCAGGCAGAACTGGCGGATTTTATTGGGCGCGTGATTGGCCAATGGGATGCCGCGACGATTACCGACAAACTGGAACTTCGCGTGGGCAAAGATCTGCAATATATTCGGGTCAATGGAACGCTGGTGGGCTGTTTACTTGGCGCTATCATTTACGGAATTTTACTGGTGGTTAAATAATGCATATTCATTTTCACGATACACTCGACCATGAAAAACTCCCGGTGCAGCCAGCGGAATGGGAGGCGGCAGCCAAGCGTGCCGGGGCCTTAGGCCAAGGCCATGTGGTAACTTTCAGCACCGATTTTGATTCGGTGCGTGATACTGTCGAGGTGATCATCGCGCCGCCCTACCGGCTGCAGCAGATTGATATGCATAGTGCGCCGAAGCTGAAGATTATCCAGTCCACCTACGCCGGGATGGATAGTTTGCATCCGTTCGACATGATTCCAAAGACCGCCATATTGCTGAATAATCGCGGCGTACACGGCAAACGAGCCGGTGAATATTGCGCCATGGCGATTTTGATGCTGACCAACAAAATGCCAATGTTCGTCACGCAGCAACGCAACAAACACTGGCAACGTGCCATCGGCAGCCTCGCGAACCGCCAGCGTATCACCATTGTTGGGCTGGGCGCCATTGGCACCGGCGCTGCCGGGTGGGCGCGTAAATTGGGGATGCATATCACCGGCATCCGGCATGGCGATGCACCACACCCGGATTGCGATGAAACATTCTCGATGAGCGAACTTGATAAGGTTTTGCCGACGACCGACATTTTGCTGTTGGCTTGCCCGCTGACACCGCTGACCGCTAATTTGCTCTCGCGCGAACGGATTGCGCTGCTGCCGAATGGGGCCGGGGTAATCAACGTGGGCCGCGGCAAATTGCTGGACCAGGAGGCGCTATGTGACGCGCTAGAGGCTGGGCATTTGGGTGGGGCCGTGCTGGATGTATTCACCGTGGAGCCGATACCCCCTGCCGACCGGATATGGACCACCAAAAACATGGTGATTACACCGCATATGTCAGCTGATGACCCGCTGGCTTACAATGCAGACACACTCGACATATTTTTTGACAACCTGGCAGCTTTTCTGGCCGGCAAAACGCCGCCAACTTTGGTGGACATGGCAAAGGGCTACTAGAGAGATTGACGCACACTGCGCGCCAACCGAGGGCGTGAGCCAGCCTCTTTTCGAATCATTCGAGCGTATGTGGCTTGGTGCGATTGCACCAAGCCACATACGCTCTAGAAAACGTTTTTGCCGATAAAGCCTACGAAAATTGTTTTTGCTAAAATGATGAGATCGAACGTTATCGACCAGTTTTCGATATAATAAATATCGTGCTCAACCCGGCGTTCGATCTGTTCAAGGGTTGCCGCCGGGCCGCGCCAGCCATTGACCTGCGCCCAGCCTGTCATGCCTGGTTTTACCCAGTGCCGGCCAGAATATTCGTTGACAACATCGGCAAAATATTGACCGTTGACACGCTGACCCACCATATGAGGCCTCGGCCCTACCAGTGACATATCGCCACGCAGCACGTTGATCAGTTGCGGCAGTTCATCAAGGCTGAGCTTACGCAGCCAGCCACCAACCTTGAATACACGTGCGTCGGCACGCTCTGTCGGGCACTGAGCAACATTTTGGCTACGGTGCATTGTTCGAAACTTGATGATATTAAAAATCTGTCCTTTGAAGCCGACCCGTGGTTGCAAAAACAATACCGGCCCGGGGTCGTAGATGGCAATCGCTGTCGCGCAAATCAATAAAACCGGTGCCAAAACAACGAGACCCACCAAGGCTATGATGCGATCGAACATGGTTTTGACAAAAAAACTAATCTCTGGAATTGGCCGGTCTGCCAGCGGAATCAAGTGAATTCCAGGTAGCTCATGACGGCTTAACCGGATGGGGGAAATGCGTTGCATCCCCAACGCGCCGGGTAACACCCTTATTGTCAATGGCTCATGCTGTAACTGGCGTAGCAACGCCATCAGCCTGGCACTTTCAGCAATCGGCAGGGTCACCACGACAAGGTCAACCTGATGGGTTTTCGCATATAAAATAAGGTCGTCAACACCGCCGCACATGGGGACATTTCCGATAGACCCTAGCTTTGAGACAGCTTGATCATCGAATACGGCGGCGAAATGGATTCCAGAAAAGCCCGTTGAAAGTCGCGCGATCAAAGCGGCGGATATTTCATTGTAGCCGATCAGCACGACCGAACTGGTGTAGTAACCTGCACGAACCAAATGGCGAATGCGCCGGTCGATAGATATACGGGTGATCAATAAATTTATAATGCCACCGATGTAAAACAGGCCAAACCAAAGCCTGGAGAACAGCGCCGGCTCGTGGGTCAGCGCCGCGGTTGTTGCCAGCATTAAAAAGATGAACGACCAACGTGGCACAATGCCCCGCAATGCGCGGATTGGGTCAGACAGGGCCGGTAGGCTGTACACCTGGGCCTGAATGAAACTGACCTGGCACAGAAACGACGTCCCAACAAATACCAGAGCGTAGCGCAAGGGAACATACCCCCAGGAGCCACGGGCAATGAAATAGCTTACCAAAGCTGTCACGTTGATAATGAAAATGTCAGCGAATTGCGTGCCAAGACCCAATTTCCAGCTGGAGAGCAGCCGCGTCCGGTTCTGACACGGCGCTTCGCTCTCAACGGGAGGCGCGATATCTTTGTTGAACGATACCTTAGACAGTTCGACCATAACCGCGTCCTGAGCCCAAAGATGGCCACGATGATGGCCTATCGCCACCCAAGTTATATATCTAAAGTTGTATTGTCTATCAAAATATTAACCTTAAATTAGTATTATACGCAAACAACTGCGGCGAAAGGGAACAATCTATGAGACTGGCACCGCTCGGAACATTTGCGAATCGGTAAAAATCGAGACGAGCCGGATTCCGCATTTCTCGCCAGGTTGCATCACCACCTCACCCTCGCCAACGTGATATCCATTGGCGAAAATACGCAGTTTTTCCCCTACCAATTGATCAAGGACCAGTAACGCGCCGTAATGAAGGTCTGCATATTGTTGAAACGACACATTCGTACTGCCAAGCTCAACGGTCAGCTTCACCGAAACACGGTCTACGGGCGTGACATCGGCCCTGTTGATAAGCGAGCCAGATTGCGGCGCGACATTGCGCTCACTCGTGAAGCCGGGATTAAGACTTGACGCGACGCTATGCGGCCGGCGCAATTTGTCATTTGCGTCAATTTTGCGCGGTGAACAACACATGAACCCATCATGCTGTCCGTAATCGGCAATGAACAGGTCAACACCGCCCGAGACTGCAATGGCTTCCGGTAAGATAAAACAGGGGAGTATCTGACCGCACTGTAGCGCACAAAATACACCCAACGGCACATCGCTACGAACAATCTCGAACCGTATCTCAAAAGGTACCTTATTGACCAACTGCGATAACACCATCATCCAACGTCGACCTGCCGCTGACGAGCCGGTAATGCCTAGTTGCAAACCGACCTTATTCTCCAGGGGTTCAAAGCCAGCGTAAGGGGCAATGAAACGGATCGAGCCAATGCCGATGGGTGTTTCAAAAATTCCGGTCGTTGAAATCATCCAGTCCTGTTCTGCTGCGATGGTGAGCATACTGGTGGTGGTTTCATACTGCATCACCGCCCATTTCAGGGTCATGATATTCGCAAAAACTTCGGCGATGGCCGTGAAAGTTAATTCTACCATCTGCTTGGCGATGCGCGTTTCCATGGCCGATAATTCGGTTCGGTAGAACATGTCTGAACTGGTGGCACCACACATGCCGTCGACGACGGCGCCGATCAGATCGCCCTCAATGGCCACAATAACCCGGCCGTGCAACGGCGCCATTTCGGCAATGCCTGCAAGCATAATATCGGGTAATGCCGCCAAGGCAGCTTCATGGCTGATAACGCCGTTGATGCAACTAAGAAGCCGAACATTGCAGCGCATTTTTTGAAATAGCAAAAAGCCGATTTTGCGCATGATGATATCGGATTGCGCCTCCATCAAAGCCGAGCGGCGTTGTGGGGTTCGACCCGAGGCCAATAGGTCAAAGGGCGGAGAGTCGGTCATCGGGCCTAACATGTTCGCGTTGCCCTTCATGAGCGGTAATTTGAATAGTATTAGGCTTGTAAACATCCGATGGTTAATAAATAATTTTTATATTCGGCCAAAACCAAAATGAGTAAAATTTTTAGATATCGTTAACGTATATATTATATGAGTATCCTGAGTATGACTCGTCTTAATCAATCCTCATTTATTTACCCGTAAACGGTATCAATCGCCCGGACCCTCATGCCGAAGAGAAAACTTGCCCATGGCCACGATTTTAATTCTCGATGATTCTCCAACAATTATTATGAGTCTATCTCAAATTCTCATAAAAGCTGGATATGAGGTTGCGACGGCGGCGAATGGCAAAGAAGGTGTTGAGCAAATTCATAATGGCTTAAAGCCAACAGTCATTCTAACCGATCTGAATATGCCCGAGATGGATGGTATTGCTTTCATCAAGGAGGCACGCAAAGCCGCCGCAACAAAATTCACTCCAATTATTGTATTAAGCGGCGACTCTGATGGCCGCAAACGCGATGATGCACGCTTAGCCGGTGCGTCGGGCTGGCTTACGAAGCCACCCCAAGCCAATCAATTACTCTATGTTGTAAAGCAACTTCTGCCGGTTGCCTGATAAACATCACGAATTCGTCTTCGGCTGCACAACTCATACCGACATTATCGGCAACAGAAAAGATCTTATCTCAATCTTAACTTTTTGGCCGCTACCGTCGATGTCGAGTGCTCAATTAAATTTTGAATCAAGTGTGGTTTCATGAAAAACATCTCAATTATCGGTAAATTTTTAACGTTGATGGCTGCGTTCGGTATTTTTGTGTTAGCGTCGACGTACTATTCAACATCGCAGATGTCCGCCATTCAAAAGGGTTATGTCGGAGTTGCCAAAAGTACGGCTGCTGCTGCTCTGTTGCTGACGTCTGCAAATCGTGCATTTGTCGCGGGACGTGAGGACGTGACCCAGACGCTGATCGAGACGACAACGCCGGGCCACCTCGCAGCGACCGAATTATTAAAGGCCGATCACACCGCATTCGATGAGTACATGGGCCGGGCCGCAAGCCTTGATCAAAAGCATAAAATAGATATTCTGGACCTTAAATTACGAATTGACAATATTTTTACCCATGATTGTCAAACGGCAATCGCCATGGGTAACGCCGCGCAGTCGACCGATGAGACCTTAGCAGCTCAAACAGAATTTCTTAAGTCATGCTCATCGTCATTTCCGGCCGCTGTTAAAGCAATGATTACCGAGAGAAAAGTGCTACAGGCTCAGGCAGACCGCGATCTGGCCACTCTGGATGATAGTACCAGGCTCATTATCACGATGACCTATATTTTTATCCTTAGCGGTCTAATAATTGTTCTGCTCGCTGGGACATGGGCACTTCGAAATTGGATTACAACCCCACTTAAAAATCTGGTGGCAACTATGAATCGCCTGTCGGCAGGTGACTACCAGGCAATAATCCGGGGCACGGAGCGGCGTGACGAGGTCGGTCTTATCGCACGGACGCTAGAATTTTTTAAAAAATCTGGATTAGACAAACGACGATTGGAGGAGGATGCGGAAGTACAACGCCAAGTGATCCAAACAGAAAATAAGCGCGCAGAAATTGAACGAATTAACAATGCTGAAATGCTAAAAGCTGTCATAGATGCGCTCGCGATCGGACTCGCAAAATTATCGTCTGGTGAGTTGATCTATCGTCTAAAAAATTCGTTCAGTACTGAATATCAGAAACTTCATCAAGATTTTAATGTCGCTATGGAGACATTGCAAACCACGGTTCAATCCATCGCGATGAATATCAAGGCTGTACACGCTGGAGCAGATGAGATTACCCGTGCTTCCGATGATCTCTCACGTCGGACAGAACAGCAAGCAGCCAGCCTTGAACAGACGGCTGCCGCTTTGAGTCAGATAACCGGCACAGTCAGAAAATCTGCCGAAAACGCCGAGGCTGCTCGTACGGCTGTGGTATCGGCCAAGTCAGATGCGGAACGTTCAACTCATGTACTTGAGGAAACGGTTCTGGCGATGGGAGGGATTGAACAATCCTCAAAGAAGATTGGAAATATTATTGGCGTTATTGATGAAATTGCATTTCAAACAAATTTATTAGCCCTCAACGCAGGTGTTGAAGCAGCCCGCGCCGGCGATGCTGGACGTGGCTTTGCTGTAGTTGCAACAGAGGTTCGGGCTTTAGCTCAGCGCTCAGCCGACGCAGCGCGAGAAATCAAAACTCTCATCTCTGACTCAAGTTTACAAGTATCAAAAGGTGTTCGACTAGTGGGTGAGACTGGTAAATCCTTGGCAAGAATTGTCGAACAAATTGCCAAGCTCACAGGATTATTAAACGAAATGGCAGCCTCCACGCTAGAACAATCGTCAGGACTGAGCCAAGTGAATATTGCAATTACCCAAATGGACCAGGTCACACAACAAAACGCAGCCATGGTCGAGGAATCAACGGCAGCAAGTCATAACCTGGCAACCGAGGCCGAAGAATTAACACGACTCGTCAGTCAATTCCAAGTGGGCGTCTCGTCGCAGGCACATATCAAAGACTCGGCGTTGAAGCCCCCGCGCGATAATAAATTTGTGAAACCAGGATTCAATGCCAAAATCTCTCCAATAAACAATCAATTACCTCGTATTGATGCTGCACCTAAGACATTAAAAATAGCCAATACGACACTTGCTCCAGTTGGGGAGAATTGGGATGAGTTCTGATACGTCTCAAAACGAGCATAAGAGCGACGTTTCTGACAATGAATTGCCGGTGGCGTTTAATTCTCGAGTTGGCAGTGAGTTGATTGATCTATTTTTAGCTCATCGTGGGTCTGACTTTCAGATTAGCGGTTCTAATGTTCGTAAATTTAGTGCGCAATATTTACAAATAATTTTGGCTGCTCAAGCAACATGGAAAGCCGATGGTCATATTTTAAGTGTCTGGCCAATGTCTGATGAATTAACGGCCGGCCTCACGCTTTTAGGCGTTATGCCAGAGCTACTTTCTCATAAAAAGGATTATACGGCATGAGCACAACGGTCCTTACAGTCGATGATTCTCGCACAATGCGTGATATGCTAAAGCATTCGCTCCTGAAAGCTGGTTTTAGGGTTTTGCAAGCAGAAGATGGGTTAGATGGTCTGGAGGTCTTAAAAACTGAGCAGCCTGACGTGATCGTTACGGATTTGAATATGCCAAGATTAGATGGTTTTGGGTTTATTGAGGCGATACGGCGTCATATCGACCATAAGACAATGCCGGTTTTAGTGCTCACAACTGAGGTCGACTCAGAAAAAAAGAGCCGGGCTAAAGCGGCTGGGGCGACAGGATGGATTGTAAAGCCGTTCGATCCCGTCAAGCTGGTGGATGCAATTCGTCGTGTCGCAGTCTGAACTGGAGCACGATCGATGGATTCGATGGCAACGATACGCAGGACATTTTTCCAAGAATGTGAGGAGCAGCTGGGCGAGCTTGAGACCGGGCTCATAAAAATGGAAAGTGGAACGCAATCTGTTGATACTGTAAATGCGGTATTTCGTGCGGTGCACTCTATAAAAGGCGGCGCGGGAATTTTTGGGTTAGACGGCTTGGTGAAGTTTGCACACGCATTTGAGACAACCCTTGATGACGTGCGTTGTGCGAGACTTTTGCCGACATCGACAGTAATGGCAACTTTATTGCGGGCCGCGGATGTTTTAGCTGACGTGGTGCGGGCTGCTCGTGAGGATTTGCCATTTGACGACAATAAAACAAACATACTAATTTCTGCCCTCTCTAAGTTGGACCAAAATGCGGTTATTCATGAAACATCTCCGCCAAGTGAGTCAATTACTGAACATTCTTCGACAGACACGGGATCGAAAAACTGGCTGATAAATTTTTATCCAAGACGGGAACTTTATGCAAAGGCCAATGAGACTGCCCTGCTATTTCGAGAATTAAACAGACTTGGTGTGGTTAATGTTACGATCGATACCAGCCGATTGCCCGAATTAAGTCAGATCGATGTAGATGGTGCTTATCTTAGTTGGACCATTAACTTGTTGTCAGATTGCACTGAGTCTGTCATTAGAGACGTTTTTGAATTTGTTGATGGTGACTGCGTTCTTGATATTGCTAATCCCACTGAAGCAATAGTGGTTGATGAGCCTCCGGAGTTTTATGGAGGTTTTGAATTCTTTGCGCCGATGGGAGTAGATGTTTCTGATACAGCGCAACCAGTCGAAAAAATTGAAGTCTCTGTAAAACCTGAAAACATTACCGGTAAAGTTGAAGCATCTGCCACATCGAGCATTCGCGTTGATCTGGAGCGGGTTGATCGTATGATTGATCTCGTGGGTGAGTTAGTTATCAATGAGGCTATGTTGAGCCAGCGTATTTTAGAGGCTGGTATCGTTCGGGCGTCGGGTGTTGCGGTTGCATTGGAAGAACTTGAGCATTTAACGAGGGAAATTCAGGATAGCGTGATGGCAATTCGGGCGCAGCCGGTGCGCTCAGTATTTCAACGCATGCCGCGTTTGGTACGAGAAGTTGCCACTCAAACGGGAAAACTGGTGCGTTTGCTGACCGAGGGCGAAGGTACAGAGGTCGATAAAACTGTTATCGAACGGATTGCTGATCCGCTGACACATATGATCCGCAATGCGATCGACCACGGGTTGGAATCACCCGAAATCCGACTTGCGGCGGGAAAGCCGGCTGAGGGCGTTGTACGACTAGCTGCTTTGCATCGGTCCGGACGAATTGTGGTCGAGGTGGCTGATGACGGAGCCGGCATCAACCGAAGCCGTGTTAAAGCCAAGGCTGAAGAGAATGGACTTATTAGTATTGATGCGGCTTTAACGGACGATGAGATCGATAATCTAATCTTCCTTCCGGGATTTTCCACGGCGAGTGCGGTAACCGATATTTCTGGTCGTGGTGTGGGAATGGATGTGGTGCGTCGCTCTGTGCAGGCATTGGGCGGCCGTATTTCAATTTCATCCCGGCCAGGCAAAGGCTCGACTTTTACGATGAGCCTTCCACTAACCTTAGCTGTGCTTGATGGCATGGTAGTCAACGCGGCCACTCATTCGTTGATTGTACCTCTTGGAGCCATTTTAGAAACCTTGCAACCCAGAGCGCAGGATGTGCATCCTTTGGATAATAAAGTGCGGGTACTTTCATTGCGGGGCGGCTACGTACCGATGGTTGATGTTGCCATGGCCCTTGGGTATCGCAGCGAAGCCATTGAGCCCACTAAGTCGGTCGCATTGCTTGTTGAGTGCGAGGGCGGTTCCCAGGCCGTGCTGCTGTTCGATACCATTCAGGGTCAACGGCAGGTCGTCATCAAAAGCCTTGAAGCGAACTATCGAGCTGTACCCGGCATCGCGGCTGCAACTGTGATGGGTGATGGCAGGGTCGCCTTAATTCTTGATGTAGATGCAATCGTCGCAGCCTCGCGCACAGATCAGTCCCGACCTGAGACGATACGAGCTGATATAACTCTGATGGAAGCGAGTTAAACAATGAGTCAATCATTCACTTCTGACGTTAAAGCACGCGAATTGATCGCCTTTCGGATCGGCGAGCAGGAGTTTTGCATCAATATAATGGCTGTCCGTGAAATTCGTGGGTGGACGCTTGCAACGGCGTTACCGCATTCACCAGACTATTTGCGCGGTGTAATTAATCTGCGCGGTGCTGTGTTACCGATTATTGATTTGGCGGTAAGGCTCGGTTTGCCAAGTGCGGAGCCCACGGCGCGGAACGTTATCATTGTTGCACAGATTGAACAGCAACAGGTTGGACTTTTGGTTGATGCGGTTTCAGATATTTTGACTTTGAATGAGGAACATATTCAACCGACACCGGATGTCGCATCAGATCTTGTAAAAACATTTGTGCGGGGCTTGCTGCCGGTAGAAGGCCGAATGATCAGCCTTTTGGCGCTTGACCATGTGTTGCCAACTCATGCGCTTGAGGCTGCATAATTCATATGAATAACCAGGCGAATTTAATTAGCCAAGGTGAGTTCCCTCTGACGGCGAGAGATTTTTCTGAAATTGCGTCGATCATGCATCGTGAGGCTGGAATTGCACTGCCCGAGAACAAGATAAATCTGGTATATTCGAGATTAGCCAAGCGACTGCGTGCGCTCGGTTTACGGACTTTCCATGAATATTGTAGTCTGGTTATGGATGCGAGTACCGAGCGTAGTAGAGTTGAGCGTGAAGCGATGATCGCGGCATTGACCACCAATGTAACGCGATTTTTCCGTGAACCACATCATTTTGAACACCTCAAAGTCAATATTTTGCCAAGACTAATTCACCAGACAAAACTTGGCGCGCCGGTTCGGATATGGTCATCTGCTTGTTCAAGTGGGCAAGAGCCCTATTCCATTGCGTTGACCATATTGAGTTTGCTTCCCGACGCTGCAAATTACGATATCAAAATTCTTGCTACCGATATCGATACGAATATGATCGCTCTTGGTGAGGCTGGATGTTACGAAAAAACGATGTTGAACGATGTGCCTTCAGGGTTAGTCCAGCGCTGGTTCAGCCCAGTCTCGGATGGTTCAGGTGAGATGAAGGCGACACCAGATTTACGTAATCTGATACGGTTTCGTAAGCTTAATTTGATAGGTAATTGGCCGATGCGCGGAAAATTTCAAGCAATTTTTTGCCGAAATGTGGTTATTTATTTTGATAATGAAACTCAAAATCGTATATGGACTCGGATGGTTCCGTTATTGGCGAGCGAAGCCGCCTTATATATCGGCCATTCGGAGCGCGTTGGTGGTCCGGCAGAGGCGCAACTGCGCAGCGATGGCGTGACGATTTACCGACACGCTGAGTTTGTCCGGGCTTTGTGATGAGCATTCGTGTTTTGGTCGTTGATGACTCACCGACGATGCGACGGCTCATTAGTGCTAAGTTGCGGGCCGATCCATTGATTGAGGTGGTAGGAGAGGCTTCTGACCCCACCGAAGCGCGGCAGGCGATTAAATTGCTGTATCCTGATGTCATTACACTCGATATCGAAATGCCCAACATGAATGGTTTGGAGTTTCTTGAAAAAATCATGCGCTTGCGGCCAACCCCGGTCATCATGGTTTCCACGCTGACCCAGAAAGGCGCAGACGTAAATTTACGGGCATTGGAACTCGGGGCTTTTGACTGTGTGGCTAAACCAACCAGAATCCATACCGATAGTTTTGAGTCTTTAGCCGAAAAAGTGAAGGCGGCATCGCGTGCCAATCGTTTACCGGGCATGAAAAAACTTACTAAACATACACCTATTGAAAGTTTTATTTCCGACGGCCGGGTGGTGGCCATCGGGTCATCAACTGGCGGCGTGGAAGCGCTGGTCGAAATCATTTCTCAATTCCCATCGAATTGTCCGCCAACCTTGATTAGCCAGCACATGCCAGCAACTTTCACGAAAAGCTTTGCCGAACGGCTCAATAGGCTGTCTGCCGCGCATGTGGCGCAAGCGACGGAGGGCGCGAAGATTAAGCCTGGTTACATTTATTTGGCACCTGGAGATGCGCACCTGGAAGTAAAGGGGCATTCGCAGCCATATTGTCACTTGAACCATGGCGAGCGGGTAAATGGGCACCGGCCTTCGGTTGACGTGATGTTCAGCGCTGTCGCGCAACAATTTAAGGACAAGGCAGTCGGAATTATTCTCACCGGGATGGGGCGCGACGGCGCGGCGGGGTTATTGGAACTACGCCAGGCCGGAGGCGAAACCATTGGCCAAGATGAGGCAAGTTGTGTGGTTTATGGCATGCCCAAGGTGGCTTTTGAAATTGGAGCGGTGGCGCATCAATTTTCCCTGGACCGTATGGCGACACAAATTCTGCAACTTACCCAAACCGCTCGCCGGGAGAATGTGGGATGAATTTTATAGCTCGTAAATTTCGTAACGACGGGAGCTTATAGGATGGCGACCAACCTGCCGTTGCCTGACGAACGCTGCCTGAACATCGTACAAGGTGAGTATCAGGTCGATGGAGATCCGCGCACCAAGCTCACCACGATCCTCGGATCCTGCGTCGCCGCCTGCCTGTGGGACCCGCTGGCTGGACTCGGCGGAATGAACCATTTTTTATTACCGGGCGTTGATAGTCGGCAAGTTGAACCTAGTGGCGCGGCGGTGCGTCAGGGCGTACATGCGATGGAGTTGCTGGTAAATGGCCTGCTGCAAAAAGGCGCTGACCGGCGCCGGCTGCAGGCAAAATTATTCGGAGGTGCCCGGATGATTAAAGGCCTCACTGATATCGGCGATCTGAACGCGGCTTTCGCTGAGAGGTTTCTTCGTGCCGAGGGTATTGCGATCGTGGGCGGCAGCCTGCGCGGCACTCAAGGGCGGCGTATTCAATTTTGGCCCGTTTCAGGCAGGGCGAGGCAGGTTCTCATCGGTTTGGAGCAAACGATGCAACGGCCTGGACGTGATTTTGCTGTGGCTAAGCCACCAACGCCCTGTGGTTCACTTGAATTATTTTAACAAAGGCTAAAGATCCATGAAACCATTGGCGTCCCCATTGAGCATTGTTGAGACGCCGCTAATCACGCTGCTCAGCGCTGTCAGTGACGAACTTTCCGAGCTTGGTCAGTTCACCGAGCAACTACAATCCACACTCAGCCCGTCGTTGATGCGGCTGGCTGACGACCCGCAGTGCCATCGCAATGTGCAGATGCTTGACTTGCTCTCACAGCGCTTGAATGTTTTGGCGGTATTTTTTCTCTCGCTCGGTCACGCTGTGCCGCCGGGATGGTTGATCAATTCTCGTGCGGCCCTGAGTGCCGTAACATTGTCTGAGCTGGCCTGGCGCTTGCAAGGCCACCAAAATCCGCAAGAGCATCATCCCGCCGGCGATTTAGAGACATTTTAGGGCGCGGCCAACCATTAAACCTGGCAAAATAAAACCCCTGCCCGCATAAACGGACAGGGGTTTTTGTTCAATGGCGCGAAAATCCGCTGCATCTCGAAAGACGCAGCGGATTTATCAGAGATTAATCACCCATCACAGGAATTTTCTGACCATCGGAGTAAATCGCGTAGGCTTCTTCACCATGCACCGCGTCGTCACCAATGAGCAGTGTTTCATCATCAAAGCGCAGGCTGACAAACAGGCCGATCAGCTTGAGCAGGATAAAGGTGCCGATCACGTTGAACACGATGATGAAGGCGGCACCGTAGATCTGCAGCACAACCTGGTGGAAGTTACCATACCACCAGCCTTGAACGCTGAAGGCGTCCTTGTTGGTGCCATACCACTCGATCATGCTGGGGTCCGCAAGGATACCGGTACCGATACCGCCGACCAACGCGGCAACACCATGGGTATGGATAACGCCGAGCACGTCATCGACCTTACGGAACAATGCAGTCTTGCCGAGCCAATTCCAGGTCATCCAAGGCAGCAACGCGGCGCAAACACCCAGGATGATGGCCCCGGTTCCGTTCACGTAACCAGCCGCCGGAGTAATGGCGACGAGACCGGTGATCATGCCGTTAACAGCACCAAGAATGGAAGGACGGCCGTATGCGAGAACGTCACACACAACCCAGGTCAGTAGCGCCGCAGCGGTGGCGGTGTGGGTGTTCAGCACACCGACGCCAGCGTCAGCGTTTGCAGTGAACGGGTCACCACCGTTGAAGCCGGACCAGCCGAGCCAGAGCAAGCCAGCGCCAGCCAAGGTAATCAGGAGCGAGTTCGGGTGGAAGCTCTCACGGTCACGCGGCAAACGCGGGCCGATGACAGCGGCAGCCGTAAAGCCGGAGAATGCAGAGGCCAAATGAATGACGTAACCACCGGAATAGTCGACCACGCCCAACGAACCCAGCCAACCGCCACCCCACAATGAGTAGGCGCCGACAGAATAGATGAAGGTTGTCCACAGCGGCACGAAAATGACCCAGGCTTTGAAGCTCATGCGACCCAGAATGGCGCCCGCCAGAATGATCGGCGTGATGGCCGCGAACACAAATTGGAAATACACCATCGTGGCCTGGCCATAGCCAAGGGCTGGCATAGCGGCGGCGGCTGAGGGAATGATCGCCTCTTTTTCCATGTTATACGCTGAGGTTGTCGGATCAGGATGCCCGATGAACGCGCCAAGGCCACCCGGAACCTGGAACCAAGGCTTACCAAATGACATGTTATAGGCCCAAAGGACCCAGACGATCAGCACTGCCGAGAATGCGTAAAACACCATGAAAGCGGAGTTAACCGCCCATTTTTTCTTGACCGCACCGCC
The DNA here is from genome assembly GCA_027308685.1 of Acidocella sp. Classification (GTDB taxonomy): domain Bacteria; phylum Pseudomonadota; class Alphaproteobacteria; order Acetobacterales; family Acetobacteraceae; genus Acidocella. The sequence goes on from DAIDEE010000016.1 coordinate 26,746, forward strand.
GTAAAGCAGAGCGAGGCCTGGAATGCTCATAATGCCCACAAAGGTCGCAGCGGTCAGCTGCCAGGCATTGTCGCCTGTATCGAGCCAATTGCCCGGTAATGCTTGAACTATCATACTATCGTCTCCACTGTTCCCAGCCGTGTGTTGCACAAAGACGCAAGCGCGCTTTTCGGACGCTTTGCCTCAACGGTTTGTCTTGCACCTTTTATGCCAAATCCATGAAAACCCCCGGCAAGCGAGTCGCCGGGGTTAACCAGAAGTCATCTAGACGACCATGCTCATTTGACGGGCGGAAAAATGCTTAGAATTTAGGCAAACAGGAATTGGGGGAATTCATTACAAAACAAGCCCGTAAGCGCGTTTCTTTGAAGTATCTATTTATTCTCAAAGAGAAACGAGGCTTTTGCCCTCCCCGATATCTCTTGCGCTTATGCCAACTCCTGCCAGATTATGCCCATGGAAAAAATTATGGACTACGATGTTGCAATCATCGGTGCTGGCCCGGTCGGCGGGGCACTGGCTTGTGCTCTTGCAACCGGCGGCAAGCAAGTGGCGCTGATCGATAAAGCCGCTTTGCCCCCGATGGAACATCCGCATTTTGATGGCCGGGCCTACGCGATCGCTGCCGGCTGCAAGCGGCTGCTCGATGAGACCGGGTTGTGGGATGCCCTGCCATTCACCCCCTGCCCAATTTTGAATATCAAGGTCACAGACGGTAAGCCAGGGCGCCCCCCCTCGCCGTTGAGCCTGCAATTTGACCATACGCAGGTTGGCGACGAGCCATTTGGCTGGATTATCGAAGCGCGGGCTTTGAGGATCGCGATCAATGAAAAACTGCACAGCAACCCCAACATAACGCTGTTTGCACCAGATGAAGCGAATGTCACGCGCAGTGCAGAGGGTGTAACAATCACCCTTAAAAATGGCACAAGCTTCAACGCCCAACTGGTAGTTGCCGCTGATGGCCGCAACAGCCAAATCCGGGCGCAGGCCGGTATCCCGGTGACGCGCCTGCCGTATCATCAATCCGGCGTGGTGTGTGCCATTGCGCACGAAAAGCCGCACAATGGTGTGGCGCTTGAGCATTTTCTGCCAGGCGGACCCTTTGCACAGTTGCCGATGAGCGCTTCGGCAGAACATCCACACATGTCCGCCATCGTATTCACCGACAAAACCGATATTGCCAACCGCCTGCACATATTAGACGCTGACCGTTTTACCAAGGAAGTCGCGCGCCGGTTGGGGCCGCAACTTGGCCGCATTCAACTAATTGGCAAACGCTGGACCTACCCGCTCTCGGCCATGTATGCGGCCCGCTACACCGCCACCCGGCTGGTTTTAGTGGGCGACGCCGCACATGGTGTGCACCCGATTGCAGGCCAGGGGCTTAACCTTGGGCTGCGCGATGTTCAGGCATTGGCCGATATTCTCACAGACCCCGCCGTTACAGACCTAGGTGACACAGGCTTACTGGCTGCTTATCAGGCCGCTCGCCGGCCGGCCAACATGACCATGCTGGCCGCGACTGACCTGCTGGACCGCTTATTCTCAACCAACAACCCCGCAATTCGGCTGGCACGCGACCTGGGTCTGGCCGCTGTTGAACGGATGCCGCGGCTAAAAGCCCGATTCATGCGGGCGGCGATGGGGAATTAGGCCCGCTACTTCACCGTACGGGCCAGAGGTGCGATAAATTGCGGCTCGGTATCCCAGGGAAATAATATCCAGGTATCCTGGCTGACTTCGGTGATAAATGTGTCAACCACCGGTTTGCCCGCCGGCTTGGCGTAAACTGTGGCAAAATGCGCCTTGGGCAGTAAGCTGCGCACCAGCTTCGCGGTGGTGCCGGTATCAACCAGATCATCGATGATTAAAAAGCCAGTGCCATCACCGGCAGCGGCGGGATATTTAGTGACTTGCGCCTTGCCTAAGCTCTCATCGTCATAGGTGGCGATCGAGACGCTCTCAACCAAGCGGCATTCCAACTCACGGGCGATGATGGCGGCGGGGATCAGCCCGCCGCGGGTAATGGCGACGATGCCGGCCCAGGGGCCTTTTTCGTGCAGGCGCCAGGCCAACGCCTTCGCGTCGCGGTGCAGTTGATCCCAGGTCACGATGTAATAATGTTGAGCCATTTAAACCGTAAATTGTTCTGTGATGATGCGCTCGGATAGGGCGCGGTCGGGGTCGAATAATACTGTGGCGCTAATACTGCGGTCTTCACTGACCGCCACTGAAACCACGTTGCGAACTTCGGTAAAATCCGCCACTGCCGCCACCGGGCGTTTGCCGGGCTCCAGAATTTCAAACAACACCTCCACCGTTGAAGGCAATAACGCACCACGCCAGCGGCGTGGCCGAAATGCCGAAATAGGTGTCAGCGGCAGCAAATTGGCCGAAAGCGGAATGATGGGGCCGTGTGCTGAGAGGTTATACGCGGTTGAGCCGGCAGGCGTTGAGATCAGCACGCCGTCGCAGATCAATTCCGCCAAACGCTCGCGCTGATCCACCGTGATGCGGATTTTCGCCGCCTGGCGGAGTTGCCGTAGCAAGCTCACTTCATTCAACGCCAGCGCCTCCTCGACCACACCCGAGGCGGTGATGGCGTGCATCCGCAGCGGGTGCAGAATGCTGGCCTGAGCGCGCGCCAGCCGGTCCCATAAGTTCGCTTCAGAAAATTCATTCATCAGGAAGCCGACCGAACCGCAATTCATGCCGTACACCTGCTTGTTGGTGCCCAGTACCCGATGCAGACACTCCAGCATCAACCCGTCGCCACCCAGGGCGACAATAATATCAGAGGTTTCGGGCGTGGTGTCGCCATAGACATTGGTGAGCCGATGGCGGGCGGCGATGGCGATTTCAGTTTGCGCGGCGACGAAGGCAACCGTTGTCACGCTAATTTCCGATGCTGCATCATCGGCATGTCGGTTCGCACGCGCTCCATAAACCCTTTGTCGATGCTGGCGGTGGCCCAGCCCAGACCGTCGGAGGCTTTCGCAATGATATGTCCCCACGGGTCGGCAATGAGCGAATGGCCGAAGGTGTAGCGCGCCTCACCGGTGGCCTCATGGTGCGCCCCGGTGCAAGCGGGAGCGGCAATCCAACACTGGGTTTCAATCGCACGGGCCCGCAGCAAAACCTCCCAATGGTCCTTGCCGGTTTGCAAGGTAAAGGCGGCGGGAAGCAAGATCAATTCAGCGCCTTGTCGGCGCAGCGCCAAAAATATTTCGGCAAACCGCAAATCGTAACAAATGGCCAGACCAACTTTAAACCCGCCGATGTTCACCAGCACGATTTTGTCGCCCGCGCCGTACGTGGCGCTTTCCTGGTAACCCTGGCCATCAGGGGTAGTGATGTCGAACAAATGGATTTTACGATAACGGGCAAGTTCGGTCCCGTCGGGCCCAAAGACCACCGTTGTGTTATACAGCCGCTCGCCGTCAAGTTCGCCTAGTGAACCACCATGCAGGGTGATTTTATGAGACAGCGCCATCTGGCGCAGGCTTTCATACGCCTCACCACCCTCACCACCTGCCCCAGCAACTGGCAGCACCTCGGCGGCGGCGAATTTCTCGGCGCGTGTACCGCCCAGGCAGGTCCAAATTTCGGGCAATGCGACGAGGTCCGGCCGGTCGGCGGCTACGGCGCGCGCGATCAGCGCGCGAGCCTGCGCTATATTGGCAGCTTTGTCGGCGCCGGGCGACATTTGAACAACACTAATCCGCATGATGACAACCCAAGATGTTGATATCAGACTAATGGTAAGGCGAAACGCCCTAGCGGCCAAGGGCTGCCGCCACCGGCGGCTTCATGTGCCCTCCGGGCCGCTATATATTTTACGGATGATGTAAGCGGGTCGCTGTTTCGTCTCGACATAAATCCGGCCGATATATTCGCCAAGCAGGCCAATACTTATAAGTTGAATACTGCCAAAAAATAGCACCGCCACAAGCAATGAGGCGTAGCCGGGAACATCAATGCCAAAAAATACGGTACGAAGAACGATATAAAAGCCATAGGCAAAAGTGGCTATGGCGCTGATACCTCCCAGGTATGTCCAGACCTTTAATGGCGCCGTACTGAAACTGGTAAAGCCTTCAAGTGCAAAATTCCATAATGCAAAGCCCGAGAATTTCGTGGCCCCTGAAGCCCGCTCGGCCCGCGCGTAGTCGATGGTCACGGTGCGAAACCCAACCCAGGCGAACAAGCCTTTCATGAACCGCTGGCGCTCCGGAAGCCGCTTGAGCGCATTGACAACAGCGCGGTCCATCAGCCTGAAATCTCCAACATTCTCGGGGATTTTTATCTTCGAGAGACGATTATGCAATCGGTAAAACAAGGTGGCTGTTTGGCGTTTCATCAGGCTGTCGTGCGAGCGATCAACCCGGCGTGCCTGCACAACTTCCGCGCCGGCTTGCCAGGCTTCGATCATAACGCTGATCAAGCTGGGAGGGTCCTGCAAATCAGCGTCGAGCGGGATCACCGCATCCCCCCGCGCTGCATCCAACCCGGCTGTTAAAGCCGCCTCCTTCCCGAAATTACGAGACAATTCGACGATTTTCATGCGCGGATCGTGGGCGGCCAAGGCCAGTAAGGCAGCTAACGTGCCATCGGCACTACCATCATCAACGCAAAGTATTTCCCAGTTGATACCAGCAACCGATCGAAGGCTTGCGTCGAGCACGGTATAAAAAGTTGCAATCCCGGCTTCCTCATTGAAGCATGGAACAACGATGGAAACCAATGGCATCACTTGCAACATATCCTTCAGGTTTTTGGTGGCACAGTGACGATGGTCACATCATCGATTTTTTTCGTAGGCCAATTCAGTTTGGTAAGGCCCACCGCAACATCAGGAGGTGTTCCCGGTGCTACAACTATATATTGCGTTCTCGTCTGCCAGCAATATGATTTTAGTGCGTCCAGGTGATCGGTATGCATACCCAACAAATAAAAATCCTGTACTGCCTGATCAGGCTGCATGGGCCCCGGTGCGAAGCCCAGATATCCGCCAGTTTGATGAAACGCAAAATCACTCTCTGCCTGCCAGTAGGAGGACGGCCCGTTAATTCCCGACGGGATAATGAGAATTTGGGCATCCGGCCCTAGCGCCGCGATGACACGGCCAGGTTTAAAAAAATTTACTTCCGGAATATCAATCCATGAATGATAGCTTGGCAGCAGGGCAAGGCACGCCAGTAGCCCCATGAAAATTATCCAACTTTGTCTGCCTGTACGTAGGCTCCGGGCTATCCACATGGCGGCAATCAGCGCAACCGTTAGCGATACGAACAGCGAAAACCGACACGGTAGGGCCGATGACAACAACGGCAGTTTCATGATCAGTGCCCAGGGTAGGCCGAGTGTTGTGTAAACACCGCCGACCCAAAGCTGCGGCCCAAAGCTGAATAATATAAAACTTGTCAGCGTTACAAACAAAAAGCGCGGTAGGCCGATGGCCATGTTTTTTCTGAAAAACAAATAGAGGATGATCAATAGCGGTAAACCGATATAGCCATCCTGCTCCTGAAAATCCTCGAAATAATGTTTAGATAGCCATGGAAACCAGGAGCCTCCGATGAGGTTGATGTGACCGGGCATAAATATATTTAAAAAGTCAATCGTAAAATAATACGGCCAGGCGTCGGGTAGATGCACATAAGACAGGTGGCTCAGCATCGAGACCAGAAATGGCGATACTAAAATGGTTACCAAAGGAGCTGCTGTCAGGGCATCAATAAACAGACGCCGCAATTTTGCGCGTTGCTCAGCCAGATACAGCATGGCGAATAACCAAGCGACGCCACCAAATATGAATATCAGAGCAAAAATCTCGATCGAGATAAAAAACTGCGCTGCTAAAATAAGCCCCGCGAGCAATGCTACCTGCCAGCGTTTTAATTCATCACGCAGACGCATAATAATAACAAGTAGCAAGGCCGGGATAAACGCGGTGAAATTCAAATTCAGCGCGGCGGTTTCCTGCGCCATTTCATAGGTAGAAAAGCCGAAGAGATAACCGCCGAACAATGCGGCCAGCGGGCTTTGGGTAGTTTTCAGACATAAAAAATAGGCCATCCAGGCGGACAGTATCGGCGCACAAATGATAAAGACATTATAGGTGAAAACTGGGCCGAATAGCAGCGTTAACGGGCTGCCCAGGATCGCCAGCAGGGGGATCGAGGTGATCCAACCCAGATAAACGCCCAGAGGCTCCCAAAGTAAATCTGTGTGGAGCAAATTCTGGTGATGCGCGATCGCCCACGGCCACCAGGCGAAATCCCAGATGAAAATGAAAGGGTCTGAGCCTGAGCCAGAAATTTTAGTGAAAAGTGACTCACCATGGTCGATGTAGATAATAGCACACGCGGCATAGATCAGCAGCGCCGCGATATGCCAAAGCCAGCGCCGATCAGACACTGGGATCATTCAACCCCGTAGCCCGGATGCGCGCCGCTTCCTCATCCCAGCCGGGGCGCTCCTTCACACGCAAAAATAAATGGGTTTTGCGCTCCAGCAGCGCGCTCAACTCCCGTCGGGCACGCGCGCCGATATCACGAATCCGCGCACCACCGGCACCAATCAAAATTGCTTTATGCCCTGCCCGCGCCACATAAATAACCGCTTCGATCCGCGCCGAGCCATCTTTTTGCTCAACAAAACTCTCCGTCTCAACGGTGGTACCGTAAGGCACCTCATCGCGGGTCTGCAAAAATATCTGCTCGCGTACAATTTCGGCAGCCAGCAGGCGGTCCGGCAAATCTGTCAGATCATCTTCCGGGTACAAATACGGACCTAGCGGAACCGTCGCGGCGCAAAAATCCAGCAATGCCTCGATACCATCGCCGTTGGCAGCACTCACCATGAACACCTGCTCGAAATTTGTCAGCTTTGCCAAAGCCTCTGCCAACGGCAGCAGGTTTGGCCGCTCGACGAGATCAGTTTTGTTCAACACCAGGCTGATGCGCCGCCCCGTGGACCCCAGGCGTTCAGCAATATCCTGCACCGCTTTGGTCATGCCGGACTTGGAATCCACAATCAGCAGCGCGTGATCCGCCTCATCCGCACCACCCCAGGCCGCCGCCACCATGGCGCGGTCCAGCCGGCGTTTGGGGGAAAAAATGCCCGGCGTGTCCACCAGCAACACCTGCGCGGTGCCGCGCATGAGGATGCCCAGCACCCGGGCCCGCGTGGTTTGCGCCTTCGGCGTCACGATCGAGAGTTTCGCGCCGGTCAAACGGTTCAGAAGCGTGGATTTGCCGGCGTTGGGTGCGCCGATGATGGCGATAAACCCACAGCGCGTGATCTCGTTCATGGTGGTAAAATTCCTAATAAGGCCGTGGCAGCTTCCTGCTCGGCCGCACGTTTTGAGCCCGCCGCACCGGTGGCGCTGGCGTCTCCCACCATCACCCTGATGATAAAACTAGGGGCGTGAGATGGGCCGGTTTGTTCGAGAACTTCGTAGGCGGGCAGCGCCAAAGCGCGCTTGAGCGCCCATTCCTGCAGAGCGGTTTTGGGGTCTTTTGGCGGCAGAAATTGCTTGTCCACCACATCGGCCATCACCCGGCGGACGAAGTCCCGCGCGACCCCCAGACCCCCATCGAGATAAAGTGCCCCGATTAAGGCTTCCAGCGCATCGGCCAGCACGGTTGAGCGTTCGCGCACCCCGCGTTTGGATTCGCCGGGCGCCACCGCGAGCAACGCGGCGAGGCCGTGGGTTTCTGCGATCACCGTGAGCGCAGGGCGCGATACCAAAGCGGCTAAACGTGGGCCTAAAGCGCCTTCACGCTCCTGTGGAAAACGCTCGATCAGCCATTCCGCGACAATGAGCCCCAATACCCGGTCGCCGATGAACTCCAGACGCTCGTTCGAACCATGGCCCTTAGCGCCCGCCGCCGAGCGGTGGGTGAGCGCTTCAGTGAGTAATTTCGGTTGGGCAAACTTATGCCCCAACAAAATCTCCGCCACATCGTCGCCAGATTTTGCTGGTGCGCGCTTCATGAAATCGTATGAAACAGCCGGTCCCAACGGATCTCAAACGGCCAATCCCAGAATTCATACCAGGGGTTTTGTAAATCGATCGAGAAGAAAATAACCGTGGCTGGCCCGAGCGCATTTTCAATCGGAACATAGCCCACGTCGTCCAGCACGCGGGAATCCAGGCTGTTGTCGCGGCTGTCACCCATCATGAACATATCGCCGGGGGGTACGGTATAAACCTGCGTATTATTGAAAAAACCTTGGTCAGTGGCTTTCAGAATTGAATGGACCTTGCCGCCCGGCAAGGTCTCAGTGTAACGGCGCATCACCACCGGGCCACCGCCGCTGGTATCGGTGTAGTCACCATCGTCGGTGCGGGGCACTTCCTGACCGTTGATATAAAGCTGCCCTTGCGTCACCTGAATGGTGTCACCGGGTAAACCAATCACCCGCTTGACGTAATCAACCGAGGTATCGCGCGGCAGGCGGAACACCACCACGTCGCCACGCTTGGGGCTCCAATGGGGAATTCGCCCTGAAAACAGCGGCGGGGAAAAAGGCAAGGAAAAATGCGAATACCCATAGGCAAATTTTTCCACAAACACGTAGTCACCCACCAGTAATGTGGGCACCATGCTGCCCGAGGGGATGAAAAACGGCTCAAACAGGAAGGTTCTGATCACCACGGCGATCAGGCCCGCATATATGATGGTTTTTACATTATCGACCAAGGTCGAATGTTGCTGCGGACGTTTCACCAGGTTGGCCTTGTTAATAATAATTGTTCATGAGTCACGGGCGCCTGCCCGTCGGGCAGTCAACGGCATCAAGCCCGGTGCTTGCGGCTTGTCAAGAAATGGGTGCACAGAGGGCCCGGATTTGCTTTCTAGCCGAGGACTAACCATGCCGATGAACACAAGCATCAAACGCACTTTGCTGGCCACCATCGCCATTGGCGCTACCATCGCCGCCCCTTTTTCAGCCCAAGCCGCTAAAATGCACGCCAAACCCCATGCCGCCGTTAGCGCAACCAAGGGTGCCGGGGGGGCTGACCCCGAAAAAGCGACAGCCACGCCGATGCCGACCGGGCCGGTGCCGGTGCCGGATTCGCCGACCGCTGACAAAAACACCCCCGCCCCGCCAACCCTGCCGGACATGACCTCATACGTCCTGATGGACGCCACGACCGGCGCCATTCTGGCCGAAGCGGCGCCAAATTTGCAGGTAGCCCCGGCCAGCCTGACCAAGCTGATGACCGCCCACATCACCTACCAGGCCCTGCATCACGGCAGCCTGAAACTGGACCAGACCGTGCCGGTCAGCCCCGCCGCCTGGCACGCCGGTGGATCTCGGATGTTTATCGACACGACCTCAGTTGTGACCGTGGACCAGTTGTTGCACGGGCTGATTATTGATTCGGGCAACGATGCAGCAACCGCGCTGGCCGAGCAGATTGCCGGCAGCCAGGGCACTTTTGTGCAGATGATGACCAAGGACGCGGCTGATTTAGGGCTGACCAACACGGTCTATACCAACCCCACCGGCCTGCCCGACCCGGCGATGCATACCACAGCCATGGATGTCGCCAAACTCAGCCGCATTATTTTGCAGGATGAACCGGAATTTCTCGATATCTCAAAGCAGCAAAGCTACAGTTTCAATAACATCACCCAGGCGAGCTGGAACCCGGTTTTGGCGCATGATCCCACCGTGGATGGCATGAAAACCGGCCTGACCGATGAATCCGGCCACTGCATCGACGCTACCGCCGTTCGTGGCGGTCGCCGGTTGATCGCAGTGGTGATGGGCGGACCAACCTGGCACGACAGCACAGCCGCGATTGAATCAATCCTCAATTACGGTGAGAAATTCTTCACCGACGTAACCCTCGCCAGTCCCGGAACCCAGATTGATACCCTGCAAAGCGCCGCATTGGATGCCGGGCAGGTGGCGGTGGGTGTTGCCCAGGCCAGTGTTATCACCCTGCCGACGGATGCTGCCGGGCATGTCCAGCACGCGGTGACCTACACGACCGATGTCAGCAACGGCGTGACCAAGGGTGAGGTGCTCGGAACCATCAATTACACGCTGGATGGCAAAACCATCGCCACCCTGCCTGCCGTTGCGCTGGCCGATGCCCCGGCCGCCAGCTGGTCCACCAAACTTTCCCGCGCTATCAAAAAAATGCTGTGAGCCAATAACATGACCGAAAACACGCCAGAAAACGCCGAAACACCGCCGGATCACCTCTCGATCGACCCCAAAAGCCCTTTTTTCAACGAGGCCATTCTGGAACGTGGCATCGGCATCCGGTTCAACGGGGTCGAAAAAACCAACGTTGAGGAATATAACGTCATGGAAGGCTGGGTTCGGGTCAGTCTTGGTAAATCGGTTGACAGAAAGGGCAACCCGATGACCATGAAGCTGAAGGGGGTGGTTGAACCTTACTTTCGCGATACCGCCGGTTAGCTCTGGAAATATTCGCTGCGAAGCTGGTTCAGCCGCGCCAAGGTTGCCGCGACGCTGGGCTGCATCTCGAACATCTCCAGCACATTAGGCCGCGCGAAGCCGCGTTCCACCGCTTGTGTGATCATTGCAAGGAAGGGTTGCGCCCAGCCGAGCACGTCGCACAGGATAATTGGCTTATTGTGCCGCCCGAGCTGTTTCCAGGTGAGTATCTCAAAAGTTTCATCATAGGTACCAAGCCCACCCGGCAGCACCACGAAAGCATCACCCAAGGCGAACAGGCGGCGTTTGCGGGTGTGCATCGAATCAGTGACGATCAGCTCAGACAGGCCATGGAATTCAACTTCACGCTGCCGCAGAAAATCCGGGATAATGCCCGTTACATGGGCGCCCGCCGCCAGCGCAGCACTGGCAGTGATCCCCATAAGACCAACATTACCGCCACCAAACACCAAGTTCATGCCATGTCTAGCTAGCCCTTCGCCCAATTCTTTGGCATTGGCAGCGTACAAGGGGTCGACACCAGCGGAAGACCCGCAGAAAACAGTGACAGAATAACTACTCATGACAACTTCATTCATCGGTTCGCTTTCGCAGTTCGCCGCTTCGTGGCAGGCTGACGTTAATGTGGCAAGCAAGGTTGGGATTCGACATGGCTCAGGACGCGCGTTCTAAAACAGGTATCGTCATCCTTATATTGGTGGCGCTGGGTGCCGTGGGTGGCCTGTATTACCTTGGCTCGAAACCTACCCTGCAACCAACCGCCAAAGCTCCTCCCCCAGCCCCCGCAGCGGTGGCGGCAGCACCTGCCCCGGTGGCTCCGGAATTTGACGTGGTACGCGTGGATTCTTCGGGGAATACCGTGATCGCCGGACGGGCAGAGCCTGGCGCCGAGGTGACTGTGAAAAGTGGCGATAATGTTATCGGGACCGCCACTGCCGATGCGCACGGGGCGTTCGCCTTCGTGCTGCAAAGCCCGCTCGCCCCAGGGCCTCAGCAGTTATCACTCTCTGAAAAACTGCCGAACGGCCAGATTGTTCCCGGCACTGTCAGCGCCTCGGTGGATGTGGCCAATGGTCCCAATGGTCAGACACTCACCGTGCTCTCCGGCCCAAGCGGCTCGAAAGTGGTCTCTGGTCAGGGGCCGCAGGCAGGCACACTGGGGATCGGCACAGTGGATTATGACGCCGAGGGCCATGCCATATTCTCGGGCACTGCCCCGGCGGGCGATCAGGTTGCGTTGTCGCTGGATGGTGTGCCGCTTGGCTACGCCACCACCGGGGCCGACGGCACATGGCATATATCGGCGCAAGTTCCGGCGACCAGCGGAACGCTTACAGTGGTGGACAAAAACGTCATTGTCAGAGCACCGTTCGCGCTGGAAACCCTGGCCAATGCCGTAGCCAATGGACATATCGTCATCGCGCCGGGAGACAATTTATGGGTGATTGCCCGCCATGTTTATGGCCATGGCAACATGTACACCCTCATTTACAAAGCGAATTCGCAGCAAATCCGGGACCCGAACCTGATCTATCCGGGCCAGGCATTCGCGCTTCCGCAGCCAAAAGGTTAATGAGTAACTATGGATATTTTTGAGAGCATCAAATCAGCCTTCGCGCCGCCGCATAAAGCCGGGTACCCGTTTATCGCGGGTGGCATTGCGGTGGCATGTCTAGGGCTGCTTTTTTGGCATCCGCTGGCTTGGGCAGGGCTGATTTTTGCGCTGTTCTGCCTGTATTTTTTCCGCGACCCGGAACGCGTGGCGCCACCGCGCGGCAACGTATTTTTGGCCCCGGCGGACGGGCTGGTGGTGAGCATTGAACAAGCTGTGCCGCCGGTTGAGCTTGGGCTCGGTGAAATTTTGCGCCCCCGCGTGGCGATTTTTCTCTCGGTGCTGGATGTTCATGTGAACCGTGCCCCGATCGCCGGAACCGTCACGCGCATTGCCTATCGCGCCGGCAAGTTCCTCAACGCAGCTGAGGACAAAGCCTCCGACGACAACGAACGCAACGCCCTGGCGATGAAGCTGCCGTCTGGCCATGAGATTGCGGTAGTGCAGATCGCCGGGCTGATCGCGCGGCGGATTTTGTGCGACGTGAAGGAAGGCCAGAGCCTGGCTGCGGGTGAGCGGTTCGGGATCATTCGCTTTGGCAGCCGCACCGATTTGTATTTGCCCGAAGGCACCGTGCCGTTGGTGGCAGTGGGCCAGCGGATGATCGGCGGCGAAACCGTCATCGCTGAGTTGCCCCCGGCCGCATGAGACTGGCTCCATGAGCAACACCATGCGCCGCCGCCCACCTCGCCGCCCCCGCCTCACCGGCCAGAGCTTCAACCGGATGCTGCCCAACCTGATGACCCTGATGGGGTTATGTATCGGGCTATCATCGGTGCGGCTGGCGATGGATGGCAAGTTTGGCAGTGCGGTGATCGCGATTGCGGTGTCAGGGGTCATTGATGGGCTGGATGGCCGGCTGGCGCGGTTGCTCAAAGCCACGTCGCGCTTCGGCGCTGAATTCGACAGCCTGGCGGATTTTCTGTGCTTTGGCGTGGCCCCCGGGTTCGTGCTTTACATGTGGTCGTTGCAGGATTGGGGGGCGATCGGGTTTTTGCCGACCCTGATGTATGTCTCGGCCATGGCGCTGCGGCTGGCGCGCTTTAACGCGGCATTGGAAACCGCACCGCCGGCGGCCTTTGCCTATAATTTCTTCACCGGCGTCCCGGCGCCGGCGGGGGCGATATTGGCGTTGTTTCCGCTCTTTGTCGGGCTGGAGGCGGATAAAGCCCATTGGATATGGCTACGCGATGCCGTTGCATTTCCGCTGTTTTCCGGCGGCATTCTGGTGGCGGTGGCGCTGCTGTGTGTTTCCACCCTGCCGGTGTGGAGCTTCAAAAACTTCAAGGTACCCACCGCCAGCGTGCTGCCGTTATTGCTGGGGGTGGTGATTTTCGTCGCCGTTTTGATCGCCGACCCCTACGCGGCGGGCGCGTTGGTGGGCATTATGTACGTAGCGATGCTGCCGTTCAGCCGCCGAAGTTACAAAAAGCTGGCGGCTGAGGCGGAAGAACGGCGGCACCATGAGGATACAACACGCACGGAACAGGCCCTATAAACGGTAGCGGGCAGCGCTCAGCACGTCGTTCACCACAGCATCCCGCACCACGGCTTCACCTTCCGGTGAGGCCAGCACCACCACGCGCTTGAAAAACGGCGCTTTGCCAGTAGCGCGGGCACGGAACATGGCGGTCAGGGCGTCGGCCACCGGGCTGCGCGGCGTGCAGCAAGTGCAGCCAATGATATGCCCTGGCTTACCTCGTGCGAAGGTGATTGCGTAGTTGCCTGATGGGGGTTCATGGCCAGCTTCCGCCAAAATAGCATCGGTGGCACGCGGCGAACCACCCATCACAATCTCAATACGCATATCTGTCGAACTGGTCATTCTCTGGACATAGGGCGTTTCCGGTGTATCTGACAGGCATGACCAAGCCACATCTTCTTGAAGCTCTGCAACACCATGTTCTGTTATGTGACGGCGGCATGGGCTCGCGCGTCCAGGCACTCACGCTCGATGTTGAGAAAGACTATTGGGATAAGGAAAACTGCACGGAAGTGCTGAATCTTTCCCGCCCTGATCTCGTGCGTGACATCCACCGCGGCTATTTCGCCGCCGGGTCAGACATGGTGCAGACCAACAGCTTTGGCGGCTCGCCGATCACTTTGGCGGAGTTCGACCTCCAGGACCGCCATTTCGAGATCAATAAAATCGCCGGGGAACTGGCCCGCGAAGCGGCTGAGAGTTTCACCGATGGGCGGGTTCGCTATGTGGTGGGCTCCATCGGGCCGGGCACCAAGCTGCCGAGCCTGGGGAATATTGCCTATGACCCGCTGGAATTTGCGCTGTATCAACAGTCGCAAGGCCTCATCGCGGGCGGCGTGGATGCGATTCTCATTGAGACCTGTCAGGACACCTTGCAGATTAAAGCGGCGGTGAACGGCGCGAAGCGGGCGCGGCTTGAGGCGAAGTCGGATATTCCGATTTTCGTGCAGGTGACCGTTGAAACTACCGGCACCTTGCTGGTAGGGCCGGATATTGCCGCCGCCTCAACCGTCATCCACGCACTCGATGTGCCGATGATCGGGCTGAACTGCGCCACCGGACCGCAGGAAATGGCTGAGCATGTGCGCTACCTGTCCCAAAATTGGCCCGGCCTGATTTCGGTGCAGCCGAACGCTGGACTGCCGGAGCTGGTGGACGGCAAAACCCACTACCCGCTGGCCGGGCCGGAAATGGCAAGCTGGGTGGAACGCTTCGTGGTGGAAGATGGGGTCAACCTGATTGGCGGCTGTTGCGGGACCTCCATCCCGCATATCGAGGCGCTGGATGCGATGCTGAAACGCTTGGGCCAACCCCGCCCGGAGCCAGTGTTGCGCAAGCCCCTCTGGGTGCCATCGGTCGCCAGCCTGTATGGCGCGACGCCGCTGCGGCAGGAAAACAGCTATTTCTCCATCGGCGAGCGCTGCAACGCCAATGGCTCGAAAAAATGGCGCGAGTTGCAGGAGGCCGGCGATTGGGATGGCTGTGTGGCGGTGGGCCGCGAACAGGTGGCGGAATTTTCCAATGCGCTGGATATTTGCACCGCCTTTGTAGGCCGCAATGAAGTGGCCGAGATGAACGAGGTGATTACTCGCTTCACCTCATCGGTGAATGCGCCTTTGGTGATCGATTCCACCGAAACCAACGTCATCGAGGCGGCGCTGAAACTGCATGGCGGCAAGCCGATTATTAACTCGATCAATTTCGAAGATGGTGAACACGCGGCCACCGAACGTTTGATTCTGGCGAAGAAATTTGGCGCCGCGGTGATAGCGCTCACCATTGATGAAGTGGGCATGGCGAAGGAGCCTGCCGACAAGCTGCGCATCGCCCGCCGACTGGTGGAGTTTGCCTGCCATAAGCACGGCCTGGCGCAATCAGATTTATTGATCGACCCGCTGACCTTCACCATTGCCACCGGCAATGAGGATGATCGTAAATTGGGGCAATGGACGTTGGAGGGCATCAAGGCCATCCACGATGAATTTCCCGATATTCAAATTATTCTTGGTTTGTCCAACATCTCCTTCGGGTTAAACCCCGCTGCCCGCGCCGTGCTGAACTCGGTGTTCCTGGATTTGGCGGTGAAGGCCGGCATGACCGGGGCGATTGTGCATGTCTCGAAAATCCGGCCCTTGCATTTGATTGCGGCTGAGGAAGTAAAAGTGTGCGAGGATTTGATCTTTGACCGCCGCACCGAAGATTACGATCCGCTGCAAAAGCTGCTGGAAATCTTCGCCGACCGTAAACTGGCCGATGCGACCAAGAAAAAACGCTCGGAGACGGTTGAAGGCCGGTTGAAGGACCGGATTGTGGATGGCGACCGTAAAGGTTTGTCGGATGAGTTGGACGAGGCGCTGAAAACCCTCAAGCCGCTTGAGATCATCAACAACGTGCTGCTGGACGGCATGAAAGTGGTAGGCGAGTTGTTTGGCGCGGGCAAAATGCAATTACCGTTTGTACTGCAATCGGCTGAGACGATGAAAGCTGCCGTGGCGTATCTGGAGCCGATGATGGAGCGCGTGGCCGGTGAGGAGCGCGGGATTATCGTGCTCGCCACCGTGAAGGGCGATGTGCATGATATCGGCAAAAACCTCGTCGATATCATCCTGACCAATAACGGCTATAAGGTGGTCAATCTCGGCATCAAGGTGCCGTTGGCGGATATGGTGGTGGCGGCCAAGGAACACCGGGCGCACGCCATTGGCATGTCCGGCCTGCTGGTAAAATCCACCGTGGTGATGCGCGAGAACCTCGAGGAAATGTCCCGCCAGGGGCTGACGATTCCGGTGATGCTGGGCGGTGCCGCGCTGACGCGCAACTATGTGGAAGATAATTGCGTAGCGGCCTATGCCTCGGGCCGCGTGGCCTATGCGCGCGATGCGTTCGATGGGCTGCATCTGATGGACAAGGTCACCGGGAATGCGTTCGATGATTATCTGGCCGTCATCCAGTCAAAGCGCAAAGGAAAATCCAAAAACACCAAGCGCCAGCTTGGCACCGCTGATGTGGCGGCCTTCCAGCCGGTGGATGTGAAGGCAGTCCAGGCGCGCCGCCGGCGTTTGACACAATCAGAACCAGCCATCACGCCGCCGTTCTGGGGCGCTAAAATATTAGAGGCCCCCACCAAGGCCATCGTGCCATTCATCAATGAGCGTTCGTTGTTTCAGTTTCAGTGGGGCTTTCGCAAGCAGGGCAAGTCGCTGGATGATTTCCTGGGTTGGGCGCGGCAGGAATTGCGCCCGGTGATGAAACGGATGCTGGATTTATGTGAGGCCGACAAAATCCTCAAACCGCAGGCCGCCTATGGCTATTGGAAGGCCGCCGGTCAGGGCAATGATTTAATTCTGTTCGCCGAAGATGGCGCGACCGAAGTGGCCCGCTTTGCCCTGCCTCGCCAACCGAAGGATGACGGCGAATGCATCGCCGATTTCTTCCGCGATGTGAATGATGAGCAGCGCGACGTGATCGGGCTGCAAGTGGTCACGGTTGGTCAGCGAGCCTCGGAAGTGGCGCGGGAATGGTTCGAGGAAAACCGCTATCAGGATTATTTGTATCTGCACGGCATTTCAGTGGAAATGGCGGAAGCCTTGGCCGAATACACCCATAAGCGCATTCGTGCCGAGTTGGGCTTTGCCGCTGAGGATGACCGCGACATGGAGAAAATGCTCGGCCAGTCCTATCGCGGCTCGCGCTATTCGTTTGGCTACCCAGCCTGCCCGAACATCGAGGACCAGGAGCAGTTGCTGAAATTACTGGGGGCGGAGCGGATTGAGGTGTCGCTTTCGGATGAATATCAGTTGCACCCCGAGCAATCGACCAGCGCGATTGTGGTGCTGAACCGGCACGCAAAGTATTTTTCTGTTTAACCTGAGTTGGTTAGCTAGAATTTGCCTAAAAATTAATCGGTTGCGCCGTGATATATTGTTGCGGCGCAAAAATTTCTTGGCCTTTGCGTATTATCTATGCAACAATTCTCCGTCTTTCACACGAACGAAGGAGCCAAACCGATGCTCGATAAGCCTGTCGTTAACGAGTTCTCGCATGTCAAACCTACCGACACGCCCTGGCGGACCGATGGTTTGCGGGATTTTTTCCTCTACCGCGACCTGGGCATCAAAGATGCCACCGGCGGCCGTGTGATCGCCCATCTGGTGAAGGCCAATCCTGATTGCCCGCCTGAAGCCGGCACCGGCTGGCATCAGCATATCGCGGAATTTCAGATTGTGATTATGAACAAAGGCTGGGCGCGTTTCATGTATGAAGGCACCGAGCATCTGGTTTCCGCCGGTGATTGTGTGCACCAGCGGCCCGGCATTACGCATTATCTGTTCGATTATTCGCCGGATATGGAATATCTCGAAATTGTTTCGCCGGCTGATTTCGGTACCGTGGACGTTGAGAGCCCCGGTGTTGATATTCCGACACCGACACCCTGGGTAAAAGCCGCAGAGTAACTGGCACGGGCTGTTACGTCATTCCCGTGTTGGCGGGAATGACGGAGCTTTGAGCTATCTAAAAATCCAAATCCAGTTCGATAATTTCCTGTGGTTCGTCGTGAGACTCGGCCACCCATTCCTTCATCGGCGCCCAACGCATGATGGTATCACCATAGGCTTTCGAGAGATCATCAACCACGACATCGTAGCTGAGGAACCGCGTCACCACCGGCGCGTACATGGCATCCGCGATGGTAGGCTTTTTGCCGAACAGGTACGGGCCTTTCCAGGTGGTCAGGCAATCTCGCCAGATGCTGGTGATCCGGTCGATATCAGCCTGCGCCGAGGACCAAACGGTGAAGCCTGGCTTATGAAAACGCAAATTCATCGGCAGCGAGGACCGCAAAGCCGCAAACCCCGAGTGCATTTCACCCGAAATCGAGCGGCAGCGGGCACGGGCCACCTTCTCCGCCGGCAGCATGGCGGCTTCCGGGAACAATTCGTTAAGGTACTCGGCGATTGCCAACGTGTCCCATACCGTCACATCACCATGAACCAGGCAGGGCACCAAAATAGACGAGGTGCGCATCAACAGCTCCTCCTTCGCCCGCGCGTCATCAGCGGCTACTCTTTCTTCAACGAAATCAATGCCCGAGAGCCGAGCCAGCAAGAAACCGCGCAGCGACCAGGAGGAGTAATTTTTGCTGCTGATAAGCAGCGTTGCCTCAGTCATACGGTTTTGCCCTTTCTTTTTAGTGAAAACCAATCCATGTTTATTTGAGCGTCGAGAGCAAAGCAATGCAATGGTTATTTTAGCGATGACGACATTAGCCCTGAAAACGCCGCAGACTGCGGTTAGGATTTGCGTATGATCTACCAGATGTACCAGGCCCAGGCGGATATTATGGACCCGCTGCGCATGATGGCGCGGACCACCAGCCGGCTGATGAAGACCGTGACCCCGCAGGAGCCGTTTGGCTTGGCGATGCGGCATGTGAACGCCGCGTTTGAAGTGTTCGGCTATTCCGGCACCACCCATAAACGGCCCGCCTACGGCATCAAACAGGTGCAGGTAGGCAATGCCATGGTGGATGTTACGGACGAGGTGGTTTTTGAGACCCCGTTCGCGAGCCTGGTGCATTTCAAAAAAGATTCCGACCGCAAGCAACCCAAAGTTTTACTTTGCGCCCCAATGTCCGGCCATTTTGCCACGCTGCTGCGCCATACCGTTGAGGTGCTACTGCAGGACCACGATGTTTACATCACTGACTGGCATAATGCGCGTGATATTCCGGTTGAGGCCGGGGTGTTCGGGTTTGATGAATATGTTGAACATATCATGAAATTCCTCGAACAACTGGGCCCGCGCTGCCATGTGGTTGGGGTGTGCCAGCCGACGGTGGCGGTGCTGGCGGCGGTGGCGGTGATGGCTGAAAATAACAATCCCGCGACTCCGCGCAGCATGACACTGATGGCCGGCCCGATTGATACCAGGCGCAACCCGACCAGGGTGAATATACTTGCAAAGACCAAGGATATTTCATGGTTCGAGAAAAAAATGATCGGCGTGGTGCCATGGCGCTATCGTGGCGCCGGGCGGCGGGTGTACCCCGGTTTCGTGCAGCTTTCGGCGTTTGTCTCGATGAATCTCGACAAGCATATGTCGGCGCATTTCAAACAGTACCGCTCGCTAGCCGCGCAGGACGCCGACGCCGCCGATACGCACCGCGCCTTTTACGATGAATATCTGGCGGTGATGGATTTGCCGGCAGAATTTTACCTCGAAACCGTGCAGCGCATTTTCATGGACCATGAATTGCCAAGAGGCGCGTTGAAGTACCGCGGCAAGCCAGTGCGGCCGGAGATGATTAAAAAAACCTTCCTGTTCACCGTGGAAGGGGAGCGTGACGATATTTGTGGGCTGGGGCAAACCGCCTCAGCGCTGGATTTATGCACCGGCATCCGCCCGCTGCTGAAGCGCCACCATGTGCAAATTGGCGTTGGCCATTACGGCGTATTCTCAGGCAAACGCTGGGCAACTGAGATTTACCCCCGCGTGCGGGAGGTTATTGAGTTTAGCGTTTAGGTGTCATTCGGCAGCAGATTGGCGACGAGCAAACGCCACTGCAGCCAGGACACAAATTATTGGCACCGCAGGAATAAGGTATCTCGGCTCTAAATGCACGGGCATATAGAGGCCCGTTAGACCAACCGGCACACACCACAGTGCCCGTAAATCCCATGATGGTATTTTATTTTTACTAAGAAACCACGGGCTTATTAAACCATAAACTGCAATTATGGTTCCAAATAATCTCATGATTACGTCATTGAACATCCAGGGTAAAGCGCCAAAATCACCATGCATAAGATTACGCCACAAAATATTTAACCGATAAAAAGTAGGTCTTGTCCAGTTTGAATACACCATCAAGGTAGAAATAGTATCCGTTGGTTGAAACGGCATGGCAAGATATTGATAACTAAAATCCTGCAAAGTCGTAATCAGCATGGCTCCTGGAAAACGCATCCAAGTTTTAAAATAGCGTTGAGTTGCTTGCTTTGCTATTTCAGGCGCAGTCAATCCATAAGTCTTGAAAAGTGTTGTCTGCAAATCGTAAATTTTGTCGTATCCTCCGATACCAACGGTTTGATTTGCAACTTTGTCAAATGCATCATCAGTACTATATACTGGTAGATGGTCCTTAAGTAGTGGAAGAACAGCCTGCACCATAACTATCTGAGCACTCGTCGTTAAAACCGGCCCTGCACCTCGAGACATATTCCAGCTAATTTGTGCTGTTGCGACCATCCAGCAAGGTAAAACCAACAGAGCAATACATAGGGGTCTGCGTTTCGCAAGAAGTGCTAGCGGCACGTAGGCAAACACTAAAAAATAGTTGCTTCTCGAAAGCTGGTTGCGAAAGCAATCAAAATTCCTGCTATTAGCGCACCGCGCCAAGAGGGACTCAAAATCAGACTACAAGCTGCAGCAGCAATAGCGGCGCTGTAAAGAGAGTCAGTGAGGACACAAATATTAGCCACTACAGCAAAACCAAGGGCAGGTAAAAAACTCGCCAGCAACGCCAATCTGGGGGTCGCATACAATTTTAATGCCGTTAGATACGTCAGGATAACAAGCACTGACTGCACCAAAATTTGCAGGAGCACCAGTAGTAATCGCCAATAATGAGGTTGAATGGATTGAAGCATTGCCAGTAAGGCTGGAAACCCGCCTATTCTATAAAGGCTTATTGGCGATGCTGAGGACTGTAATAAAGCAGAGCCTGACGGAACCGCAAACGTACGTATTTCTTCAGCAAAGCTGATGTAACCGGGCGAA
Organism: Acidocella sp.; assembly: GCA_027308685.1. Classification (GTDB taxonomy): domain Bacteria; phylum Pseudomonadota; class Alphaproteobacteria; order Acetobacterales; family Acetobacteraceae; genus Acidocella. The sequence goes on from DAIDEE010000016.1 coordinate 48,072, forward strand.
TCAGGGGTCTCAATGATGCCAAAAACAGCTAATGCTAGCAAAGATGGAACGGCAGCAGCGGCCGCTAATCCAAAAAGCCCCCAACGATTGAGTTTTAATTGACTTAATCGCGAAAGACTAACCTTCAAGTAAGTATTACCTTTGAACTATGAGATTTGATATTGTTAACAAAAAGGTTGGCATATACCAACATAACGATCAAAACATTTACGTACCAACATTTGATTCTAAGTTTGCCGGTACGCTTAGGCTCACCGGCGGGCCATACACGGCCCTTGCTCGCTTCAAAAACGCGTTCACCATCAGCCGCACCGCCTCGGTGAACACCGCGCCGATGGCCTTTTGCAAAACAAAATTACGGAACTCGAAATCCACGTAAAAATCCACTACACAGCCTTGCGCGTCCGGGGTGAATTTCCATTCGTTGTGCAAATATTTGAAAGGGCCATTTTCGTATTTTACATGAATGGCGCAGTACCCAGTGACATCAGGTGGGGTTAGCGTCACGCGGCTGGTAAAGCTCTCGCGGAATGGGCCGAAGCCAATGGTCAGGTCTGCCACCAGTTCATCAGCGATCTTACTGCGGATGCGCGCGCCCACACACCAGGGCAAAAAACTTGGATATTTGGCAACATCGGCGACCAACGCGAATAGCTGCGCCGGCGAGTATGGCACCAGCTTGCGCTCAGTGTAGCTTGTCATGCTCAGGCAGCCAGTTTTTTGGCACGAGCCTCACGCAGCGCCGCAAAATCGGCATCGGCGTGGTAGGAGCTGCGGGTCAGCGGGGTGGCGGAAACCTGCAAAAAGCCCTTGGCGCGGGCGATGGCGGCGTATTCCGCAAATTCCTCGGGTGTCACAAACCGCTCCACCGCCGCGTGCTTTACCGTGGGCTGTAGATATTGGCCGAGCGTGAGAAAATCCACATCGGCAATCCGCAGATCATCCATCACCTGGCCGATTTCGGGCTTGGCCTCGCCTAAGCCCACCATCAGGCCGGATTTCGTGAAAATCGAAGCATCCAGCGTTTTCACGGTATCGAGCAGCCGCAGCGACTGGAAATAGCGGGCACCCGGGCGGATGGTGGGGTATAGGCGGGGTACGGTTTCCAGATTGTGGTTGAACACATCCGGCTTGGCCGCCACCACAATTTCGATAGCACCGGGTTTGCGCAGAAAATCCGGGGTTAAAATCTCGATGGTGGTGGCAGGTGCTGCGTTGCGGATGGCGGCAATCACGGCAGCAAAATGTGCAGCCCCGCCGTCGGGCAAATCATCGCGGTCCACCGAGGTGATCACCACATGGCGAAGCCCCAGGGTAGCCACCGCATCAGCAACGCGGGCGGGTTCGGTGGCATCCAGCGCGTGGGGAACCCCGGTGGCGACATTGCAGAAGCTACAGGCGCGGGTGCAAATTTCGCCCATAATCATCATGGTGGCGTGGCGTTGCGACCAGCATTCGCCGATATTCGGGCAGGCGGCTTCCTCGCACACCGTTACCAGCCCGTTCGCCCGCATCAGCGCGTGGGTTTCATGATAAACCGGGCTGGTCGGCGCTTTCACGCGAATCCAGGCGGGTTTGCGGCTGATCGGGTTATCCACCCGATGCTGCTTCTCCGGGTGGCGGACGCGGTGATCGATCTCGATACGGGTGCTCATGGCCCTAGAAATGTATAACCCTGCCATAGGCGTCAAGCACCGACTCGTGCATGGCTTCACTGATGGTGGGGTGCGGGAACACGGTGTGCATCAATTCCGCCTCGGTGGTCTCCAAAGTGCGGGCGATCACGTAGCCCTGGATCATCTCGGTGACTTCGGCGCCGATCATGTGAGCGCCCAGCAACTCGCCGGTTTTGGCGTCGAACACGGTCTTCACGAAGCCCTCTGGCTCGCCCATGGCAATGGCCTTGCCGTTGCCGATGAAGGGGAAGCGGCCCACTTTCACCTCATGCCCGGCGGCCTTGGCCTTGGCTTCGGTTAGCCCCACTGAGGCCACCTGCGGGCGGCAATAAGTGCAACCGGGGATGTTGCCGGTTTCCATCGGGTGCGGGTGCAGCCCGGCGATGTGCTCAACGCACACCACGCCCTCATGGCTGGCCTTATGCGCCAGCCAAGGCGGGCCAGCGAGATCGCCGATGGCATACACGCCCGGCTCGCCGGTGGCCCCGTAGCCATCCACCACCACATGGGTGCGCTCCACCTTCGCCTTGGTGCCTTCAAGCCCGAGATTTTCGACATTGCCGACGATGCCGACGGCCGAGATCACCCGGTCCACGGTGATTTTTTGCTCCTTGCCGCCGGCTTCCACCGTTACCTCGACGCTGTTGGCAGCTTTTTTGATGCCCTTGACCGTGGCCGAGGTGATGATTTTCATCCCCTGCTTCACAAACGCCTTGGCGGCGAAAGCGGAGACCTCCTCATCTTCCACCGGCAGCACCCGGTCCAGCATCTCCACCACGGTCACCTGGGCACCCATATTCTGGTAGAAACTGGCAAATTCGATGCCGATGGCACCAGAGCCCATCACCAGCAAGGATTTCGGCATTTCAGTGGGCACCATCGCCTCGAAATAGCTCCAGATCAACTTACCATCGACCTCAATGCCGGGGATTTGGCGGGGCCGTGCGCCGGTGGCCAGGATGATGTTTTTGGCGCTCAGGGTGGCGATTTTTTTACTGTCCTTGGTCACTTCAAGCGTGCCTTTGCCGGCCAGCTTACCATAGCCGTCGATCACCGTGACTTTGTTCTTCTTCAACAAATGCGTGACACCGGAAGAGAGTTGCTTGGCAATGCCGCGTGAGCGCTCGACGATTTTCTCGACATCGAAGCTGAAATTGCCGCCCGAAAAACCGAACTCATCGAGATGATGCAACAGATGGTTGATTTCGGATGATCGCAACAGCGCCTTGGTGGGGATGCAACCCCAATTGAGGCAAATGCCCCCAAGGTGCTTGCCCTCAACCAGCGCCACCTTCATGTTCAACTGCGCGGCCCGAATGGCCGCCACATAACCGCCTGGCCCGCCGCCAACCACGATCAAATCAAAATTTTGTTCATCTGCCATGTTCAAATTCCTTTTTCCGCGAGGGCATGCAGCGCATCACCGCTCAAGCGATATTTGGTCCATTCGGCCATCGAGGCCGCACCGATTGATTCGTAAAACCGGATAGCAGGCCGATTCCAATTGAGAACCGACCATTCCATTCTGTGATAGCCGCGTGCGACAGTAAGTGCCGCCAGATACTGAAAGATCATGTGCCCAGCCCCAAGCCCGCGGGCCGATTCATTCACAAACACATCCTCAATATGCAGGGTGGGCTTACCAGTCCAGGTATTGAAACTCTCCGAGAAAATCGCAAAGCCGATCTCGCCTTCTGGGGTATCTACGATAATCGCCTGCGCCCGAGGCACCGCACCAAACAAGGCTTCGTGCAGATCCTCGAGCGTCATTTTCACCATATGCGGCTCCCGCTCAAACGTTGCCAGCTGCACGATGAAATCGTGAATTGCCGGCACGTCCGCAGGGGTTATGGCGCGTAAGATCACAGCATCAGGCTCAGCGGGTCTTCAATGATGGCTTTCAAAGTCGAGAGGAATTCCGCACCCAGGGCGCCATCCACCACCCGGTGATCGCACGAGAGCGTGACCGTCATCATGGTGGCAATCACGATGGTGTCGTTCTTTACCACGGCGCGCTTTTCACCCGCACCCACCGCCAGAATTCCAGCTTGCGGCGGGTTGATGATGGCAGAAAATTCCGGGATGCCAAACATGCCGAGGTTGGAGATGGAGAAACCGCCACCTTGGAATTCCTCTGGTTTCAACTTGCCGGTTTTGGCACGAGCGCCAAGGTCTTTCATGGTGTTGCTGATGGCCGCTAAACCAAGTTGATCGGCCTTGCGGACAATTGGCGTGATCAACCCATCGGGGATGGAGACAGCGATGGAAATATCGACATCATCATACTGAATGATCGCCTCGTCGGTGTACGACGCATTCACCTGTGGATGCCGGCGCAGCGCCACGCCGCAGGCCTTGATGATAAGGTCGTTAACTGAAAGTTTGAAGGCGCTGGCACCATCCTTCGGTGACTTCGCATTCAGGTCAGCCCGCAGTTTCAGCAGCGCATCGATCTCGATGTTGCTGGTGAGATAAAAATGCGGAACGTTTTGTTTGGATTCCGTCAGGCGCTTGGCGATAACCTTGCGCATTGTGGAGTTCTGCAACTTCTTGTGCGGGGCTGTGATAATTGGTGCAGGTGCAGCAGGTTTCGGCGCGGGTGCCGCAACCGGCGCAGCAGCGGTAACAGCTGGAGCAGCGGCCGGTGCATGGGCTGCACCGCCTGCAATGTCAGCCTTCACAATCCGGCCGTTCGGGCCGGAGCCTTTGATGGTGGTGATATCTATACCAGCCTGCTTGGCCATGCGGCGTGCCAGCGGCGAAGCAAATACGCGCTCACCATGGTCCACCGCCATATGCTGTGCGGGGGCCCAAGCCGCAGGTGCCGCAGCAACCGGGGCCGCAGGGGTTACTGCTACAGCCGCCGCCGCGGGCGCAGATGCGTCGGTTTTCTCGCCCTTGGTGGCGGTCAGAATGGCGATTACCGCATTCACCGCCACGCCTTCAGTACCCTCAGGCACGACGATCTTCGCAACGAAGCCTTCATCCACCGCCTCAACTTCCATCGTCGCCTTGTCGGTTTCGATTTCAGCCAGCAGGTCGCCGGATTTCACTTCATCGCCTTCTTTTTTCAGCCAGCGCGACAGTTTGCCTTCCGTCATCGTAGGCGAAAGTGCCGGCATCAAAATATTGGTTGCCATGTTTATGCTCCTTGCCTCAGATAATTTTTTTGACCGCGTCCACAACCCAATTCGGCTGTGGCAGCGCCAGTTTTTCGAGATTCGCCGCATACGGCATCGGCACATCCAGTCCCGCCACCCGCACCGGCGGTGCGTCCAGCCAGTCGAAGCAATGCTCGGTGACGGTCATGCAAATCTCGGAGCCGATACCGGCGAACGGCCAGCCCTCTTCCACGCTCACCACGCGGTTGGTTTTTTTCACCGATTCCACAATGGTCGCCACATCCAAAGGCCGGATGGTGCGCAGATTGATCACCTCGGCGCTAATCCCCTGCCCGGCCAAAATCTCGGCGGCTTTCAGGGCCACATCCACCATGATGGAGAATGCCACGATCGTCACATCCGAACCAACCCGCTCAATCTTCGCCTTGCCGATGGGCAGGATGAAATCATCGGAAACCGGACAATCGAAGGTCTGGCCATAAAGAATTTCATTCTCGAGAAAAATAACCGGGTTCGGGTCACGGATGGCCGCGCGCATCAAGCCCTTGGCATCCGCGGCAGACCACGGGGCCACCACCTTCAAACCGGGGCAATGGGCGTACCAGGAGGCAAAGCACTGGCTATGCTGGGCACCGACGCGTGATGCCGCACCATTGGGGCCGCGGAACACGATCGGGCAGCCCATCTGGCCACCTGACATATATAAGGTTTTGGCAGCGGAATTGATGATCTGGTCAATCGCCTGCATGGCGAAGTTGAAGGTCATGAATTCAACAATCGGCTTCAGCCCGTTCATCGCCGCACCCACGGCCATGCCGGTAAAGCCATGTTCAGTGATCGGCGTATCGATCACGCGGCGGGGGCCAAATTCATCGAGCATCCCCTGACTGATTTTATAAGCGCCCTGGTACTGCGCCACTTCTTCACCCATCAGGAACACATCGGGGTCAGCGCGCATCTCCAGGCTCATGCCGGCACGCAAGGCCTCGCGTACAGTGGTGGGTTTGGTCTCCCCCCAGGATGGCTCAGCAATTTCATGATGCTCGGCTTTTACGGCCGGCGCCGGTGCGGCGGCTTTTGGTGCAGCGATGGGAGCTTCAACCTTCGGTGCCGCTGCGGGTGCGGCTTTGGCCGTTTCGCCTTCAACGCCCAATGTGGCGATCACGGCATTCACCGGCACACCTTCAGTGCCTTCTTCCACCAGAATGCTGAGGATTTTTCCCTCATCAACGGCTTCAACCTCCATCGTCGCTTTATCGGTCTCAATCTCGGCAATCACATCGCCGGATTTCACATCATCGCCAACTTTCTTCAGCCATTTGGAAAGCTTGCCTTCCGTCATGGTGGGCGAAAGTGCTGGCATCAAAATTTCGGTTGCCATAATTATACGCCCTCCACCAAAACGTCAGTCCAAATTTCCGCCTCGTCCGGCTCCGGCGAGGTCTGGGCAAAATCTGCCGCCTCCTGCACGCGGGCCTTGATGTCGTCATCGAGTTTCTTCAAATCAGCCTCGCTCACGCCCTGGTCTTCCAGCATCTTCTTCGCCGCATCCAAGCAGTCATGCTCGGCACGCATCCGCTGCACTTCCTCGCGGGTGCGGTACTTGGCGGGGTCGGACATCGAGTGGCCGCGGTAGCGGTAGGTTTTCATTTCCAGCAAAAACGGCCCATGGCCGGCGCGGCAATGCGCTACGGCAATCTCGCCGGCGGCCTTCACCGCCATCACATCCATGCCATCCACCGACAGGCTGGCCATGCCCCACGGCGAACCATTCAGGGACAAATCGCGCGAGGCAGTGGCGCGTTCAACGCTGGTGCCCATCGAATAACGATTGTTCTCGATGATGAAAATCACCGGCAACTTCATCAGGTTGGCCAGGTTGAAGCTCTCATACACCTGGCCCTGGTTGGCAGCACCGTCGCCGAAATAGGTCAGCGAAACCCGGTCGTTGCCGCGATACCAGTTGGAAAACCCAAGCCCGGTGCCCAGCGAGACCTGCGCCCCTACAATGCCATGGCCGCCAAAGAAATTTTTCTCGCGGCTGAACATATGCATGGAACCGCCTTTGCCATGCGAATACCCGCCCGAGCGCCCGGTAAGCTCAGCCATCACGCCTTTAGGGTCCATTCCGCACGCCAGCATGTGCCCATGGTCGCGGTACGAGGTAATCACCTCATCACCATCGCTGGTGGCGTGCTTCATGCCGACCACCACGGCTTCCTGGCCGATATACAAATGGCAGAACCCGGCGATCAAACCCATGCCGTACAACTGCCCGGCCTTCTCCTCAAAACGCCGGATCAGCAGCATCGTGCTGTAGGCGTCGAGAAGTTCGTCCTTCCCCATCGCGGGTTCTGGCTTTCTGGTCCTTTTGGTGGATTTATCCTGGGTCACAGCCATGCGGTATCTTCCTCTCGGTGAAGTTTTCTGGCCTTTGCTAGACGGTCTTGCGGCTCATCTGCAAGCATGACGTTTAAGAAAACCCACATGTCGCACTGCAACAAAATGAATTAACCATAAATCAGTTAATTTAGTTTTGTGCCGCCGATTACATTTTACGCCGCGCAACAATATGTCGCGGACAGCGCACCCACCGTAACCAACCTACTCCGGTGCTTTGAAATTCGCCCGTTTATTTTTGTATGACAGGTGGTGTCATCGCCGGTAGTTGCACAACGATATCGGCCGGCGACGCCAAATATAGTTCCTGGCGTGCCTGCTCTTCGAGTTCATCACGCACAATCGATTTATCACTGAGGTCGGCGACCTGGGTTTCCCATTGGGTGAGCGACGCATCGGTCGATTGATACGACGCATTGGCCTTTTCAAGCGCCGCTTGCTCAACCGCCTGCGCCTCTAACCCACGGGAGCCATGCAAGGCATTCCAACCAAAATACCAGGTAATCGCCAGAAAGATGGCGGGCGGTAGCAGTGCCTGTAACCGCAATTTAAGAGTTCTCAGCAAAATACGTCCTTAACCCCAGGCGGAAAACACCAATCGGCGCTGAGTCTGTAGCAACCGGCACGGGTTTCGCAAGCAATTTGCAGGGTTATCATCATGATTTTAATGAATTGTTATCAAAAATGACCGCACGCGGCCGTTTTACCTTTTTATTCATTCCCCACTAGCCGCGCGAATCGCGGCGGACCATACGCCGACGCGTCGCGACGCGCTGCCGGTCATTGCCCTGGGCTTGAAGGACGCTCAACCACTAGGGCCATTTTACCTCTGGCGGCAGCGACATCAGGATCGCCTCAGTGTTCCCGCCCGTTTTAAGGCCAAACGTGGTGCCGCGGTCATATAACAGGTTGAATTCGACATAGCGGCCACGGCGGATCAATTGCGCCTCGCGCTCCTCGGGGGACCAGACTTCTGCCATCCGGCGCCGCACGATGGCCGGATAAGCCGCCAAAAACGCCTCCCCTACATCACGAGTGAATTTGAAGTCGGCTTCAACATGGCCGGTGTCCAGGTAATCATAAAAAATACCGCCCGCACCGCGTGGTTCGTTGCGATGCGGCAGAAAAAAATATTCGTCGCACCATTTTTTGAATTTTTCATAGTAAGTTGGGTCGTTTTTGTCGCAGGCCGCTTGATACGCCGCATGAAAAAACGCTGCATCCTCAGCCGCTTGCGGGGTGCCCGGTTGCAGCGGGGTTAAATCCCCCCCACCGCCAAACCAGCCTTTGCCAGTCACGATCATCCTGGTGTTCATATGAACGGCCGGCACTCTGGGGCTGCGCATATGGGCAACCAGGCTGATCCCCGCGGCCCAGAACTGGCCATTTTCGGTCGCACCGCGCATCTGTTTGGCAAAGTCCGGCGAAAACTTGCCGGCCACGGTGGATATATTTACGCCCACCTTCTCAAACACCTGACCACGCATCACGCTCATCAGCCCACCGCCGCCTTCCGGGCGCTCCCAAGGGGTGCGAACGAACCTGCCGGGGTTTGGCCCAGCGTCGTCCTCGATAGCTTCAAAAGCCCCACATATCCGATCACGCAGTTCGGCAAACCAGGCTGAGGCGGCAGGTTTCAGGAGTTCATGGGGAGGGGGTTCAGTTATTTCTTTCATCCGGTGTTTCTTAACCTCGAAACGCGCCGTCATCCACACTTGAAATTTTCCGGCGTTCCGGTCATGCGTTATTCGGGTTCGCCTTGGGGCGTATCTGGGGCGCACTTGGGGTCTGCAGGGTAGGAATAAATATGGCAAATGCGGCGGTACATGCGGTTGATGACGAGGTGGAAGCCCCGGCAAAGCGCGATTTTTTGAAAATCCTCACCGTTTCGGCTGGTGCCGTGGCATTGGGGGCTACAGCTTGGCCGTTTATTAACGCGCTGAACCCCACCGCCGCCGAGCTTGCGGTGTCGAACCCCATTATTGATGTTGGCGCGATTGCACCGAACACCGCAATGCGCATCGTGTGGCTCGGTCAACCGATTTACATCCGAAAACTCACCCCCCAGCAAATTGCTGACAATGAGTATATTGTGCCCGATACTCTGCCCGACCCCGCCAGCTACACGGACCGAGTGAAGCCAGGCTATGAGAGTTTTGTGGTGGTGGTGGGCCTGAATACGGGCATCTCCTGCGAGTTGCTGGGCAACAGCCCGACCGACCCACGCGGCCCGTTCGATGGCTGGAGCTGCCCGTGCGATGGCAGCGTGTACGACCCGTTGGGGCGTGTGCGCGGTGGCCCGGCCCGCAAAAATCTAGCGATTCCGCGCTTTACCTTTCTCAGCGATACGCAAATTCAGTTCGGCTAAGCAGGAACCTTGAACATGTCTGACCAAACCAAACCCTGGCTGGAATCCCGGCTTCCCCTGGCTGCTTCGTTTCGGGCTCATGTGAGCGAGCGACAGCTTGCCCACAACCGGCCATACCTTGCGGCCCTTGGCACGCTGATTGTCGGGACGCTCATATTCCTGGCGCTCTCGGGTTTTGTGCTGTCACTTTATTATGTTGCCGTGGAGGGTGACGCCTATAATTCAATCCAGGTAATCATGCGCGGCGTGAATGATGGATGGTTGATCCGTGGCTTCCATGCCACCGGCACCACAATGCTATTTGGCCTGGTTTATCTGTCTATATTCCGCGCCCTGATAACCGGCGCGTACCGGGTGCCCGGTGAGCTTGTTTGGATGCTGAAACTGATTTTTCTGCTCATGATCTTGTTAATTGGTTACTTGGGCTATGCCCTTGAGGATGGCGCCGTCAGCTATTGGAGCCTGCATCAGGTTACTTTGGCCGGCGCTCAGCTCTCGAGCTTTCCAGGCAACATCTCAAACTGGTTCTTCGGCGGGCCGGCTGGTCAGGGTACCCTGGCAAGACTGGCTGTCATGCATGGTTTACTCGCGTTCATGGCCTTTGGCGTGCTGGCTTTGCATTACTACGCCAAGCAAGCCATTGCGGTGGCACCCAAACGGACCGTGAGCCTCCACCCCTACTATACCAGCCACCATTTTGTCGCTGCAGCAGTTTTTGTGCTGTTGTTCGCCGTGTTGGTGTTTTATGCCCCGCATCTGGGTGAAAACCCTCTGAATGCCGTTGCTGCTAATCCGCTGGTGGTGCCCACTGTTGTAACGCCGCCTTGGTACCTGCTGCCTGTGTCTGCTTTCTCAACGATGTTCCCGGGCGCCAAAGGCGGTATTATCGGTGTGATCGCTGCCTTTGCCGTGTTGTTTGCAGTTCCTTGGTTGGACCGTTCGCCGAAAGATGCCTCGCCGGGTTTGTTTTATAAATTCCTCGTGGTTGTTTTGGGACTCGATGTGTTCGCCCTTGGATGCACGACGGCTGACGGCCCTTCGCTGATTAATTCCATCCTGACCACCGTTTTCATCGGGTGGTATTTCCTGCACTTTTTGGTGCTCACCCCACTCGCTACTGCGAGGGAGTCAAAATAATGAAATTTGGCATCTCCGCCGCCGCCTTGCTGGCGGCTACCCTCGCCTTTGGTTCAACCGCACAGGCCGAGGACACCCTCAGCCCGCTGCACTGGCAGTCACAAGGAACCTTCGGCTCCTACGATAAAGCCGCCGTGCAGCGTGGTTTCCTCGTTTATCAGACCGTTTGCGCCAGTTGCCATTCAGCGAACGCGCTACATTACCGAGACCTGACTGCCCTGGGCTTGACCACCGCGCAGGTTGCCAGCATCGCCGCCGGCATCAAATTGGCGACTGGGCCAGCCACATTGGATGACCATTTCAAAAACCCCTACCCCAACCCGCAGGCTGCCGCGGCGGCCTTCAACGGCGCGATTCCCCCTGACCTCTCAAACATCGTTGCCGCCCGGCCAAAGGGCACAGAATATATTTATAATCTGCTGACCGGATACCAGGCAGCCTCTGCTGACATCACGCTCATGGCAAATCATTATTACAATGCTGCCTACCCGGGTAACCAGATTGCGATGCCGCCGCCCTTGAAGGATGATGCGGTCACCTATGCCGATGGCACCAAGGCAACAACCGCGCAGGAAGCCTCAGACGTCGCCGCCTTCCTGACCTGGGCTTCCGACCCAAACCTGGATGCCCGCAAGCAAATTGGCCTGCGGGCGGTGATTTTTCTGATTTTCATGACGCTGCTGGCGATTGCGACCAAACGCAAAATATGGCGCGGCGCGGCTTAACGACAGATGACTGAAAGCATCACACCTGTCATCGGCATCATCGGTGGCTCCGGGCTCTATGATATCGAAGGCCTGACCGACACACATTGGGAAAACATTGAGTCGCCCTGGGGCGCGCCTTCCGACAAACTGCTGATCGGCCAGTTCCATGGCACCAAGGTAGTGTTTTTACCGCGCCATGGGCGCGGCCACCGGCTCTCACCCTCGGAGCTGAATTATCGCGCCAATATCGACGTTTTGAAGCGCGTTGGGGTCACTGACATTTTGTCGCTCTCGGCGGTTGGTTCCCTGAAAGCTGAATTGCCGCCTGGGCATTTTGTTATCGTTGATCAATTTATCGACCGCAGCTTCGCGCGGGAAAAGACATTTTTCGGCAGCGGCTGTGTTGCCCATGTCTCGATGGCGCACCCGGTTTGCCCGCGGCTTGGAGATGCGCTGGAAGCCTCCGCCCGCGAACTTGGACTGCCAGTGACGCGCGGTGGCACCTACCTGGTGATGGAAGGACCACAATTCTCGACTCTGGCGGAGAGCAATCTGTACCGCTCCTGGGATTGCTCTGTGATCGGCATGACCAATATGCCAGAAGCTAAACTGGCCCGTGAAGCCGAGATTTGTTATGCGACTGTCGCCATGGTGACAGACTTCGATTGCTGGCACGAGGACCATGATGCCGTAACCGTGGATGCTGTGGTAAAGGTTTTGTTGGGTAATGCAGATAAAGCCCGCAACCTGGTTAAAGCCGTGCTCCCTAAAATCGGCGCCGAACGCGGCCTTTGCCCGGCCGGTTGCGACCGCGCCTTGGAATACGCACTGATTACCGCGCCCGACGCACGTGACCCTATGGCTTTGGCAAAGTTAAGCGCTGTGGCAGGGCGCGTTCTGAGCTGAGGTCAGCGGGCCGGCTGGCCTGATGGAACCAGAGCCTGGGTAGCTGTTACCTGCTAACTATAAATTATACATTCAGTCAACAACCAAAACTTGTGTCTCTCAGATAAACGCTGGCTGGTGCATCTCAGCCATGAAATCGCCGTTTTGTAATCCTACATGGAGACTCGGTCCGAAAATTTTGGAGACGACATGGAAAAGAAAACAGCGGGATTGTTGGGCGCGTTAGCCGGATTAGCAACAATAGGCTCAGCGCAGGCGGCTACGAACTATGAACCAAACGCGGCAGACGCCCTGCGTGTGTCTTCATATGCTGAGCTTCTGACGCCCATTCCCAACGCGGTGGCGTTGTTAAAAGCCAGCGATGCTCTGCTTCTCAGGCAAGCTAACGAGCGCAAAGCCGCAGGGGTTCAACTGGCGCAGGACTATTACAACCAGCAAAATGACCACCATCATCACCATCACCACCATCACCACCAGGAGTACGTGCCGCCACCACCGCCGTATTATCCTCCCCATCATCACCACCATCATCATCACCAGCAGGGCGCTGTGATTGTGGTTCCAGGTTTAGGTGTCTTCCAGACAAACTGAGCCTTAACTAAATTTAGTCGTCTTTGAGCCTGTCCTTGGCGCGTGCTGCGCCCAGGATGTGGCGATATGTGCCATCAAATATGGTATTGGTGGATGACCGCCAGGTCGTGTCCTTGGCCAGAACATCGCGACTGGCGTGGATCCGGCGGCTTTGCAGTTCACGCTCGGCCGCTTCGGCCTCATCCATCGGCACCAGTTCAAATTGATTATCGGTTGGTACAAACGACATCTGCATAAAGGCCTCACCCGGCCGAAAAACATGGCTGCGGCCCTCGGGGGGCGCCTTGAAGACAACAAATGAAATCATCGGCCACCAACTGGTGCGGATTAAAGCAGGCACCGCAAGCGGCACGTCGTCAGCGGTGCTGGTGTAAAACCGTGGATGTGGTCCGGTCAAAACCGCCATATCATGCGCGACCTTTAAGTCGACTAGCAATTGATAGGTGTAATAATTTTCTCCAAATGTTCGAAACGGCGGCCACTGAATGCCGGTTTGTGGATTGGGACCAAAATCACCATCGAAAATTAGCTTACCATCGCGTTTCGAGACACTGAATTCGTTGTCATACGGAAAAAACAATTCAATTCCAGATTGTGCTCCTTCAATAAATGGCAAGCAATGCCAGGCATGTTCATGCGAACCGTCTTTGCGAGGTTCTTTCTCACCGGCCCAGCCCGGAACCTCAACCTTGATACGGCGTGGCGACAAACGTGGCTCAAAGAAGCGGTACTTAACGGTTTGCATAAAAATCCCCAGCGAAAAGCCTTTTACATATTGCGATACGCCGGAGAATTATAAAGCATTTTTTTGACGTGGGGGCTAACGAGCCAAACGGCAACTCACTCAAGTATAATCGACAGCCATCGTTTCATCGCCGGCACGGTCAGACGCCATCGCATTTAACGGCAGGCTTAGTAGTGCAGCCACGCCGGCGTTAACAACCACAGTGGCCAGGGCAATATAGCTTGGTACCGTGATGCCAAACACATGGAACGCCCAAATCGCCCCCGCAAAATGATTCAATGTCACCAGCCAGGTAGCACTCACGATCCCAACTGCCCAACCAACCAGCAAGGCCCAACCATTGAAGAAACGGGTGAACAACGAAAAAACGATGGCGGGAAAGGTTTGGATAATCCACATACCACCCAGCAATTGCAGTTGTACCGCGTAGGTGCTGGGGATTACCATAATAAACACCAGCGCCCCGACCACCATAAAAATCGAAAATAATTTCGCCACCCGCGTGTCGGTCTGCGAACGGCTGGATGTTCCGAATTGCGAATAAATATCCCGGGTAAAAATATTCGCTGATGCAATCGCCATAATGGCGGCCGGTACCAAGGCGCCGATCGCTATCGCCGCAAACGCCACGCCGGCAAACCAGGCGGGGAATGAATTCAACACCAGGGCTGGAACCGCAAAGCTCGGGCCATATTGCTTAAACCCGGCGGCAAACTGCGGCATACTGCTTACCCCCGAGGCTACCGCCATAAAACCCATCAGCGCCAACAGTCCGAGCAGGAAAGAGTAGGCCGGCAGGAACACCGCGTTACGGCGGATCACCCGCGGGCCTGAGGCACTTAGAATGGCCGTTGTGCTGTGCGGATATAAAAACAATGCCATGGCAGACCCCAACGCCAGGGTTGCATAGCCAGTATAAGCCCCCGTGCTGCCCGCTGGCGGCGCTGCCAACAGCAATTTGGCTGGCGAAATTTTGGCAAATATGGCGCTAAAGCCGCCAAGTTCCGAGGGTATGACGATAACGGCTGCGATCACGGTTATATAAATCAATAAGTCTTTCACAATCGCGATCATCGCCGGGGCGCGCAGGCCAGAGGTGTAGGTGAATGCTGCCAAAACACCGAAAGCGATAATCAGGGGCAAATGACCAGGAATACCCAAGGCCCCAATCACGGTCTGCATACCGATGAGCTGCAATGCAATATATGGCATGGTGGCGAAAATACCGGTTACACCGATGGCAAGGCCCAGGTACTTGTTGCCATAGCGCCCACGCACAAACTCCGGCCCGGTGATGTAGCCGTGTTTATGCGCCACTTTCCATAGTTTAGGAAACACGATGTAGAGGATAGGATAGCAAACGACCGTGTATGGTACTGCAAAAAAACCAATGGCGCCAGCGCCGAACATCAAAGCCGGGATGGCGATGAACGTGTATGCCGTATAGATATCGCCCCCGATCAGGAACCAGGAGATCAGTGTCCCGAAGCGGCGGCCTCCCAGACCCCACTCCTCGATGTGGCTCATATCACCGGCTTTCCAGCGCGCGGCGCTAAAGCCGAGTAAAATAACAAACGCGATGAGCGCCAGAAAAATAACTGTTGCGGTCGGATAAGTCATTTTGCGCCTGCCTTTTTATCTTCGACGAGAAACACGATAGAAGTCAGGACAGCCGAAACCAGGATGACCGCCATCTGGTACCAGTAAAAAAATGGAAAACCGAACAAGGTCGGGCTTGCCTGATTAAAAAACGGCACCGGCAACGCCAGCAAAAAAATGACGACTAACAGCCATCTGATCATGTTTTTTCCCCCCAAGGTTCGTTTTATGGCTTTATGTTACCATTAAAATCGAAAAACTTAAATTTTTAAAACGTTGCAATCCACAGCGGATAAATGATCAAGCCACCAACTGCAAGCGCGGAACCGGCTTTTTAATCGCCGCCAACAAGGCCCGCACTTCGGTTCGCGCTGCCACATGCGAGAGCCCCATGGCGATCCCGATATTGGCTTCACGAACATCCATCAGGGTCAGCCCTTGCAGATAAAGCTCGCGAAAAATCACCCGCTCGCCAAAACCTTTTAGCGTGCGAAACCCAATCCGCTTGGCCAGCGCATCAAGGGTTTCACCCACATCGCGCTTGTTGCGGGCCTCGGAGCCAGCGAGCCGGTTACGCATGACAATCCAGTCGATTTTACCGCGGTCGATGCCGAAGCGGCTCTTGCGAGCTTCCCACACCATCTCGGAATAAATGCTGGGCTTTACGATGTCATGGTTGTCGGGATCGACTTTTGCCAACATCGAGAAATCGACGAAGCTGTCATTGATCGGCGTGATCAAGGTGTCGGCATGCGCGTGTCCGTAGCGCGAGAGGTATGTATCAGCTCCCGGACAATCGACCACGATGATCTCGCAATCAACGGCCAATTCGTCAAACGCAGCATTAAACAGGCTACGTTCCTCGGCCTCGGCCTCCAGCCGGTTATCAAGTGTGCTGCGATGCACTGAGCGGAATGGCGGGAGCGGGAGCGGGATATTTTTCGTCTCAACAAAATGCTTACGGCCTGCCAGCGTGCCGGCTAGCGTACCCTGCCTGGCGTCCAGATCCATCGCGCCAACGCGGTAAC
Source organism: Acidocella sp. (assembly GCA_027308685.1). Lineage (GTDB taxonomy): Bacteria > Pseudomonadota > Alphaproteobacteria > Acetobacterales > Acetobacteraceae > Acidocella. The sequence continues at coordinate 64,351 of DAIDEE010000016.1, forward strand.
CCTCACGCAGCAATCCAACAATAATATGGATAGCAGTGGTGGACTTACCCGACCCTCCCTTCTCATTGCCTAGCACAATGACGGTCGGCTTGGTTTCAGCGGTGATGGTCGCCATAGACAGAACTCCGACTCGGGTTTTGCCTGACTTTAGCTGATGCAGCGTAACCCCGGGAGGATAATTATTTACCTGTGAGGATGCGGTCCACCAGTTCCCGTACCGTTGGAATGAACCCATTTGAGTAATACGGATCTGAGCCAAACCGATAGGCGTTATGCCCGGCAAACATCAGATTATTCTCCAGTGCCATTTCATCATGGGGGTCCGCGTGGGCGATATCCTGCAAGGTTTTCTGGATGCAAAAGCTGCGCGGGTCAGCTTTTTTACCATTATCGAAATCAGGGCCTTCCTGCGACCAGTTCGAGAACCGGCATTGGCTCAAGCAACCCATGCAGTTCACCTGATCACGGTGAATTTCCTCAGCCTTCGCGGACTCCACAAAAATCAGAGTGGAATCGGGCGTGCGCAGAGCTTCAACAAACCCAGCATCCTCCCAATCCTTCACCCGGGCGTAATCCGGCGCGGTGAGGTACACCGCCCGCTTGCGTGCCCCTACACCGTATTCAACCAGATGCTCTCCCACCGGTTCAGTGGTGAAGGCCACCTGACGCTCGGAACGGCCGCGTAGTTCCTGGATGAAGTTATTATTCACGGCTGACGAGTAAAAACCCGTTGGCGAAAATTTATTCAGAAACACATCCCCAGGCTTGAGCTTCAGCAAACGCTGCTTCCAGCCATCACTAATGGGGCTTTCCTTGGTCAGGAGCGGGCGTGTGCCAAACTGAAAAGCAATCGGCCCAAGTTCGGGGTTGTCGATCCAGTTTTCCCATTCTTCCAGCGCCCAGACACCGCCGGCCATGATAATCGGGGTCTCGCCCAGGCCAAACTCACGCATGATTTTGCGCAGAGCCAGCACACGGGGGTACGGGTCCTCGGGTTTTTGCGGGTTCTCGCTATTGGAGAGGCCATTGTGGCCGCCGGCCAGCCAAGGGTCTTCATAAACGACGCCACCCATTAAATCGGCGACTTTGGAGTAAGCGCGCTTCCATAAAGCCGAAAAAGCCCGGCCTGAGGAGACGATGGGATAATAATGCACGTTGAACTTGGCGGCGATCTCGGAGAGGCGGTACGGCATACCGGCACCACAGGTGATGCCATTCACAATGCCCTTGGTGCGCTCCAGAATGCCGGTGATCACCCGCTCTGCCCCACCCATCTCCCATAGGATGTTAGCGTGAATGCGACCCCTGCCACCTGAAATATCATACGAACGGCGCGCTTGAGTAACGCCACCCTCAATGGCGTAAGCCACCAGTTCCTCATGGCGCAACCGGCGGGTTGTGCCATGATATTCCTGCGGAATGGCAACACCATGCACATCGTAACTGTCTGCGTTGACCGCGCTGAACGTGCCTACGCCACCACCGGCGGCCCAATGGCCGGACGTGATACCGTTCGACACAGCGACCCCTTTGCCGCCCTCAACCAATGGCAGAACCTCTGTGCCGCCCATCCGGATGGCATTTATCAGTTTCATAACGTGTTAACCCTAATGCGCGCGCCAGAAAATTATCCCCGGCAGGCTGTAATTCCCCAAACTTCAAAGACTATTACCAGATTGACACACGGCGTGAAGTGGCCGGAGCATCAATTCTCCGTTCAGCCAACCCTAAAGACCGGTGACTTACCCACACCAGGCCGTACTGATATATGGGTCTCATGATACTAAGCGCCGGTTTACAAGCCTTGTTGCTTGCCTTCCCAGCCCTGTTTTCCATCGTTAACCCGCTGGCAGGCGCCATTATTTTTAATGAAGTAACGCTTGCACAGACCCACCAGGACCGCACCGCCCTCGCCCGCAAAGTGGCGCTGTACTCAACGATGACCATGCTGGTGGCACTGTGGGCCGGGAGCTATATTCTCAGTTTTTTTGGTATCTCCCTCAATGCGTTGCGCATAGCGGGCGGCATTGTTGTCTCAGTGCGTGCTTATGAGATGCTCTCAGCTCCCGAGGCCCCCGTACAACGAAAAGAGGAACAAGCCGCCACAGTTGAACGCTCAGGTGGCAATCTGTCCGGCTACGCGTTTTTCCCGCTGACTATGCCGTTCACCACCGGCCCCGGCACGATTGCAGTCGCCGTTTCTCTTGGCACCGAACGCCCCGATGGATGGCTGAACGCCCTCATCTTTTTCGCCGGGGCATCATTGGCCGTGTTAGCAATGGCGGTTATTATATGGATTTTATATAGTACATCAGACCGAATGGCGGGCGTACTAGGACGCTCAGGCCGTCAGGTCGTCTCACGCATCGCGGCGTTTTTATTGCTTGGGATCGGCGTTCAGATTGTGCTCTCGGGAGCAATCCCGGTTCTGCATGGTGCACTTAGCCCTTGATAAACCAATAGCTGAAAAGAATATTCTCAAGCCAAGACACCCGCCTGAAGCGAGAACAGCTTAGCGCCTGCATGCGGCTTGAGAAATTTCCAGATAATGCTGCCTGTACTTTTGTTAAATCTGCGACCACCTCGGGTGGTAAGGATAATTTTATCCCCTCCAGTGCTCCGGCGTGCCGGCGCATCATAGTCATAAATATAAAAGGTCCGCGCCGTAGGGCATTCATCGCACGCTTCAGAAAAGGCTGCTCGCGGCCGATCATATTATTTCCATGCAACCGGTATAATACCTGTGGCTCGGGATCGAAAATTACGCGGCCACCACAAGCTGAAACAACGATGTAACTCCACCAATCATGCAATGAAACCTCCGGCGCTACAGCCATCGTGACCAGCGCAGCAGCACGGCGATTCATCACCAAGGTATTTCCATTTGCGATATTTTGCGTCAAGCATGCGGGAAACCCCTTGTCGGAATGTAGTGCCGATAGCCGGTGGCCACGTAAATGCTTATCGACCAGGAACTGCCTTGCACAATAAAGCACTGGCATATTTTCCAACGCCTGAATTTGCTTGACGGCGTTTAATAGTTTGTCAGGCAACCAAACGTCATCCTGATCGGCAAACGCCACCATCGCCGCCTCTGAACTGGCTCCCAGCAGGCGTAAAAAACTTCTCGCGGCACCGTAATGAATACCAGAATCCGACAATTCGGAGCAACGTTCAGGACCAATGGAAGCAGAAAATTTGCGCATTAAAGCAACACTACCATCTGAGGAGCCGTCGTCACGCCATAACAAACGCCAATTTACAAAACTCTGCGCCACAAAACTCCCAAGTTGCTCAGGAAGATACGCTTCGCCATTGAAAGTCGAGAGCAGAATTGTGAGTGCCTCACTCATGGAACCAACGCATCCTGCGCGATGAGGGAAGCGACGATTGGTGGCAATGAGGCCTGCCAAGGAGGGAATGTCACACCAAACGTTTTTTCAATCTTGCCACAATTTAGACGCGAATCTGCCGGCCGTTTGGCTGGCGTTGGCCAGTCGGCTGTCACGATCGGCGATAGCGAAGGACGCGGAAACGCCGCCGGTGTCGCTGCAAATATAGCCCCGGCAAAATCAAACCAGGTTGTCTCGCCCTGGCCAGTCGCATGATAAATGCCCCGGTAGGCTGGGTCCCACCCGCCAGATTGAAGAGCGCTCACAATATCTAGAATCGCGGCTGCCAAATCGGGGGCGGCGGTGGGCGTACCACGTTGATCCGCTACCACGCGCAACGCGTTGGTTTTGTGCGCGGCATTCAGCATGGTGCGCACAAAATTTTTCCCGTGTGCGGCGTAAACCCAAGATGTACGAAGAATAATTGCTTTTGCCGTCGTCGCTAGAATCGCCACTTCGCCATCGCGCTTTGTCAACCCGTAAACACCCGTTGGGGCGGTTATATCGTTCTCGAAATAAGGACTGCCTTTATAACCGTCAAACACATAATCCGTTGAAACATGTATGAACGGAATATCTGTGGCTGCACACAAGTTTGCCAGCTTTAATGGGCCAATATGATTACCAGCTTTCGCAGCCTCATAATGACTCTCAGCGGCATCAACCGCCGTGTAGGCAGCCGCGTTAATTACCAGCGAGGGTTGGGCCGCTGCAAAGCAGGTTTCCACTGTTGGCAAATCATTGAAGTCAAATTCCGGCCGGCTGACAGTGACAATCTTCAAGCCACTCTGACGGCTAAGCGCTTGCAAGGCGTTGCCAAGCTGGCCTGTTCCACCGGTAATCAGGATCGTACCGCTCACTTGAGGAACCACTCCTCACAATCAGCAAGGCGCGGCAGCATTTTATCTTTATCCGATAATATTGCCAAAGCCGGCGCCACTGGCCAGGGTAAGGCCAGATCCGGGTCGTTCCAAATAACGGCTCGTTCAGCCTCGCGGTTATATCCGGCGGTGACTTTGTAAATCACCTCGGTGTCCGGTTCGATGGTACAAAACCCGTGTAAAAACCCCCCTGGGATCCACAGCTGCTGCCAATTTTCAGCGCTCAAAATAGCTGCCGCAAATTTTCCAAATGTCGGCGAGCCACGCCGCACATCAACAGCAACATCCCAAATCGCACCGCGGATCACCCGCACGAGCTTACCCTGAACGGCGGGGGCAACTTGGCAGTGCAAACCGCGCACTGTACCCACCTCGCGCGACAGGCTTTGGTTATCCTGCACAAAACATTCATCAAAGCCTAAGGCAGCCAACTTTGCTGCATTCCATGTCTCGGAAAAGAACCCGCGGCTGTCTTCAAACTTTGGCGGCGTAATCAATAAAACATCTGGAATATTGAGGGGCTCAATTTTCATTATAAATGAGTCCCATCAGCAATATCGTTGAGAATTCGGCCAAGCTCGGTTTTGCCGATCAACTTCGCGCAAGAGCGCAAAGCATCGGCATCGATGTATTTCATCCTGAACGCAATTTCTTCCGGGCTGCCAACAAGGTTTCCTTGTCTCAATTGAATCGTCTGCACAAACGTTGCCGCCTGTAATAATGAATCAGGTGTGCCAGCATCAAGCCAAGCGGTACCACGGCCTAAACGCTCGACATGCAATGAGCCTTCATTGAGATACCAATGATTGATATCAGTAATTTCGAGCTCACCGCGGGCGGATGGTGTAATTTTTTTAGCAATTTCAGTGATACGTTTATCATAGAAATATAGACCCGTGACAGCCCAGTTGGACTCTGGCTTCACCGGCTTCTCGACAATATCAATTGCCTTTCCATCAGCACCAAACGAAACAACACCATAGCGTTCTGGGTCACGTACTTGGTAGGCGAATACGGTAGCACCTTCCGGCCGTGCGCTTGCCGCCCGCAACAAAGTTGAGAGATGATCACCATGAATCAAATTATCGCCGAGCGCCAGAGCACAGGCTTCGCCCGCAATCCACGCCTCGCCGATTAAAAATGCCTGTGCTATGCCCTCGGGCTTAGCCTGTTCAGCGTATGAAATACGGATACCAAGGTGCGAACCGTCATGGAACAACCTTTGAAATTGCGGCAGATCCGCTGGCGTTGAAATCACCAGCACCTCCCGAATACCCGCAAGCAGTAAAGTGGACAACGGATAATATACCATCGGCTTATCATAGACCGGCAGTAATTGCTTGGATGTCGCCTGTGTGGTGGGGTGCAACCTGGTGCCGGAGCCGCCAGCCAGCAATATACCTTTACGAATCATGCTGCGGTTCCCAGTCTTTCGCCGTGATATTTTTTAGCGCGGATCGCCTGCCACCAGTCCTGATGAGCCAGGTACCAATCAATCGTCGCTTCAAGACCAGCCTCAAAATCATGCTCCGCTGTCCAGTTCAAGTAAGACTCGGCGTTGGAGGGGTCAATTTCGTAACGGAAATCATGGCCTGGACGGTCGCGAACGAAAACGATCAATCGTTCACGCGCGCCATCGGGGCTGGGCAATTTGCGATCGAGTATTCTGCAAATGGCCTTAACAACATCCAGGTTGTTGCGGGGTTGGCGCGCACCGATGCAATAGGTCTTGCCAGGTTGAGCGGTTTCCACAAGTTTCACCAAAGCCTTTGCATGATCCTCGACAAACAGCCAATCGCGTATGTTCGTCCCATCACCATAAACCGGTAATGGCTTTTCTTCGATGGCACTAATAATCATGAGTGGAATTAATTTTTCAGGAAACTGCCACGGACCGTAATTATTAGTGGTATTCGAGACAATCACCGGCAAGCCATAGGTATGATACCATGCCCGCACCAAATGGTCGGAAGCTGCTTTGGTCGCCGAATAGGGGCTGCGAGGGTCATAGGCTGTTGCCTCGTGAAAAGCTGGTTCACCAGTTTCAAGCGCACCAAAAACCTCATCGGTGGAGATATGATGAAACCTGAACTTCGCGCGTCCTTCTGCCGACAAGCCCGCAACATAATTGCGCGCCGCCGCCAGCAAGGTGAAGGTGCCGACAACATTGGTTGAGACAAAATCTGCGGGACCATCAATTGAACGGTCAACATGGCTCTCGGCAGCTAAATGCATTACTGCTTCAGGTTGAAACTCATCAAATGCTTGTCGCACTGCGGCGGCATCAGTGATATCTGCAACCACCAGTTTATGTCTTGGGTGATGGCCGCCTGTCTCTAGTGCTAATTCGGAGGCCGCATACGTCATTTTGTCATAATTAAGAACCTGATGTTGCGTGGACTTCAACACATGGCGAACGACTGCCGAGCCAATAAATCCACAACCTCCTGTTATAAGTAGTCTCATCCAAGGTCCGCCATGTCCTAATCGTTCAAGTAATGAATTGGTTTAATCAGACCTTAGGTTTACGTGCAATAACAGGTTTAATTTTGTGTGAAGCTCGCAGGTGGTGTTTATTTTCGGTTTTTGATACCGATAACAAGTTTTGAACGGAACGAAGATAATTTTGTTGATTTGCCCGCTCGGCGGCATCTAAACCGCATTTTTCTGCCAAAATTTCGTGCATTTTCTGAATTTCATCAATATGCTGCTGCGCGATTGCACGCCCTACGATGCTGTCTTTATGCCGGCGATGACGATTGAGCGGTTCAGCAACGTAAGCCACCCTGCCCTTCTCATGGGTCAATATCTCAAGGTAGAGGCGCCAATCGCCCGCAACAGCCCAGTCGCGCAAAGAATCACCACAGCGACGTAACGCAGCGAGCAGTGCGTCCCGTCGCCACACAACCGCGCTCACATTGTAAATAAGATTTTGTACCGATAGACACTGCTTTGTAAACTCGCTCGCCGGCCAAACGCCCGAATTACCCAGCATTGATGCGCCAGCTTCACGATAATGGCTCTGATAGTTAGGCGCGATGAGCGCCCCGGTGTCATCAATCATCTGACTGTCTGAAAATCCCAGTGTCACATCATCGGCCCCCTCCATTGCCGCAATAACCCGGCTGAGAAACTGTGGGTCGCAATCATCATCAGCCTCTGCGATCCAGATATACTCGCCCCGCGCTGCCGTAACCGCATTTTCCCATTGCGCGAATACCTGCGCAGCATTTTGCAAATTCGCCATGATTTGCAATTTCCGGTCATATGTCTTAGCAATTGTTGCTGCGAGCGTGCGCGACTCGTCGTTTGAACCATCATCAAAAAACAATACCTCTGCCACCGGATAAGACTGCGCAAAGACCGAGTCTAAACGTTGTTGCAAATACCGGGCGTAATTATAATTCACTACACATACGCTAACGGCTTTCAAGCCAGGTTGCGCCAACCACAACAGGTCCTGTGCATAATGCGCGAAGGAAAATAACGCGCTTGCCAATGTTACCAGCCTTGGGCGATCCACCGCTAACGTCGGATGGTGTAAAACAGATAGTAATTTATCTCGAAAATCCTCGACATTCCCATATTCAGCGCTAAGTCCAGCCGCGTATTTGCGCAACATATCGGGAGTACCACCCGACTTGTCGAACGCGATCACTGGCACGCCACAGGCAATAGCCTCCATCGCAACGGTTGGGTATGGGTCTTCACGCGATGTAAGAGCATAAACGTCGGACGCTGAGTAATATTTCTCCACGTCGTCGTTGAAACCGACGCGAAAAAACCGTCCCGATGCCTGAGCGGTTTGTATTTCGATATTTAGATGAGCCCGCAATAACGGCTGAATTTCGCCGACCCATAAAAAATATACATCGTCTCGCGACTTTATAAAATATCTGGAAATTTGGAGAAATAAATCAAAGCCCTTGCGTACATCAGCAAATCCGACACCCAACACGAGGAAGGCCGCATCCGGTATTCCAAACCTCGCCCTAACCTCAGCGCGCGACAACGCAGAATATGTGATTTCCTTATAATTTCCCTGCGGTAAAATCGTTGCAAAATTTAGGTCTATTTGCAGCGATTCACAAAAGCGCTGGCGTGGATATGCCGCCGGGAATACCACGTTACGTGCCGCCATCGCGCCGAGCTTTGCCTGCGTATGCAGATTATATTCGCTCAGCAAATTTGGCATTTCGTGGACCAACAAAGTTACCGCTATACCATGCTCAGCCAAAGTCGGTACCAACCTGGCTGATGCAGCACTGTTCACAATGGCCGTCCGAATCCCCAAATCGGCACAGCGGCCAATAAAACTGGCGATCTCGGCTTTATCGCTCGTCAAAAATGGTTTCGATGCCCGTTGAAATTCCGGCACCAAAGACCCAGGCCCGAGTAGTAACACGTGAACATCTATTCCGCAAACGAACTTATAATGACGCGCCAAATTCAACATGATCATCTGAGCGCCATGGGGTTGTGCGTCATGCCCCACCATGAGCAAACTCATCCTGGTCTCCGGCATAACCTGGCAAATTGCGCGGCCTGTCGCGTTCAAAAATGCGGCACCGAAATGTACATCTGGCTCCAAAAACGCACCTTCAGCCCACTCATTCCAGGCATTCACACAAATAATCGGCTCACCGTAAAATGGCTGTTCATTCGCCCGGGTCACCAACGCCTCAAGCCAGGCCTGATATTTCGCCGGGGTGGCATCATACAGCACCAACCCTTTACCCTCGCGGCGCGGGTCATTATCCCAACCAGGCGCAATGGTTTTAATCAGTGGATAACCGGGGTCAGGTGTGGCGAGTGACGCATCAGCGACATCCTGATATTCATAAACTTTGGCGCTAAATTCCGGGTCGAGTAAATCCAACTTTGCATTGATCGGCGCCAGAAGATCGGCAATTTTATGTGGTGGAAACTCGACAGCACCATCCAGACCGTAAGGCGTCGGATCACAATCACCGATGCTCTGCACCATGACGATTATTGGGCTTTCTCCATGATTTTTCTGGAACAACGCACGCCATGCGGCAATCCGCGATACGGCGTCTGGAATTAATGTTGCCCGGTAAATCATCAATAATGGCCGGCCATCAATGCGAATATATCGCTGGTCGGCGAACAGGCCGGCGAAACAGGCAATAAGCGCCTCATCATCGGATTCCCGATATTCCTGCGCCAATAATACCTCGCGCTCAAGCCCATCCCAGCGGCGCGTCCAGTTCTCGTTGGCCCAGCTCACGCAAAATGGAAACGCCAACTGCTGATCCGACAGCAGTATATTCAGGGGCGCATCCAGAAGGCGTTGACGATTGAACCAGTAAAAATGGAATACAAACCCGCCAACGCCTGCCCCTTGAGCGAGCTCCATCTGCCGACGCAGGGTTTGCGGATTATCCAACGCGTAGAACCCTAAATCGCGCGGCACGCGCGGCTGCAGGTGCCCTGCGAAGCGCGGCAGCCCACGCGCCAGATTAGTCCAGTCAGTAAACCCTTTGCCCCACCAGGCATCGTTCTCTGGCACCTGATGAAATTGTGGCAGATAAAATGCCAATAACTTGGCCCGCCGCGTCGCATGCACGGGCACGGGTCGGAATTCCTCGAAAAATGCACCTGCTCTCGTGGCGTGCTTTACCGCACCAGGGATCAACGTCTCATGCTCGGGTCGGGCCGGAAAAAACGTCCCTTCGCCTCGGTTGGCCAGATAATGCAACAAGGGGTTCAGCCCCCCCAACACCGCAGCGTAGCGCGCGGTGTAAAACTGCATGTCAAATTCTGCCGAAGGGTTGCGCGCCTCGGCGGTGCCAAACACCAGAAAATGTTCGAACGGGTCTGAGCCCGCGGTCGCTACATCCTGATTATTTTCAAAATAATAGGCCGGGTCAAACATCGGCACCGGCGAGACCTGGCCGGTGAAACGGCGTTCCAGAAAATGCTTCAAAGCGTTTTCACCGAGCGGCACCTGATATTGCTCACGATACCAAGCCACATGAAAAAAAGCACAGGGGTCACGGCCTTCTTTGTCCCCATGGGTGACGTAATGCAACAATGGGTTTAACCCGGCGCGGGCGACATCCGGGTTGGCCGCCAAGTAGTAACCTGGGTCGAAATACGGGTTTGGCAAATCGCCCTGCCGCCAGCCGATTTTGCAAAAATACCCCAGCTGGTCGGCGCCGGGCTTTGCCAATTCAGGATGCCGTTCAACGTACCAATCTGCCAAAAACAGCCCACTCGCATGGATATAAGCCATCTCGGCCTGCATATACTGTTCTGAAATCGACATCATCATTCCTGCATGGACACTGGTATCATGCCGGAATGTGCGGGAACCGTCTAATCCATAACGGCGTGTGCCGGGCTGGCCGGCGCCTCAACGCCAGCGGGCGGCTTGCGCATCAGTAGCAGGCAGGCCACCGCCGGGATGGTGGTGAGCAGCATCAGTTTATAATCATCAACATAGGCGATAATCTGCGCCTGGGTGTTGATCAGACTATTCAGTAACGAGGCGCTGGCCGGCGAGGCCGGACTCAGCATTTTGCTTACCGTCCCGCCCCCCTGCAAAGGCCGGGTGAAGGGCGTGACATATTGCGCCAACACCGAATGCTCAACCTGAGTTTGACGGTCCAGCAAGGCCGAGGTAATGGAGATACCGATGGCGCTGCCGACATTACGCACCAGGCTGAGTAAACCAGTGCCCTGGGTGCGCAACACCGGTGATAATGTATAAAACGCTACCACTTGCAACGGTACAAATACAAAGCCCAAACCAGCGCCCTGAATGATGATGGTGGTGGTCATGTAACCCACTGAAACCTCCGGGGTCCAACCTTCCAGCATATAGATCGAAAGGCCAAGCATCCCATATCCCACCAGCATGATGACCCTTGGGTCCACCTTGTTGGTGAGCCTGCCGGCAATCATCATCGCGCCCATCGTGCCGATGCCACGCGGCGCCATAATCAAGCCTGCCGTCGCCACCGGATAATTGCCGAGATTTTCCAGATACGGTGCGAGCAGGGCGGAGGAGGCGAGCAGGATCATCCCCACCGAAAACATCGTAATCAGCCCCGCATTAAGGTTCATGTCACGGAAGGTAGCGCGCGGAATGAACGGGTCCTTCGCGGTCATCATATGCACAATGAATAGATAAAACCCCAAACCGGCCAGTATGGCAGCCACCACAATCTCCGGGTTGCTAAACCAATCTAGCTCCTCACCACGGTCGAGCATGATCTGCAGCGCCGCCAGCCCCAATGCGAGTACGCCAAACCCCAGCCAATCAAACCGCCCGGTGGCCGCCTGCTTCACGCGCGGCATTAAAAACAACAAGCCCAGCACAGCAATGATGCCAAACGGCAGATTCACGAAAAACACATAACGCCAGTTATAATAATAGGTCAGATAGCCGCCCAGGGTCGGCCCCAAAATCGGCCCTACCATAACACCCATACCCCAAACCGACATCGCCATACCGCGCTGCTCAACGGGGTAGATATCCAGCATGGTGGATTGTGAGAGCGGCACCAGCGCCGCGCCAAAGCAACCCTGCAGAAACCGGTAAACAACCATCTGTACCAACGAATCGGCAATGCCGCACAGCATCGAAGCCACAGTGAAACCCACCAGACAAGCGATGAATAAATTCTTGCGGCCAAACCTTGCCGCCAGCCAGCCAACCGGTGCCGTCATGATAGCGGCGGCAATCACGTAGGATGTCAGAACCCAGGTGATTTCATCATACGAAGCCGAAAGACTGCCCTGCATATAGGGCAACGCCACATTGGCGATGGTCGAATCCAGCGCCTGCATCAGGGTCGCGATCATCAGACAAATGGTAATCAGTGTCCGGTGCGGCGTCTCCACCAAGGCAGGGCCCGGCATTAGAACAGGTCCGACAAATGCCGATGGTGATTCGTATCAATCGAAATAACGGCACTCATGCCATCGCGCAGCACAAACCCCTTTGGGCCTGATTTGATCTGTACCCGCAACGGAATCCGCTGCACCACTTTTACCCAGTTACCCGACGAATTCTGCGCCGGCAGAATGGAAAATTCCGAACCGCTGGCGGGGCTGATGCTTTGCACCACGCCCGTCCAATTCTCACCAGGGTACGCATCGACCGTAATATCCACGCTCTGGCCTGGCTTCACCCAGGTTAAATCACTTTCTTTCGGCTGTGCCGTCACCCAAATATCAGTGTCGGAAACCAGCCCGAAGGCGGCGGTGCCGGCCGGTAGAAACATGCCCGGCTGCAACTGCTCCACCATCGTCACGGTACCGGAATAAGGTGCCCGCACGATGCTGTGGGCCTGCTGCAGTTTGGCATTGTTCAACTGCGCCAGGGCCGATTGATATTCAGGGGTCTGCGCGGGATCGATGTTGGGGTTATTGGCCAATTTGGCCAGTTGTACGCCAGATTCATCCTGCAACTGCGTCAGCTTCGACTGGTCAGCCGCCAGTTTGAACCGGGCATCATCGTAAGTCGCCCGCGTCACGCCGCCCGAGCCGACCACCGAGGCGTATTTTGAGAGGTTCGATTGGTCATCCTGGATTTGAATCCGCTGCGCGGCAATCTCATCCACCGCCTCAGCATAACCGCGCTTGGCCGAGGCCACATCTAATTGCGCCTGCGCCAACTGCGCCTGGGCGGCGGCCACCGCGATATCAAACTGCGCCTGACTCAGCTTGAACAAAACCTGACCAGCCTCGACATGCTGATTATCCTTCACGTCCACTTCCGAAACCAGACCCGAGACATCAGTGGAAAGTGAGACCTTCGCTGCATCCACGTAAGTATCATCCGATGATACATACCGACCACCAAACAACCAGAAAATTAACGAGACAATCAGCACGACCAGCACACCACCCAGCATCAATACGGGCCGCAGCAGTTTAATGCGGTTGGCCCGGCGGAACCCGGCATTGCTGGTATTGCGTGGTACGGTGTTGGCCTGAGACATTACGCAACCTCCTTGATTGTACCTGAAGGCACTAACGGCATATTCAATAAATTGGCTTTCATCTGATTCAGGCCGGTGAGCATGGCGTTTCGCACTTCATCGGGCACTCCGGCGCCGATCTCCGCCGCCAGCGCTCGCTTCAACACTGCCAGTTCCTGCAAAACCGGCTCGGCGGCAGGCAGCAGATGCAGCCGCCAGATGCGTCGGTCCGCCGCATCCGCCCGCCGCTCGATCAAACCGCTCGCCGCTAGCCGGTCCACCAACCGCGCCACCGAAATCGGCTCCACCTCCAACAAATCGGCAATTTCCTTCTGCGAGAGACCAGGGTTCCGGGCCAACCGGGATAGCAACGCCCATTGCGCCCTGGTCACGCCATGCGCACTGGCACGACGATCCGCCTCAACCCGTAACATTCGGGCGACATCGTGCAGCAGGAACAGTAAATCATGGTCGGCATACTGGCTCATCACAGTGCTTATAATAAGTACGCTTACAGGTTTTTACGATATCGCCACATCACAATTCTGCCCCCCTAAAATTGCTTGGCGGCAGCCTCGAAACAGTCATATGGTTACTTCAATAATAACTGGAGAACGCATATGCCCGAGCCTATTTTGCCGATTCTCGAAGCCATGAAAGCCAGCCATACCCTGCACCTGGAGCGGCTGGTTAAGTTCAAGGAAGCTGGGGGGAGGTTGGACGACGACCCCAACCATGAAACCATCGAGGAGTTGATCAACCGCGAGCGGCTCGCTGTCAGCCGGTTCGCCTCCTCCATCGAGCATATGAGCAAAGTGCAAGTCTGAATCAAAAAGGCCCGGGTTTTCCGGGCCTTTTTAGTTTTTGGGCGGCTTAGTGGTTAAGCGCCTGCACGATCTCTTCGGTCATCTTTTTGGCATCGCCGAACAACATCATGGTGTTGTCGCGGAAGAACAACTCGTTATCGACACCGGCATAGCCAGAGGCCATCGAGCGCTTCACGAACAGCACAGTTTTGGCCTTATCGACTTCCAAAATCGGCATCCCAAAAATCGGGCTGGCCGGGTTGGTTTTAGCCGCCGGGTTGGTCACGTCATTCGCGCCGATCACGTACACCACGTCCGCGGTGGCGAACTCATTATTGATCTGCTCGAGCTCGAACACTTCATCATACGGCACATTGGCTTCCGCCAGCAGCACGTTCATGTGCCCCGGCATCCGGCCAGCCACTGGATGAATGGCGTATTTCACTTCCACATTGTCTTTTTTCAGCGTGTCGGCCATCTCGCGCAGCGCGTGCTGGGCCTGAGACACCGCCATGCCGTAACCCGGCACGATGATGACCTTGGAGGCATTCTTCATGATGAACGCCGCATCCTCGGCCGAGCCGATTTTCACGGCCTTGTCACCGCCCGGCCCGGCCACAGCCGCCTCGCCAGTGGTGCCGAAGCCACCCAGGATCACATTGAAGATGCTGCGGTTCATGCCCTTGCACATAATGTAGGACAGAATGGCGCCCGAGGAGCCTACCAGCGCACCAGTCACGATCAAGGCCAGATTCCCAATGGTGAACCCGATGCCCGATGCCGCCCAGCCCGAGTAGGAGTTCAGCATCGAAACCACCACCGGCATGTCGGCACCGCCGATCGGGATGATGAGCAAAAAGCCAATGGCGAGCGCTAAAATCGCCACCATCCAGAACACCACCTGGCTGCCGCCCGAGACGATGAACGCCACGATCAACACCAGCAGCAATATGCCAAGCCCCAGATTGATCTGGTGCTGGCCCTTAAAGGTGATCGGTGTGCCCTTCATCAGCGCCTGCAACTTGGCAAACGCGATCAATGAACCGGTGAAGGTGATGGCACCAATCGCCAGCCCAAGCGACATCTCGATCAGGCTCTCAACGTGAATATGGCCAGGCGAGCCAATGCCAAAGCTCTCCGGCGCGTTCAACGCGGAAGCCGCCACAAACACCGCCGCCAAACCCACCAGCGAGTGGAAAGCCGCAACAAGCTGCGGCAGGGCGGTCATTTTAATCCGCAGCGCCGCGACCGTACCGATGGAACCGCCAATGGCGACCCCCAGTACGATCATGAACACGCCACCGAGCGACATGCCGCCGTGCAAAAGGGTTGCGACAATGGCAATACCCATGCCGACAACGCCCATCTGGTTGCCACGGCGCGAAGTCAGGGGATGAGACAGGCCGCGCAGCGCCAGAATAAACAGGACAGCAGCGACGAGATAGGCAAAAGCAGTAAATGACTCGTTCATGTGGGCGTTTGCCTTATTGCTTCTTGCGGAACATCGAGAGCATGCGGTTGGTCACCACAAAGCCGCCGAAAATATTAACACTCACCAGCACCACGGCCAGGAAGCCAAAGGAATGCGCGGCAAAATTGCCATGCAGCCCGGCGGCCAGCATGGCCCCCACGATAATCACCGAGGAAATCGCGTTGGTTACCGCCATCAAAGGTGAATGCAACGCCGGGGTGACGTTCCAGACCACATAATAACCAACAAAAATCGCCAGCACGAAAATGCTGAACAGATACACAAACGGCGCCGCCGGTGGCGCGTGCTGGGCTGCGATTGCCGCCACCCCGGCAGCGTTCTGCGCCAAAATAG
Organism: Acidocella sp.; assembly: GCA_027308685.1. Classification (GTDB taxonomy): domain Bacteria; phylum Pseudomonadota; class Alphaproteobacteria; order Acetobacterales; family Acetobacteraceae; genus Acidocella. The sequence goes on from DAIDEE010000016.1 coordinate 80,209, forward strand.
AGGCCTGGTGGGCTAGGTCTGCCGCCTGGCTGGCAAGATCAGTAGGGGTCATGTTCAGGTTCCTTGATTACGCGGCAGCGGCCGGCTGAAAATTCGGGTGGACAATCTGTCCGCCCTTGGTCAGCAGCACGCCTTTGATGATGTCATCGGTCTCAACCAGCTTCGGCGCTTTGGCCTCTTTATCCCAGAAGGTGGTGATGAAAGTGAGCAGGTTACGGGCGTAAAGCTGGCTCGCCGCCACGCCGATGCGCGAAGGCCAGTTGCGGTAACCCAAAATCCGCACACCGTTTTCAGTGATGATCAACTCACCCGGCACAGTGGCGGCGCAGTTGCCGCCGGAATCCGCTGCCAGATCAACGATCACGCTGCCCGGCTTCATCGCAGCCACCATCTCGGCGGTAACGATGGTGGGAGCCTTGCGGCCCTGCACCAGCGCGGTGCAGATCACCATGTCATTCTTCGCAACGGTCACGGCCATCAAATCGGCCTGCTTCTTGCGAAATTCATCGGACATCTGGCCGGCATAGGGGCCGGTCTGCTTGGCGGATTCTTCGTCATCAACACCAATATATGTCGCACCCAGTGAGCGGATTTCTTCCTTGGCGGCCGGACGCACGTCGGTACCCGAAACGATACCACCCAAACGACGCGCGGTGGCGATGGCCTGCAAGCCAGCCACCCCGGCGCCGATCACCAACACACGGGCGGGTGGCACCGTGCCGGCGGCGGTCATCATCATCGGGAAGCCGCGGGCAAACGCGTTCGCCGCCTCGATCACGGCCCGGTAACCGGCCAGGTTCGCCTGGCTGGAGAGCACATCCATGCTCTGCGCGCGGGTGATGCGCGGCATCATCTCCATTGCCACGCCGTCAATCCCGGCGGCAGCCAGCGCTGGCACCAGGGTGGGGTCTGCGAAGGTGTTCATGGTGCACACCAACAAAATACCCTTGGGCATCAGCGCGCGAACATCGGGCCCCGGTGCCTGCACGGCGAATAGAATGCCGGTATCCTTGAGAGCTGCTGCAGGATCAGCCACAATTTCGGCTCCAGCCGCGCTGTAGTCGGCATCGGAAATCGACGCTTCCAGCCCAGCACCGGCCTCCACCGCTACGCTCAAACCCAAAGCAATCAATTTTTTGACCGTATCCGGTGTGGCAGCCACACGGGCCTCGCCAGATGCACGTTCTTTCAAAACCGCCAGACGCATTTAACCATCCCCATAAGCCATTGAAGCCGATACTTTAGACCGGCTGTGCCATTAACTGCACCATGATGGAGCAGCGCAACAGATGCAATAGTTTCAGCCATTACCACAAAGCAAGGCCGTAATTCTTACGTAATTACAACAGCCACGTGGCCCTTCTCGGCGGCCACACCGATATAGCGATAACGAAGGCCGCTTGCAGCAATAAACTCTTGGAAAGCCTTGTATTCATGGGCGCGCCATCCGGGGTAATTGAAGTATTCATCAAACACGATCACGGTTCCGGTTTTGATCCGCGGCTGCAGCAGCGCAAAAATACATGCCGTAGATGTGTAAATGTCACAATCCACATGGATCAGCGCACAGGCCTCCGGGTGGGTGGCGAGGAACTCCGGCAAAGTGGCGTCGAACCAGCCAACATGAAGCTCGGAATTAGCCAAAATTTTCGGCAGTTTCCCCTTGAGGGAAAACGCGCCGGCAGCCTCCTTGGTGCCGCCCCAGTCACCGGGCAGACCCTCGAAACTGTCGAACCCATGCACAACGCGCTGGGTATTGGCCGCCAGATGGCGCAAGGAAGCCCCCTTCTCAACGCCAAACTCCAACACCAATCCTTGCGCCGGGGCCCGGGCAATGGCGAATTTCAGCAGATCAAAGCGGTCCGGCAACACCATCGCTTCAGGCATGTGCGCAATGATATAGTTGACGGCCTCGCGCTTGGCATTCAGCCGCAAGTCAAGCCATAGGTCGTTCGCATAGAACTTATGGAGCCACCTACGGTAAAGCCCGGCCGTGATCCCTTCTCGCCAGCCTTTTTTAAAGATCGACATAATTCCGATGGATCTCCACGCATTATGGCTCGCGCCTAGGCGGTAACGCCGGTGAAAGCAATACCGCTAGATGGTCGCGGGCACGCCCGCCGTGGCCAACGCCTGGGTCTGGCGTGTCTCAAGCGCGGCCTCGTTAAAATCTGCCACTGTTTCATGGAAAAGCCGGCTCCAGTTAACCTCGGCTTTCAGGCGCAGAAACACGCTGCCCAGGCCAATAGCGGAGCGGTCCATCAACACAAATTCACGCGGCGGGCGCACGCCGCCGGTGCGTTGTAGCCCGGCATGCACCTTCTCGGCGATTGAGCGGCCATATTGGGTGTCGCTGTTTTCCTGGATGGGCCGGACCCGGTCCTGCACCAAAGGCTCGTATAAAAACCGCGCCCAGTCGTTGAGCACATGCACCTGCTCGCGGGTGATACCCTTGAAACCCCATATATCATAGGCGTGCATCGAGCGATCTTCATCGTTGTCGCGCACCGCAGCATAAAGCTCCAGCACGCCAGTCACGAATTTACCTGGGAAAACCCGGATCGAGCCAAAATCCAGCAGGTTCAACCCACCCTCCGGACTCACCTGATAATTGCCCAGATGCGGGTCGCCGTGCAGCACGCCAAAACGGTAAAACGGGGTGTACCATGCGCGGAACAGGGCGGTGGCTAATTTATTACGGGCTTCCTGCGAGGGGTCGCTCTCCAGCCAGTTTTTCAGGCCGGTGCCGTTGAGCCATTTCATCGTGATCAGCCGGGTGGTGGTAAACTCCATCACTGGTTCGGGCACGTTCACATCGGGGACATCATGCAAAATGGTACTGAATAACCGCATCTGTGCGGCTTCGCGGGTGTAGTCGAGCTCCTCGCGCAGGCGCTCCACCAGTTCCGTGTAGATATCGTCCTGAATGATGGCGTTATCCATGCGCTGATACACCGCCATTGCCATTTTCAACTGCTTCAAATCGGCCTCAACCGTGCTCGGCATATTCGGATATTGCAGCTTGCAGGCGACATCTGTGCCGTCGGGCAGGGTGGCGCGATGGACCTGGCCTAAACTTGCGGCGGCGGCGGCTTCATGGCCAAAAACCTGGAATTTTCTCTCCCAATCCGGCCCCAATTCCCCGGCCATCCGGCGGCGTACAAACGCCCAGCCCATTGGCGGCGCATTGGCCTGTAATTCCGCCAGTTGAGCCGCATATTCCGGCGGCAACGCGTCCGGAATGGTTGAGAGAAACTGCGCCATCTTCATCATCGGGCCCTTCAAGCCGCCCAGAATGGCCTTCAAATCCTCGGCGTGTTTGGCTTGATTGGTCTTGATCCCAAACACCCGCTCGCCGGTGATGCGCGCCGCGATGCCGCCGACCGCGCCTGAGGTCCGGGCAAAGCGGCGGATTTCGCCAAACATGCTGCTGCCATCACGATCAGCCATGTTAAGCTGCCAACTCGTCGATGAACCCGGAAATTACGTCCAGACCTTTTTGCCAGAATTGCGGATCACTTGCATCCAGCCCAAACGGCGCCAGCAGTTCCTTGTGTCGCAACGTACCGCCAGCCTGCAGCATGGCGAGATATTTTTCAGTGAAGTCAGCGGCCTTGCCAGCAGTTTTTTGCTCGGTGTAAACCGCATACAGCGCATTCACCAAACAATCCCCGAACGCATAGGCATAAACATAAAACGGTGAGTGAATGAAATGCGGCACATAGGCCCAAAACAACCGGTACTCTTCGGTAAAATTGAAGGCAGGGCCAAGGCTTTCAGCTTGCACGTCCAGCCAGATTTCACCAATGCGCTCGGGCAGAATTTCGCCATGCCGGCGCTCCTCGTGAATTTTTTTCTCGAACTGATAAAACGCAATCTGCCGGACCACCGTGTTCAGCATGTCCTCGACCTTTTGCGCCAGCATTATTTTTCTCCGGCGCGGATCGGTCTCAGCATCGAGAAGTGATCTGAACGTCAGCATCTCGCCAAACACGCTGGCGGTTTCAGCCAAGGTTAGCGGCGTGCCGGACATTAAATAGCCTTGCTTCGCGGCTAGTACCTGATGCACCCCATGGCCAAGCTCATGCGCCAATGTCATCACATCGCGCGTGCGGCCATGGAAATTCATCAGCACAAACGGGTGCGCCGAGGGCACGGTGGGATGCGCAAACGCCCCACCGGATTTGCCAGGACGCAAAGCGGCATCAATCCAGTTCTTCTCGAAAAACGGCTTGGCGGTGGCGGCGAGTTCCGGCGTGAAGGCGCCGTAGGCATCCAGCACGCAGGCCTTCGCTTCCGGCCACGAAATTACCTTATCGCCATCATCCGGCAACGGTGCATTACGATCCCAATATTCAAGTTTCTCCAGCCCCAGCCACTTGGCTTTCATTGTGTAGTAGCGATGCGAGAGCTTACCATAGGAAGACACCACAGCAGCGGACAGCGCGTCCACCACCTCATCCTCCACCATGTTCGAGCGGTTACGATAGCTCGATGGCTTCGGATAATGCCGCCATTTATCGTCGATCTCTTTATCTTTAGCGAGCGTGTTGGTGATCAGGGAAAACAGCTTCTCCTGCTTCCCGATCGCCTCACCAATGGCCTTGCCGGCCGCTTCACGAATTTCGCGCGAGGGGTCGGAGAGCTTGTTCAGCACCGCTGACAACGTGAGGTCCTCACCGCGCAGCAAAATCCGCATGCCTGCGGTGGTTTCATCGAACAGCCGGCTCCAGGCGGAATGGCCCGTTATGTCCTTCTCGAGCAGTATTTTCTCAAGCTCATCGGAAAGCTGATGCGGCAGAAACACCCGCAAATCGCGCAGCCACGAGGCATAATGCGCCAACGCCGGGTCTTGCAGTTTCACCGCCAGATCGACCTCGGCAATGCGGTTGATCTCGAGCGTGAAGAACAGCAAAAATGTGTTGATACTGGTGCCGCGCTCGCTCATCGTTTGGTAGAACTTACCGCAAGCGGGGTCAGTGGAATCGGCGGCGAACAGCAGTTGCGCGTAGGACAGCACCCGGCCCAGCCGTTCCTCGATCTGCTCATAAGTGGCTATCGCGGCACCGAGTTCAGCACCCGAAAGCGTGGCGACATTACCCTTGTAGCGCGCCTCGAACACTTCGGCTTCGTGCTCTATCCCGGCGAGGTCGGTGGTTATGCGCGGGTCGGTGGCGGCACTGTAAAGATCGCTTAAATCCCAGACTGGTATTTCGACGCTGCCCCCCATACCTTCGGGCAGATAGGCTTGTCCTGAATTGCGCATCAAATTTGGGCTCCTTGATCACCACCTGATGTAAGCGCTCATGCGCTGACGTCAAACATATATTGAATAGGAGCGAGGCATTGCCGACAAGCGGGTTACGACGGGACGCGGGCAAGTTTGGGTTATTATTTGCCAGCCTGGGCGGCATGATCGGCTCGGGCTGGCTGTTCAGCGCCATGAACGCCGCCAGAATCGCCGGGCCGGCTTCCATCATATCCTGGTTCATCGGCGGGGCGGCGGTACTGCTGCTGGCGTTCGTCTATGCCGAACTCACCACCATGTTCCCCAAACCCGGCGCGGTGATCGTGTTCCCCAAACTCTGCCATGGCCACCTGGCCGCCCAGATCATGAGTTGGGTTAATTTTCTGGCCTATGTGTCGGTGGCGCCGGTCGAGGCGGTGGCGGTGGTGTCCTATACCAATAACTACCTCCCCGGCCTGGTGGTGCCCGAGACCGGGGTGCTCACCCTGCCCGGCGTGGCGGCGGCGGCAGCGCTGATGGCGCTGTTCATCGTTATAAATCTGCTGGCCATTCGGCTGGTGCTGGCGGTGAACAACGCCATTACCTGGTGGAAGCTGGCGGTACCTGCCCTCACCGTGGTGGCACTGATGCTGGTGCATTTCCGCGCCGCCAACTTCACCCAATTCGGCTTTGCCCCCGCCGGGATGAACGGGGTATTCGGCGCGGTATCGGGCGCCGGGATTATCTTCACCTATCTGGGCTTCCGCCAGGCCATTGAGTTGGCGGGGGAGTCATCGGACCCCAAGCATAATCTGCCCTTTGCCATCGTTGGCTCGGTGTTATTTTGCGTGCTGCTGTATGCGGGGCTGCAAGTGGCGTTCATCGGCGCGCTTGACCCCGCCGACCTTGCCCACGGCTGGAGCCACGTCAGTTTCCCCGGTATTTCCGGGCCGTTTGCCGGGCTTGCCAGCCTGCTGGGGCTAAGCTGGCTGGCGGTGCTGCTGTATGCGGACGCCGCCATTTCCCCCGCCGGCACCGGCATTATTTACAACACCACGGCGGCGCGGGTGATCTACGCCAGCGCGCGGGAAGGCTACCTCACCCGCCATTTCGCCACGCTCTCCCGCGCCGGGGTGCCGGTGAGCAGCCTGATACTCAGTTTTGTGGTGGGATTGTTGTTTCTCGCCCCGCTGCCCTCATGGCGGCTGCTGGTGACGTATCTCTCCTCCATCGGCGTGCTGGCCTACGGGATGGGGCCGCTGGTGCTGCTCTCGTTCCGCAAAACCCTGCCCGAGCACGAATTCCCCCGGCCCTTCCGGCTGGCCTGCGCGCCATTATTCGCCACACTGGCCTTTATGGTGTCAAATTTCGTGGTGTTCTGGGCGGGAGCGAGTGTGGCTAACCATCTGTTTGGCGGGCTGGGCATCGCGTTTGTGGTTTACTGCGCCTACCAATTCGCCACCCGCCGCACGCTCGGCCACCTCGAATGGCGGGGTGCCTGGTGGTTCACACCTTACTTCGGCGGGTTATGGGCGATTACAGTGTTTGGCGGCACAGGATGGGTGCCTTCAGTGCTGCTGGTGGTATTCAGCATGATCATCATCGCGTTCGCCCGCGGCGCCGCGATGCCCGAGCCAGTGGAAGCGAGAGAGCATTTTTATGATCACGATCATACGTAGCCGTTGTTAACGAAACGAGGCGACTGCAAGCTCAGGTCGCATAGACGCAGCGTTATCCGGCTGGCGGTGATGAAGCTGTAAAAATCATTGCGAATGAAAATCATTATGATTTGCACAGCGTTTTTCAAAGTTTTCTTGTTGTAAAATGCAAACAGGACTATGAAAACATCGGGGGCCACATGAAAAATTTTCTGGTGACAGTCGTTGCTTTAACTATTGTCGCGGGTTCGGCGCATGCCGCCTCGACGGCTCTACAAAATTTGCCGCCAGGGCCTTTTGGGCAGTCAGTTCAGCGCGGCTACGATACCATCATGAACACCACCACCGACCCCGAATCCAAAGTTCATGTTGGCAACGCGCTGACATGCAACAGTTGCCACACAGATGGCGGCAACAACGACCACCCTGGCAATTTCCTTAAAACTGCCACTAAATTTCCGTCGTTCTCCCCGCGCGAGGGCGCTGTGATCACCCTTGAGGACCGGATTGCCAACTGCTTCATGCGCAGCATGAACGGCATGCGCCCGAGCACCGATAGCCAACTGGTTGTCGATATGACCGCCTATATCAGTTGGCTCGACCACGGCAAGGAGATATTAGCCCCAGCGCCTGCCACCAAAACCAGTCCTTTTCCGGCAATGTTCAAGGCTGCCACCCACGCCGATGTTGTAGCCGGTACCGCCGTTTATAAAACTGATTGCGCGGCCTGCCATGGCGCGCAGGGCGCAGGCGTACCAGGCACTTTCCCGCCGGTGTGGGGCCCCAACAGCTATAACGCGGGCGCGGGTCTGGCCAATGTGCCAAAACTCGCTTCCTGGGTAAAAGGCAATATGCCCCTGGGCAATGCTCACTTGAGCGATAAGGACGCCTCTGATGTGGCGCTATATATAGATACACAACTACGCCCGGATTTTGTGCTCACCCAGCATCTACCTGCCGGTTCGCCAGCTGACGATTATAACGCCGCGGTCAGAACCGAGACCGACACAGTGGCGAGCAATCTTAAAAAGGCCGGGTTATCTCTGCCTGCCTTGCTGGGGACAACTCCCTAAACGCCTGCTGCACGTCAGGCGGGGGTCCTACAGACTCCCACCCCGCCGGCCGATCGCCGCACCTAACCGCAACCTTAAAGAATTCAGCTTGATGAACCCGGCCGCATCCTGCTGGTTGTACGCCCCGGCATCATCTTCAAATGTCACCATCCGGGTGGAATACAGCGAGTTCGGGCTCTCGCGGCCGATGACCGTCACATTGCCCTTATAGAGTTTCAGCCGCACCGTACCTGTAACTGAGTGCTGACTGGTATCGATCAGCGCCTGCAGCATCCGCCGCTCGGGCGAGAACCAGAAGCCGTTATAGATCAGCTCAGCATAGCGGGGCATGATGCTGTCCTTGAGGTGCCCGGCTTCGCGGTCCAGCGTGATGCTTTCAATGCCACGATGTGCTGCGAGCAAAATGGTGCCGCCGGGGGTTTCATACACACCGCGGGATTTCATTCCCACAAATCGGTTCTCCACCAAATCGAGCCGGCCGATGCCGTTGGCTTTGCCGTATTCGTTCAGGCGGGTGAGGATGGTGGCGGGCGAGAGGCTCTCACCATTGATCGCTACCGCGTCGCCCTGGTGGAAATCCACCGAGATGATGGTGGCCCGATCCGGCGCATCCTCGGGCGAAATGGTGCGCTGGTACACCACTTCCTCGGGCTCCACGGCGGGGTCTTCGAGGATTTTGCCTTCCGAGGAGGAGTGCAGCAAATTCGCATCCACTGAGAACGGTGCCTCGCCGCGCTTATCCTTGGTCACCGGAATCTGATGCGCCTCGGCATATTCCAGCAGCTTGGTGCGCGATGTCAGTTCCCACTCCCGCCACGGCGCGATCACCTTGATATTCGGGTTCAGCGCGTAATAACCCAGTTCAAATCGCACCTGATCGTTACCTTTGCCGGTCGCGCCATGTGCCACCGCATCCGCCCCCACCATCTCGGCAATCTCGATTTGCCGCTGGGCGATCAAAGGCCGGGCGATCGAGGTGCCCAGCAGATACTGGCCCTCATACAGCGCATTGGCCCGGAACATCGGGAACACGAAATCCTTCACGAAGGTCTCGCGCAAATCCTCGATGAATATTTGGCGGATACCGAACATCTCGGCCTTCTTGCGGGCCGGCTCCAGCTCCTCGCCCTGGCCCAGATCCGCCGTGAAGGTCACGACTTCGCAATTATAGGTATTCTGCAGCCAGCGCAGAATGACGGAGGTATCGAGCCCGCCCGAGTAGGCCAACACGACTTTTTTGATTTTCTGGTCCATGAACGAGGCTTCTATTAGTCCATGAAGCCTCTGCCAAGAGTGGCCGGATTTAATCTTTCGGCCTAGGAAACTGCCGTTTCTTACCCTGGCCGATAACCATTAGGAGCCAGCCAGCCAAATCCCATATTTCCGGTCCCCCTTCCCATTCAAATGCCTCCATTATCCGCTGAATATTAAAATCCCGCTGATCCTGGCGAAGGTGGCAGAAGCCTTCAATGGACAAAACAACAATCGTGTTGCGCAGAGAGACTGCCCATACCCGTTTTACAGTAACTCCACGCTTTGTGATCTCACCCTGAGTGTCTTTGAAATGGATGAATATATCGATATCGGGTGACGCAATTCTGATTTTGGGAAGTGTGATTTTTTGATCCAAGGCTGCTGGATCGAAAGGTTTATCGTCTGTGTCAGCCTGTTCCGATTGGTCGGCCATCAGCAACCCCTTATAAATATTGATTAATTATCAGATGAACGCCTTTTAGCCGCGCTTAAACATGGCTCCGGCAAACATCTTCGCCCCGGTCCATTGCTGGGCCAGGTAGCCGCCCGTCGCCAGGGCCTCGGGGGCGCGGGCATCGCCGGTGGGCAGGTACAAATCTGAGAAATCAGCCGTGCCGAACATCATGTCCCAATAGGGGAACACCCCGCCATAGTTGCAGGATTTGCGCCCGGCGCCCTTCAGCGCATGGTGCAGCCTATGAAAGCGCGGCGAGACCAGCAGCCGCTCGCCCAGCCAGCCGAACGACAGGCGGATATTGGCGTGTGAGAGGCTCTCGATAAAGCGTAGCAGCAAAATCAGCAGCGGGAATTGCAGCGGCGGAATACCAATGGCGAGGCCAATCACGAAGAACCAGACGAACGAGATCAGGTCATCGAGAATATGATTGCGGTCATCAGACCAGAAACTCATCTGCCGCTGGGCATGGTGCAGCGCGTGCAGCGCATACCAGGCCCGGAAGGTGTGGCTCAGGCGGTGCCGCCAATAATCAGCAAAGTCCAGAATCAGCGCGTAGATGAGGAACGTGATAACGGGGTGCCCAAACAGCGCCGGTATCCACATTTCCAAATCCGGCGGCACAAACCCCCAATCCACCAGCGTGCCAGTGAACACCACCTGCAGCTGATAAAACAGCAGGAAGCTGACAATCGGGATCACCCCCACCCGGTTGAGAATGGTATAAAGCACATCCACCCCCACCGCCTTGCGCGACGCCCAACGCTCGACCGGGAATAGTGCCTCCAACGGCCAGCACACCGCGTAAGTGACGATGACCGCGAACATACCATAGACGCAGATCAACGCCCAATCGAACGAGAGTTCTTCCCACTCCATCCAACCAAAATGATACAAGACAGGCAAAATCAGCCACTGGTCGATATCGCCGGCAATGATGCTGAAGAAGCGGTCTAGGAACATGCGTTATAAGGTCTCCGCCGTCAGCTTACCTGGTTTGCGCATGGCGGTGTTGAGGAAAATACCATGCGGAGAGCGGCCAACATCGATTTTACTAAAATCACCGCTCACCGGGTCCAGCACCGCCACCGCTTCGGCAAAGCGCAGCGCGATCCATAATTTACCGTCCGGCGCCTCGCCGAGGTCATCCGGGCCACCGGGAATAGTATAGTTGCGGCGCACCGCCAGCGTTGCCGGGTCAAGCGCGGTCAGCGTGCCGCCGATGCGATTCGAGACGTAAATCGTTGCTTTATTTTCAGTGATGAAAATATTATGTGCCCCCTTGCCGGTCTCAACATGGCGCAGGATCTCGCCGTTCACCGGGTCAACTTCAATAATGCCGTTGGCACCCATGATGCACACCAGGATTTTGCCGTTATGCCACAATACGCCGGCCGGGGTGGGACCCACTTTCACGCTCCAGCGGGTGGTCATGTCGGTCAGGTCGAACGACACCAGCGTATCGCTACCTTGCATGGAGTTGAAACTCCATTTGCTATCGGGCGAAAAATCCAGATGACTGGGCATTTTGCCCGGTGAGAAGCGCTTCACAAGCTTTAAGGTCACGCCGTCATAAACATCGACATGGTTGATGCGCAGCGCGTTCACGACGAGATATTTTTGATCCGGCGTATAACCTAATTGATACGGGTCAGCGATGGTCATATGACCTAGCGGTTGGGCGGTGAGCGGGTCCACAATGAACAACGCATTACCGCTGGCATCACAAATAAAAAGCTTGCTGCGGTCCGGTGTCAGCACCCAATGGCTCGGCTCACGGTAGGTGGGTAGGGTTTTAATCACCTCGCGAGTGGTCATGTTGATGACGCTCACCGTCGCCTCACCGGAATTCATCACCATGGCGAGTGGCGCGGATGCGCCGGGGGCCAGTGGCGGCGGTGCATCGGCGTCGGCCAGAGCAGAGGTAAAACCAAGCAGCGGGAGCGAAAACAGGGTGCGGCGGAGGATCATAAATCCCCTTTAGGCCTATTGGAAGCTGTTGCGAAGAGCGCACTGACCCAAACGAAGAAAATGCTGCTTGTTGTTGCAATTAAAACATTATCTGTTGCTGCGTGCAGTGCAAAAGCAATGAAAATCAATCGCAATAAACGACGTTGCGCACGGGGTAAAAACCGGCTGCCGCGCCATGCCCAAAGGCCGATGAACACCGCCAGCAATGCTAGCCCGATAAACCCACCCTCAGCGCCAATGCGCAAATATTCATTGTGCGCAGCGTTGGTGCCGATGCTGGCGCTTAAGGTAGAGGTAACCGGCAGTACGTATTTGCCAGCCCCCACGCCCCAGCCCACCCAGGGTGAGTTGGCAATGGCACTCTCGAAATACGGCCAGACCAAGTCTCGGTGCGATAGGTTAACCGCCTCGCCAAGCTGCACCAGGTCGAACACCCGGATGAATGAGAGCGCATTGGCAAATATCACCGCCAGGCTGGCCAGGGCACCACAAGCCGCGAGAAACATGATTTTGCCGCGCGCGGCGACGGGCGAATACGGTTGTAAAACCGCAAAGACCGTCACCAGCACCGCCAAAGCCAGCGGCACCCGAGCGCCGGTGGCAAACAGTACCGCGAAATTCACCAGCAGCCAGACGACCTCCATGCGCCGGACGCCCGCTGAAAGCACCACCAGTCCGGCGTAGATGCCGATCAGCGCAAACCCCGCCAGAAACGCTGGTTCACCTGAAGCCCCCAACCGTAATGCGCCTTGCTCCAGATCATACATCACATGCACACCGGCCAGTTGCAGCACCACGCCGAACAGCACCGTACAAAACGGCGCTGCGATCACCGTGCGCACCACGGCCCGGCTCCAACCCGACGGCGGTTTGACGAACCCAAAGGCAAACGGCGCCGCCGAGCCCACCAATGAGCGCAGGCTGGAGAGCAGACTGAGCCCCGGATACAGCCCATGCGCTAACCCGGCGATGAACATCGCCCCATAAGCAACGCCCGGATTATAGCGGTCAGACTTTACCCCGCCGCGCAACGCCAACGCCAACGCCAGAGCCAGCCCGATACCCTTCATGGCGCCAATGATGACCTCATAGCCGCCCACCAACCCGGCCAGCCAGATATCGGGCGAGGTTTCGAGAAACAATACCCAAAGCACCACCGCCGCCAACGGAAACCACAGAGCCACGCCAAAAGTGCACAGCAGACCCACACCCCCCAGGCCAAGTGCCAATGTCGTCACGCGAGGCCTTGAGCATTTTGTTTCATACGCCGATGTTAGCGGTATATGATTCTTAACTCCATCGAACAGGGCGCCGGCCCGCCGTTGATTTTGTTGCACGGGCTTTTTGGTTCGGCCAAAAACCTTGGCGCCATCGCGCGCGGCTTGGCACCGCAGTTTCGCGTGGTCTCGTTGGATTTACGCAACCACGGTGACAGTCCGCATGACGCCGCCATGAGCTACCCGATTATGGCCGATGACGTGGCTGAGACCATCGCCACCCTTGGTATCACCACCGCAGTTCTTGCGGGCCATTCAATGGGCGGCAAAATCGCCATGCATGTGGCGCTCGCCCATCCTGGCCTGATTACCAAACTGGCGGTGCTTGACATTGCCCCCGTAACCTACATGCACGGATACGATGACTTTGCCGCGGCGATGCAGGCGCTGCCTCTAACCTCGTCTCTCACCCGCAGCGCCGCTGATGCCGCACTAGCTGCCGCCATCCCCGAGCCCACCTACCGCGCCTTCCTGCTCAATAATCTGATCCTGGGCGGGCAGCCGCGCTGGCGGGTAGGCTTGGACGAGATCCGCGCCGCGATGCCTGAGATGCTGAAGTGGCAGGACCCGCTTAGCGCCCCCTTCCACAACCCCGCTTTATTCCTGCGCGGCGGCAACTCGGATTATCTGCGCGAGTCCTCGCATGAAAAAATCACCGCGCTGTTTCCACATGTCACGATCAAGACCATTGAGAATGCCGCCCACTGGCTACACGCCGATCAACCAAAGGCCGTCATCGCCGCCTTGCAGGAGTTTTTGCTGTAATGTCTATCCATTTTGACGTGCTGATCATTGGCGCCGGCATGGTGGGGGCCGCCACCGCCGCCGCGCTGAGCACCACCCACAAGGTCGGGCTGGTCGAGGCTGAGGAACAGGCCGGCTACCACACCACCGGCCGCTCCGCAGCCATCTGGATTCTCAATTACGGCCCGCCCGAAGTACGGGTCCTCACCGGCCTGTCTCGCGATTTTTTCCTTAACCCGCCGCCCGACATAGCTACCACATCGCTCGCCATCCCACGCCCAATCATCTATCTGGCACCCGAAGAGCAAACCAGTTTCCTCGACGCGCTGATCGCCCAGGACCTTGGTATCCGGGAAATTTCCATCGCCGAGGTAAAGGCCCAGATACCTGCCTATATCGACGGTTACGCCATCCGCGCCGGGTTAGAGGAGTCTTCCTTCGACATGGATGTCGCTGCCCTCCACCAAGGTTATCTGCGCTGCGTCCGCCAAAATGGCGGTCAACTGATGCTGCGCAGCCGTGCTGGTAAAATTACCCGCAAGGACGGCAACTGGCATGTTGAAACCAGCGGCGGCACCATCGTCACCGCCCCGGTCGTGGTCAACGCCGCCGGTGCCTGGGGCGATGAGGTCGCTGGCATCGCCGGACTGCCGCCCATCGGCCTGGTGCCCTGCCGCCGCACCGCTGCCGTCATCGACCCCGCCCCCTATGACGTTGCCCAATGGCCGCTGGTCCAGGCCGCCGACCATAGCTGGTATATCCGCCCGGAAGCCCGCTCTAAACTCATGGTCACCCCCTGCGACGAAACCCCGATGCACCCGCACGACGTGCAACCCGATGAGCTCGACGTCGCCATCGGCATCGACCGTATGCAGCAGGCCCTCAACATCGATGTCCGCCGGGTCGAACATTCCTGGGCGGGCCTGCGAACCTTCTCCGCCGACCGTAACCTCGCGTTCGGCTTCGACACCGAAGCCCCCGGCTTCTTCTGGTGCGTCGGCCAAGGCGGCTATGGCATCCAAACCGCCCCTGCCGCCGGCCAGCTCACCGCCAACATGATCGCCAACCGCGACCCAGGACCCGCCGCCAGTATCATCCCGGCGATTAACCCCATGCGATTTAGGACCTAAGGCCAGGGGGCCGGGGGCAGCGCTCCTGGCCTTGCCCCCTAAACCCGCCTGGTTTATCGCCGGGGCATAACACCGGAGGTTCCTATGGCTGCGATTGCTGACATTATTGCGCGTGAGATTTTGGATAGCCGGGGGAACCCGACGATAGAGGTTGATGTGGTGTTGGAGAGCGGCGCGATGGGCCGGGCTGCGGTGCCGTCAGGGGCTTCGACCGGAGCGCATGAGGCGGTTGAGTTGCGCGATGGCGATAAGGGCCGCTACGGCGGCAAGGGTGTGCAGTCTGCTGTTGTGGCGGTGACAGGCGAGATTTTCGAGGCCATTGGCGGCATTGATGCGTCTGAGCAGGTGGCGATTGATGAAATCATGATCGATCTGGATGGCACGCTGAATAAGTCGCGGCTTGGTGCGAACGCTATTTTAGGTGTTAGCCTGGCTGTGGCGAAAGCGGCAGCCGAGGATTTAGGTTTGCCGTTATACCGTTACGTGGGCGGCGTGTTTGCGCGGACCCTGCCGGTGCCGATGATGAATATTGTGAATGGCGGCAAACATGCTGACAATCCGATTGATATTCAGGAATTCATGATCCAGCCGGTTGGCGTGGGTAGCATCCGTGAAGCGGTACGGGTGGGCGCGGAGATTTTCTCTACGTTGAAAAAGGCGCTGCATGAGGCGGGGCACAATACCAATGTGGGTGATGAAGGCGGGTTTGCGCCGAATTTGAAATCGGCTGACGAAGCGCTCGGATTTATCTCGAAGGCATGCGAGCGGGCGGGGTATAAACCCGGCGTGGATGTGATGTTTGCGCTCGATTGTGCTTCGACCGAGTTTTATCATGATGGTGTTTACAAGCTTGAAGGCGAAGGCAAAACATTCGATGCCGCGGGGATGGTGAAGTACCTCGAAGATTTGGCAGCACGTTACCCCATTGCCTCGATCGAAGATGGCTGCGCTGAGGATGATTGGGAAGGCTGGAAGCTGCTCACCGACACGCTGGGCAAGAAAATTCAGCTCGTCGGCGATGATTTATTTGTGACTAACCCGGAACGTCTGCGCCGTGGCATTGCTGCGGGCACGGGCAACTCAATCCTGGTGAAGGTCAATCAGATCGGCACACTTTCTGAAACTTTGGACGCCGTTGAAATCGCACACCGCGCCGGATTTACCGCCGTGATGTCGCATCGTTCCGGTGAGACTGAAGATTCTACCATCGCG
Organism: Acidocella sp.; assembly: GCA_027308685.1. Classification (GTDB taxonomy): domain Bacteria; phylum Pseudomonadota; class Alphaproteobacteria; order Acetobacterales; family Acetobacteraceae; genus Acidocella. The sequence goes on from DAIDEE010000016.1 coordinate 96,209, forward strand.
GACTTGGCCGTAGCCACCAATTGCGGCCAGATCAAAACCGGGTCTCTGGCCCGCAGCGACCGTACCGCCAAATACAACCAACTGATGCGGATTGAGGCCGACCTGGGTTCCTCAGCCCGCTATGCCGGGCGAAATATTCTACACCGCGCCTAAAATAAAAGGGGGCGTTGAGCCCCCATTTTTATACCGACAACAGGTTACGCTCGACCACCACTTCAGAATACGCATCGCCCATCGCGACACACGCCGTCTGGCGGCCCCAGAACCCGGCTTTGGAACGGTTGACCTTGTAATAAAAATCCAGCGTGAGGTCCGGCTTTGTGGTGATATCGGCACTGTAAAGCAAATTCATCAATGAGCCGCCGATGCCGGTGAGCAGGTAATCAATCGGATGATCGGCTTCACCAAACAGCCGCAGATGGCCGAGAGATTCATAAGGGTGCCAGGCGCGCAGCACCAACCGCTCGTTGGGAATGATCTCATGGATACGCCACACGCCCCACCCCAATGCGTTGATGCAGGCGACCACCCCCGATATCCAATCTTCCTTGGTTCGCAATTGCGGCACAATCAACTGGTACCAGGGGTCTGAACGCATAATCCCGCCCATGGTATTGAAGCCGCAGATATGGCCGGCCTCGATCAGCAACGTGCTGGCCAGTTCCATGCCTTTCAGGTGACTAAATTTGTCCTTGTAATAAAACAGCGCCGGATATTCGAACCATAAAACGTCACTGAGATATTTATGCGTCTTTAGGGCTTCGGCCAGTGCGCGCTCATAGCGGAATGAAACGAAATTGTAATAATCTGCGTAATGGCGGGTCAGAAACACGCCAAACGCAGGGATCATACCGTTTTCATCACCGGTCAAAGGCAACGTGCCAACCGCCGCGATGATCGCCGTTTCATCGATATGCAGGCCAACCGTGCGGACCGGCACCTGATCGGCGCGGGGCGGCAAGGATACCGGCACGATCGGCGGCGTATCTAGCGGAAAGCGGTCACCGGTTGCAGGGGCAATATGAAAACGGCTTTTGTCCGCACCTAAGGAAATCGACTGCGCCTGATCGATCTGCCCGGTTACCGCAATGCCATCCACAGCGGCGAGCACGCCGACGGCAAATCCTAAATCGAAATAATCACCGGCCCAGCGACGCTTGCCGTAATTCAAGCGCAGGGCGCAACCATAATGAGAGAACGCTTCCTCGATGAACACGCCCTCGGGGGGCAAAGGCGGAATACCGGCAATCGGCAAATCGCCAAAACCACAAAATCGGTAAAACTCCTCCGCATAGGCAAGGCGTGCTGCACGGTTCATGCCCGGGTTGGCGTCGAAATGCGCCCGCATCTGTCGAAAGCTGACCTCTGCTGCGGCGTTGATGAGGATCGGTTCTCGTTTGATGTAGTGGCAATCCTCCACCACCAACTGCAGTACTCTGTTATAATGATTACAATGAAAGATCACCGGTTCATTATCAATCGTCACGATGCCGGTGGCATTGTCCCGCTGCGGTACGATCATGGAAGCATCCTTTAAGCTTTTAATTCCGTAACAATATCATTAACCTTAAGGTCAAGCATGTCTAGGTGCGCTAGAAAAATCATACCGATGCAACAACGGATGATTTGAAAAATTATCTTAAATTAAACTCAAATTTTGTACAATTTTTATCAATTTTTGCGCGGTTGATTGCCTTGGATTCACACTTAAACAATTGTCTTAAGTAACGATAATTCTATTGCGCAAATGTAAAAACATTCTAATCCTAAATTGATAGCTCGCTTACGGGAGGCAGCCTTGCGTGAAAATGAAATAAAAACTGTGCTAACAGACCTTAACAACGGCTCCGTCAGCATCGAGGCTTCGGCGCTCATTTCGACTGACGGGTTGATTCTGGCCTCGGCGTTACCGAGTGTAATGGATGAAGACCGTGTTGCGGCCATGGTGGCCGCCATGCTGTCATTGGGCGATCGTACCGCCGCCGAACTGGCCTGTGGACAGTTGGAACAGGTGCTTGTCAGCGGCTCGCATGGACATATCCTCATCGTTCATGCCGGCAGCGATGCGGTACTCTGCGTGATTGCCAACAAGGCCGTGAAACTAGGGTTGCTGTTCCTAAATGCAAAATATACCGCTCAGGCGGTGGCGACACTCCTGCACTGAGCCGACGTTATTTTTCCGGGTCACGTCAAAACCAGGATGTAGCGCGCGTTGCATGAGGACCCCAGATGCGCGATTTGAATGATCGAAATGAATTCATATTGAATTTTTTAATAAAAACTAAAAAACGACGATCCAGGGGCTTAAAAAATGACAGCGAAATTTATGAGTGCTGCGTGGATTGAACTGGTGGGCGCCCAATGGGATGCAAACCATGACATCCAAAAAGATTTGAAGAACTTCAATGCCTCATGGGAATATTATATCGAGGACAGACCTGAAGTCACGCATGTCATGCTGGTCTGTCAAGCCGGCAAGGTTGTTTACGCCGGGCCATCGGACGGGCAGGCCCGTGACTTCATCATGTGGGCCAGCCTCGATAACTGGAAAAAAATTCTCTCCGGCGAGGTCAGCGGCAAGGCCGCCCTGATGACCAGGCGGTTGAAGTTCAAGGGCTCGATGATGACGGCGATGAAATACATGGCGCCGTTCAACATGCATCTGCAAATTCTAGGCAAGATTCCTGTCGATTTTAATATCTGAGGAAGCGGTGCCATGTCAGACTCTCGAACCGGTAACAGTGGCAAGTTAAACTTTACAGTTGATCCGAATTATTCCGGCAAAAATCTGCCTGGCTGGTTTTTAATAAACACCTATCTGCAACGCCAGCTTGGGGTGGCGATGCGGTTTGCGCCGCATGACAGCTTCGATAATTGCCGGGCTGCCGTACTCGCAAATGAATATGACCTGGTTTACGCCAACCCGTTTGACTGGGTGCAATATACCCAAAAGCTGGATTTCATTCCCATCGCCAAACCACGCGACCATTACGATGAGGTGTATCTCTGCACTGCCGCCGCCAACGCCATCGAGACAGTGGCTGATTTGCCGGAACGCACCCGGATCGCCTCGGCGCACCCTGGCACGCTCATCCATATGGTGGGGCTGTTCCTGCTCGATAAGGCTGAGATCGACCGGGCGCGGCTGGAGTTTGTCTTCACCGGCAGTTACCAGGGCGTATTGAAAGCGGTGCTGCAAAAGCAAGCCGATATCGGATTTTTGTTCGATGAAATCTACGCCGGCGCCAGCGGGCTGATCCGTGACCGGCTGCGCATCATCGACAAATCCGATGACGCCTTCGCCTTTCACGCTTTTTGTATCGGCCCCCGCCTGTTGGCGTTGCAAGAGCGCCTCACTGAGGTGCTTTGCCGGATGGACGAGGAGCCGCGCGGGCAGATGTTATTACAGGATATCGGCTTTACCGGCTTCACCCCGGTCACTGAGGATGAAGTGGCGTGCCTGACGATGTTAGCGGATGAGTATGTCAGCGGCCATGAAGCAATCGACTTGCGCTCGACCTCGACGCTGGAAATTGCCGGCAGCGCCTTCATAGTGGCCCGCGACGCTTAAGCTATTTCAGATGCTCCAATAACCGCGGCATCAATTCCACCAGGTTGCAAGGCCGATGCCTGGAATCCAGTTGGAACTTCAATATATCGTCCCAGCCGTCCTTTACCGCCCCGGTGCTGCCAGGCAGCGCGAACATATAGGTGCCGCCCGCCACGCCGCCGAGGGCGCGTGATTGAATGGTCGAAGTGCCAATTTTCTGGTAGCTCAGCATCCGGAATAATTCGCCAAACCCCTCAATGGTTTTATCCAGCACGCGGCTGAACGCTTCCGGCGTCACATCGCGGCCGGTAATGCCGGTGCCACCTGTGGTGATCACCACGTCAATGGCCGGGTCAGCCATCCACAAGCGCAACTGGGCTTCAATGAGGCCGGCGTCATCCTTGATAATTTTGCGATCTGCCAAGTGATGTCCCGCGGCAACAATGCGGCTTGCCAGCGCATCACCCGAGGTGTCGTTCGACGCATCGCGGGTGTCGGAGACGGTGATGATGGCAATATGAACTGGCAGGAAAATGCGCGACTCGTCGATCATGGATCAATTAGACGCTGTTGCACTTGCCATGTCACGCAGTTGCGGGAAATTACCCTGGGCGAGATCATCCAGGCTGTTGGGTTTCAGGCCGATTTCCTCGGCATAAATCCAGCTATCAGCCAGCACATGATGGATAAAATGCCGGGTCTCGTCATTCGAGATTGTTTCAATGAACATCAACGGATCACTGTCCTGCTGCACCGCGTTATACCAGACAGCCGCAGCCCCCGGCCCGGCATTGTAGCTGGCAAGAATGGCGAGCAGGTTATTGTTGATACCAGCCTGCTGGCCCAGATAGCGGATATAGCCCTGGCCTAGCGCCAGATTCGCAGAGGGGTCGTTAAGGGCACCTGAAATACCTTCGTCGCGCGCAACGAAATGCGCGGTCACTGGCATTAACTGCATCAAACCTCGAGCCCCGCAGGGTGACACGGCATTAACGTTGAAGCCTGACTCCGTGCGGGCCAGCGCATAAACCAACGCCGGGTCAACCGAGAAACCGCCTGCCGGGTGCAAAGCAGGTAACGGCAGGCTGATGCCCGCGATGTCGTTATTGGCCACCGCTGTCTGTCCGGCCACGGCAATCGCCACATCCACCAACCCGGCACGGGCGGCCACGGCCATGACAGCTTGCGCCAAGCCCGCATTGGCTTGGATATCTGGCCACATGGCCCGCAAAGCCAAACCAGCCTGGTCTGCTTCGCCAATCTGCATCAACTCAAATGCCAAATGCCCATTCGGCACAGCATCAACAGCCGTAATATCCGCTTCAGACAGCGCCGCAGCGATACCGGTTGGGCCGAAACCCTGGCCCAATAAACGGCCCGCAATAATGCCATAAAAGCTGTCCGGCGAAGCTGCCGCGGTGCGCAACCAGTTCAAATAATCCACCGGCTGCTGCAAACGCAACGCCGCACGCGCAGCCCAAAAAGCCCCGGCGGCACGGTCATCGTCCGATGCCCCAGCAACATTGGCGGCCTGCACGAATAGCGGAGCGGCGGCGGCGATATCGCCTCTCTGCCAATCTGCAAGCCCATTGGTAAAAGCATGCCGCCAGGCGGGCAGGTCACTCATGCGGGCAGGTTTGACGCTGGCGGCAGAGATATGAGTCTGCTCAGGCAATAATACGGTCTGCGGCGGCGTTAACGTGCCCGGCCGAACCCGCTTGGCCAGCAACTTATAAATTGCGGCAGCAGCCGGCTGGCCGCTGTATTGACTGTACCAGTTACGAAGCTGTGACGTGGTGGGGTGATAACTGGGTGCCAGATAACGTGCGGCCAAAACGGCCCCAACCAGTGAAGTGTCTTGAAGACGGCTGATCAACTGGTCAGCCTCGGCGTAAGCACCTTGGTCTTGCAACGCCAGAATACGCTGATACTGCGCCACAGCGCTGGGAGGCAAAGGCTGCGGCAGAATGACTTCATCGCCAGGACTCGGCGCGTTACGCGGCACCGCGTAGGCCACAGAGCTCCCATCCGACACAGCACCGGCTGTTGAAAGGGGAATATCCGACCCTGACCCTGACCCCATAGATGAGGGGCTTGCCGATGCGACCGTTGCAGAAACGGTGCCGAAGGCAACAAGCGCGACTGCGGCTAATGTGGCCGTCGTGGCGTTCAGGCGGGAGAGCGTTTGGAGGGCTCCGCGCATGGTGGAGTTTAGGTACACAATCAACCCATGAGAGGCAATAGCTTTCGGTGAGACGTTTACTAAAAATTAAGACAGTTTTAATCGATTCCGCGGGTTACGGCCACGCAGTTTACTCACGATCGCGTGATCATGGTGCCGAATTTTCATCCCCGAGCCGATCGCGCAACGCTAAAAGATCATGCCACGAATCTCGTTTTGCCGCTGGCATACGCAGCAAGTAAGCTGGATGATAAGTAACGAGGCACGCGAACGGCGCAACGGCACCGGCGATTTCGATGCTGTACCATTTTCCCCGCAGTTGACCGATTCCTGCATGTCCGTGTTGCATATGAAGCATGGATTTGGTCGCCACCGTCCCCAGTAATAATAAGCAATCTGGCTTTAATAATACGATGTGACGGAACAAAAACGGCAAACACACCGCAATTTCCGCTTCGGTTGGGGGGCGGTCGCCGGGGGGACGCCACGGAACAATGTTGGCCAGGCGCACGTTGCCACGGTTTAATCCGATGCTGGCGAGCATTTTATCCAGTAATTGCCCAGCAGGCCCGGCAAAAGGTTTACCGGTGCGATCTTCTTCAGCCCCTGGCGCGTCGCCGATCACCATTACCCGTGCATCGGCGGCACCATCGGCAAATACCAAATGGGTCGCGGTATCGCGCAATGCGCACCCGCTAAAATCCCGCAGAGCCGCGGCCAAATCCTCGAGAGACGCACAACCATCGGCTATTTTAACCGCCTCAGCCGGACCTGCGGGCAGCACGGACGCCAGCGGCGGCGGTTTTAGCTTGACTGCAACAGGTTCCGCGGCGGCAGCCTTAGCTGCTCGGCGGTTCTGTGGCTCGGGCAGCAAAATTTCATCAGCTCCCCATATTATCTGCAGTCGCAATGCGGCCAGTTCATCCATATAGTGATTTGGGGCGGAGAGCGGGGTTTACGCAAGCCACGCCAGGGTTTACGTATACGTCAACCTTAGTCACTATATATGATTTGAAGGAGTGAATATGTCCGAGCATTTGGAACCCCGCGAGGCAATGGAATTTGATGTGCTGGTCGTGGGCGCTGGCCCCGGCGGACTTGCTGCTGCGATCCGCTTAAAGCAGATCAACCCGGAAATTTCGGTCTGTGTGATTGAAAAAGGCGGTGAGGTTGGCGCGCACATCCTCTCGGGTGCCGTGCTGGAACCCCGTGCCTTGCTGGAATTATTCCCCGATTGCGACCCCTCGCTCATCGCGCTTTCAACCCCGGTGGCTGAGGACAAATTCATGTTCCTCACGGAAACCAAAGCCTTCACCATGCCCACCCCGCCACAGATGCATAACCAGGGTAATTACATCGTCTCGCTGGGCAACGTGGTGCGCTGGTTGGGCCAGCAGGCCGAGGAAACCGGGGTCGAGATTTATCCGGGCTTTGCCGCCGCCGAAGTGTTGACCGAGGATGGCCGGGTGGTGGGTGTTGCCACCGGCGATATGGGCATCGGCAAAGACGGCCAGCCCACCGGCAATTTTACCCGCGGCATTGAGCTGCGCGCCACCTATACGATTTTCGCCGAAGGCTGCCGCGGCTCGCTCTCCAAGCAGTTGATGAAAAACTTTGACCTGAACGCCAATAACGACCCACAAACCTATGCCATCGGCATCAAAGAACTATGGGAGATTAAGCCGGAGAAATTCCGCAAGGGCTTGACCCTGCATACCATCGGCTGGCCGCTGCAGAGCGACACCTATGGCGGCTCATTCATGTATCATTTCGGTGAGAACCTGATGTCGTTTGGGCTGGTTGTCGGGCTGGATTATCCAAATCCTTTCCTCTCCCCGTTCGGTGAAATGCAGCGTTTTAAAACGCATCCTCAGATCGCACCATATTTTGAAGGCGCCAAACGCATCTCCTACGGGGCGCGAGCCCTTAACGAAGGTGGCTTTCAATCGTTGCCGAAACTCACCTTTCCGGGCGGCGTGCTGATTGGCTGCGCTGCGGGCACGCTGAACGTGCCAAAAATTAAAGGCACGCATACGGCCATGAAATCCGGCATGGTGGCCGCCGAAGCCATCGCTGCGGCGTTCGCCAGCGGCAAGCCCGCCGAAGTAACGGCTTATTCCGATATGTTGAAAGCCAGTTGGGTGGGGCCGGAGCTGCATAGCGTGCGTAATATCCGCCCTGGCTTTGCAAAATTTGGCTTATATGGCGGGTTGGTGAATGCGGCGATTGAAACCTATATCACGCGCGGTAAATCGCCTTGGACGTTAAAGAACCATGCCGATTATGCTTGCCTGGTGAAAGCGAAAGACGCTACCCCGATTACCTACCCAAAACCGGACGGCAAACTCACCTTCGATCGGCTCTCCTCAGTGTTTATTTCCAACACCAATCATGAGGAAAACCAACCGGCACACCTGCGGTTACTTGATCCTGCGAAGGCCATCGCCGTAAATTGGGCAGAATATCGCAGCCCCGAAACCCGCTATTGCCCCGCCGGCGTGTACGAAATTACCGGCGAGGAAACCGGCAATCCGCAACTGCAAATCAACGCGCAAAACTGCGTACATTGTAAAACATGCGACATCAAAGACCCCACCCAAAACATCAATTGGGTGGTGCCTGAAGGTGCCGGTGGCCCAAATTATCCTGGTGGGATGTAAGGCTTTAAGACAGAGCGGTGAGGCCGCCCAGAATAACTGAATCGTCAAACCACATAAACTTGTTCAACCTGAAAATCCGCTTGCGAGTCATAATAAAAGCGGTTTTCAGGGGAACAGTTATGAAATTCAAGCAAGTATTTTTAACAGCGACTGCCGCGACGTTCTTTCTCAGTAATGTCGCCCTGGCCGACACGGGAGCGCCAGTGTTCATGTCGCCGGACTGGGCAAATAATTTATGCGACGCCTGGAACCACGCCACCGACCTTACCACCGGCCTCGCAGGTGGTTGGGTTCATAATGATGGCGGCAAAGGCTACAAAACCTTAAAAGTGGCCGATTCAATTTGCACCAAGAGTGCGCCGGTTGAGCTGCAAATCTCCTTCAAGGACGGCAAGGCCATTTGCATTTATGGTGGTGCCCTTAAGGCTGGCGATATGAATTACGGCGTCGATTACTCGATGTGGGCCACCACGAAAAACTGGCAGAACATGGGCTCACCGATGACCGCGATGATGTTTGGTCGGCTAAATTTCCAGGGACCGAAGATAGAAGCGATGTCCAACATGGGACCTTTCGGTGCGTTCCTGCATCTGGTGGCGCAAGTGCCCGGCAGTGTTGATTATTGCCCGCCGGTTGGCCAAGGCACATGATGAATTAAGGATGCAGGTTGCGGGTGGTGGCGCTGGCCGCAGCATCCGCAACATCCTCATAGCTGCGCATGATAAAATCGAAGCTGGGGTTGGTGACGCCGAACCAGAGATGCTCATTTTTGAAATGATGCCAGAGATGATATTTTTTGATCCACCGGCCCCAGGCGGTGCGCGGCTTGTAGGGAATGTGGGCAACAAAATGCACCCACTTATAATATAGTATCGCCGCCGAAGTGCCCGCCAATAACGTGCCGACCGAAGCCACCGACGGCCAGATCAACCATGCCAAACCACCCGTGACCACTAGGTTCGGTATCACAAACCACAGCGGCAGAAACAATAAATCAAGCCGGTTTGGTTCGCTGTGATGGTCATAATGCAGCCGGTGCTGCAATTTAAGAATAAACGGCACGCCATGCGCGGGCGGCGCATGAAACGCATAACGGTGGAACGTGTATTCGCTGGTAAAAAACAGCGCAGCACCAAGCAAAAACAACCCAGGATGAACCGGCCAGAGATCGGTGAGCACCATCCATGCCACCAGCACCACCACGAGGCCCAGAACCAGATTGCTGCCGTGCTTGCAAAATTCCAACAGCATGAAGTTTCCTCAATTTATGTGCCGTTTTGGGAAAGATGCGCCCGTATGGGAAAGCAGGCAAGCCATTTTGAGGCAGGGTGTTTCAATCCTCGAAGACTAATTTCGCACTACAGACTCCGGCAGATTGATCTCCACCCGGTCTTCCGCCCAGCGGGCTTCGAGTTGCAGTTGTAGAACCCCCCGCATCATCAGCCATTGACCGAGGTCCGCGCCCGCAACCCCCACCCGGCCGCCAGATTGGCGAACCATTCATCTGCGAGGGTGCCCGCCGCAGTGTCGAGGGGCAATGTCAGTTCAACCCGCTGCGCCACCAGCGGAAGGGTGAGGAGATTCCCCAGAAAAGCGATTACCGCACCGAACGACAATGGCGACGCCAAGGCCGGCACCGAAGCCTGAAACGCCAGAGGTGCCACAGCCACCAACACACCGGCAGAAAGGCCAAGCGCCACCACCAAAGTACGGCGGGTATCCAGCAACCGTGCGGTAGCCAACTGGCAGCCCTGGGCCATGATAAAGCCTGACACGTAGAGCAGCATGGCGGCTTTGACCGGTGCGGGCATCAACACAAAAAGTGCCGCCAGCTTGGGGCATAAGGCAACGATGACCAGCAGCGGAACCCATAGCCAAACCACCCGCCGCGCCAAGGTGCCCGTGCCCACCGACAACCCGACCGCCGCCGTGGCAGGCCCGGGTGGCGCATCGGCCCGAGTCCAGCCGCCATCTGCCGCGCGCTGTAAAACCACAAAACTGCCGGTGGCGGTCGCCATCAGGGCAACCAATGACAATAAATAAGCCACCAGCGGCGCGGTTGAGACCGCACCAAAATCTGGCAGCCATGGGCCTGGCAACGCAAACCAGGGGCGAGCGGCCAAAATGACGGCGGCATATGGCGTACCCTGGCCGAGCCATATCGCCGGCAGAATGCTGACCAACGCGCCGATCAGCATCACCACCACCCCGGCAATTTCATTCGGCAGCACAATTCGCAACCTGCCCAGCGCAAAGGTCAACAATATCGCCGCGCCGCCGGTTATCAAAACCATCGCCGCAATACCGCCAAACCCACTGCCCACATGACCTGCCAGCGCATAGGCGCTCAGCAACGCAGCCGTATGGGTGCCCGGTAGCGGGTAACCGGAACCCACCCAGCCGCGGGTGAGTAATTGCAAGGCCTGCCAGTAGGTGATTCCTTGCGGAAGGTGATTCCTTGCGGACGCTCCATCCGCCGGTCATGGCTGCGGCCAAAAAACTGATCGAGGGCTGTAAGAATTTTCATGGGTGCCGCTGTTGGATTGTTTTTTATAATGACGTACCGCTTGGGGTCTGTGCCGCGCTCGTCCATCGCCTCACGAAAAGGTCACGTTTGGGGATTGTGCCGGATATCGCCTATAAAACGCCCATGACACTGAAAATAGGAATCGCCGGGATCTCCGGCCGCATGGGCCAAATGCTGACCGAGGAAGTCGCCGCCGCAGGGGCGATTCTGGTGGGGGGTGTTTGCCGCCCGGGCGATGATGCCAACGGCGCCACCCTGTTTGCGGATATCGCCGCCCTGGCTGCCACGTGTGACCTGGTGATCGACTTCACCCACGCCAGCACGGTGATCCCTCACGCTGCCGCCCTGTCCCATGCCGGCACCAGATGGGTGCTGGGCACCACCGGGCTTTCCCCCACTGACGAAGCTGCCATCGCCGCCGCCGGGATTAAAATCCCGGTCATTGCAGCGCCAAATTTCTCACCTGGCGTGAATTTGATGTTTGCCTTGGCCGAGCGCATGGCAGCCGCCCTGCCCGCTAATGCCTACGACGCCGAAATTCTGGAAATGCACCATCGCCAGAAGGTCGATGCCCCCTCCGGCACCGCTTTGGGGCTGGGCCGGGCCGTCGCCGCCGGGCGCGGGGTTGATCTCAAAGATGTCATCGTCTCCGGGCGAGATGGCCACACCGGCCCCCGTAAAGACGGCGATATCGGCTTTGCCACCCTGCGCGGCGGGCAGATTGTTGGTAGCCACAGCCTGTTGTTTACGGCGGGCAGCGAGCAGATCACCCTCACCCACCACGCCTTTGACCGCCGCGCCTTCGCCACCGGCGCGGTGCGCGCTGCCCTCTGGCTGCAGGGCAAAAAACCCGGCCTTTATAGCATGAAGGACGTTCTGGGGATGTAACCGGTCTTGACCCAGGGGGGAGTTTCCGCCATCCCGCATCGCCTCAACCAAGGATTTTATGATGCGCGATAAAGGTGAGTATCTCTTTACCTCTGAGTCTGTTTCTGAAGGTCACCCTGATAAGGTAGCCGACCGGATTTCCGATACCGTGGTGGACGCTTACCTCGCCGCCGACCCCTATGCGCGGGTGGCTTGCGAAACCTTGGTCACCACCAACCGCATTATCCTGGCCGGTGAAGTCCGCGGGCCGGAGACCATCACCAAGGAGCTTCTGGCGCACCTCGCCCGCCTGGCCGTGCATGACATTGGCTACGATCAGACTGGTTTCTCATGGCGCAACGCCCAGGTGGATGTGCATCTGCATGCGCAATCCAGCGATATCGCCGTGGGCGTCGATGCCGCCGGCAATAAGGACGAGGGTGCCGGCGACCAAGGCATCATGTTTGGCTACGCCTGCACCGAGACCGACGCGCTGATGCCGGCGCCAATTTACTACGCCCACCTGATTTTACGCCGCATCTCCGAACTGCGCCGCGCCAGCGACAGCCGGGTTGTGGGCCTGTTGCCGGATGCCAAGAGCCAGGTGACGTTGAAATACATCGACGGCAAGCCGGTGGGAGCTACCTCGGTGGTGGTGTCCATCCAGCACCAGGAAGGCATGACCGCCGGGCAGATTAAGGAAATGCTGCGCCCGATTGTGGCCGCTGCTCTCCCCGCTGGCTGGATGCCACCGGATGAAGAATTTTACGTGAATCCGACCGGTAACTTCGTCATCGGCGGCCCGGACGGCGACTGCGGCCTCACCGGGCGCAAGATCATCGTGGACACTTACGGCGGGGCCGCGCCGCACGGCGGCGGCGCCTTCTCCGGCAAAGACCCCACCAAGGTTGACCGCTCCGCCGCCTATGTGTGCCGCTATCTGGCCAAGAACATCGTGGCCGCGGGGCTGGCCAGCCGCGCCACCTTGCAATTGAGCTATGCCATTGGCGTGTCACAGCCGCTCTCACTTTATGTTGATATGCACGCCACCGAAAATGACGTTGACCCTGTGAAGCTGGAAAAGACCCTGCGCGGGCTGGTGAATTTAACGCCGCGCGGGATTCGTGAGCATCTGCAAATGAACCGGCCGATTTACGCGGTCACCTCCGCCTTCGGGCATTTTGGCCGCACCCCAGATGCCGACCTCGGTACCTTCACATGGGAAAAGACCGATCTGGCGCCTGCGCTGAAAGCTGCGTTTGGCCGTTAAGCCACCTGCTGACCGGCTGTATGGCCGAATAAAGGGAAAAAAACTCCGCCCGCGCCAGGAATGGCTGATGGCGGCGTTTTTGCCTTTGGTCAGCTATCCAAACGCGCCCTTCACCAACCAGCAGCGTGAGTTATGGCTGGAAGTTGGCTTTGGCGGTGGTGAGCACGCCTATGCGCTGGCAGCCGCGCACGCTGATGTCTCCCTGATCGCAGCAGAAGTATTTGAAAATGGTATCTGCTCGCTGCTGTCACGCCTGGCACCTGATGATGTAGAGAACCCGTTACCGCTGCCAAATTTGCGGCTGTTCACCGATGACGCCCGCCCGCTGATCCGCTCACTGCCGGATCGTTCGTTAAGCAAAGTGTTTTTGATGTTCCCGGACCCCTGGCCGAAAGCCCGCCACGCCAAGCGCCGCTTCGTCCACCCGCTGATGTTGCCGGAAATTGCGCGGGTACTGGTAAATGGCGGCGAGTGGCGCATCGCTTCCGATGATCCGACCTATCAGGCCTGGACCGATGAAGTGCTGGCCGCGCAGGATTTATTTGCAGTAACACGCACGCTGGCTGAGCGCCCCGAGGGCTGGCCGCCGACACGCTATGAGGCAAAAGCCATCAAGGCCGGGCGATCGCCCGTTTACTGGTCGCTGACCCGGCGTTAAGCCTCCTCTTCTTCGTCCTGTTCCTCCAAACTGAACTGCTGGGCTTCCTCGTCGTATTCGTAAAGCTCCGCAAACCGGCCCCAGGCGATGACGGTGCGCAAGGTTTCCTCGGCATATTCCGCCGACATATGGTCTTCCAGCTCATCGCGGAAGCGCACGGCGGAAGCGCGATGGTTCCAACGCTCGTCGAGCACTTTACGGATTTCGGCGACCAGCGGCACATGCGCCAAAATAGTTTTGGCAAAAATTTCCTTACGCTCTTCGGTCTCGGCATTCACAAACTGCCGGCCGGCGTCGGTAATCTGCAAGTCACCTTCCTCTAGAATCGCAAACCCGAGCATCGTCAGGGTCTCACCCAACGGCAATAATTCATCGGCCTCATATTGTAAGGCTGCTGCCAACGCCGGCAAATCGGCCCGGCCTTCATAGGGCGGGTTTTCCAAAGTTTCCAGCAAACCAGACATGATGTTGGTACCCACCGGATGTAGCGGCGTCGAGAAGCTGGTGACAGGTGCTGCCGCCTGCGCGGTGGGCACTTTGCGCCGGGTCATAATGCCGTAAATATCATCCACCATCTGGCGGAACGCCGGGTCGTAGCGGTTACGCGGATGCGGGAACGGCACCTTCAACTCCTGCGCCACCCGGCCTGGGTTTGATGAAAACACCAAAATCCGGTCGCACATCAGCACCGCTTCCTCGATGTTATGCGTGACCAGCAAGATCGACTTCACCGGGAGTTTTTTATCCATCCATAAATCGATCAAGTCGGTACGCAATGTCTCAGCGGTCAGCACATCCAGCGCCGAGAACGGCTCATCCATCAGCAGCAAATCAGGGTGCACCACCAGTGCGCGCGCCAGACCCACACGCTGGCGCATGCCGCCTGATAACTCCTTCGGGTATGCGGTATCGTAACCACCCAGGCCAATCAGATCGATGGCGGCTTCGGTGCGTTCATCGCGTTCGGCTTTTTTCACGCCCTGCGCTTCCAGGCCGATTTCCACATTCTCCTGCACGGTCAACCACGGAAACAACGCAAAGCTCTGAAACACCATCGCCACACCGGCGGCAGGCCCGGTAAGCGGTTGGCCGCGCCACATCACCTCACCGGCGGTTGGTTTCAACAAGCCTGAGACGATACGCAGCAAGGTGGATTTACCGGAACCTGAACGGCCCAGCAGCCCGACGATCTCGCCCGATTGCAACGTGAGATTAACGTCATCCAGCACGATCAGATCAGCGCTGGCATCCTTATGATACGACTGCCGACAATTACGAACAGTGACGAGCGGGCCTTGATGATTAACAATCTGATCCATTGTATCTCTCCCTAACCCAGTGTGGTCCGCCGCGAAGCGTAAGCATATAATGGCCGCCATAGAACGCGGTTGAACGTAATCACGAAGGCCGACATGACTGCCACGCCCAGCACAATCCGCGGCGTGTCACCGGCTGTGGTGGCCTGTGCGATGTAAGCGCCTAGTCCCTGCGCGTGTAAATTCGTAGCACCCCAACTTGCCACTTCCGCCACGATCGAGGCGTTCCACGCGCCGCCGCTGGCGGTAATCGCACCGGTGACAAAATACGGCAGGATACCGGGGATCATCACGCTACGCCAGCGCAACCAGCCACGAATACGAAAATTCGCCACCGCCTCGCGCATATCCCCTGGAAATGCCGCCGCACCTGCGATGACATTGAACAAAATATACCATTGCGTGCCAATCAGCATCAATGGCGTGAGCCAAATATTCGGGCTGACATGGAAATAAACAATCGCCACCACAAACGGCGGAAACAGCAAATTCGCCGGGAAGGCCGCGAGAAATTGCGCGATCGGCTGGGCAATGCGCGTCGCTCTCGGGCGCAGGCCGATCCACACCCCGATCGGCACCCAGACGAGCGCTGCAATTATCATCAATACAACAACCCGGATCATGGTATAAACACCCATCAGCAGCGCCGTCCCCAGGTCGGACCAATGCAAACTTGTTGAGATGAAGCCGATGATCTGCGACAGCGCATAGCCTGCCAGCGCCACGATCATCGCAAACCAGATCGCATCAATGACACGCGACGGTTTCCGATTTTCATCAACCTGCACCGACGAACTACCACTCAGACGCAGCCTGAAAAAAGCCCCCACCACGATTCCGATTTTATCAAATATCGCCTGAAACAACCGTGTCTGGCGGATCAGTTTCAGCATCCAAGGGTCCGGCGTTGCCGCAGCCGCCGTGGTTTCAAACCGAAATTTGCCCGACCATGCCACCAGCGGGCGAAACACTAATTGGTCATACAGCAATATCACGATTAACATGGCCAGAATGGCATAAAAGATCGCCTGAAGATTTTTCTGCGCCAGTGCTAACGCCACATAGGAGCCGATACCCGGCAGCGCAAAACTCGTATTGCCCACCGTAATCGCTTCCGACGCCACCACGAAAAACCACCCGCCGGACATCGAGAGCATGGTGTTCCACACCAGCCCCGGCATCGCAAACGGCACATCGAGCCGCCAGAATTTCTGCCACGGCGAGAGCCTGAAGGCGCGCGACGCCTCCTGCAAATCATTCGGCAGGGTGGTGAGCGATTGGTAGAAGCTGAACGCCATGTTCCAGGCCTGGCTGGTAAAAATGGCAAACACACAAGCCAGTTCAGCGCCAACAACGCGGCCCGGAAACAGGTTCAGGAAAAATACCACGGTGAAGGACAGGAATCCCAAAATCGGCACCGATTGCAGAATATCGAGGATCGGGATCAAAATCAGCCCGGCGCGGCGGCTTTTGGCCGCCAGGGTGGCGAAGGTGAAGGTAAAAAATAGCGAACAAAACAGAGCGGCAAACATCCGCGCGGTGGTGCGCAGCGCATAGCCCGGCAGATAGGCTGGGTCGAGATGGATGGTGGTAGCCTCATTGGCTGCCAGCGGCGTAAATAACGTGCTGCGCCCCACGTCCACCAGCCCGATCAGCAGCCCCATCACCAGCAGCATCGCCACACCATCCCAGCGGTTGGGCATACGGCGGCCGGACGTGAGCGCTGATGGGGTAAAATTTACCATGGACCCGCCTGATGAAACGCTTGATTGCACAATGGTTTGACCCTGGCCTTAGCCGTCAAGCGCGGTCCTGTCACCCCCACCAATCATTGCGATTTTAAGACAGTTTCAGCGCCCGGTGCTGCCAAAACCGCCGGCACCGCGAGCGGTTTCATCGAGGGTCTCTACCTCCACCCACACCGCCCGCACGACCGGCGCCAGCACCGCCTGAGCAATGCGCATACCGCGCGTCACCAAAAAATACTCCTCGCTCGCGTTGAGCATAATCACCTGAATCTCGCCTCGGTAATCCTCATCGATGGTGCCGGGCGTATTCGGCACCGTAATCCCGTGCTTCAGCGCCAAACCTGAGCGCGGACGGATTTGCAGCTCAAACCCCGGCGGCAACGCAATGGCGATGCCAGTTGGGATCAGCACCCGGCCAGCCGGCGGAATTCGCACCGATTTATCAATCGCCGCCAATAAATCCATCCCAGCCGCGCCCATTGTGGCATAGCTTGGCAATTCTAAATCCGCGCCATGCGGCAGGCGGCGGAGGCGAACATCAATATTGGTCATGCAACCTCTTGGGCAATAAGTGCGGCAAGTTTCTGGGCGACCTCATGCTTGTCCATAATGGGCCAGATTTCCTCGCCTGCGTGGTTGATCAATGTTACCTCGTTGGAATCTCCACCCATGATGCCGGTGCCGCCGACGTTATTGGCGATAATCCAGTCGCAGCCCTTGCGCTGACGCTTGGCAGCGGCGTGGATATATAGATTTTCGGTTTCCGCGGCGAACCCCACCACCAGCTTAGGGCGGCGCGGACCAGGCATTGAAATGATCCGCAGAATGTCGGGGTTTTCGGTGAGTGTCAGCGCAGGCGGCGCTGATCCGGTTTTTTTAATTTTGTGGGCCGCCAATGTTTCCACCCGCCAATCCGCCACGGCAGCAGCGCATACCGCCACATCGGCGGGTAACGCCTCCTGCACTGCGGCCAGCATCTCCAGTGCGGTTTCCACATGCACCACGCTCACGCCCAGCGGGTCCGGGATGCTCACCGGGCCGCTCACCAGCGTCACCTTTGCACCCAGCGCTGCCAATGCCGCCGCAATGGCGTGGCCCTGCTTGCCTGAGGAGCGATTGCCCAAATAACGCACCGGATCGATCGGCTCATGCGTCGGCCCACTGGTCACCAGCGCATGTTTGGCGGCCAGAGGCCCACCTGCCCCCAGCATCCGCGCGATCGCGGCCAGTATCACCGGCGGCTCGGCCAGACGGCCCGGACCAAATTCGCCGCAAGCCATCGGCCCTTCATCGGGCGGCACGATAGCCACACCACGTTTGGTCAGCGTGGCGAGGTTAGCCTGGGTCGCGGCGTGTTCCCACATCCGCACATTCATCGCGGGCACCACCAGAACTTGCTTATCAGTTGCCAGCAGCAGCGTGGTGGCCAGATCATCCGCCAGCCCCGCCGCCATCTTGGCCAGAATATCGGCACTCGCGGGCACCACCACCACTAAATCAGCCGCGCGAGAGAGTTCGATATGCCCCATCTCGCTCTCATCGGTTAGCGAGAACAAGTCAGTGTAAATTTTTGCACCCGAGAGCGCCTGCAACGATAGCGGCGTGACAAACTGCGCCCCGGCCTTGGTCAGCACACAGGTCACGCCGCAATCAGCTTTGGTGAGCAGCCGGATCAACTCCAGCGCCTTGTAGGCAGCAATGCCACCCGAGATGATAAGCAGAACCCGCTTGCCGGCCAGACTCACAGCCGCCAGCCCTGATGAATGGCGGCAATGCCGCCGGAGAGGTTACGCACGCTCACCCGCTCCAGCCCCGCCGTTTCCATCATCCCCTTCAGCGTCTCCTGGTCAGGAAACATCCTGATGCTTTCCGCTAAATATTGATAGCTGGCCGCATTCTTCGCCACCATTTTGCCAATCGCGGGCATCGCCTTGAACGACCAGGCATCATAAATTTTCTCAAACGCCGAAATCTGCAATTTGGAAAATTCCAGGCACAAAAATTTGCCACCCGGCTTCAACACCCGCCGCGCCTCGGCCAGCACGCGGTCCTTATTGGTGCAGTTACGCAGGCCAAACGCCATCGAGACGCGGTCCACCGAGCAGTCCGGTAGCGCCAGCGCCTCGGCATCGGTCACCACAAACGACAGGTCTCCGATAAACCCGCCGGTGGTGGCGCGGTCACGCCCCACATTCAGCATGGCGGCGTTGATGTCGGATAAAATGACGGGTCCACCACCCTTCTTCAGCCAGCCGAAGCTGATGTCACCAGTGCCCCCGGCGAGATCCAGCAAGGTGCGGTTCGGGCGCGGGTCCAGTGCTTGAATAAAATCATGCTTCCAGAGCCGGTGGATGCCCAGCGACATCAGATCATTCATAATGTCGTACTTGCCGGCCACTGAGTCGAACACCTCACGCACCAGCTTGCGCTTGTCATCGCGCTTCACGGTCTGGAAGCCAAAATCCACGGAATCAGGAGCCGAACCTGGGGGGCTATCATCGTTCATGATCTGACTATAGCCTAACTTCTGAAAATGCCGGAACTCCCCGAAGTCGAAACTGTCATGCGCGGCCTGGATGCCCGCCTCACCGGCCGTACCATCGCCCGGGCGGTGCTGCACCGGCCCGATTTACGTTGGCCGATTCCACCCGAATTTGCCGCCACGCTGACCGGCGCCCAAGTGCTGGGGTTCCGCCGCCGTGGCAAATACATGTTCATGCGCCTCTCCGGCGGCGTCTCAGCGCTGATCCACCTGGGCATGTCGGGCCGGATGCTGATCGACGCGCCCTTCACTTTACACGAGCACCTGACCCTCGAGACCATTGACGGCGGGCGGGTCGGCTTTATAGACCCGCGCCGGTTTGGCGCCCTCGACCTTATCGCCACCGAGGCCGAGGACACCCACCGGCTGGTGGCGGGGCTGGGGCCCGAGCCTCTGGGCAATGAATTCAACGCGCCGATGCTGCTGGCAGCGCTGACCGGACGCGCCAGCCCGATAAAAGTAACATTATTGGACCAAACTATCGTGGCTGGCATCGGCAACATCTACGCCAGCGAGGCGTTGTTCCGCGCCGGGATCAGCCCCAAGCGGCAAGCCCGCAACCTTGGGGCCAAGCGGGTGGACCGCCTGGTGCCCGCCATCAAGCAAACCCTCACCGAAGCCATCGCCGCCGGGGGCTCGTCGTTACGCGACTATGTGCAGCCCAGCGGCGAGCTTGGTTATTTTCAGCACGCCTGGAAAGTTTACGGACGTGAGGGCGAGGCTTGCGCGCAATGCCCCGGCCCGCCCGCCTGCAACGGTATTCGCAAAATCGTGCAAACCGGCCGCGCCACCTTCTATTGCCCGATGACCCAGGGCTAATTACGGTGCGCCCCAGCAACGGGAGCGAAAACAATGTCGTATGAAACAATTTTAGTGGAAACCCATGGCCGCGTCGGCCTGATCAAACTCAACCGCCCCGCCGCGTTGAACGCCCTGTGCGACCAACTCATGAGCGAGCTGGCCACCCAGCTAAAAGCCTTCGACGCTGACCCCGCCATTGGCGCCATCGTGCTCACCGGCTCGGAAAAAGCCTTCGCCGCAGGCGCCGACATCAAGGAAATGCAGCCGCGCAGCTACCCCGGCACCGTGCTGGAAGATTTCATCTCGCCCTGGGAAGCCATCACCCACATCCGCAAGCCGGTGATCGCCGCGGTGGCCGGTTTTGCGCTTGGCGGTGGCTGTGAACTGGCGATGATGTGCGACATCATGATCGCCGCCGACACCGCCAAATTCGGCCAGCCCGAGATCAACCTCGGCGTCATCCCCGGTGCCGGCGGCTCACAGCGCCTCACCCGCGCGGTGGGCAAGGCCAAGGCGATGGACATGATCCTCACCGCCCGCATGATGGACGCCGCCGAAGCCGAACGCGCCAGCCTGGTCAGCCGGGTGTTTCCCGCTGCCGAACTGATCCCGGAAGCGCTGAAAATGGCCGAAAAAATCGCTAATCTCTCACCAGTTGCGGTGGCGCTGGCCAAAAAGGCGGTGAACGCCTCGTTCGAGACCACATTGGCGCAAGGTGTTTCGTACGAACGCGCCAGCTTCCTCGGCCTATTCGGCACCCCGGACCAGAAAGAAGGCATGGCGGCGTTCATCGAGAAACGCAAACCGCTATTCAGCCAGGGCTGACACGGCCCCACCACCTTCGCGCGACCCTCGCGCAGGCGAATATCCTCTGTTCAAACGTGAAGAGTCCCGCCTGCGCGGGAATGACGGGTTTGGGTGCGAGAATGACGAGGTGAGGCAGACGCCCTAAACCTTCAGCGTCACACTCACCGGCACATGATCCGAGGGTTGCACCCAGTCCCGCGCATCAACCAAAATTTTATGGCTCACCAGCCCGCCGGCCAGATCATCCGAGACCCAAACATGGTCCAGCCGCCGCCCGCGATTCGAGGCGCGCCAATCCCGGTTGCGGTATGACCACCACGTATAAAGCTTCTCCTCGGGCGGGACGAAATGCCGCAGCGCATCGGTAAAGCCCTCCGCCATCCACGCTTTCAGCCCGTTGGTTTCAACCGGCGTATGGCTGACAATATCGAGGAGTTGCTTGTGATTCCAAACATCGTTCTCCATTGGCGCAATATTCAAATCCCCCACCAGTACGGCGCGATGCGGCGGATATTTGGCGAAATGCGCGCGGGCCTCGGCAATAAAATCTAGCTTATGGCCAAATTTTACATTCTGCTCACGGTCTGGAATATCACCGCCCGCCGGCACGTAAAAATTATGAATAACAACCGGCGACGCACCAATATGGATTTGCGCTGACATGTGCCGGCAATCATTCTTCTCGCACCAATCTGGCGTATCGGCCACCAAACTGAGTGGCAGCTTGGAGAAAATCGCCACGCCATTATAACTTTTCATGCTGCGTTTGAGCACATGCGGAAATCCTATGGCCTCACCAAGGCTTTCAGGAAACGCCTCATCTGGCACCTTGGTTTCCTGCAAACAAATCACATCAGGCCGCAACGCGGCGATTAGCGGCTCCAGTAACCCCTGGCGCAACCGCAGCGAGTTAATGTTCCAGGTGGCAATCGTGAGGTTTTTTGTCATGCCATGGTTTCACCATGGCTGAACAATACGATCAACCGCCCGAGGCTGACGTCTGACCTTGATAGGTAAACAATGAGTCCGGAAACGGCCCGCCCGGTGCGATATCATACAAGCTCACCCGCGTCTGGCGCTGTTGCGCGTCCATCACAACCCATTGCCGTAGTTCCAGCGGGTTGGTGCCGAACACCAAGGTCAGGCTGCCTTCCTGCGGCTTGCCGGTACGAATTAACGTAAGATGCACCTCACCAAGTTGGCGATCGACATTGGTGACCGTTACATCGCCCGAAAGCACCACATGGTTGGCCAGCAAAATACCCAGTGGCGTTGCGCCCAACGGGATATTTGTGGTCTGCGAAAGGTCTGGGTCGTGATACACCAGCAACCCAAATCCGGCGACCAGCAGTTGCTTGTCTGGCGGATCATATTCAAAGCGCATTTTTCCAGGGCGTTGCAGCCAGGCCTTACCGGTCCTGGTTGAACCATCGGATGCTACTTGCAAAAAATTTGCTGTAAGTGAGGTCAATCCGTTCAAATAGGTCTGAACCTGATTGATCAAAACCGTATCAGCCGCACTAAGCGGCGCAGCTGATGCGAAACGAACCGGCGCAGCAAATGCAACGCCGGCTAGCAGGCTCAGTAGTAAACGACGATGCATCGGCCTGATGGAATCAGGCTGCAGCAGAGCGACGGCTAGCAGCTTCGGTCTTATTCGCGGCCAAAGCTTCGTTCATGATGTGCCGGGTTTCCCGCAGGAAAGCGGCACCCTTGACGGTACGCTGCACCAGCACACTGCGGCGGTCTGACGGGTCAACCTTGCGGCGGACAAAATCAAGCTCGGTCAAACGA
This sequence comes from Acidocella sp., assembly GCA_027308685.1. Taxonomy (GTDB): domain Bacteria; phylum Pseudomonadota; class Alphaproteobacteria; order Acetobacterales; family Acetobacteraceae; genus Acidocella. Next base: position 118,931 of record DAIDEE010000016.1, read on the forward strand.
TCAAGCGCACGGGTAATCGCCGGCTTGGAGACGTTCAAATCCTGAGCAAGGCCACGAACCGTATGACCGCCTTCATTCAGATAGCATGTCAGAAATACACCCAACTGGCGTGCCGACAAATCAACACCATCCCGGCGAACCAGTGAAACGACGGTGTCACGAAGTATGCCGACCAGTTGGTCGGACGAAAGTTGCGCAGCCATTTTATACCCTTTCCCACGTAAGGCTTTTCAATTAAAAGCCATAATATCAAAAAACTAAAGATTATCGACCGAACTAAGCATTCTCGGCTTCTACAAACAAATCTTCGAGCAACATATGTTTGTATTTATATGCTTGGCAGAGATTTATGATCTAATGATGACTTCGACAACCCATCGAAACATGAAAACATTGCAATTTCATTTAATAAATTTTCGATCCAACGGCGTAATGGGATCACGATTTAGCGAGGCAAAATCATAAAATTCAAAAAATAACCCGAATATTAATAGAAATTAAAATTTTCTATAGCAGAAAATAATGCACGTAAAGATTGCGCTTCACCACCCTCGGGCCGTCCGGGCCGCGCCTGATCATTCCAGCAATACACGTCGATATGCGCCCAGGCGACATCGTGCGGCACAAAACGTTGTAAGAATAATGCGGCAACAATTGCACCCGCGAAAGGTTTCGCCGAAACTGTGTTCATATCCGCAACATTGCTATCCAGCCACGAGTCATAACCTGGCCATAAAGGTAGGCGCCACAACGGATCATGCGTCGTTTCACCACCTGCCAGCAAGGCGTTTGCCAAATTATCGTCGTTACAAAACAATGCTGGCAAATCCGGCCCCAATGCTACCCGCGCAGCACCAGTCAACGTTGCAGCATCGATCAGCCAATCTGGCTTTTCCTTCGCGGCTTCTGCAAGCAGATCACAAAGCACTAACCGGCCTTCAGCATCGGTATTGCCAACTTCCACCGATTTACCGGCATGTGTTTGAAGCACATCAGAGGGGCGCATAGCGCGGCCTGAAATACTATTTTCAACACAGCCAATCCGCACCTGCAAACGGATCGAAAGATCAGATGCCATAATCAATTTCGCGAGACCCAGCAAAATTGCCGCGCCACCCATGTCTTTTTTCATTCGCAACATGGCTGCGCTTGGTTTCAGGTCATAGCCCCCCGTGTCGAAGCAGACACCTTTGCCACACAATGAGATCATCGCAGATTGGTCTGTGGCCTTACTGCCACGCCATTCAAACAATGCCACCTGCCCAGGCCGCTCAGAGCCTGCTGCCACCGCTGCCAACGCAGGATAGCGTTTTTGTAATGGTAGCCCTGCAATTATCTCGGTCCTCGCACCAAACGCGGCGGCCATGCCAACGGCCGCCCCGGCTAATTCGACCGGCCCTAAAATATTTGGCGGCGTATTAATCAGGTCACGAGCGAAGCAGACTGCCTCGGCGATCGCCACGCTACGTGGTTTAATCTGTGCTGACGATAATAAAGCAGGTGCTCGCTTACGTGGTTTGAAAGGCTCATATGCGTATGACCCCAGCAAAAACCCCAGCGCCGCCTCTTCAGCATCATAATCACCCGCCACCAGGCGCCATACGCTGGCTGCCGGCAACACCGATGCCAGATCTCCCAAAACATATGGCCCGCGCTCCTCGCCCAGACCAACCACAGCCCCTGCCAAACCACTCTCACCGGCCAGCAAACAAACGTGCCGGGCGGCGGCTTCAAAGCGATGAGCACGCAATTGCCCCGCCTGCGCTAACGGCAAGCCTGACAAAAACACTTCCAACTCGGCCGGGCGAACCGCGTAAAGCGGCAGGGCACCCGCGTCATCCACCGTCAAACCAAGCATCATCATCCTCCAATCTCGAAGATGCGACTATCAATGATCCTATGGCGTCACGTCCAGTCGTGAAAATTTTAGCTGATACGCTCCAGATCGATGGCGGCCACCCGGCCTTCGCGCTGCTGAAGGGCAAATTTTATCCTCTCGCCCTCATTCAGCTTCCGAAGCCCGGCGCGTTGAACCGCGCTGATGTGGACGAAAATATCTTCGCCGCCGGTTTCAGGGGCGATAAACCCATAGCCTTTGCCTGGATTAAACCATTTCACCATCCCAACCAAAATGGCTTGTTGGGCTTGGTTTGCTGGAGTGTAGGTTGTCTCAAGTTGTGCCGTTTCCATGTGAATCACCTTTATTCGCCCATACGAGAGAGCGATGGCTTATTTTATTCCCGGCTTAATCTCCGGAATTGAAGCCTAAACCCTTAAAGGCGGAAACGGCAAATAAAATATCGGGAAACATTAAAACCTGACAAGCACCCGGCCCGTCAGGTTTTTAAATTCATATTTAGGCGGCATCCTCACGCCGGTCGCGCACGCGCACATAAGCAATCGCGGCATGCTCTTCGCAGTATGGCTTACCCGCCGCCGCGCTGGCATTGCAGAAATGAAAGCTCGGTTTGCCCGGCTCGCCAATCGGCCAGCAGCACGGGGTCTCGCGTGAGCTGCTCTTGGGCACGGAAACCACCTGGCGCAGTACCGGCACAGGTGCCCCCAGTGACGCTGCGAGCGGCGGCAGGGTTGGGCCTTGCGTACGGCGCGGGGTGGCAGCACGTGGCGCACCATTCTCACCGGTGCCCCGGCGAATTGGCGAAGGCCGCGGCGGCAGGTTCAGCCGGTGGGCTTTGCCGACCACCGCGTTCTTGGAAATATTCAACCGACGGCCAATTTCAGCGGTAGAAAGACCCTCGGCCCAAAGGGCGCGAAGTTTAGCAATAATTTCTTCTGACCACTCCATATCGTGGGCCTCCTCTATGTATCTACTACATACAGTAGAGAAGCGACTCGAAAACCTCAATATCTAGACAGCTCAACACCGAGTCTTTTCTGTGGACAACTTATTTCACGGCCTCCCCGGGGAAGGCGCCCCAGAAATCAGCGCGATTGAGATATCCCGATTCCGAGCCTACCGCGACTTTGCACCAGTCTGCACCCGCCTCACAGGTCAGCAGCACGCCAGAAACCCCGAAATCCAGTAATGCGACCAACCCCGACTCGGCAGATTCACTTGAATTCAAACGCGCTTTAGGCACCGTGACGATGAAACCACGCCGGGGCCGAATGGTCGCCATATGCACCCAGCCGGTACCGCCATCAGGCGCCAAAATCTGCCGCCACACGTCAAACTCGCCAATAATCTCCACCGGCAACCCGTCGCGCTGGTAAACCCAGGTCACGGGGTACTGAAACCCCGGCCCGGCACGCACATTTACTTTGTCAGTCCGCAAGGACACAAACCGCGGCACCGGCAACTTGCTCACAATGCCCAGCGCCGGGCCGGGGCCAGTACCCTCAGGTGCCGCTGTCCAGCCCGCCAGTAACAGCACCAAGGCCAGCAGCCAAAACCGCATTAGTGGCAAACCTTGCAGTGCGGGTCGCGCTTTAAACGCACAATCCGAAACTGCATGGCCAACGCGTCCCATATCAGCAATCGGCCGGAGAGCGTTTCACCAATCCCCATAATTTCCTTCAGCACTTCGGTGGCCTGCAATGTACCCATAACCCCGGTCACAGCGCCCAGCACACCGGCCTCGCTGCAACTCGGCACCAGGCCGGGCGGTGGCGGTTCAGGGTAGAGGCAGCGATAACATGGCCCGGTGGGGTCGGCGTGCGGCTTGAAGGTGGAGAGCTGGCCTTCAAAGCGCAATACCGCCGCTGAAACCAGAGTCCGCTGCGCCGCCACGCAGGCGTCGGCCAGCAGAAACCGAGTCTCGAAATTATCGGTACCGTCACAAATAATATCGTAGGGCTCGATCAGTGCCCGGACGTTATCCGCATCCAACCGCACCGCAAATGTTTGCACATTCACCAGCGGGTTGATCTCATTCATGGCCTGCGCGGCTGACTCAACCTTCAGCGCACCAATCCGGGCGGTGGTGTGTGCAATCTGCCGCTGCAAATTGGAGAGTTCCAACAGGTCAGCGTCAACAATGCCGATCGTACCAACCCCCGCCGCAGCCAGATACAACGCCAACGGCGAGCCCAGGCCACCGGCACCCACAATCAGCACCTTCGCCGCCTTCAGTTTGGCTTGCCCGGTGCCACCCACCTCGCGCAACAAAATATGCCGCGCGTAGCGATTAACCTCAGCCTCGGAAAAATCGAAATCCAAGTTTCACATGCCAATAGCGCGGCGATAAACATCTAACAGGGTTTCCTGCTCCTCGATTTCCGCAGGCTCCTGCTTACGAATTCTGATGAGCTGGCGAAGTACCTTCACATCGAATCCCGCAGACTTCGCCTCTGAATAAATATCCTTAATATCTGAACCAAGCGCTTTGCGCTCTTCTTCCAGCCGTTCAATCCTGTCGACGATGCTGCGCAGCCGCTCGCCGGCAACATTGGTGGGTTTTTCATCAGAGGTGGCATCAAGCGCCATATGGTTTGTCCTTAAAGTAGGGCTGCATGGGATAGAACTGTGCAGCCTGCCGGGTCAATGGTTGTGCTGGGCGATGGCCTTCACAAATTCGGCCTGCGTCTCGGCGGAGGCCGGTGTCTGGTTCTGCGCCTGCCATTCCTTGTAGGGCATCCCATAAATAATCTCACGGGCATCGGCATCGGCCAAAATCAGCCCCTTGGCCTCGGCAGCTTCGCGGTACCAGCGCGAGAGGCAGTTGCGGCAAAACCCGGCCAGATTCATCATGTCGATATTCTGCACATCCGGCCGCCCACGCAAATGTGCCACAAGTGCGCGAAAAGCAGCCGCTTCAAGGGCTTGGGTGGTGGCTTCATCAAATTCCGGCTTGGTCATGGTGTTACTCCTCAGGTTTTGGCATATAGGCGCTCATGGGAGATGATAACGCCAAATTATTGCGCGGCATATTCGCCGCTGCCGTTGCCGCCGCCGACCCGGCTCTCACGCTGGCCAAGCACCTGCCGCCGCCCGGCTTGGGCCGTAACATTGTCATCGGCGCCGGCAAAGCCGCAGCATCGATGGCGGTGGCCCTGGAAGCCGCCTGGCCGGATGTGAGCATCGAGGGGGTCGTGGTTACCCGCTACGGACATTTTCTGGCCACCCAAAAAATTAAAGTTTTGGAAGCTGCCCACCCGGTGCCGGACAGTGCCAGCGAAGCCGCTGCCCGCGAGATCATGGCCACTGTGCAAGGCCTGACCCCGCAGGACCAGGTGATCGCCCTGATCTCCGGTGGGGCCTCCGCGCTGCTCGCCCTGCCCGTTCCTGGCCTCACTCTGGCGGATAAGCAACTGGTGGCCAAAGCCCTTCTCGCCTCGGGGGCGCCGATTGCCACCATGAACCGAATTCGCCGGCAATTATCGGCGGTGAAAGGCGGCAAACTGGCCGCCGCCTGTGGTCCTGCCCGGTTAGTCACACTCGCCATCAGCGATGTGCCCGGCGACTCCCCGGCCATCATCGGCTCAGGCCCCACCTGGTTTGAAGGCGCCGATTATCGAATGATCGCAACACCGCAAAAAGCCCTGGAAGCCGCCGCTGCATTCGCCCAGACACATCACTTGAAAACCAAAATCCTCGGTGACGCGCTGGAGGGCGAATCAGCCGAATTAGGCCGCAGCATGGCCGCCCAGGCCTTGGCCGAAAGCGGGCCAGTTGTATTGCTCTCAGGCGGTGAGACCACCGTGACGATCGGCGACACCAAACCCGGCCGCGGCGGGCGCAACACCGAATTCCTGCTAAGTTTGGCCATCGCCCTCAATGGTGCCCGCAATATCTACGCCATTGCCGGCGACTCTGATGGCATCGATGGCACCGAAGATGCCGCCGGTGCCCTGATCAGCCCGGACACATTGGCCAGAGCGCGCAGCGCCGGGCTCGACCCCGCCGCACATCTCAAAGCTCATGACAGTTACAGCCTGTTTGCAGCGCTAAACGACCTGGTGATCACCGGCCCTACATTAACGAATGTAAATGATATTCGGGCAATTTTAATCGCTTAGGTAAATATCTCGAGAGACACGGGATGTTTGTAATCTTGGATGGGTTGGGTATCACCGCGAATCAGGGTATCTGCCTTCGAGAAACACGATGTCTCACGCTCAAAGGCTTTGAAAATTGAATTTACCGACTTTCGCGACCGCATCTGGCAACCGTGCAAAGGCGCTCAAACTATCCGGTTTTTGCATCATGGCGGCCCTTGCCGGATGTGCAAAACCAGCCCCGTTGGCGCAAGCGCCAGCGCCGCCAGCGCCGGTTGGTCATGTTTATCAAAGCCTGGTTTCGGTGCCGCCGGCGCCAAAATGGGTGCATATCAAGCCTGACGATCAGGAAAAAATTCAGACTGCTTTTAACGTGATTGGCCTGAAATCGGCTCTGATGGTTGGCGCGTTGTCATGTGGCCAGCAAAATCAATACGACACTTTTATGCGCGCCTTCCAACCGCATATTCTGGCTGACCAGCATATGATGGACGCCTATTTCAGACGAATTGGCGGCCAAACCAAGGAGGACCAGTTTGTCACGCTGCTGGCCAACAACCAGTCGGTCGGCGGCCTCGAGCAGGGTAAAATTTTCTGTCTTAACAATGAAGCCGAATTCGAGCGGGTGGCCAGCTTCAAAACCCCTGAGGAACTCGACAGCTTTGTAACCGACCAATCGCCGACGCCGATCGTTACGGCAGTGGTTGACCCAACACCGGTACATCCTAAAAAAATTAAAAAACCGATCAAACATACATCAACCACCAGCACCTCGGAAAAATCGACCGCCAGCCCAACTCATTCATAATGAATCAACTCATTCCTGCATCTTTGCTGACGGGTGCGAAAAATTTTCGTGCCGTGCGGCCTTACCCGGCGGCCAAGGGGAGGATGTTGCGGGCAAATTTAATATATCGCTCCGGAGACCTATCACGTCTCAGTGAAGCCGATCTGGAGATCATCGCCGGATTACACATCCGCCTGGTGTGTGATTTGCGAACCGGGCGGGAACAATCCGAGTTCGTCTCGCGGTGGCCAGACGCCCCGGCGCATGTGAAGCTCGATCTGCCTGACCGCAATGAATCCGACGCTGGTCCGCATAAAATATTCGAGCTGATCGCCAAACATCCTGGTGAAGCCGGCGGCCTGCTCGCCATGGACATGTTGTACCGGCGCAAACCAAAAGCGTTTGCACGCAGCTTGCAGGTTTTGTTCAAAACCATCCTCAGCGGTGAGGGCTTACCCCTCCTGGTGCATTGCCACGCCGGCAAGGACCGTACCGGATTTGTGGTGGCCATGTTGCTGGCCGCTGCCGGCGTCAGCCGCACCGACATCATCGATGATTACATCACCACCGCGCATTATTTTCTGGCCGACAAAGAAGCCCTCGCGCTGGCAGCTTGGGCCAAGCGCTCGTTTGGTCATGACATTCATAACGAATCAGCCAGGCCAATGGTGGACACCAGACAAGCCTATATCGAAGCTGCATTACATGAAATTGATCAAGGCTGGGGCGATATAAATGGCTATCTGCACGATGCCGTTGGCCTCACCGAAGCTGACCGCGATACGGTGCAAAACCTGCTGACCGTATAACCAATACGCCCGCCGCACCGTTATTCGCATGATGACGTGAATGATAACAAACGCCAAAAAACCCTGGCAGTCTCCTGCCAGGGTTTTTCAATTTAGGCATTTAGAGTTTCTAAAAGCGGGCCAAGACGTTCAGCCAAACCATAAAATGGTTCAACTGAACGTCAGCGCGTTTTAGTTCAGCACGATTTCGACGCGGCGGTTCTGCGGCTCACGAACACCTGGGCCAGTCGGCACCAACAGGTGGGTTTCGCCATAACCATGGATCGAAATTTCCGCAGCCGGGACGCCATCAGCCATCAACTTCATCGCAACAGCCTTGGCACGACGGATTGAAAGCCCCTGGTTGTAGGTCGGTGTACCTGACGTATCGGTATAACCCGAAACATTGATGGTGGTGACCTTGGCGGTCTGGCTATCCGTCGCGGCTTCCGCGATGATCTGCGTGGCGCGCGGTGTCAGGTTGTACTTATCCCAGTCAAAGAAGACCAGATAGGTTTTGGCCGGAGCCGGAGCCGGAGCCGCCATCGGGGCGGGGGTCGGCGGTGCCACCGGAGCGGCCACACCAAACGCATAACGCAGACCAACGAGGAAAGAGTGGTTGATATTGTCGCCAACCTTGGCCGAAACCGGCGAAACTGTGCAACCATCACCACACTGCGTGAGTGTTCCATTGTATTTTGCACCATCGAGAATATCAACGAAACGATATTCAAGGGTGGCGGACAGACCGGGGATCGGCGCGATCGGAAACGCTAAACCAGCAATCCCCTGCACGGCGAAGGCACCCTTGGATTGATTGATGACAGCGCCCTGGCTGGCCAAATCCTTGACGTTGACTTCCTGATAACCAACGCCACCGCCAAGATAGGGGTAAACATAAGGTGAACCAACATCGAGGTCATAGAGGGCATTGGCGAAGAAGCCATAGGTCTGGTCATGACCGGTGGCACGCTGTGAGGCGCCGCCAGATTTGACTTTATCGAAGCTGTTTTGGAAATAATCGCCTTCCAGCTCAACCCGGATGCCATTTCCAAAACCATAACCAACACTGGCATCGCCGGTGAAGCCATTGTGCAGCGTGATGGTTCCACTTTGGCTGGTGCCCAATCCGGAGCCCGAGCCCTTGAAACCCTCGTTAATGTTGTAACCCAGGCCACCAGCGACATACATGCCGTTCACTGGCTGCGCTTTCGCAACGTTCGAGAAGGCGAGCGGTGCAGCCATTATCGTAGCGGCGAGCAGAATATTGCGTAATTTCATGTTTGGCTCCTATTTTATACCGAATTGTGACAGTCTAGCTGGCGTTAATCTCTAATCCCGACCCAAACAATATTAGCAAACTACGAGGAAAATTAGCAGGGGGGACGCGATGATTGATCGGAACTGTATCAAAAATACAACAACTTACGACAGATTTAAGTCAGTTAAGTCTCTGATCATTTACAGGCAGTTCATACCGCTGGGCAAATGCAGTTCAGGAACAACTGACAACCCGCAAGGTATCGCTCCCATCGCCTACCACCGAATCAGCCGGCACGGAACGCACCATCCAACCGCGGAACAAAGGCGGGCCGTTAAGGTTATCAGTGGTCTGAATCGATACAAAAATCGCAGCATCGGGGATCTGGTCAGGCGGCCGGTTTGCGCAAGCCAGAACGCTGATCTGCATGTCGCCCGACGTTACCTGCCCGCCAACCGGCACCTGTAAATTTGCAATGCCTCCGTCAACCTTATCGAGCACACCGATTTCAGCAAGTTTTCCGGGCACCCAGTTGTTTGGCTCGACCGGCGGCGCTGCACTCGCCGCATTATCCGCACCTGCCGGGGGAACCGGCGCCGCAACCAGCCCGGGTGGGTTGGGCGTTGCTGCCGGGGCCGGGAGCGGCGCGGCTGGCGATGGTGCCGCCACGATCGGCGGCGGCGGCGGCACCGCCACCGTATTGCCGGCCTGCGCCAATGCCCAACCTGGTATCACGCACCCTAGCGCAACAACCATGCCCAGCCGGCGGCTCAGCATTATTTAGAAGCCTCTGGCGTGACTGGGCTCGCACTGGCGCTGGGGCTGGCGGCGGGCTTGCTGGGGCTGCCCCCCATGCTGAAAATAAATTTACCAAGCAGATCCTCGATATTCACCGCCGATTGTGTGACGCTGAACGACTGCCCAGGTTTGAGCATGGTGTCTGAACCACCCGGCGAAAGCCCCACATAATTGCCGCCCAGCAAACCATCTGAACTGATCGAGGCGCTGGTATCGGCAGGCACCTTTACATCGTTGTTGATCTGCACGGTCACAATCGCGGCATAAGTCTGCGGGTCGAGATGCTCATTGGTCACGTGGCCAACCGTCACGCCGCCGAGTTTCACATCGGCACCCACCGTCAGCCCGCCGATATTGGAAAATTGCGCGGTGAGCGGATAACCCGAACCGCCGAGCGCCTGTGCCTGCGTCAAAGCATAAACCAGAAAAACCGCAGCTATAACAATAACTGCGAGGCCGGTAAGCACCTCAGGTAATTTACGTGACATCCGGAAAAATCCTTAAAGCTCGGGTGTCCAGGCTTCATAATCAGCCGAAGCGCTGGCGCGCTTACCGCCGGCATAGTCATGCCCTGCCGGCCGGTAACCATCGGCCGTGCCTGTCAAGTTTGGCTGATGCGGCTTTTGCCAAGACTTGCGGCCCGTATCAGGCAATGGCGCATCTGTGAGGTAATGCAACCATGCGTGCCACTCCGGGCCGATGGCCGAAGCCTCCGCTGCACCGGCATAAACCACCCAGCGGCGAGGCCGTTTGGTACCAGTGGTTTTGCGTTGCCGGAAAAACTGGTTGCCGAACGCGTCCTCGCCAACATGGCTGCCGCTGAACAAGGTGTGCAAGGTGAGCCCCGGCTGAAAAACCAGGCCTTTAAGGCCGCCGAGCTGGCTCAAGGTGACTTTAGTATGGGTCGATGCTGTGCTCATGCATCCCGATATAGGTGATGCAATGCGTCCGGTCCATTGTCGTTATGCCGCCTGCATATTTTGCTTCTATCCACAGGATTTTGTGGTCACAATGTAATTTCACCACTAAATGTACTTTTCCTGGCATCATGATCGTCATAAGGTCCGGCCATGGAACAGCAGAGCACGCACAAATCCTGGCATGGAATCAGACAAGCGGTTTTCAGTGGCCAGTCCGACCCCGACTCATCACCCGTGGCTGTCACCATTCCGGTTGGCTGGGGCCAACAGGCCGCCGATGCTCTTGCCAGCCTGATTCCGGGTAAAAAGACTCTTGATATTGCCCAACTGACCCAGACCTGGGTCACCCCGGTAGCAGCCCGCGCGCAGGCTTTGGGGCTGTCCGACCAGCTTACCGCAGGCTTGAACGCCCTGGTTGCCAACCGGCAGGCCTGCCCAGTGCCGCTGAATGGCAATTTTGCAGCCATCCCGCCTGGGTTCATGTTCAACCCAAACGGTTTTTGCGATGCCGCTGGAATTTTCGATGTCACCGGATTTGGCGCGGCCGTGGAATTAGCAGTCATGGCACTTACCCTGGCGGCCCCGGAAGCCGCCTGTTTGAACCTGAGCCTGACCGATTTACACCTGTTCATCACCCGCTTGAATCTGCCCTACGACAGCGCCGCCGCCCGCGACACTCTGGCAACGCTCAGCGCTTTTATGACCGCCCGTGCGGATTTGGCCTCCAGCCGGTTTGTGTCCCCTGATCACGGTCCCGTCATATATTTGCGGCCCTATGCCAGGCTGGCCGCCGGTTGCGTCATTGCAGGCTTGATGGAGGCCACCATCGAGACACAGCGTGCTGCGATGGAAGCCGGAGTCCGAGGGCACTCACATTTAACCGGCTACGTCTCCCACCCCGCTACCGAGGCCTTGCTCGGTGCCGAAACCCTTGGCTTCAGCCCGGCTGTTTCCGCCCTTGATGAAGCCGGAAACCTCAGCCGCTGGGCACAGGCCAAGCTCGCAGCCTCGGGCACAACAGCGCAAGCGGCGCTGGCGGCACACCTGCGGGGCGAGACGATTTTGGCCCCCGCCGGTTTAGCGGCACACCGGATAATGCACGATGCGTTGGCTCCTTATGTTCACGCGATGCCCGCACCGCCCGCCGCTGCAACACCTGCACAGCCGGCCAGCCAGCGTGCGCTTCTGCCCGCCCGGCGCACCGGCTACACGCAAAAAGCCAGCATCGGCGGGCACAAATTATTTCTTTCCACCGGCGAATATGCCAATGGCAGGCTGGGAGAAATTTTCATCGCGCTCCATAAGGAAGGCTCGGCATTCCGCGGCCTGATGGATGCTTTCTCGATCGCGGTGAGCATGGGTCTGCAACATGGTGTCAAGCTCGAGGACTATGTTGAAGCCTTCACCTTCACCCGCTTCGGACCCGCAGGTGCCGTTGAAGGCGACCCGGCTGTGACACAGGCAACCTCGATGATCGATTATGTGTTCCGCAATCTGGCGGTGAATTATCTGGGCAACCACAATATCGCTCCCGCCACCCCTGACGCCGCTGATTCAGTGGGTGATGGCGCCGCCGACCGTGCGCCCTTGCTGCCGTTTGACCTCCCCGCCCCCGCCGCGCGTGAACGTCGGCGGGCCTTCAAGTTAGTGAGCTGATATGACCGTCGCTGAACGCCTCGCGGAGCTTGGCATCGTTTTACCCAAACCTATGATCCCGGTTGGCTCTTATGTGCCAGTTACCGTCACCGGCCATCTGGTGGTGGTCAGTGGTCAGTTGCCCGCCATCGACGGCAAAGTGGCTGTTACCGGCAAGCTCGGCGGCGGCGTTTCCATCGACGAAGGCCAGCACGCCGCCCGGCTATGCCTCATCAATGTGCTGGCACAATTACAGGCCGCACTGCCCGGTGGGCTGGACAGCATTACCCGCGTTAGCAGACTGGGCGGCTTCATCGCCGCCACACCAGATTTCACCCAGCACGCGGTGGTCATGAATGGTGCGTCGGACCTCGCATTGGCGGCTTTCGGCGATATCGGCCGCCATGCCCGTGCCACTGTCGGCGTGGCCTCATTACCGCTTGATGCAGCCGTCGAGGTCGAAGGGATGTTTTGGCTCGGCTGAATGTTTATTCTATGGCATAACGAGTATCAAAAACCATAGGAGACGTCTTTGCCGCCAGCCAAACCAGTGCCACCAGAGCTAATCGAGCGGCCAGGCCAGGTTGAGTCCAGCAACGGGATCGACATGGGCGTTCTGCCGAGCCTTATGGGGTATATGCTCCGGCAGGGCCAGCTATGCGTGTATCAGGATTTTTTTCAGGTTCTGGCGGCTGAGGGCATCCGGCCACCGCAATTTTCTATCCTTGAGGTTGTCAGCCGCAACCCAGGCATCCGCCCGTCTGATGTTGCAACCGCGATTGGTATCAAACGCGCCAATCTGGTACCGCTGGTCAGTGCCCTGGAACAACGCGGTTTTCTCACCCGTGCGATGGCTGAACTGGACCGCCGGGCGCAGGCATTGCACGTTACACCGGCAGGCGCTGAAAAGCTGCAATACTGGCACAATGTTGTGAAACCGCATGAAGACCGGCTGGCCGACCGGCTGGGAGCGCACGGACGCGAAACCTTATTGAAGCTGCTGCAAACTTTGGTGCGTGGGTGATATCGTTTTGCCCCGATTGCCGCTGAAAGCCCGATGTGACCGGATCGAAATTCAGTCGCCGCCGCCTAGGTAATGTTGCGCTGAACATGGCGCTCGATGGCACCCTGGCAATGCTGGCCGTGCTGGCGGCCGGTTGGCTGTCTGCGCCCACCTCACCGTGGCCAAATCCACCGGCATTGGCAATTGGCGGCGCGGCCTCGATCTGGCTGATCGGCGTGCCGTTCGGCCTCTCACGTTTGCATTGGCGGTTCACCTCAATGCGGGATTTAGCGCTGGTCGGTGGTGCCGGAATTATCGCCGCCGTGCTGCTGACACTGCTGATCATCGGGGCGGGTTTCGACCTTCCCTCGCCCAGCTACCCGCTGGTGCTGGTGTTTTCGATGCTGGTGTTGCTGGTGGGCCCGCGGATTGCATATCGCCTGCTTCGCCACCCCGGCACGCCCAGTGCGGTCAACGCGGTTAGCAGCGCCATTCTGGTGGGAACCGGCGAGACCATCGAGCTGTTCCTCAATGCCCTCGCCCGCGCCGCCGAACCACCCTATCGGGTCACCGGGCTGATCGCGCTCTCAGCCCGCCACATCGGACGGCGGATGCACGGGTTGGATGTTCTCGGTGCCGCATCGAGCGCCGATGGGGTTCTGGCAAAGTTGGCAGCGGCGGGCACCTTGCCTGACCTCCTGGTGATCACCGAACCAGAATTTTCTGGCGCCACGCTCGCAAGCCTTCTAACTGCGGCGGATAAACAGGGTGTGCGGGTGCTGCGCGCCCCGAACCTCACCGCGCTGTCGCCGGCGGATCCTGGCCAAATTCAACTTCAGCCCATCGCCATCGAGGATTTGCTCAACCGGCGGCAGGTGGCGCTGGACCGTGACGGTATGGCTCGTTTGATCGCCGGCCGGCGCGTGCTGGTCACCGGGGCTGGCGGCTCCATCGGCGCTGAGTTGGCGCGCCAAGTGGCAGGGTTTGCCCCCGCTTCCCTGATGCTGCTGGACAACGGCGAATTTGCGCTCTGGCAGATCGACCTGGAATTAACTGAAAAATACCCCACCGTGGCACGGCTGTCGGTGATTGCCGATGTGCGCGATACGGCGCGAATGCACGAGGTTTGTGCACAGTTTAAGCCTGAACTGGTATTCCACGCCGCCGCCCTCAAGCATGTGCCTATTGTTGAATCCAACCCGCTTGAAGGGCTGCAAACCAACGTCCTGGGTACCAAGGCTGTCGCGGATGCTGCGCGAGCCAGCGGTGCCGCCCTGATGGTTTTAATCTCTACCGATAAAGCCGTGAACCCAAGTTCTGTGATGGGCGCCTCGAAGCGGCTGGCCGAAATGTATTGTCAGGCGCTTGACGTGGCGGCACGCCACAAAGGCGGCATGGGGTGCGTAACAGTACGGTTTGGCAATGTATTGGGCTCCACCGGCTCGGTGGTACCATTGTTCCGCCGCCAACTCGCCGTGGGCGGACCGCTCACCGTTACCCACCCCGACATGCAACGCTATTTTATGACCGTGCGCGAAGCCGTGGGCCTGGTGTTGCAAGCCTCGGTGGTGGGTGCCAAGGGCGGTGACAGCATCAAGCATGGCGGCATTTTTGTGCTGGATATGGGCGAGCCGGTGCGAATCGTCGACTTAGCCAGGCAGATGATCCGTCTCGCGGGGTTGCGGCCCGACATCGATATCGGGATACGTTTCACCGGCTTGCGACCAGGCGAAAAGCTTTTCGAGGAATTATTTCATGGCAATGAGCAGCCGGTTGCGACCGGGTTCCCAGGGCTGCTGATGGCCAGCCCGCGGGTAGCCGACATGGCGCTGGTGCAAGCCGCCATGGCCGAAATTTCGGCGCAAGGCACGCAAGGCGATGCCCACCTTGCGTTGGCAGCGCTGGCGCGGCTGGTGCCGGAATTTGCGCATAATGCAGATGGCAGCGGCGCTCCTCTCGCAGATTGCGAAAAGACAGGGTAATCTGACTGTCATGAATGCTCCGCACCGTGCTGCCATCCCGTTTCTTGACCTTAAAGCCCAACAGGCCCGCATAGGTCCCGCTTTACGTCACCGGCTCGATGCAGTGCTGGCGCATGGGCAATATATTCTGGGCCCGGAAGTGGCCGAGTTGGAGGACCGCCTCGCGGCGTTCTGCGGCGCTACATATTGCGTCAGTGTCAGCTCCGGCACCGATGCGCTGCAAATTGCGATGATGGCGGAGGGCATCGGCCGGGGCGACGCCGTATTTCTGCCCGCCTTCACGTACACGGCCACCGCTGAAGTGCCTCTATTACTTGGCGCCACGCCGATATTCGTCGATGTCGATCCGCGCACGTTTCAAATCGACCTGGCGCACCTGGAGGCCCGCATCGCCGATGTGCAACGCGGTGGCGTTTTGAAACCGCGGGCCGTGGTGGGCGTGGATTTATTCGGGCAACCCGCCGACTGGCTCGGCATCAACACCATCGCCGCCCGCGAAAATCTATTCACCCTCGATGATTGCGCCCAAAGCTTCGGTGCCACCATGAACGGCAAGCGCCTGGGCACCGCGGCGGATGCCACCGCCACCAGCTTCTTCCCCTCCAAGCCGCTGGGTGCCTATGGCGACGGCGGCGCACTGTTCACGGAGTCTGCCGAACGTGCCGCCCTATACCGCTCACTGCGTACCCATGGTGAGGGCACAACCCGCTATGAGGTGATCCGGATTGGTATGAATGGCAGGCTGGACACCATGCAGGCCGCGATTTTACTGGCCAAGCTCAACGTTTTTGAAGCCGAGATCGCCACCCGCGAAACCATTGCCGGCATTTACGATGCCGCCTTGGCAGATGTGCTTGATATTCCCGCACGGATGCCAAACTCCACCAGCGCCTGGGCGGTTTATGCGATTTTGTTGCGCGATACCGCGACCCGCGACACCGTTCAGGCGGCGCTGCGGGCCGAAAATATCGCCAGTGCCGTGTATTATCCACGCCCGCTGCACCGCCAGCCAGCCTATGCTTCCTGCCACGACGGCGCAGCTCTGCCGGTCTCCGAGAGTATCAGCGAGCGGATCATGGCGTTACCAATTCACCCCGACCTCACTGTCGAACAAGCAGCCCGTGTCGCCGCGACCGTGCGCGCCGCTTTGGGCGCTTAAACCCGATGCCGCGCGGCGATCTATTTCCCGAAATCGGGCCTTACGAGACCGGTTACCTGCCGCTTTCGGGCGAACACGTTATGTATTGGGAGCAAGTTGGCAACCCGCGCGGCAAGCCAGTGCTGTTTCTGCATGGTGGTCCGGGCGCTGGGGCCGGCGCCGTTCACCGGCGGTTTTTTGACCCTGCGATCTGGCGGGTCATTATTTTCGACCAGCGCGGCGCCGGACGCTCCAAGCCGCTCGGCAGTATTACCGCCAACACCACGCAGCATCTGGTCGAAGACATTGAATCCTTGCGGAAGTTCCTGAACATCGATCGGTTTTTGCTGTTTGGTGGCTCGTGGGGTTCCACCCTTGCCCTGGCCTACGCGCAGGCACACCCGGAGGCAGTTATGGGCCTGGTGCTGCGCGGCATCTTCCTGGGCCGCCCCGAGGAGGTGGACTGGTTCCTCTATGGCATGGCCAGAGTCTTCCCAGACGCTCACGCCGCCTTCGCGCAGTTCCTTCCCGAAGCCGAACGCGGCGATCTGCTGAAGAGCTACCTTGCCCGGTTGACCAACCCCGACCCGGAAATTCACGGCCCGGCGGCCCGCACCTGGAGCATCTATGAAGGCTCCTGTTCCACCCTGCTGCCCAGCGTTGAGGCGGTCTCGGCGTTCGCGCAGGACCGCGCCGCCATCGGCCTGGCCCGGATCGAGGCACATTATTTTGAGCATAATTTATTTCTCCCCGCGGGCGGGCTGCTGGCCCATATGGAAGCGCTGCGGCAGATCCCCGGGGAAATTGTGCAGGGCCGTTACGACATGATTTGTCCTGCAAAATCAGCGTTTGACCTGATGGCAGCCTGGCCGGCAGCCCGCCTGACCCTGGTGCCGGATGCCGGCCATTCGGCCCTTGAGCCTGGCATTCGTACCGCCTTGATCGCCGCGTTGGAGCGCTGTCGCGCCTTGACGTGACCATAATTCCGCCCTCAAGTCCCGCCACCATAAAAACGACAAAACCTTGGAGGGCTCGGTGAAGATTTCGAGGCGGTCACTGTTCGCTGCATTTGTGTTAACCCCGGCAAGTCGTGCCTTGGCGGCGCAAGCTGTGCCTGAGGCATGGCCGCGCGCCATTTTGATGGCAACCGGCCGTCCTGGCGGTGTGTATGACACCTATGGCGCGGCCTGGGGGCGAATTGCGCAGCAAACCAGCGGCGTGACCATTGCCTACCGGGCCTCAGGCGGAGCCGCATCCGATATTCTTTTGATCGAACAAAACGCTGCACAACTGGGCATGACCACGGTCACTGTGGCAGACCAAGCCCGCATGGGCAGCGGCAGTTGGACCGCAGGGGTCAAGTTTGGCGCCTTCCGAGCCTTGTTCCCCATGTTCCCCTCAATTCTACAAATCGTCACACCGCGCAGCAGCGGCATCACCTCGCTCGCCAATCTCGCCGACCGTGTGATTGGCATGGGGCCGGAAGGCGGCAGCGGCGCTGCCGTGGTGCCTAGCATTTTTGCCAGCCTTGGGATTATTCCGGCACAGGCCGCAACAGGTGACTATTCAAATCAACTGCATGACATGCAGGCAGGGCGGTTGGACGCCTGCGCCTTTATCGGCGCACCGCCACTGCCCGCGATCCAAAAAATTGCCGAGACCGAACAACTCGGCATCATCGGTTTCACCCAAGCTGAAGCCGCGCTCGTGGACCGTGTCATCCCCGGCGTGCATGGCATGACCATCCCCGCCGGTACATTTGCGCGCCAAAGCCTGGCGATTGCCAGCGTGGGTACAGCCAATTTTGCCATTGGCGCAGCGCACCTGCCGGATGAGTTGGTCCATACGATCACCCTGGCGGCGATGCGTAACCAAGCCAGCCTGGAGCGGGCGGTACCGGCCGCGCATATTTTTCATGCACCCAATGTTATAACGCCCGGGCAAATGCCGTTCCACCCAGGTGCTGCCGCAGCTTTGCGCAGCCTGGGCTTGGTGGTTCCGGCTGAATTTGTTGCCCGTTAAATAAGTTTGCCGCCGACCAGTGTGAGTTGACGGTCCATGCGTTTGGCCAACTCCGGGTTATGTGTCGCAATCAGAGCCGCGACATTTTCCGAGCGCACGATGCGCAGCAATTCGCTGAACACAATTTCAGCGGTGGCGACATCTAAATTGCCTGTGGGTTCATCAGCCAACAACAAAGCCGGCGCATTGGCCAGCGCCCGCGCAATCGCGACGCGCTGCTGCTCACCGCCAGAGAGTTTGCCAGGCAGGTGATCAGCCCGGGCGGCAAGACCAAGTTTGGTCAGCAATTCCATTGCGCGTTTTTCAGCCTCGGCCTTGGATTTGCCCGCGATCATCTGCGGCAGCACAACATTCTCGAGCGCTGAAAATTCCGCCAGCAGATGGTGGAACTGATACACAATGCCGATGGTATGCAGCCTGATATTGGTGCGTTCGGTATCGCCTAACGTCCCCGCATCCGCCCCATTGATGATCACAGCGCCGCCATCAGGCTTTTCCAACAACCCTGCCAGATGCAGCAAGGTTGACTTGCCAGAACCGGAGGGCGCGACCAGCGCCACGATTTCACCGCGACGCAAATTCAGATTGGCGCCATCCAGCACCATCAGCGCCTCGCTCTCACTTCTATAAGTGCGAACCAGGTTTTTGAGTTGCAGTAAAAAATCACTCACGGCGCAGCGCCTCGATCGGGTCAATGCGGGCGGCCCGCCAGCTTGGGTAAATAGTAGCGAGAAGCGATAGCGCTAACGACATCAAAAGCACTTCCGTCACCTGATGCCAGTCCAACTTGGCCGGCAATTGCTCAAGGTAATATACCGTCGGGTCAAACAACGGCGTACCGGTAATCTTCTGGACAAATTGTCGGATATTTTCGATGTAGGCACAAAATACCGTGCCAAGGCCAAAGCCAATGAAGGTTCCCAAAAACCCCACCGACGCACCGCACATTAAAAATATCCGCAATATCGCACCGGAGCTCGCCCCCATAGTGCGCAAAATCGCAATGTCGCGGGCTTTATCCTTCACCATCATAATCAATGATGAAATCACATTGAAGGCCGCCACCAGAATGATGAGCGTGAGGATCAGGAACATCACGTTGCCCTCCACCGTCACCGCGGCAAGGAAACTATCGTTATTCTGCCGCCAATCCAAAATCCGCATCGGCGTGCTGGCTAAAGTGGTCTGGATGGCTTGTTTGATCGCGTCATCATGATCCGGGTCGGTGACATAAACCTGAATCTGCGTCGCGGCATTGGGTTGTTGGAACAAAGTTTGCGCGGCCTGCAGCGGGATGAACACAAAGCTCGAATCATATTGCTGCATCCCGGTTTCAAATACCGCGACAACTTTGAAACTCTGGATACTGGGAATCGTGCCGATGATCGTGGCTTTGCCTTGCGGTAAAATAAGCTGGATGGTTGAGCCAACCGTCAGGCCAAACTGACTGGCCAGCCCGCCACCAATCGCAATCACACCATCGCCGGTCAGATCGTTCAAATTGCCGGAGATCACATGGTTGGAAACAGTCGGCAAAGCCGCCAGCCCCTGCGGGGTAATGCCGCGCGCAATACCGCCCAAGGCACCACCTTGTGGACCGGACATCAGAACCTCGCCTTGCACAATCGGAAAGGCAGACGTCACGCCAGGGATTTTTGCAATGCGGCTGGAAATATCATCGTAATTCGTCAGCGGCTGACCCGCGGCATATATGCCGATGTCGCCGTTCAGCCCCAGAATTTGGCTGAGCAATTCTTGCCGGAAGCCATTCATCACACTCATCACGATAATCAGCGTCGCCACACCCAACGCGATGCCAACCAGCGAGAAAATCGCGATGACGGAAACGAAGCGCTCGCCGCGCCGGGCCCGCAAATAGCGTGCGGCAACCTTGCGCTCGAACGGACCAAACATTAACCGCGCACTTTCGCTATGGCCTCGGCGACCGGCAGTTCAAACCGCTCGCCGGTGGCGCGGCGCTTTAATTCCACTTGTCCATTGGCAGCGCCACGCGGTCCAACGATGATCTGCCACGGATGACCCATCAAATCCGCCTCGGCGAATTTCGCCCCGGCACGTTCCTCGCGGTCGTCATACAGACAATCAGCGCCAAACATGGTGTGCAAGGATTCACAAATTTCACCGGTGACAGCATCGCCCTGGCGCAAATTCAAAATGCCCACGCGGAACGGCGCAATTGCATCCGGCCAGATAATACCGGCCTCATCATGCCGCGCCTCGATAATTGCGCCCACCAGTCGGGAAACGCCGATACCGTAGCTACCCATTTCAGGAAATAGTTTCGCACCATCCGGGCCGATGACGCTGTAGTTCATCGTCTCTGAATATTTTTTGCCGAAATAGAAAATCTGCCCCACTTCAATGCCCCTGCCCTCGCGCTTGCGCTCGTCAGGAATGGCCGCCCAGGCACCGAGGTCGTGCTTCTCATCGGTGGCGGCATATTTGGTGGTCATCGATTCATAAAAATCCTCGAGCAATGCTGGCTCATAGCCAACGCCCAGAGCATCACCGGCCTCAAATTCCGCGTCATAGAACACGCCGCTCTCGCCCGTCGGCGCCAGAATGTGAAACTCATGGCTTAAATCACCGCCGATCTGGCCGGTATCAGCGCGCATCGGAATCGCGGTAATGCCAATTCTCTGGAAGGTGCGCATATAGGCCAACATCATCTTCTTATAACTGAGCAGGGCGCCTGCATAATCAAGGTCGAAGCTGTAGGCATCCTTCATCAAAAATTCGCGGCCCCGCAGCACGCCAAAACGCGGGCGAACTTCGTCGCGGAATTTCCACTGAATATGATAGGGAATTTGCGGCAAATCCCGGTAGCTTTTGGTGGTGTCACGCAAAATTGCCGTGATCATTTCCTCATTGGTCGGGCCGTACAGCAACGCGCGCTCATGGCGGTCGGTGATGCGCAGCATCTCCTTGCCATAGGCATCATAGCGCCCACTTTCGCGCCACAAATCAGCACTCTGAATGGTCGGCATCAGCAATTCTTGCGCACCCGCCGCATCCTGCTCTTCGCGCACGATCTGCGCGATTTTGTTCAGCACCTTCAGCCCCGCCGGCAGCCAGGCATAAATGCCCGACGCCATCTGCCGCACCAGCCCGGCCCGCAGCATCAGCCGGTGCGAGGCAATCTGCGCCTCCGCCGGGGTTTCCTTCAAAGTGGGGATCAAAGATTGAGACAGGCGCATGAAATACCTTCGGCTAAACGATTTCGCTTGCGTGCTTACAGGGGCTGACCCGCAACGGCTAGAGGCACGGGCACCGCTAACCAGCGGTCCGCCAACCGCCGCGCGGGCATTTCTACCAGCCGGTGCATGGCAATCGCCAGCGCCAGCGTGAGGATGGTCATAGCGACCCCGTACGCCAACTTATTGGCCGCCGGATCCCAGCCCTGATGGCGGAAAAATTGCGCCAGCAGCAGCTCGATGGTGCCGAAGCTCATGTAGAACGAGTAGGAAATCTGCCCGAGAAACCGCAAAATTTTCGGGTTGCGAATCACCGGCGGGCGCTCGGCGTCGGCCTGCATCGCCAAAGCCGATAACAGCACCCAAAGGGCAAACACCACCAAAATATCAAAGCTGGAGGTCGAGGTGAGCAGCACGATGGCAGCAAGGCTGATATAGGCCAGCCATTTGTTGGGCATGAAATCGGCATTCAGCGGCACCAGCCGCAGGGTGGCCATGCCGATGACAAATTCCGGGAAAAACCGCCACAGCGCGTTGGCGTAGGTGAGGTTGAGGGTTTCGCCAGCCTCATAGGCGATCATCCCCAACACGCAAAAACATAACACCATAATCTGACCAGGAATAATCTCCCGCCAGGTACCCAAAAACATCCAGAGCAGCGGGAACATCAAATACCCCGCCCATTCGGTACTCACCGACCACGACGGATAATTCCAGGCCAAATGGTCCCCAACGCCCCACCCCTGCACCAGCAGCAAATTGGCGATGAATGAGCCAACAGTGAACCTGTCAGCATCGCGCGGGGTAAAGCCCAGCGCCAGGCCCGTTAGCACAATCACCAGCAAAATCAGCATGACTGCCAAATGCACCGGATAAATCCGCGCCAGCCGTTTGCCCCAGAAGCGGGCGATGTTGGTGCCTTGCAGTTCCTTCGCCGGATGCACCGCCGCCAGAATCAGCCCGGAGAGCATAAAAAATCCATCAACGCCCAGATACCCATGCCGGATAAACCCGGCGAACGGCCCGAGATAGCCTGAAAACTGCGCGTGCAAATCCACATGATAGGCAAACACCCAGGCGGCAAAAAACGCCCGGACGACGGTCAGGTCGGTGATTTCAGCAAAATACTTCATGGAAAAAGTTCTAAAACGAAAGAAGCCCGCCAGCCCATAGGGCGGCGGGCCAAGTTCAGGGAGGAAACGCCAGTCACACGGCAGGATGAAGAACCAAACTTCATCCTAGACCTCATAGTGCAACGCACAACCCTTCACGTCTAGCAAAAACATACTCCAAAAAGTAACTTTTTTAGGCGATATTTCACGATTCGATGAAAAAATAATCCATTGAATTTCTTTTGGGCAAAAATTTGCATATTAAAAGATCAATTTAAATCCACATGATATGCGCATCGACAATCGGGCGCTTACCCATGCGTTTGCCGACTATTTTTCTCAACACGGCACGCGCGGCATCGGTGAAGGCGGCTTCGTCCTTGCGCAGTGCCGACGGCAATTCACCCAAAACCTGCGCAAATTCGGCCTCCAATTCACGTTGCAAGCCAATTTCCTCATCCAGAAGCCCCGGCGCTGAAATTTTGGCCTCGCCCCGCACTTTGCCTGTCGAGTCGATGATCGCACTGCCCACCACCACGCCGTTGAACAGCATCCGCCGACGGGCGGCCATAATGCCGCCTTTCAGTGGGACCACAGCATTCCCATCAACCGCCATCCGGCCGGTGGGTACCGAGTCGATGACTTCCGGGTTGTTAGAGGACAGCGACAATATATCGCCGTTTTCGATCAAAATCGAGGCAATCCCCTCCTCCTGCGCCAAGGCGGCCTGCGCGGAGAGATGGCGCCATTCGCCATGAGTGGGCACCAGATATTTTGGCCGCACCAATTTATACATTTTAATCAACTCATCACGTGCCGGATGGCCCGAGCAATGGGTCAACTCATCATCATCGGTGATGACATCCACACCACGCCGCACCAAAGTATCCTGCACGGCGGTAATGGCTTTTTCGTTGCCGGGAATCATGCGCGAGGAGAAAATCGCGACATCGCCCTCGCCCAGCACCGCGTAGCGATGCGTATCGGCGGCAATCCGCGCCATGGCGGAGCGCGGCTCGCCCTGGCTGCCAGTGACCAGCAGAAGTAAATGATCATCCGGGATGGAGCTTAAATCCTCCTCCGGAACAAAATCCGGAACATCCTCCAAATAACCGGCTTCCTGCGCGGCGGCCACGTAATTGGCCAGGCTGCGCCCAACCAGCGCTACATGACGCCCACAGGCTTCCGCGGCATCGATCACACTGGATACGCGAGCGATGTTGCTGGCAAAGCAGGTAACGGCGATGCGCCCCGGCATATCGCCGATTAACGCCTTCAGGCTCTTTTTTACGTCCAGTTCCGAACCCGAATGGCCATCCACCATGGCGTTGGTGGAATCGATCACCATCGCCAGCACGCCTTTGTCGCCCAGGGCTTTGAGGGCCGCTTCGTCGGTTACGTTGCCCACCACCGGGTGCGGGTCGAACTTGAAGTCGCCGGTATGCAGCACCGTGCCATAGCGGGTGGTGATGGCGAGCGCCTGGGATTCCGGGGTGGAGTGGGTGAGTTGGATAAACTGCAGGTCAAATGGGCCAACCTCGAACTTGCCGCCCGGCTTGATGACATGCAGCTTCACTTCGCGGCCCAAACCGGCCTCGCTCAGCTTGCGGCGCAAAATGGCGGCGGTGAAAGGGCTGGCATAGATCGGGCAGCGCAGTTGCGGCCATAAGCGGGCGACGCCGCCGATATGGTCCTCATGCGCGTGGGTAATCACCAAGCCGTGCAATCTGTCAGCGCGAGCCGCAATATAGCCAGGGTCGGCCAGCAATAATTCGGCCTCGGGCGCTTCCGGCCCGGCAAACCCCATGCCGCAATCAACCGCCAGCCACTCGCCGTCGCAGCCATACAAGTTGAAATTCATGCCAATTTCGCCAGTACCGCCCAGCGGCACAAACACGAACCCGCCCGGACTTTGCGCCACTGGATTGAGCGCACGGGTTTTGCCCGGCTTTTTGCCGGATGAGGCTGCCATATAAAAAATACTCCTGAAAACGGTCTCTTAGCGTCTGATTATAGCTCATAGATAGTGACGCCGCCCATAACCACCATAGGCAGCTATTCAGCATCCACAAATGGCGTGCGGTCACGCGGCAATTGCGGCGGCTTGTTGCGCAGCGACAGCAGGCGCAAGCCATCGAGGGTCAAATCCGGGTCGATGGTGGTCAACTTCACCGTGCCCTCGGCAAATAATGGCGCCAAACCGCCAGTGGCGATGGCTTTCAAAGGCTGGCCGAACTCACCTTCGATGCGTACCAGCAGGCCCTCGATCAAACCTACATAACCCCAATAAATGCCTGAACGCATGGCTGGTATGGTGGAGCGGCCAATCACTGATTGCGGACGGCCAATGCCGATACGTGGCAACCGGGCCGCCGCTTGGTGCAAGGCTTCGATGGAGAGGTTGATGCCAGGCGCGATCACGCCGCCCAGATACGCACCATCTCTGTCCACCACGTCAAAAGTAGTGGCAGTACCAAAGTCAACTACCACCAGCGGGCCGCCGTAATGATTATGGGCAGCCAGTGCGTTTAATAAACGGTCGGCGCCCACTTCATCGGGATTGTCGATTTTGATCGGGAACCCCCAATCCAGCGCCGCGCGTGCCACCAGCGGTTCCACATCAAACCAATCCCGGCAGAGACGGCGCAGATGGTAAAGAGCGGCGGGAACCACCGTGCCAATCACCGCGCTATGAATTTGCCCAACCTTGATGCCGTTGCGCGTCAGCAGCGATTCCAGCCAAACGCCATACTCGTCGGAGGTACGCTGCGACGACGTCGCAAGCCGCCAGGTGCCACGCCATTCGGCACCGTCATGCACGGCGAACACGATATTGGTATTGCCTGCGTCGATCACCAGCAGCATGGCGCTCAGCCCCCTTGGCCCCCGAGCCATATTTCGCCCGTTTGGAATGTTTCGATACGATTTTCGACGCATAACTGCAACGCACCGGTAGGCGAGAGGCCGGCGAACCGACCCTGGGTGGTCACATCAACGCCGCGCACGGAGATTGCCGTGCCCAGCGGATGCGCGGCTTGCAGCCAAGCGGTTTGGATGAACGCAGCCCCTTGTGCCTCGAAAGCCTCAAGCCATCCCGACAGGCTTG
The DNA here is from genome assembly GCA_027308685.1 of Acidocella sp. GTDB lineage: Bacteria > Pseudomonadota > Alphaproteobacteria > Acetobacterales > Acetobacteraceae > Acidocella. Next base: position 144,656 of record DAIDEE010000016.1, read on the forward strand.
CCAATACCGTCTGCGCTGCCACCAGCGGCGCTACCGTAACGCCATGCTCGGCGAGACAGGTTGTAAAACGGCCCGGAATTTGCGGGGCAAAAGCCAGATTGATACCAATGCCCATCACGAGCCACTCAATCCGGCCATTGCTGGGTGAGGCATCAATGAGAATACCCGCCACTTTGGCACCTCCCATCAGCACATCATTCGGCCATTTCAACACCGGCGTCATGGCGGCAGACCCAAGCTGCATTAGCGCTTGCGCCACCGCCAGACCCGCCAGCAGCGGAAAGCAATTCAGGCTGGAAATCTCATATTCAGGCCGCAATAATACGGAAAGATGCATATTCCCTGGTGTGGAAACCCAATCTCGCCCCCGGCTGCCGCGCCCTGCCGTCTGAACATCGGCCAGCACCGCCAGCCCAACAGGGTCTCCCGCCTTAGCCCGCGCCAAACAATAATTGGACGTTGAGTCGATCTCGGCAAAATGCTCGAGCCGCCAATCAACCAAGGTCTGGTTCAGCCCATTAAGGCACGTGCTGCCGCTGCCGCCGCACTTACCAGCGGGCCGGGCATGAACACGAACAATATGGTGGCTAATGCACCAACCATCATAACCAGACGCACACCGCTCGCGGACTTATCAAAGTCAGGGCTGCCGGCGTCAAAATACATCACCTTAATGACGCGCAGATAATAGAACGCAGCAACCACGCTGGTTAGCACGCCCACCACGGCCAAAACATCGAGGCCTGCGTTGATAGCCGCTGAGAAAACGTAAAGCTTGCCAAAGAATCCCGAGAGCGGCGGGATGCCCGCCATCGACCAGAGCAGCACCGCCAGGGCCAGCGCATAGCCAGGGTTTTGCGTGGACAAGCCAGCCAGATCAGCAATGGTCTCAACCGCCCGCCCCTTACGGCGCATCGCAATAATGCAAGCGAAAACACCGAACGACATCACCACATAAATGGCGAGATAAATCAAAGTTGCCTGAATACCCGCCAACGTGCCGGCAGCTAGGCCGATGAGCGCGTAACCCATGTGGCCGATTGAGGAATACGCCATCAGCCGCTTGATGTTGGTCTGGCCAATGGCGGCAAGAGCGCCAAGCGCCATCGAAATAATGCTGAGAATTTCAATCAACATCTGCCATTGGCTGAGCAAATGCCCAAATGGTCCGACCATAACTGATAACAATAATGCCATAGCGGCCACTTTCGGCGCGGTACCGAACAACGCTGTCACCGGGGTTGGCGAACCTTCATAAACATCGGGAGTCCACATATGAAATGGTGCCGCCGAAATTTTGAACGCGATGCCAACCAGCACAAACACGATGCCGATAACAGTGCCATACCCGGCGGGCTGACTGCCATCGAACAAATGCGCGAGGGCTACGAAATTGGTGGTGCCGGCAAACCCATACACCAGGGAAATACCGTAGATCAGCAACCCGGACGCCAGCGCCCCCAACACAAAATACTTCAAGCCCGCTTCTGTGGACCGCAGAGAATCTCTTGCAAAGGCCGCACAGATATACAGTGCCAAGGATTGCAACTCAAAACCCAGATACAAAGTCATCATATCAGAGGCCGAGATCATCACGATCATGCCCAACACGGCTAAAACCACCAGTACCGGGAACTCAAAACGCGCAATGTCTTCGCGCTGGTTATAGTCAAGCGACAAAATCAACGCTGCAGCCGAACCAAGCAAAACCAGTAAATCGGCATAGCGGGTGAAATTGGTCGTTGTCAGCAGGCCGTCAAAAACGCTTCCAGCTGGTGCCAATAAAATAAACACGCCGGTGATCGCCAGCAAAGCCACGGCTGCCAGAGAGCAGATGATAAACTGATTGGTTTTTGAGAGCACGCCAAACATCAATAACGCCATGCCACCCAGGCCAAGCAACAGTTCCGGCAGGAGCGTGGAAAGTAGCAGGCTCATTTTGTCACCATCGCAAGAGAAACCGGCGTAATCGAAACGGGCGGTGTCAAAACCGCGAAGTGCGCTTGCACCATGGCGTTCACCGGCGCGTCGAATATACGGGTAAAGCTGGTGGGGTAAACGCCTAGCCACATCACCATCACCGCCAACGGCACCAGCATCGCCAATTCAACCGGCCGTAAGTCCTTCAGACCATCCAGAGCCGGTCTTGATGTTTTATCAAACAGCACCGCCCGCAGCAGTACCAGCATATAGGCTGCCCCAAGTACCATCCCGGTAGCCGCCAAGGCGGAGACCCAGAAGTTCACCTTCATGGCACCGACAATGACAAGAATTTCGCCCACAAATCCCGAGGTCCCCGGCATCCCCATCGAGCCCAGCGCAAACAGCATCAGCAAGGTTGCGTAAACGGGCATCCGCAATGCAAGGCCGCCAATCTTGGAGAGTGTCATGGTTTCACCGCGCGCGATCAGTACGCCCGCACAGATAAACAGGCCGGTGATGATGAAGCCGTGCGAGAGCATTTGCAGCAATGCACCCTCAATACCTTCCACCGTAAAGGTGAAAATCCCAATCACGATCAGGCCCATGTGGGCAACTGATGAATAGGCGATCATCCGCTTCATGTCAGTTTGCGCCAGGGCGACCAGCGACACGTAAATCACGGCCACCACGCCAAGCGCGAACATCAACGGTGCCGCCATCTCACTGGCGTGTGGCAGCATGGGCACGGTGATACGCAAAAACCCATAGGAACCCATTTTCGACAGCACGGCAGCCAACATGATGGTGCCAGGCAATGGCGCCTCACCATACGCATCAGGCAACCATGTATGCAGCGGCCACACCGCTGCCTTGACGCCGAACGACGCTAAGAAGGCTACAAATAACCATGGCTGCACCTGCGGCGGAATCGGCGTGTGCAGCAGCGTGATGATGTCGGTGGTGCCTGCGTTGCGCCACATCCACACCAACGCCAGCAGCATCAGTAATGAGCCTGTCAGCGTGAACAGGAAGAATTTCACAGCCGCGTAAATCCGACGCTCACCGCCCCACACACCGATGATAAGATACATCGGCAGCAGCACCGCCTCAAAGAAAATATAAAATACCACAAGATCAAGTGCGCAGAACATACCGATCGTCATGGTATCCAGCAGCAAAAATGCGATCATGAATTCACGCACGCGGGTAGTGATGTTCCAGCTTGAAACAATCGCAATCGGCGTGATGAAGGCCGTTAGTAAAATTAAAAACAGGCTGATACCGTCAACACCCATGCGGTATTGCACATCCAGCCCGCTCAACCAGGGCTGGGCTTCAACAAACTGAAAGCCGGCTTGCTTGGGGTCGAACGAGATCCACATATAAACCGCTAGCGCCAACACGATCAGGCTAACCCATAATGCGCCCCAGCGGGCATTGCGTGCTACCGCGGCTTCATCCCCCCGCAGCGTGGCAATAAAGATCACCCCTGCCAAAGGCAGGAAGGTAATGAGTGACAGAATGGGAAAGCCCAGCGAATTCATCTCAGCGCACCCACAGGAAAATACTTAAAAATACCAGCAAACCGATCAGCATCACGAACGCATAAAGTGCGATGGAGCCGGTTTGCAGCTTGACTGATTGCGAAGACGCATCGCTCGTCAATGCCGCCAGACCGTTTGGCACACCGTCGATCATCTGTTCATCACCCACATGCCAGGCAAATTTCGCCAGACGCAAAATCGGCCTAACAAAGATCGCGTCGTACAATTCATCGAAATACCATTTATTCAGCAGAAACTGATAAAGCCCGGAAAAGCGGGTGGCGAACATCGACGGCAGGGCCGGCATAAAAATATAGAAAGTTGCCGCCACCAAAATGCCAGCGATACCCGCAAACAATGGCGCCATTGCAACCATCGCGGGAATATCCTCGAATCTAGCCATAATACTTCCGGCGCTGATGCTGGCACCCCAAAAATTTGCCGATCCCGGACCCACAAATGAGTGGTCCAACAAAAATCCGGTGCCCACCGCACCGCAGGCCAAAACAGCTAACGGCGCCAGCATCACCAACGGGCTTTCATGCACATGGTCCTGCACATCCTTTGGTGCATGCGATTTGCCGTGGAAGGTCAACAAAAATAGCCGCGAGATATAAAACGCCGTCAGTCCTGCTGTCACCACACCACAAACCCAGCCATACATGGCAACCGGGGTATGGGCCGCAAATGCGGCATCCAAGATCGCATCCTTGGAATAGTAACCCGAGAATGGCGGAATACCCGCCAGCGCCAACGCGCCAATCAGCATCATCAGCCAGGTGAAGGGAATTTTCTTGAAAAGCCCCCCCATCAAGCGAATATCCTGCTCGTCAGACATCGCGTGAATGACAGAGCCGGCTGCCAGGAACAATAAGGCTTTAAAGAATGCATGGTTGATAAGGTGGAACATCGCCACCGGGTACGCGCCCAACCCGGCGGCCAGGAACATATAGCCAAGCTGCGAACAGGTGGAGTAAGCAATGATACGCTTGATATCGTTCTGCACGCAGCCCACCGTGCCGGCAAACAAAGCCGTGGAGGCGCCAATCATCGTGACAACTTCCAGCGCAACCGGTGCCGCATTCAATAATGGCGACATCCGCGCCACCAGAAATACACCAGCGGCAACCATGGTGGCGGCGTGAATGAGGGCGGAAACCGGTGTCGGGCCTTCCATCGCATCGGCCAGCCAGGTATGCAGAAATAGCTGCGCGGATTTGCCCATGGCGCCGATGAACAGCAAAATACCAATGACTTCGAGCACCGGAAAACTGCTGCCGAACAGGCTGTAATGCTCCTGTGCGTGAGTGCCGACAGCCGCAAATATCTCGTCGAACGAAATGGTATGGAACACCAGGTAGGTAAGCGCAATGCCAACCGCAAAACCAATATCCCCAACCCGGTTGACGATAAACGCCTTGATCGCCGCCGCATTGGCCGATGGCCGTTCGTACCAGTAGCCGATCAGCAGGTATGAGACGAGCCCCACACCTTCCCAGCCAAAAAACAACTGCAAAAGATTATTGGCGGTCACCAGCATCAACATGGCGAAAGTGAACAGCGACAGGTAGGCAAAAAAGCGCGGCACGCTTCTATCGTGCGCCATGTAACCAACACTATAAATATGAATTAGCAACGAGACAAAACTCACCATCGCCACCATCACCAGCGAGAGCATGTCCTGACGCAGCGTCCAATCCAACGTAAAGTTGCTCACCGCAATCCAGGTGGCAATGTGCAAAGGTGCCTGCGACACACCTAATTGCGCGATTTGGGCAAAATCCAAGACCCCGGCAACTGCCGAGATCGCCATGAACAAAATACTGGCGGCGATGGATAACTGCTTGCCCAGCAGCGGCCGGAACAACCCGGCCAGAATAGCACCAACCAGCGGCGCAAAAACGGCGATTAAGGTGAGCATATCAACCCTTCATCAATGTCACGTCCTCGACCTCGATCGAGCCACGATTACGCGAATAAATTACCACAATCGCCAGTCCAATCGCGGACTCGGCGGCGGCAACGGTGAGAACGAACATGGTGAAAACCTGGCCCACCATGTCATGCAAGGCGCCCGAAAACGCGATGAAATTAATATTGGCCGCGAGCAGAATAAGCTCGATCGACATCATGATGACGATGATATTCTTGCGGTTCATGAAAATGCCGAACACACCGATCACCATCAGGAGTCCGGCCACCACCAGATAATTTGAAAGAGCCACTTGCATCAGAGCACCTCCTCAATCGGCGCGGGTATTTCAGCGCCCTGCCCCAACTTTGCATTCACCATCCGCATTGTATCCACCGGCATCCGCGCATGTTGAACATTAACATCCTGGCGCTTGCCGCGGTTACGGTCACGTAAGGTCAGCACAATCGCACCGATCATTGAGACCAGCAAAACCGCCCCCGCCATCTGGAACAGGAAAATATATTTTGTATAGAGCAACGAGCCCAGAGCCACCGTGTTGGTCACATCGGTCGGTGTCGGCGAGAGGCGCAGCATGGTTGCGCTCGGTGAAATCGTCCAGCTCACTGCCACAAAGGCTAATTCAGCAAACAATACCAGGCCGACCGCTGCGCCGATGGGGGCGTAACGCTGCACGCCTTCACGCAACGCCACAAAATCCACGTCGAGCATCATCACGACGAACATGAACAGTACCGCCACCGCGCCGACATACACGATCACCAGCACCATCGCCAAAAACTCAGCCCCCGCCATCAGGAACAGTACGGCCGCGTTGATGAACGCCAAGATGAGGAACAATACCGAATGCACCGGATTACGGCTGCTCACCACCATCACCGCTGATGTCAGCAAGATGGCGGAGACGATATAAAATAAAATATTTGCGATCATGTGCGTTCTACCGGTACGGCGCGTCGAGTTCGAGGCGTTTGGCGAGTTCTGGCTCCCACCGGTCGCCATTCGCCAGCAGTTTCGCCTTATTATACAAAAGCTCCTCGCGGGTTTCAGTGGCGAACTCAAAGTTCGGCCCCTCAACAATCGCATCCACCGGGCAGGCTTCCTCACACAGACCACAGTAGATGCATTTGGTCATGTCGATATCATAACGCGTTGTGCGGCGCGACCCATCGTCGCGCGGTTCGGCTTCGATCGTAATGGCCTGCGCCGGACAAACCGCCTCACACAACTTGCAAGCAATGCACCGCTCTTCACCATTCGGATAGCGGCGCAACGCGTGTTCGCCTTTGAAACGCGGACTGATAGGGTTTTTTTCAAACGGATAATTGAGCGTGGCTTTAGGCTTAAAAAACGCTCGTATTGTCAGTGCCATGCCCGAGACAATCTCGGCCAGCAACAACTCGCGTGCCATACGGTCCAGGCGCATCAGCCCGCGCTCCTTATATGTTCAAACATTTGGCAACCATCCAAAAACTTCCAGAACGCCGGCGACCAGCACCAGATATCCTAATGAAATTGGTAAAAACACTTTCCAGCCCAAGGTCATCAACTGATCATACCGGTAACGCGGCAACGTGGCACGCACCCAAATGAACACGAACAGGCAGGCGAATAATTTTATCAGAAACCAAAAAACCCCCGGCACCCACGTGAACGGCGCAAAGGGTAACGGTGAGAGCCAACCGCCGAGGAACAACACCGTGGTGGTGGCGCTGATCAATATCATGTTGGCGTATTCACCAAGAAAGAATAGCGCAAAACTCATCGCGCTATATTCCACGAAAAATCCCGCAACGATCTCGGTATCACCTTCCGCCAGATCGAACGGCGCCCGGTTGGTTTCTGCCAAGCCCGAAATGAAAAAGATCACGAACATCGGGAACAGCGGAATGGCAAACCAAATGTGCTGCTGCGCCATCACGATGTCGTTGAGATTCAAGCTGCCGACACAGATCAGCACCGTGACAATAACAAACCCCATCGAGACTTCGTAGGAAACCATTTGCGCTGCACTTCGCAGCGCGCCTAGAAAGGCATATTTTGAATTACTCGCCCAACCCGCGATGATAATACCGTAAACACCAAGGGAGGAAATGGCGAGCAGGTACAAAATACCTACATTGATATTTGCAATTGCCCAGCCATCATTCACCGGAATAACCGCCCAGGCGATAACGGCCAGACCAAAAGTGATCATTGGGGCCATAATAAATAATACACGGTCGGACCCCGCCGGGATGATGGTTTCCTTGAACATCATCTTCAGCGCATCAGCAAAGGGTTGCGCCAGACCAAACGGCCCCACCACGTTTGGCCCTTTGCGCAACTGAATGGCCCCCATCACCTTGCGCTCAGCGTAAGTGAGATACGCAACGCCGATCAACAGCGGCACAATAAGCGCCAGAGATTTCAGCAGCGTCAGAATGACGATACCGAGATCAGAGTTAAAAAACGCCATCATTCTGCAGCCTCCGCCTGGAAGCCATAATGCGCCGCCACGCAGGCCGCCATAGTGGGGCTGACACGGCTGATCGGGTCGGTCTGATAATAATTATGCACCACATTCACGAACGGCGCTGACCCCATGGGCGCTGCAGAGTTCGGCCCCGCAAGGTTAGTCCCCGCCATCCGGCGAACCTCGCCCAGTTCTCCAAATATCGGATTCAGCTTTACCAGACGCGCCTGCAACTCGGCAAAATGATCATACGGTAGCGCATAACCGATATACGCACTGATCGCCCGCAAAATCCGCCAATCTTCACGCGCATCACCTGGCGGACTGACGGCCATGAAACCCATTTGAGCTCGGCCTTCGGTATTCACGTAGGTACCGGGCTTCTCCGTATAGGCGGCCCCGGGCAAAATTACATCGGCGCGGGTGGCGCCGGCATCGCCATGGTGGCCCTGATAAATCACAAAGGTCTCAGCACCAATTTTAGATGTTTCAAACTCGTCAGCCGCCAGCAGCCACAGCACATCAACGCCGCCCGCCATCATGCCAGCAACATTCTTACTGCCGGGGCCAGGAACAAACCCCAAATCAAGGGCGCCAACCCGAGCCGCTGCCGTGTGCAGAACATTAAACCCATGCCAGTCGGCGTTCAGCATATTGAACTGCACCGCCAACGACCACGCCGCGGCCAGAACCGCTGCGCCATCCTCACGCTTCAAAGCGCCCTGGCCTAAAATGATCATCGGTTTCTTCGCGGCTTGCAACGTCTCGGCAAAGCCACCCAGTGCCTTCAGACTCTCCGGTCCAGCGCCCAGATATTCAAAACCATAGGTGAGATCGACATGTTCACCGACCAGCGCAACTGGCATCTGACCGGTCATCCAGCGTTTGCGAATCCGGGCGTTCAACACTGGCGCTTCACGGCGCGGGTTGCTGCCAATAATCAACAACGCATCAGCCTCTTCAATCCCGGCGATGGTGGTGTTGAACAGATAAAATTCCCGGCGCGATGCATCCAACGCCGCGCCGTCCTGCCGGCAATCGATATTCATTGAACCCAGAGCGTTCATCATGTCCTTCAGCGCCAACATGCTCTCGGCATCGCACTGGTCACCGGCAATCGCGCCTATGCGCTCACCCGGCAGGTTTTTCAGGCGGTCCGCAATAACGGCAAAAGCCTCTTCCCAGCTTGCCGGACGCAACTTGCCGTTTTCACGAATCCATGGGCGATCCAGCCGGCGGCGCTTCAAGCCATCAACGGCAAAGCGCGACTTATCTCCCAACCACTCTTCATTCACCGCATCATTCACACGCGGCAAAATCCGCAACACTTCAGCGCCACGTGCATCAACCCGAATGTTCGCACCAACGGCATCGAATACATCCACACTATCGGTCTTGCGCAATTCCCATGACCGCGCGGTATAGGCGTATGGCTTCGAGGTCAGCGCCCCCACCGGGCACAAATCAACCAAGTTACCCGAAAGCTCTGAGCTCAATGCCTTCTCAACATAGGTGCCCACCTGCATCGATTCGCCACGTGCGGTCGCACCCAACTCCGGCACGCCTGCAACTTCTGTCGAGAAGCGAATACAGCGCGTGCAATGAATGCAGCGCGTCATGGTCGTTTTTACCAGCGGGCCCCAATCAGGGGCACCAACCGAGCGCTTGTTCTCATCATAGCGCGAATATCCGCGCCCATAACCAACCGCTTCATCCTGCAAATCGCATTCGCCACCTTGGTCGCAAATCGGGCAATCGAGCGGATGATTGATCAGTAAAAATTCCATCACGCCACGGCGGGCTTTACGCACCATTTCCGTGTCAGTTTTAATCACCATGCCATCACCAACCGGCTGCCCGCATGAGGCGACCGGCTTGGGCATTTTTTCAACTTCTACCAGGCACATCCGGCAATTACCGGCAATCGAAAGCCGCTCATGGTAGCAAAAGCGCGGAATTTCCTTGCCGGCTGCCTCGCAAGCCTGCAGCACGGAAGAGCCGTTGGCGACTTCGACTTCGATACCGTCAACTGTCACTTTTGCCATGATTTATTCCGCCGCCATGGGAGTTGCGTTACGCTTTTGATAGTCAAGAATCCGCTGCTCCACCAACGGCCTGAATGCCCGTAGCAAGCCCTGGATCGGCCACGCCGCTGCGTCCCCAAAGGCGCAAATCGTATGACCTTCAATCTGGCGCGTTACCGTCTCCAACAAATCGATTTCAGAGAGTTCGGCTGTGCCATCAACCATCCGCTGCATCATGCGCATCATCCAGCCTGTGCCTTCGCGGCACGGCGTGCATTGGCCACAGCTCTCGTGCTTGAAGAATTTGGATAACCGCCAGATGGCCTTGATCACGTCAGCGGATTTATCCATCACGATCACCGCACCCGAGCCAAGCCCGCTGCGCACGTCCTTCAGGCTGTCAAAATCCATCAAAATCGTGTCGCAGGTTTCCTTACCTAAAATGGGCATCGAAGCACCACCAGGAATTACCGCCTGCAAATTATCCCAGCCACCACGCACGCCACCCGCATGTTTCTCGATCAAGTCTTTTAACGGAACACCAAGCTCTTCTTCAACGTTGCACGGGTTATTCACATGACCCGAGATACAGAAAATTTTGGTGCCAGAATTTTTAGGGCGGCCAAGGGCAGCAAACCACGGCGCACCGCGGCGCAAAATAGTCGGGATCCCAGCTATGGTCTCAACATTATTCACGGTGGTCGGGCAACCATACACACCCATCGCCGCGGGAAACGGCGGCTTCATGCGAGGCATGCCTTTTTTACCTTCAAGGCTCTCCAGCAACGCCGATTCCTCGCCGCATATGTAGGCACCCGCACCACGATGCACATGCAAATCAAAATCAAACCCGGAACCCGCCGCATTTTTACCCAGCAAGCCCGCCTCATAGGCCTGTGCGATCGCCGCATTCAGCCGAACCGCCTCGTTATAATACTCACCGCGAATATAAATATAGCCGGTGTTAGCCCCCATCGCGAAGCCCGCAATCAGGCAGCCCTCAATCAGCTTGTGTGGTTCGTTCCTGATAATATCACGATCTTTGCAGGTACCCGGCTCGCTCTCGTCAGCATTTACCACCAGGTAACTCGGCCGACCATCACTTTGCTTGGGCATAAACGACCATTTCATGCCGGTCGGGAAGCCCGCGCCACCGCGGCCGCGCATGCCAGAGGTTTTCACCTCCTCAATGATCGCGTCACGGCCACGCGCCAGAATTTCAGTGATACCATCCCAGTCACCACGGGCTTTCGCACCCGCTAACGCCCAATCCTGCAAGCCGTAGAGATTTTGGTAGATCCTGTCTTTATCGTTCAGCATCACTCACTCCGCCGGTTCAATGGTAGTCAGCAGCGCGGTCAGCCCCGTGGCTGGTGCCGAGCCTGATCGGCCATTGCGGGACCCCGCCGGCGGCAACGCACCACCCGCTTTCAAATCTGCCAGCAAAGATTTAGTGCGCGTCTCATCTAAATCTTCAAAGTAATCATCATTGATCTGCAAAATAGGCGCGTTCACGCACGCTCCCAAACATTCCACTTCCGTCATCGTAAACAAACCATCAGCGCTGGTCTCACCAAACTCCGAAATCCCCGTGGCATTTTTGCAAGCCGAAACAATTTCATCCGAGCCGCGCAACCAACAGGGTGTGGTCGTGCATACCTGCAAATGGTATTTGCCTACGGGTTTGGTATTATACATCAAATAAAATGTCGCCACCTCGTAAACCCGTACCGGCGCCATGCCCAGGCGCTTGGCTATCACGTCCATCGCTGCTGTCGGCACCCAGGCCGAACCGGTAAGCCGTGCCATCTGGCGTTGCGCGATATCCAGCAACGGCATCACCGCACTGGCTTGCTTGCCCGCCGGATAATGCGCAATAGCCGAAATAACCAATGCCTCAGCCTCGGCGTCAAATTCAAATGTCTTTGGTTCAACCTGCGTACTCATCGATCAATTTCACCGAACACAATATCAAGAGACCCAATAATCGCCACCGCGTCAGCCAGCATGTGGCCCCGCGCCAATTTATCAATTGCCTGCAGATGCGAAAAACCTGTCGAGCGAATTTTGCACCGGTACGGCCGGTTGGTGCCGTCTGCCACCAGATATACACCAAACTCACCCTTTGGTGCTTCCACCACCGTATAGGTGGCCCCCGCCGGCACGTGGTAACCTTCAGTGTAGAGCTTGAAATGATGGATCAAAGCTTCCATCGAATGCTTCATTTCAGCTCGCTTGGGCGGGGTAAATTTCGGGTCCTGCACCTTCACCGGGCCCGGCTTAATTTTCGCCAAACCTTGTTTGACGATTTTCACGCTCTCGCGCATCTCGGCAATACGGATCAGATAACGATCGTAACAATCTCCATGCGAGCCTACGGGAATATCAAACTCAACTTCGCCGTATTTGTCGTAGGGCTGCGAACGGCGCAAATCCCACGCCACGCCTGAAGACCGCAAATTCGGACCCGAAAACCCCCAGGCCAAAGCATCGGCTGCCGAGATCACGCCGATATCAACCACGCGCTGCTTCCAAATCCGGTTACCCGTCAGAAGCGCTTCAACATTATCAATGAATTTCGGAAAAACGTCACACCAGGCGGCAAGGTCGGCTTCCATCCCGACCGGCAGATCCTTCGCAACGCCACCGGGGCGGAAATAGTTGGAATGAAAGCGTGCGCCGGAGGCCGCTTCATGAAACTCCAGCAGCTTCTCGCGCTCCTCATAGCCCCACAGGCCTGGCGTCAATGCACCACAATCCAAGGCAAAACTGGAAATGCTGAGCAAATGATTCAGCACTCGCGTTAATTCTGCGAAAATCACCCGAATCCACTGTGCCCGGTCAGGCGCCGTGATCCCCAGCAATTTTTCAGTTGCCAGCGCAAACGCATATTCGCAAGCCATGGGTGAGACATAATCCAGCCGGTCAAAATACGGGACCGCCTGCATATAGCTTTTATATTCAATCAGTTTTTCGGTGCCACGATGCAACAACCCAATGTGCGGGTCGGCACGCACAATCACCTCACCGTCCATTTCCAAAATCAACCGCAACACGCCATGCGCTGCCGGATGCTGCGGGCCAAAATTTATGGTGTGGCTATCGATCTCAATCGTTTTGGTCGCTGTCGGTACAATTTGGTCCATCGGTCAACCCCGCGCCTTTTCATCACCGGGTAAGGTGGTCATGGCTTCCCAAGGTGAAAGAAAGTCGAAATTACGAAACTCCTGCGTGAGCTTCACCTTTTCATAAACCACGGCTTTGCGTTCATCATCATATCGAACTTCCAGATAGCCCGTCAGCGGAAAGTCCTTGCGCAACGGATGACCCTCAAATCCATAATCGGTAACAATACGACGATGATCGGCCAAACCATCAAATGAGATCCCAAACAAATCCCAAATCTCGCGCTCCCACCAGGTAGCGCTTGGCCACACCCCGGATACCGACGGCATGGCAGCCCCTTCAGCCACCGGCACAATCAGACGCAATCGGGCGTTTTTAGTAACCGACAATAAATTATAAACAACCTCAAACCGCAACGGACGCTCCGGCCAATCCACGCCGCAAATATCCATCACTTGCGCGAGAGCGAAATGCTCATCGTCACGCAGCATCATGCACAGCCTCAGCAATGCTTCAGGCGTAGTATGCGCCACCAGCGCCCCATGCTCACGCATTACACCTGTAATCCCTGCCAGCTTGGCGAGGGCATCCAGCGCTTCGTCCACCGGAACAACCGGCACCACAACCTCGTCAACCACGGAGAATCGTCCCGGTCCGGCGGATTTTTTTCTGCAGCTGCATGATGCCATACACCAGCGCTTCGGCAGTCGGAGGGCAGCCCGGTACATAAATATCCACCGGTACCACCCGGTCGCAGCCGCGCACCACCGAGTAGGAGTAATGGTAGTAACCGCCGCCATTGGCACAGCTACCCATTGAAATCACCCAGCGCGGCTCGGGCATCTGATCATATACTTTGCGCAGCGCCGGGGCCATTTTATTGGTCAGCGTGCCGGCCACGATCATCACGTCGCTCTGGCGCGGGCTGGCGCGTGGAATGATGCCGAATCGGTCGAGGTCATAGCGCGGCATATAGGCGTGAATCATTTCAATCGCGCAGCAGGCCAGCCCGAAGGTCATTGGCCACAGGCTGCCCGTGCGCGCCCAGTTCACCATTTTATCCAGGTTTGCCACCACAAAGCCTTTACCGGCGATCTCTCCGGTAATGCCCCTGATCACGGCATCCTGGGCATCGCCTGGCGGCAATGCGTCCCGGTTCCAGGCCAAACTTGCGGAATCGCTCACCTGATCTACTCCCAATCCAACGCGCCCTTGTTCCACTCATAAATGAAGCCAACCGTCAAAACGGCAAGGAAGCCCAGCATCGAGAAAAATCCGAGCAACCCAATCCGCGACAGGCTGACAGCCCATGGGAACAGAAACGCAACTTCGACATCAAATATAATGAAAAGAATGGCCACCAGGTAAAAGCGCACATCAAATTTGCGGCGGGCATCGTCAAACGCCTCAAAGCCACATTCATAGGCTGACAACTTGGCGGCATAAGGCTTCTGGTGGGCTACGAAGATCGAGCCAACAATAAAGGCAACGCCCAGTAGGGCGGCAATCGCCACAAATACCAGGATGGGAAAATATTGCGTGAGAACTGGCTGCAACACGTCTCTCCTGCTCCTGAACCGGGTCAAAAAACCAAACAAGTCTCCTGTCGCACCGCAACAAGGCCCGGTCAAGGTTAGTTCTACGGCTAAATTGACGATGCTGATGCGTGGCGCGAGAGACGGGGCTCGAACCCGCGACCTCCGGCGTGACAGGCCGGCGCTCTAACCAACTGAGCTACTCCCGCATTACAGCGTGACGGCGGTTTAGTGCCCCCCGGCACACAGGTCAAGCGTGCGGAGGAAATGAAAATTAGGTTGAGGAAACGAAGGGGTATGGGCGATGACGGGTTTGAACCGCCGACCCTCTCGGTGTAAACGAGACGCTCTACCGCTGAGCTAATCGCCCCAAAAACCCTGGAAAACACAGGGGATTAGCGAACCAATCCCCTGATGACACATAACGCCGGCTATTAGTTAACGGCGTCTTTCAAGGTCTTGCCAGCCTTGAAGCGCACAGCGGTCGAGGCCGGAATGTCGATCTCGTCGCCGGTACGCGGGTTGCGGCCCTTTGAAGCTTCGCGATCCACTGTTGCAAATGTGCCAAAGCCGACGAGACGGACTTCAACTTTCTGCTTCAATGAACCCTCGATCGCGCCGAACACGGCATCGACAACTTCGGCAGCCTTGGCTTTAGAAATCTCGGTTTTCTCTGCCACAGCGGCAATTAAATCCATTTTGTTCACAGTAAAGTCTCCCTGTTGTCATTCATCAAAATCATTCGCACGCTCGAATAACCAAATTGGTCTCTGCGAACAAGGCCACTAACCGTGCCCAAGCCGCGCAGAGTACCGAATTTGGCCGCTTTCAGTCAATTATCGCCAATTAGTGCGGCAGAGACGCCGCCCTTGTATCACCCGAAGCCGCAGCGATCTCGTCGGGTTTTTCCTCCCAAACAATCGCCTCGGGCTGACGCGACAATGCCAAGGCGATCACCTCATCCACATGCGATACCGGGATGATATGTAAGCCTTTTTTCACATTATCCGGGATCTCGATCAGGTCTTTTTCGTTATCCTTGGGGATAATGACCGTCGTGATTCCGGCCCGCAAAGCCGCCAGCAGCTTCTCCTTCAAACCACCAATCGGCAGCACCCGGCCACGCAAGGTAATTTCGCCGGTCATCGCAATATCCCGGCGAATCGGGATATTTGTGATGGCGCTGACGATGGAAGTTGCCATCGCAATGCCGGCCGAAGGCCCATCCTTGGGCGTTGCACCTTCCGGCACGTGCACATGGATATCGCGCTTATCGAAGAACGGCGGCTTGATGCCGAACTGGGTGGCCCGTGAGCGGATATAGGAATAGGCCGCAGCCACACTCTCCTGCATCACGTCGCCTAGCTTGCCGGTCTGCTTGATGCTGCCTTTACCGGGCAGCAGCAGGCTCTCAATGGTGAGAATCTCACCCCCCACCTCGGTCCAGGCAAGCCCCGTCACCACGCCCACCATGTCCTCAGCCTCGGTCTCGCCATAACGGAAGCGCGGCACGCCGGAGAACTTCTCCAGATTCTTTTTGGTAATCGCGACCTTCTTGACCTTGGAGGTGACAATTTCCTTCACCGCCTTGCGAGCGAGGTTGGCTATTTCACGCTCCAAATTCCGCACACCTGCTTCCCGCGTATAGGTGCGGATCAATTCATGCAGGGCTTCATCGCTGATCGACCACTCATCCGGCTTCAGCCCATGCGCCTCGCCTTGCTTGTTCACCAGATGGCGCTTCGCAATTTGCACCTTCTCATCCTCGGTATAGCCCGGGATGCGGATGATCTCCATGCGGTCCAGCAAAGGCTGCGGCATTTTCAGGCTATTTGCGGTTGTCACGAACATCACATCCGAGAGGTCGTAATCAACTTCCAGGTAATGATCCGCAAACGTGGCGTTCTGTTCCGGGTCGAGTACTTCCAGCAGTGCCGAGGAGGGGTCGCCCCGCCAGTCATTACCAAGCTTGTCGATTTCATCGAGCAAAAACAGTGGATTAGACGTTTTTGCTTTCTTCATGCCCTGGATCACCTTGCCCGGCATCGAGCCGATATAGGTGCGCCGGTGGCCACGAACCTCCGCCTCATCGCGTACGCCGCCCAGCGACATCCGCACGAAGTTGCGGCCTGTGGCCTTGGCGATTGACTTGCCAAGCGACGTTTTACCCACACCCGGAGGACCGACGAGGCACAAAATAGCGCCCCGCAGTTTAGGGCTGCGCGACTGCACGGCCAGGTACTCGATGATCCGCTCTTTGACCTTCTCCAGGCCATAATGGTCCTCATTGAGGATCCGCTCGGCCTCCAGCACATCGTTCTTGATCTTGCTGCGCTTCTTCCAGGGGATACCCAGAATCCAGTCCAGATAGTTGCGTACCACCGTCGCCTCGGCACTCATCGGGCTCATGCTGCGCAGCTTCTTCAGCTCCGAGAGCGCCTTCTCACGAGCTTCCTTGGAGAGCTTGGTGGCCTTGATCTTGGCTTCCAGCTCGGCGGTCTCATCCTTACCGTCCTCGCCCTCGCCAAGCTCCTTCTGAATGGCCTTCAGTTGCTCATTCAAATAATACTCGCGCTGGGTCTTCTCCATCTGGCGCTTCACCCGGTTGCGAATTTTTTTCTCAACCTGCAGCACGCCAATTTCGGACTCCATATGGCTGAATACCCGCTCCAGCCGCTCAGCAGTGGTGTCGATCTCCAGCAATTCCTGCTTGTCGGAAATCTTCAGCCCCAGGTGGCTGGCCACGGTATCGGCCAACTTGGAAGGGTCATCGATCTGATTGACCGACACCAGAACTTCCGGTGCGATTTTTTTGTTCAATTTAATATATTGCTCAAACTGCGAAACCACCGTGCGGGCCAGCGCTTCGAGTTCCTTGCTGTCATCAGGCTTGTCGTCGAGATTTTCGCAATAAACCTCGAAATAGGCCTCGGTTTCCTTGAAATCGGTGATCCGGGCGCGGCGCACGCCTTCCACCAGCACCTTTACCGTACCGTCCGGCAGCTTCAGCAACTGCAGAATCGTCGAAACCGTGCCGACCTTATAAATATCATCGGCCGAGGGGTCATCTTGGGCGGCGTTCTTCTGGGCCACCAGAAGGATCTGCTTATCCTCCTTCATCACGGTTTCCAGCGCCCGCACCGATTTATCGCGACCAACGAACAGCGGCACGATCATGTGGGGAAACACGACAATGTCGCGTAAGGGCAAAACCGCCAGAGTCTCAGCTAGCTCGGGCGTGGGGCGTTCAGCTTCAGGCATGATAAATTCCTATCACTCACAAAGACCGCCCTGAAAGGCACGGCCCAAGGTGCCGGGGTATCCGGCCACATGCAATATATCGGCAAGCTTGGCGCAGCACGCAAGCCCCGTTTCAGCAGAGTTTTACGAGGCGGTCTCGACTCGTTCCTGGGTGTAGAGGAACAATGGCTCAGCCCGACCCTCAGCCACCTCGCCCGAAATCACCACCTCGGAGACCGAATCCAGCCCGGGCAGGTCAAACATGGTGGTCAACAAGATCGATTCCATGATCGAGCGCAGGCCACGGGCACCGGTTTTGCGCTTAATCGCGCGCGCCGCCACCACTTTCAGCGCATCCTCGGTGAAGGTGAGCTTGACCCCCTCCATCTCGAACAACCGGCCGTACTGCTTGACCAGCGCATTCTTGGGCTTGGTGAGAATCTCGATCAGCACCGATTCATCGAGGTCATCAAGCGTGGCGACCACCGGCAAACGGCCGATAAATTCCGGGATCAAGCCGAATTTCAGTAAATCCTCCGGTTCAATTTCGCGCAGAATCAAACCCGTACGGCGCTCATCCTCGCTGCGCACATCGGCGCCGAAGCCGATACCGGTGCCTTTTTTACCACGCATGGAGATGATCTTCTCCAAGCCGGCGAAGGCGCCACCACAGATGAACAGAATATTGGTGGTATCAACCTGCAGAAATTCCTGCTGTGGATGCTTGCGCCCGCCCTGCGGCGGCACCGAGGCAACAGTGCCTTCCATGATTTTCAGCAATGCCTGTTGCACGCCCTCACCGCTGACATCGCGGGTGATCGAGGGGTTGTCTGACTTGCGCGAAATTTTATCGACCTCGTCGATATACACAATGCCGCGCTGGGCCCGTTCCACGTTGTAATCGGCGGCCTGCAGCAATTTAAGGATGATGTTCTCAACATCCTCACCAACATAACCTGCTTCGGTCAGCGTCGTGGCATCGGCCATGGTAAACGGCACATCGAGAATCCGCGCCAGCGTCTGCGCCAGCAGGGTTTTACCGGAACCGGTCGGCCCGACCAGCATGATATTGGATTTGGCAATCTCAATATCGTTGTTTTTGGTCGCGTGCGCCAGGCGCTTGTAATGGTTATGAACCGCCACCGACAGCACCTTTTTGGCGTGGCCCTGACCGATCACATAATCATCGAGAACTTTGCAGATTTCCCGCGGAGTCGGCACGCCGTCGCGCGACTTCACCATATGGGTTTTATGCTCTTCACGGATGATGTCCATGCAAAGCTCAACGCACTCGTCGCAAATAAACACCGTGGGGCCCGCTATAAGTTTACGAACCTCATGCTGGGACTTGCCACAGAACGAGCAGTATAGGGTGTTTTTCGATTCACTCGACTTGCTGCTCATAACCACTCCAAGAGCGCGAAAATTTCAAAGCAAAGACTAGTCCCCGATTTAACGGGGCACAATAGTCCGGCATTTAGCGCTCAAAATACTAAATAAAACAAATGTTTACGGACGAATTTCCAATTTGTAATGCGGTTTTTGCACCGAGTTTTCAGTACAAACCGGCGAAGGGAAATAGTCATCGCTTATGACGGGCGGGAGCCATAGCTACCGCCCGTCAGCCAGACTATTCCTTCGATTCTGGTTTTGCAGCCGGCTCGGCCTTGCTATCACCGGGCAAAGGTTGGCTCTTCACCACCTCATCCACAATCCCAAAATCTTTGGCTTCCTGGGCGGACATGTAAGAGTCACGCTCCAACTTGGCCTCAATGGCTTCCAGCGGCTGGCCGGTATGGTCCACGTAAATCTGGTTCAAACGCTTGCGCAGATTGAGAATTTCCCGCGCCTGAATCTCGATGTCGGTGGCCTGACCCTGGGCGCCGCCGGACGGCTGATGCACCATCACGCGGGCATTCGGCAGGGCAAAACGCTTGCCCTTCTCACCAGCACACAACAGCAAGCTGCCCATCGACGCCGCCTGGCCGATACAAACCGTGCTCACCGGCGAACGGATGTACTGCATGGTGTCATAAATCGCGAGACCTGAGGACACCACGCCGCCTGGGCTGTTGATATAGAACGAAATATCCTTATTAGGGTTCTCGCTCTCCAGGAACAAAAGCTGGGCGCAGATCAAAGCGCTGACTTGGTCATACACCTGCCCGGTGAGGAAAATAATGCGCTCCTTCAGCAGCCGCGAATAAATATCGTAGGAGCGTTCACCACGCGCCGTCTGCTCAACCACCATCGGCACGAGATTATTGTTGTAAATCTCGACTGGATCCCGATCCCACATATGTTCAAATCCTTGTTTCATATAACCGGAAACCCCGGCACCGCATCGCGCCTCACAGAGGCCGCGACGCGGGCGGGACAAACCGTCATGAGCTTAAGGTAATCAATCGTTGGCCCGCGTCTAGGGGTCTTATACTTCCGGGTCGGCAGCAAGTTCCTCGGGCGTCACCGAAACCTCTTCAAGTGTCAGGCTGCCGAGCAGGTAATCCACCACCTTGTCTTCGAAAATCGGGCCGCGGAAGCGTTCCATCTCGCGCGGGTTCTTTTTGAAAAACTCCACAACCTGCATCGCCTGGTCACGATATTTCATCGCTTCAGCAAACATGGCGCGCTGCAAATCCTGGTCGCTCACCGCGATATTGTTGGCCCGGCCAATTTCCGCCACCAGCAAACCCAGCCGCACGCGACGGTCAGCAATGGCGCGGTATTCGGCCCGCAACGTCTCGTCGTCCTTCTCGGCGTCTTCAGGGTCAGCGCGGCCCGCTTCCTTCTCGGCCTCCACCTGCCGCCAGATTTCGCTGAATTCAGCTTCAACCAAGCCTTGCGGGGCATCGAAATGGGCGCGCTCCGAGAGCGCATCCAGCAGGGCACGCTTCAGTTTCAGGCGGGTCATCTGCTGATATTCCCGGTCGATCTGCTCGGAGACGGTCTTTTGCAGCGCTTCCAGCGAGTCAACGCCCAGGGTCTTGGCAAATTCGTCATCCACCACAGCAATTTTCGGCACAGCCAGGGATTTAGCGGTGATTTCAAACTGTGCCGCCTTGCCGGCCAGGTCCTTGGCACCGTAATCGGCGGGGAAATCGACGTTTATGGTGCGGGTTTCACCCGGCGCCATGCCTTCCATCTGCTCGGAGAAGCCAGGAATAAAGCCCTCGCCAGCGATGGTGATGGCCACATCCTCGGCGGAGCCACCGGCAAACGCCACGTCGTCAATCCGGCCAATGAAATCGACCGTCAGTTGCTCGCCTTTGGCGGCGGGACGGGGTTCTTCCACTGGTTCAAACACTTTACGGCTCTCAGCCAGCTTGGCCAGCGCCTCAGCTACGGCGGCTTCAGTCACGCTCGCCACCGGCTTCTGCAGGACGATATCGCCCAGACCCGGCATCGTGATATCGGGCAGAATTTCCATTTCCATAGTGAATTCCAGGTCGGAATTCTCGCCATGCTTGGTCACTTCCAGCTTCGGCTGCATCGCCGGGCGCAGGTTGCGCTCAGAGATCAACCGGTCAGACGCCTCGTTGATCGCGCCTTCCGCAACTTCCGCCGCCACCGCGCCGCCATAGCGCTTGCGCACCAGCGACATCGGCACCTTGCCAGGGCGGAACCCCGGCACCTGCATGGTGCGGCCCAGTTCGGCCAGGCGTTTCTCACGCTTTACCGCGAGTTCGGGTTCGGGAACCACGACCGTGAAGCCGCGCTTCAAGCCGTCGGAGAGCGTTTCGGTAACCTGCATCGACAAGACCATCCTTAAACAACAATATGTATCAGAACGCTTTGGTGCGGGCGGAGGGACTTGAACCCCCACGACTTACGCCACCAGAACCTAAATCTGGCGTGTCTACCAATTTCACCACGCCCGCTGCGTTCAACAAGCCGCGCCGTCTAGCGCGAGTTTGGCCTCTTCAC
>DAIDEE010000037.1 GCA_027308685.1 Acidocella sp.
CACCGGCCCGGTCAGCCTGTCGGGCAGTGCGACGCTGAGTGCGGCCAGTATTGATTTTGCCGGATCGCTGAGCAGCGCCACTCTCTCGCTCAGCAGCCTTGGCAGCATCAGTGAATCCACCGGCGCCATCACCACCGGCACACTGCTCGGCACGGCAAGCGGGGCCGTTGCGCTAAATGGCAGCGCCAACACCATCGCGGCTGTTGGAAATTTTGCCAGCAACAGCGGCGATTTCAACCTTATTGACACTAGAGATTTGACAATAGCCGGAAGTTTGTCGGCACTTAACACCACGCTCTCATCGGCGGGACTTGCGGTCAACGGCAGCATTCAAACCGGAATTCTGCAACTCGCCAGCAGCAACGGTGTAACTGAAACTGGCCAAGTCAACGCCGCGATTCTAACCACCGGGGGCTCCACCATTGCCGGTACGGTGGATATGAATACAGGCAATGTTATTGGCACACTCAATAACTTTGCGGCAACTGGCGACATTTTGCTGAATGATGCCGTGGCCCTTGATGTAGCGGGCGTAGTATTTACGAACGCTACGCTGGCGTTGGGCGATACCGGCAACATCTCCCAGAGTAGCGGCGCGATCATCGCAGCGGCGTTAACCAGCGACGGCGGTACCATCGGCGGCAATGTAATTTTTGGTCAGGCCGGCAATAATGTTCCGGTACTGGGTAATCTGGGCGTCACGGGCAATGCGACTTTCACGGACTCTTCAACGATCAACGTGCAAGGCGTAGTTAATGTGGGTGGCACGCTGGGCCTGTTCAGCACCGGGGCGATCTCCCAACCCTCGGGCACCATCAGCGCTAATCTATTTAATGCCAGCGCCACTTCGATCACACTTGGTGATGCCAACGATATTGTAGCACTTGGCAGCATCATCACGTCAGGTACTTTGAGCGTCAACGGCGTTAGCGGCATTTCCGGTGTGGTAAGCGCGCAAAATGCCAGCCTGCAGTCCGCCGGAGACTTCCTGCTGACTGGCGACACCACGATCAATAATAATCTGACAATCAGCGCGGCAGGCAATATCACCCAGCCCAATGGTACGGTAACGGCACAAAATACGACATTTGCAGTCGCCTCACCTACCGACATAATTTCATTATCTGGCACCGATATGTTCAGCGGTGATCTGAATTTTGCCTCCTACGGCAGTGTGATCCATGGCGGGGGCACGCTGGATGCCGGTACGCTCACTGGTACCGCCGGCAGCCTTGCGTCCTTCACTGCCCTGACCGATATTGGCACGATCGGCAGTTTCCTGATGGGCGATAGCCTGTTCTCGCTTGATAACACCGGGACTCTTACGATTACTGGACCGCTGGTTGCCAATGTTATCAGTATAAGTTCGACCGGGCAGTTGATCCTTTCGGGTTCACCCAATGGTGGAATGTTCTTCAGCGGGAACATCGCCTCGAACACCGCCACCGTTCCGCGCAGTGGTGTTGATACGGTGCTCTACGCTCCCAGTATTATTGAACATGGTATTTTTTATATCAACGATGGCATCAATTCGGCGCGCTTTAATTCAGTGAAATTTCTTGGCACTACCAATTTGAGTGCGACAATTTTTTTCCTGACGGCGCTGAATCCAAATAATCCCGGCGGTGCTGTAGGTTTTGATACAGGATCAAATGGGTTATACGGGCCGTCGATTGATGCAGTATTTGATGCCGGCACCAACGGTAACATCACGGGCAATGTTAATCTTTATCATCTTGAAGTGATCAATGGGTCAGATGCAAATTTGACCGGGACGATCGATGGTATTTCCGGCCAACCGGCGTCGGGCAAGGCTTCAGCGACCGATCCGTCGTCAAAATATCAAATCAATTCCTGCCCGATTGGGTCCGTGGACTGCGTGGTATTGTTTGTTGAAACTCTGCCGAACGGTAATCCGCTGGGCGACTTTGATATCACCGAGCGCAAGCGCAAGAAACTGGATAAAAATATCCAGCTTCCCGGCATTGCGATGCATGATTTTTGAGGGGGATGGCCGCATGATAAAGCGCACCTTCCGATTATTATCAGCTGGGGCATTGGCGTTGAGTGTTTCACTGAGCGGTTGCGCCAATCCGCCACTGTCAGCCTATGATTCCAGCCTTGCATCGAGCGCGATGAAAACCGGGACGCCGATCGGCCAGAATACCGCAGGTGAGAGTTGCACCAGCCAGACTGACGGCAATGGGTTGGATGTGTATTGCGGCAGTTGGGACCAAGCGAGTGCCCAGGTGCGTGACGGTGGCGTGGCACCGGCCGACAACATTACGCTGCTGGCCACGGCCAGCCCATGGCGGGCCGGGTTGGAGGCTTCATACTCCTGCGGCGCGCCGCAACCTGAAACCATTTTGGATGGTGTTCCCGCGATCGTACTGACGTGCACACAACGTATCGGCGGCTGGCCGCATGTGGCGTTGGTCAGTGTGATCAATGGCAAGGTGTATTATGCCGACGGCGTGGCCCCGGCCTTGCCACCTCTGGAGCGAGCGGTGGGCGTGCTGAGTGGCAAAATTGCCCCAGCACAGGCCGGAACTGCCGCGATTGCCACCTCAGACGCTGCCCTGGTGCAACGATTGGCAGCGCAGGCCTACAGCTCAGGCGATATCGGCCATTACAACAGCCTGATGCAACTAGGCAGCCAAGCCAACCAGGCGGAAGATTTTTCATCAGCCGTTATTGCATACCGGGCGGCCTTGGCCCTGCAGCAGGAAAAAATTGGCACGGGTAATCCGGCAACCGTGGGGCCAATGCTGGAACTTGCTTTGAATTTGTCGGATCAGGCGCAGTTTCCGGAAGCCGCCAGCCTGTTTGCCGCTGCAGCCAAGCTGGCACCAAAATCATCCGACCCCAACGCACCCGCCAAGTTGTTGCATTATGAAGGGTTGGACCAGCTCAATCAAAGCCATTATAAAACAGCCATAAGATTATTGAAGGCTGCCTATACCGCCTATACGGCTTTGTTGCCGCCTGAATTATTGCAGGCCCAGCCAGTGCAAAACAATATTAGCGCAATGTTTGCCGTTAGTCATTCACAAGGTGCTAATGTTGATCTGGCCGAACAAACCCGCTTGAATGGGCCGGTGACGCAGACCGCACTGCTGGGAGCCATTGAAACCCTGCGATATGAAGCCATTGCTGATCATGCGCTTGGTAAGACCGAGGACAGTGCGAAGGCGGTAATGCTTTCCGAACAAATAGCAAATGCCAACGACCTCGACCCCGAATTGTTAGGGGCACGGCTTGACCGGACCAATGCCAATTTGGCGGCGACATCGGGCCAGACCAACAGCGCCATTGCGTTATTAGCCGCGGCCAGTAGCAATTTTTCGGCGGCCCTGCCGGGGTCGTTTCCCGTGGCGGAGACAGATTTACTGCAAGGTGGCGCACAACTTGCCCAAGGTGATGAAACCACCGCTTTGCAGTCATGCCGCAACGGTTTGGCTTTGTTGAAAACCTTGCAACGCGGTAGCTCAGCCGCGCTGATCGGCCCCTGCCTAGAAGTTTTTGCTGATGCGGCCAACGCCATGCCAGCCGATGCGCAAGCCCTACACGGCGAAATGTTTGAGGCGGCTGAACTGGCGCAAGGCAGCGTGACCGCGCGCGAAATTGGTGAAGCAGCGGCTCGGCTTTCCACCAGCTCTTCCAATCCTAAAGTTGCGGCGGCCATTCGCGCACAGCAAGATGCGTCCGCCAAGCTGGCATCGTTGTATGAGGAGCGCGACCGCTTCACGAAAAGCCCTGGCGCTGTCTCTGCCGCAACGCCGGGCCAAAGCCTCGCCGATATTGATAAGCAAATTGCGACGGCAAATAAAACCTTGCAGCAAGATGACCAGGCTGTGCAGGCGGCGGCGCCAAATTTTGGCCAATTGGTGCAGCAAGTGGTCTCGGCGCAGGATGTGTTGAGCGCCTTACGCCCGGATGAGGGGTTTCTGGGCATTACCTCAACCCCTGGGCGGACATGGCTGTTCCTGATGCATCATGGTCAAATTCAAGTCGCGAGCAGCCAGATTTCCGATGCCGGAATGACGGGTTTGGTGAAAGCCGTTCTGAGCAGTATCGAGCCAACACAAAGCGGGTTGCCGCCCTACGACATGGCTGATGCCAGCAAAATTTATCAACTTACCCTCGCGCCATTCGCCTCCGACATGGCGCAAGTGCATGAGTTGGTGATCGCACCTTCTGGTGCTTTGATGGCCTTGCCGTTTGCCTTGCTGCCCACCGGTCCCGCCAGCCCCGATAACCTGGCGGCGGCACCCTGGTTGATCCGCGAGACCAACCTGGCCTATGTGCCGGCGGCTTCCAATTTTGTGTCGCTACGTAAAATTGAAGGTACGTCGGCTGCAAAAAAACCTTGGTTTGGCTTTGGTGATTTCCAACCAGTTACACTCTCACAGGCACAGGCAACTTATAATGCGGCCAGTTGCGGCGATAGTGCCGCAGAGTTTGCCGGGCTGCCACACTTGCCCTACGCAACGCTTGAGTTGAAAGCTGGTGCAGCGGTTTTTGGTGCAACGCCCGCAGATGAGTTACTGGGCGCCGATTTTACGGTCCCGAAAGTGGAAGCTGCTAACTTGAAGGATTTCAAAATCCTGCACTTCGCCACCCATGCGCTATTGCCGACCGACCTGCCCTGCCAGAGCCAACCAGCCATTGTGACCTCGGCTCCAGCCGGTGCCGCCTCCGCGGATCAGGCGTTGCTGAATACCGGCGATGTGACCAACCTGCATCTGGATGCCAACCTTGTTATCCTCTCGGCCTGCAATACCGGTGGCGGCGCCGAAGGCGGTGAAGCATTGTCAGGCTTGGCGCGCAGCTTTTTCTATGCGGGCGCGCGGGCCATGATGGTCACGCAATGGTCGGTCAATGACCAAGTGTCCGCGTATCTGGTAGCCGACACGCTAGAGCGACTGCATGGCGGCGCGGATGGCGGCGCGGCCGGTAGTTTGCGGGCGGCGCAACTGGCGTTGATCAACAACGCCGGACACGGCATGGCCGCCAACATTGCCAATCCATTTTTCTGGGCCGCTTTTGCCGTCATTGGAGATGGTGGAACAACCGGGACCACCAAGCTCTCGGCCCTTTCCGATTCACCAAAGCCCGGATTATAAACGCTCATGGCTGAATATCTAGGTAAATACGAACTCCTCCAAATTCTAGGCAAAGGTGCCATGGGCACCGTGTATGAGGGGTTTGACCCGATCATCGCGCGGCGTCTTGCCATCAAAACCGTGCGCCTGCCCGATGTCGGCGATGCCGAAGCCCAGGAGGAACTTGCGCGATTCAAACGCGAAGCACAGGCCGCCGGACGGTTAAGCCACCCTAACATCGTCGGAGTATTCGATTACGGTGAGACGCCTGAGTTGGCGTATATCGTGATGGAATTTGTCGATGGCACCACACTGAAGCATGTGCTCGACAAAAAGGAACGGTTCGAGACCAGCGAGATTGTGCGGATCATGGAAGGGCTGCTGGCCGGGCTGCAATTCAGCCACGAGCGTGGCGTGATTCACCGCGACATTAAACCAGCCAACATCATGCTAACGAAGGCGGGTGAGGTAAAGATCGCGGATTTCGGCATCGCGCGAATTGAGAGCAGCAGCATGACCCAGGCCGGGACCATGCTGGGCACGCCCTCGTATATGTCCCCGGAGCAATTCATGGGGCAGACGGTTGACCTGCGTACCGATATTTATTCATCCGGTGTCATGCTTTACCAGCTTCTCACCGGGGAAAAGCCGTTTGAGGGCGGGCTGACCGCCATCATGCACAAGGTGCTGAACACTGAACCACCGCCGCCATCGGCCCTTTCGGTCAACGTACCGCAGGCGTTTGATTCCGTGGTACAACGGGCGATGGCAAAGCGGCCGCAGGAGCGGTTTGGCTCGGCGGGTGAATTTGCCCGCGCCCTGCGGGATGCTTTCGAGAATAAAGTGGCGGCCGGGTTGGGTATGATTGCCGAAGATGCCAGTGATGATGATGCAACCATCATTGCTGGTACCCGCACCATCCCGTTGGCAACCGCGCCAGCCGGAAAGCCTGCGGCCCCCAGCCAGACGGCCGGCAAACAACCTGCCGCGAAACAACCGCTGCCGGTTGCATTGCTCGGCGGACTAGGTGCGGGTGGATTATTGGTGGCAGGCGCCGCAGCATATTTCCTCACCAGCCATGCGCCAGCTCCGGCAACCGTTGTGAACACGCCGCCAACTGCGATACCGGCCGCGGCGCCTGCCATGACCGCGGCACAACGCAATTCCATGCTCTCCGGCACCCTCGCCTCGCTGCCATGCACTTTCCTCAGCAGCACTGTTACCGGTGCCCAACCGAGCCTAACCGGCTTGGCCGGTGCCGGAGCGCCGCAGGCCTCTCTGACGGCAGCGATCAATTCCCTACCGCCCGGCATCGTGCCGGCGTCGTCGGTGCAAACTATTGATGGCCCATATTGCGATGCCCTGAACGCGGTTCGCCCTTATCATGATTTTTTCGGCAAACCGGGTATGCAACTGAAAATCAGCCTTGATGGTGGTGCCACAGTATTACATGATGGCGATCTGATCACCGTCGATAACATGATGCCGCAGTATCCGGGCTATTTGCAGACCGATTATTTTTCCGGTGACGGCACCGTGTTTCATCTGTACCCAACCTCGACCGACGCCCTCAAACTACAACCTGCAAACAGTATCAAGGTTCTTGGCGACCCGAGTAAAGGTGGCGCTAGTTGGCAGGTTAGCGCACCGTATGGGACTGATCTGGTAATATCGATCGCCACCTCATCACCATTGTTTTCTGTCCGCCGTCCGCAGGATGAAAATGCCAGCGACTATTTGCCGGCGTTACGCGCAGCACTTCAAAACGCGGCGTCGTCAGGACAAAATCTCTCGGTCGCCGCGATTCAGGTAATTACGCAACCAAAATAGTCGCGTTGTTTAGTTGGTTTGACAAGCCTTTAATGGGACTGAGACTGGCAGCGGCTCATTGGCCAGTGGGGTTAGCCAGAAACTCGGCATGCCGGCAATATATCCTTCCCGCAACGTATTAAGTTGCGCCTGCGACATACCCACCGCCTTGGCGCTGAAAAACTGCGGATCAGGGGTGAAGACCAGATAAGCCTGAGCTTCATTCAGCATCAGATTGGTATTATTCGTATCGTACCCTTGCGCGCCGAGAAAATTTTTGAAGGCAGCCCGGTCAACATCGGTCAGGCTATTCCAGAATGACTCTGCATAGGCCTCATAGGCTGGAGTCGTATAAAACGCGCCGTGCGAAATTTCATGGTGTAAAATCACCGCCCGCATGGACTCGGTGACGGGGGGCACCGCGGCCGGCAGCGTAATCAACGCCCCCACGGCACCTGGGTCCAGCCAGCCCAACTGGTTGAGTAGGCGCTTGAGCCAGAGTTCATGGGCGTTGAGCGTAATATTCTGCTGCGCCGCCAGCTCAAAAAACCGCGCCAGATCCGCCGCTTTATAATCATGGCCATAATAATAGCTCTCGATGGTATCGCCGCAGTCATAGATGGCTTCACGCAGATCAACGTCGTCGAGTACCTGATTGCGCGGCAGATGAGCTTTCTCAACCAGTGCGGCCACGCGGTCGAGCATCAAACCCTGGATGGTCAGGTTTGGAAAATCGATCACCACAATTTCGGGGTCGGCGGCAAAATGCGAGACTTTGATATCGCACGGCTGAGAAGCATCGATCTGAGCTTCGGTTTCAGTGTCAATCGGGATGGTCGTTGCGCGCCCGAAAATGAACCATGCACCTCCCGCTCCGCCCACCACCAGCAGAACGCAGATCAAGCCAAGCATCACCCACAAGCCGGTTTTGTTGCGTTTGGGTTGCGGGAGGATTTGGATTCTCTCGTCCGGATCCAGCCCGTCATTTAGCATTTAGGCGAGGCTTTGGATGTTATTGGCCGAGATTAACGATTTCCACCCGCCGGTTACGCAGCTCCGGGGTGTTGGGCGGGGTTGGAACCAGCAGGTCAGACTCGCCAGCACCGGTCGCCTGCAATTTTGCGGCCGGTACATTGAACTTGGTCGCAAGGTAATTTTTCACAGCCTCGGCCCGCTGTTCCGACAGAGTAAGGTTAGTGGCGGCATTGCCGGTGGTATCGGTATGACCGACGATTTTGAAATGATACGAGGAGAGCTGGTTGCTGGTCAGTGCCTGGCCCAGATGGTTGAGAACCGTGATCGCTTGCGGCGTCAGGTCGGCGGAGCCGGAGCGGAACACCACATTGAGATTGGCCGTTGGCGGCTTGGATGCCATACGGATACCGGTTGGGCCGGTTGGATGCGCCGCCGCCATGGTGCCCATTGGGGCTGATGAGCCCCCCATATTACCCGGTGCCAACGGTTTGATCCCGCGGGTGGTATCGCCCACCGCGCCGGTTGGCTTCAAGGAATTGATTATCTGGTCAGCCGAGGGGCTGCTTTGCGCATGTGCGGCACCGGTGAGAACCGAGCCCGCCAGAACGCTACCCAGAAACACCCGCGAAAACACTGACTTTTTCATGACAAAACTCCCAAAACTGGACAGCAATTACCATAATTACAATCGAAATGAAACAGTGATTTACGCCCGCTCAGGCGGACAGTACTTGTTGCGCCTGACTTAAGTCTGTTACCAGCCGTCTGGCTAACCATATAGCGCGTTCAAATAATATGGTCATCCGGAACAACGCATCCTGGGCTGCTGATGCCGCCTCACCGGTAAGCTTCTGACGAAGTTCGGCCATCATCGCATTGCGATCCCCCAATAGACGCAACACGAAGGCAGGGTCCTCGGCACCGAAGCTTGCCGCGTGGTCGGCCACAAACCCCATGAGCACATGCAGCGATTCCACCAAACGGCTGGCGGCAGGTAGATCTGTGGCCTCGGGGGCCGCCGCAGCCAGCTCGGCCAGCGCCTCATGCAAAGCACCCAGATTACCGGCTGCGTTCTCAAGCAGCAATGCGGCCGCCACTTGGTTACGGCTCGGATGCTGATCCAACAGGTTTATCAGATAGGTTTTTATGGTGTCGGCCAGTTGCGTTCCCGCCGTTCGCAATGTCGCGGGCGTTAAAGCTTTGGGGTCGGCGCTTTCCCTCACCTGGTCGAGCAACAACGGGAGCCGTGCTGTCAGGCGCGATAACTCACGCAGCGCGAGGTCAAGCGCCACCGGCGGGTCCGCCAATGCTTCACGCAGCAAAAATACCGGCTGTCCCAGGGTTTCATCTTCACTGGCGGGCTTCCATTGCGCCATCAGGGCAGCGAATGGCTTGCCGGTCAGGCTGGCCAGCAACGCGCCAAACACTTGCGCGAGGGTGAAGATGACGGCGATCTGCCCGCTCGCGTGCTTGGAAGCCAACGCCGAAATTTCGCTGGCCTGTTCTGGCCGCCAGGCTGCCCACATACAGATCACTGCCAACAGCAAAGACCCACCGGCCTTTTGAATGACCTGCAAGCCGAACACCATGCGCCCCGCAGAGGACTCACGGTGCAGTTTTAGTAAATTATTGATGATCCCGGCCGCATTGGCTGCTGCGATTAACGGCAGCGAGGCAGGGACCGTGAGGAGGCCGTTATTGACACCTGCCACGGCAATGGCAGCGGCCACCGATGATGACTGCGTCACCAGCGACAACACCGCCCCGATAGCGACCAAAAGCCACGGCGAACCCATGATGAATGTAAGGTCGCCGTTGGCCGTCATGGCCTCCCGCACCGGGTCAACTGAGCCAGAGACCACTTGCATCCCAAATAATAGCAACGCTGCGCCAAAGGCAGCGTCCATCAAGTTGCGGCGGCGGTCGGTGCTGTCGAGCTTGAAATAAGTGGCAAACCCTACCAGTCCGATGACGTAACTAGCAGAGGTCGCCAGATTGATTGCGACCAGGATCGGCAGCAAGGCGGTGCCGACATTAGACCATGCCGGGGCGACCAGCACCCAAATGGTTGGCGGCATGCCAGCCCGGATTAAACCGAGAATAATCCATGACACGGCGGTTGAACTTTGCGTTAGTAGTCCTGTAACAACACCGCCGGCCGCGCTACTGGTGGGCCCACGCAACGCCTTTGCAAAGCTGGCACGCGCCCGGTGCCCGACCAACGGCACTAGATTGACCGACAGTGAGCGCACACCAATAAAAAACATCCCCAATCCGCCAAGCAGGGGGGCGATGACGCCAACATTGGTCATATGAAGTGTGTCCGGCCGGAAAAATTATATTTAAAAGTCTGCGGTAGATATTTATTCAAAATTTAACATCATCACCGAAAAATCATCGTCCAGCGGCCCTGGCCGAGCCGCGGCGCGCACCGCTTTGAATAGACGCTGCGGTTCATCCAACCCCGGAACCGAAGGCTGCATGATGATGCTGCGTAAATCTTCCATGCTCCATTGATGACCATCAGTCGTAACGATCTCAAACGCGCCGTCACTGAACACGAACAGCTTGGCACCGGGCGGCATTATTGCCGTGCCGTTCACCCACTTACCAAACGGCAACATGCCAATAACCGGGCTGCGTTGCCACAGGTTTGCCGGTTCATGAGCGTTCGGTGTGACTAAAAATGATGGGTGATGCCCCGCAGCACAGAATTTTAATTCCCGGGTCGGCAGGTGGTACGTGAAGCACCAGAGAGAAAGCATCAAACCATTATGTTCCTCCATCGGGAACACTTCATTCACGCCCGCCGCCACTTTGGCCGGATCCTCAAAATCAACGCCCGGCAGAGCCCGGCGACGCAGGGTGTTGGCCACGTTCGCAGCGTGCATGGCTGAGCCGATGCCGTGGCCGGAAACATCCAGTAAAAATCCCGTGAACATCGTGTCGTTAAGATATTGATACCCAAACGCATCACCGCCCAGTTTAGTGGACGGAATGAAACACCACTCAGTTTTGATCGGTCCTTCGGTGATCGGTTGTGGCAAGATGGCCCGGACATAGTCCTCGGCGCGCTTCAGGTCAGCGCTCAGTTCAGCCTCGTCGGCCACCTCTCGGGAATCCCGCCGCTCATAACGGACCACAAACGAGCCGAGCGTGAACTGCGCTCCGCTCAACAACCGGGTAGGCCTCTCAAGCCTCACGCCGTCCACACGGGTACCGTTTGTCGAGCCCAGATCGGTCAAAACAGCATAATCGCCTTGAATTTCAACACGGCAATGACGGCGCGACACTTCCGGGCTGGCAATGACCACCTCCGCCGGCGCGGTTCTGCCGATCGTGGCGCCTTCACGGGGAATAGGAACCCTTGAGAGGGCTTCGTTAATGGTAAAACTCAGGAAATGCCCAAACTGCGCAACCGGAGCGGGCGCAATAATGCTACGGCCAACAACAGTTTGCTCCACGCTATCGTCATCTTGTTCCATGGGTACATCTAATCCGATTCCAGGCGTGGAAACAATTATGCCACAATAATGTCATGTATACCTCATTGGCCAGCTAAACGAGCGTTATCTGGGCACCTTGTAACGCCGTTGAGGGTCTGTCATTAATCGAAACAGACAGGGTCGGATACCGGCCGACTTAGGGGAGCTACTTATGCCAATTGTTATTGAAGACCTCGCAGGCGGAATTACCAAGGTTGTCATTACCGGCCGTATCGATATCGCCGGCGCCGCAGCCATTGATATGCCGATGAGCATTGTCGGCGGGTCCCGCCGCCACGTGGTGATCGACCTCTCAGGCGTTGATTTCATGGCCTCACTGGGTCTTCGAAGCATTGTGTTGAGCGGCAAAGCCATAATGAGCAAAGGCGGTAAAGTTGCCCTGCTTTCGCCGCAACCGGCGGTCGAGGAAGTAATCACCACCAGCGGCATCGACGAACTCATCGCCATTTATAAGGACGAAGCAGCCGCAATCGCGGCGGTCAGCCCCGCCGCCTGAACCCTCAATGACCGGAGTGGCCCCGGCGCCGGAGGTTTTGCGCGTCACCACTGCACTGGCGGACTTATCGCGGCTCTATCCGTGGTTGGAGGCGGCGGCGGCCCGTCTGGGTCTGCCCCAACAGCTGGTACAAAAAATGCAGGTGGTGGCCGAAGAAGCGGTAATGAATGTTGCAATGCACGCTTACGCGCCCGGCAGCGATGAGGCTATCGAAATCAGGCTTTCCGCGACTTTAACGTTCGTTGAGCTAGCCGTTGAGGACTGCGGCCCGGAATTCAACCCGCTGACCGCGGCCGAAAAGCCCCGGCCAGCGAGCTTAGTTGATGCCCAACCTGGCGGATTAGGCATCAAACTGGTGCGGCGTTATTGCCAGGATATCTCCTATACCCGCCAGGATGGCCACAACCTGCTGACTTTGCGGTTTCCCCTAGGGCCTTCTGTCCCCGCATGAAGCGAGGTAACGCCTTTTTGTTACATTTGGCGGCATAAATTCTTTTTCCCTCCTGGCGTTTTAATATTACCGCTGGGCCATGGCCCATGATGTTTTCATCAACTATTCCAAGCAGAATAAGCCGGTTGCCGATGCTGTTTGCGCGGTGCTGGAGGCCAACCATAGTCGCGGTTGGATTGCGCCACATGATATTCTGCCATCCGCCGACTGAGGCGAGCCCGTTATCGACGCACTGGCCAGCGCTCATGCCATGGTACTGGCATCCGGCGGTGTTGGTGGCTCGGCTACATTATGGGATGTTTCCTCACCGGGATGCGCTACAAGCCCGGCGATACAGTCATAAGGTTTTGAAAAAGTTAGAAGGCTCACGCTTGGGGCACGTTGTGCTCTGAGTAGTTTCCGAACCTTGACGCAATACTCGCTGCAAGAGCAAGTCAAACAATGACCACCGACTCAAAGCGACCTATCGACGACCACACATCCCTCGCGCCCCTATCCTCAGCGAGAATTGCACATCACGCCCTCATCGCCGAGGACGATCCGATGATTAGCATGTTGTTGACTGAAATGCTCACGGAGATGGGGCACACCGTGTGCGCATCGGTAGCGACACA
The DNA here is from genome assembly GCA_027308685.1 of Acidocella sp. GTDB lineage: Bacteria > Pseudomonadota > Alphaproteobacteria > Acetobacterales > Acetobacteraceae > Acidocella. The sequence continues at coordinate 12,957 of DAIDEE010000037.1, forward strand.
CGATGATGCGGTATTACAAGCCGCCAAGCTCAAGCCTGATTTGATGATTGTTGATGCGGGGCTGCGCGGTGGCAGCGGCATTGACGCCATGACAAAGATTTTGGCGATCAGCTTTGTCCCGCATCTCTTCATGAGCGGCAATATCGCAAAAGTCCGCCTGCAAAGGCCGACGGCAATCATGCTCGAGAAACCATTTAATGAATTAGCCCTGACCCAGGCGCTGCAGCGTGCATTACGCACTCAATTGCATTCCTAATGATCGGGCCATGACGATCCAACCCTCAAATGAGGAGACGCTCCTCGAAGACGGTGCTCTACAGCGGGCCATCTTCAATAGTGCCAATTTTTCCAGTATCGCAACAGATGCCAAAGGCGTTATCCAAATATTCAATGTGGGCGCTGAGCATATGCTTGGGTATCGTGCGGGTGAAGTGATGAATAAAATCACCCCGGCGGATATCTCCGACCCACAAGAGCTGGTAACGCGTGCACGCGCCCTGAGCACTGAATTAGGCACTGTGATTGCACCGGGATTTGAGGCGTTGGTGTTCAAAGCATCACGCGGAATTGAGGATATTTACGAATTAACATACATACGTAAGGATGGAACCCGCCTACCTGCGGTTGTTTCGGTGACGGCCCTGCGCGATGTTCATAACGTCATCATCGGCTATCTGCTGATTGGCACTGACAATACCGCACGCAAACAGGTTGAAGCCGATCAAAAAAAACTCGATCAACGATTACGAGACCAGCAGTTTTATGTGCGTTCTCTAATCGAATCAAATATTGACGCATTAACCACGACTGACCCCGCCGGCATTATCACCGATGTCAATAAGCAGATGGAAGAACTAACGGGTTGTACCCGCGATGAACTCATCGGCTCAGCTTTCAAAAGTCATTTTACCGATCCAGTGCGAGCCGAAGCTGGTATCAAATTGGTGTTACGCGAAAAACGGGTATCCAATTTTGAACTCACCGCTTCAACGCGTGATGGTAAGCAAACCGTGGTTTCCTACAATGCCTCAACATTCTATGACCGAAACCGTAACCTGCAAGGCGTATTTGCTGCGGCCCGCGACGTTACCGAACGTAAAGAGGTCGAATTGGAGTTACGACTAGCTAAGGCCGTAGCAGAAAGCGCCAGTCAAACTAAATCTGATTTTCTGGCAAGTATGAGCCACGAGATACGAACGCCTTTGAATGCCATTATCGGTATTGCCGACATATTAGTGAAAACGCCGCTCTCCGCTGAGCAGCGGAAATTTGTCGATATCTTTGTTCGTGCCAGCGATAATCTGCTGGATCTCATCAATGATATCCTTGACCTATCAAAGGTCGAGGCCTCCCAGCTCGACCTTGAGCAAACTAGTTTCTCACTCAAGGACCACCTTGAAAAAATAATGGAAATGCTCGTGGTGCGCGCCCATCAGAAGGGTTTGATATTTACCTCAGACATTTCACCCGACGTTGCTGCAAACCTGATAGGCGACCCTACCAGACTGCGCCAAGTGCTCTTGAACCTGCTCAATAATGCTATCAAATTTACTGAATTTGGTAAGGTGACTCTGCATGTCGCCCCTGAAGCTGGCCCCACATCGCCACAAATGTTGCGATTTACCGTGACCGATACCGGCATCGGTATTTCCGAAAACAAGCTTGGCACGATATTCGAACGATTTACCCAAGCCGACTCATCTACCACGCGGCGCTATGGCGGTTCAGGCCTTGGACTCACTATTTCAAAGCGGTTGGTCGAGTTGATGGGGGGACATATCTGGGTCAAAAGCTCGGAAGGCGATGGTAGTGTTTTTGCATTTTCAATTCCACTTGAAATTTCGAATTTACAATCAAACTCTTTTAGCCCAAAAATCGATGATCAAGCAGTGTCCCTCATCCATCCCTTAAATATTCTGCTGGTCGAGGACTTTCCTGACAATCGTACCATCACGCTGGCTTATCTCCAGAAATTACCCTACCATATTGATATTGCCGAAAATGGATTACAAGCGTACGAAAAATTTATCGAAGGGCATTATGATCTGGTGCTTATGGACCGTCAGATGCCTGTGATGGATGGGCTAACGGCAACGCGCGCAATACGCAAATGGGAAAAAGAACATCATCTATCAGCGACTCCGATTATTGCCCTAACTGCCGCAGCCTTAAAAGGCGATCGTGAAAAATGCATCGCGGCCGGCTGCACAGCGTATTTAACCAAGCCGATCAAGCAAGATGTGTTGTTAAGGGCGATTCAGGAGCATACATCAAAGGTTATTGTGCTTAATACTGAAAGCATTACAAGCACGCCTTCCGTTCTGATTCGAAAATTTTCTGATCAAATACCGATATTTTTACGAAACCGCCATCTGGATATTGCCACTCTGCGAAGAGCTTTGGAACAAAGTGATTTCGATACAATCGAATTTCTCGGCCACGGCATGCGCGGCTCCGGTGGTATGTTTGGCTTCCAAACCATTTCAAATATCGGCATGGAACTCGAAGAGGGCGCTTTAAGCGCCGATAAAGCTAGCGTCTCCAAATCCATTGATGATTTATCGGGTTATCTGCAAGGTATTCATATGCCGTTAGCAAAAATTTAGTGCCATGATTATCAGGGCACCAGGATAATTTTGGCTGCAGCCAACGACCCACGGTCGATGTCTGCAAAGGCCCGCGCTCCCGTGCTCAACGGCATCTGTGTCACCCAATTGAGGTTACCAAAACCATCGACCGCCAAGGCATCAACAACATCCCGAAAATCGCCCTGCGTGTAGCAGTAAGTTCCACGCACGGTAATCTCCTGCAACGTAATCCGCCGTACGTCGAAGCCTTCGGCTCCCGGCAATAATCCTACATGCACAATGACCCCGCCCGGTCTTACTAAACGACTGGCGGCTTCGCGGGTTGCCTTGGCGCCCACGGCATCGATCACTAAATCAATCGAACCTGCGGGAGGTTCATCGGCACCACCAGGCGCGTAGGCGTTTAACGGCAATGCCGCCTTTGCGGTTGCTCGGCGCAACTCATTTGGCTCCCCCAAATGGATATGATGAGCGCCGAAACGGCGCAGCACCAGGGCGGCGCCCAGCCCGATCGCACCACCGCCTAGCACACAGTTGGTTGAAACCGCGAGAGGACGCCGGAGAGCTTCAACACCAATCCGTACCGCATGCCAGGAAACTGCCAAAGGTTCCGCCAGCGCTGCAACATTATATGGCATCGTATCAGGGATCATCACGACATTACGTTCTGGTATCGTGACATACTCACCAAACGCGCCGGGCCGTGGCGGCATTGAGATGATCTGCCGCTGTCCGCAGAGATGCGTGTCACCCGCAAGACAGAATTCGCAATGTCCGCATGTCACCAGCGGATTTATAGTCACCCGTTGACCGCGGCGCGGGCCTTCGGCAATCACGCCGGCGGCTTCATGGCCCAGCACCAGCGGCGGCGGGCGGCGGTCGTCATGGCCGTGGTAGGCATGCATGTCCGAGCCACAAATGCCGACCGCTTCCACCTTCACCAGAAGGTCGCCGGGCCCTGCTACAGGGATCGGCACTTCGCGGTATTCCAATGCCCCTGGGGCAAGATACATCAGCGCTTTCATGACGCCTCCTTTACTTGGCAGAAAATCCGCCATCCACCGGCAATATCTGGCCTGTCACGTAGGCAGAGGCGGGTGAAGCCAAAAAAATCGCGGTGCCGAACAAATCTTCCAGTTTACCATTGCGGCCGATAGCGGTTTGGGCCGCGTTGCCTGCCGCGATCGCTTCATCCTTGAACACCGCTTCGGTCAAGCCGGTACGGAAAAATCCCGGCACAATGGCGTTGCACGTGATGCCGTGACGCGACCATCGCTCGGCGATGGCACGGGTTAATTGTATCACCCCCCCTTTGGCCGCACCGTAGGGCGCGGAGTTGGGGAAAGCGCGGTATGATTGCAATGAGCCGATCATAATCACGCGGCCATAATTGCGCTCTGCCATAGCGGGTGCCAAACGCTGCACAAGCCGGAAGGGTGCACGAAGATGCACCGCCATGTGTTCATCAAACGCTTCCAGCGTTACTGACTCAAACGGCTGACGCAAATTCATACCCGCTGCATTTACCAGAATATCCACCGGCGTTTTTATTGCATCGGCAACTGCATCTGGTCCCTCATGTTTGACCAGATCTGCCGCTATGACATCAGCCGTGATACCAAGGCCGCGCAACCGTGCAGCGGCGGCGATCAGTTCGGCCTCTCTCCGTGCCACCAGGGTAATGGATGCACCTTGCCGCCCAAGCGCTTCTGCGATCGCCAAACCAATGCCGCTGCTGCCGCCCGTGACGAGCGCGTGACGACCATCGAGGTTGAATAAATCATCAAGACGATGCGTCATGGTTCAAACTGTCACAGGCACGCCGAGATCGGCATTGCTGCCAGGCGCATATTTTTTCACCCTGATATCAGCCGACCGCGCATGGGCCTCCATGCCTTCAAGACGGGATATGCGGGCGGTGATTTCACCGACGCCCAAACTGGCCTGCCGGTTCATCCGCTGCCAGGTAAGTGGCTTAAGGAATTTATGCACCGATAATCCGGCTGAATAACGCGCAGCAAATTTGGTGGGCAGAATATGGTTCGGCCCGGACGCCTTGTCGCCGTAGGCCACCGTGGTTTCCTCGCCCAAAAACAACGAGCCGTAATTGGACAAATGATTCAACCACCAATCAACATCCTGGCAATGCACCTCCAGATGTTCGCTGGCATACTTGTCAGAGACCTCAACCATCTCATCGCGATTATCACACAGAATAATTTCGCCGTAATCGCGCCACGCCGCGCCGGCTGCATCCCGCGCTGTCGGCGGCAAGGTTTCGATCAACACCGGCACCAGCGCCTGTACCGCCTCTGCCACTTTGCGCGAGGTGGTGAACAACCAAGCCGGGCTTTCATGGCCATGCTCTGCCTGCCCTACCAAATCGGCCGCGATAATCTGCGCATCGGCGGTATCATCAGCAATCACCGCCACTTCAGAGGGGCCGGCAAACACGTCGATCCCTACCTTACCGAACAACATGCGCTTGGCCTCCGCGACAAACTTATTGCCGGGGCCGACAACAATGTCAGCCGGCTTGCCGGTGAATAGGCCAAACGCCATGGTGGCGATGGCCTGCACGCCACCCAATGTCATGATGATATCAGCGCCTGCTACCTGCATGGCATACAGCACGCTGGGATGCACAGCTTCACCATGAAACGGCGCTGAACACGCGACGACGGTTTTTACCCCGGCAGCTTTGGCCGTCGCCACCGACATATAGGCCGAGGCGATATGCGCATAGCGGCCAGTGGGCACGTAACAACCCGCCACCTGGCAGGGCACCATCTTCTGCCCGGCGGTCAGGCCGGGCAGAATTTCGAGGCTGAAGTCGCTGACGGATTCACGTTGCGCTTGGGCAAAACGCCGGACGTTCGAGACAGCTTGCTCAATATCCTTGCGGGTGCGTGCATCGACGCTCGCAGTCCGCCTGGCGATGTCATGCTGGTTCATGATGATCGGGCCATGCCAATGGTCGAGTTCGCTTGCGTATTTCGCAACCGCTGCTTCACCACCGGCCTCAATAGCCGCAATCATGTCCGAGGCAACCTGACGAGCGGTGCCGGTTTGGGTTTCTGCAGTTTTGGAGGCTTTTTTTAGGTAAATCATGGTATCGACATTTCCTCGGAATCTGGGGTCATATATAGTATTGCTTCGTCTGAAACATCGGGGTCGTGCCCGATGGGTTCCCAATGAATTAACGTCGCGGTGATCAACCCCACCAGCGGCACTAATACCAAGGCCAGCATCATGGAGCGGAACCCGATGGCGGCCACCAATATTGGAAAGAAGTAAAAGCCCATGATGCTTCCGATACGCACCATGCTTTGCCCCCAACCGGTACCTACACCGCGCACCCGGGTTGGGAACGACAACGCCGCCATCGTCATGCCCTGTGCGCCAGGGCCAAATGAATGACCAAAAATAAACATGCCGATCAACAAGGCTGATACCGTCAAAGGCATGTTGGACCCGCCAAAATAGAACAGCAATAGCGATGTAATGACCAGCAAATATCCCAGAATGGCGATATGACGAACACCAAGGTGTTTGGTAACAAGCGCCCCAAGACCACCACCGGCGATACCGAACAGATTAAAGCAGATCGCACCCATAATCGCGTAGATGAAATCTGAACCGAACAGATGCGAGGAGATTGTCGGCAGGTTAAATCCAACTGCAAAATACTCCATGCTTTGTGTCATGCAGATGATCGATATCAGAAGGGTACGCAACCGGTATTTTGAACTGAAGATTTCAAAAAAATTGACCTTCTGCGCTTTTGCATGGTCGTGTGACAACGCCTTAGGATCGACCTTGACCGAAACTTTATAGGTTCGTTGCAATATCCGTGCAGCCTCAGCCAAGCCAATATACCGGGCCGCCCAGGGCGCACTTTCATTCATGAAGCGGAACCGCAGCAACAGGATGATCAAGGCCGGCACAGCGCCGAACCCAACGGCAACGCGCCAAAGATCATTGCCGAAACCCGCCAGATAAAAAGGCAGAACCACGACACCGGTACAGGAGGCTGCAACAAACCACATGACCTGCCAAAGATTAAGGTTACCACCCCGGCGGCGCTCCGAGACAAACTCGGCGATGAAGCTCAGCGCGACCGGAAAGTCGAGACCAACCCCAACACCCATCAGGAACCGGAAGGCCAGCAGCATGATGAGATTGACCGCAAGGGCCGCGCCAATCGCCGCCACCACCAGGAACAGCAGATCAAGCAAGAACATTTTAAAACGTCCGACTTTGTCCGTAAAATAGCCGCCCCATAGAGCGCCGAAAAAGGCGCCGAACGCCATCATCGCGGTGATGGAACCGACCTCGAAGGGGGTCATATTAAATGTCGCTTTAAGCTGCACCACACCAATACCCAAGCTGGTGAAATCATACGCATCAACAAACACGCCGCCTAAGGCGATGAAAACAATCAATAGTGATGTCCGGCTTGCCGGATGTTTGTCGATAAAGGTCGTCACATCCTTTATCGAACGGATTACATATTCTTGGCTCATTAGTTATCTCCCGCTTATTGCTTGGTCATTTGCATATGATTCACGGCCTTTTGAGACGACCCTTATTTTATCCTCGACAAGCAATAATATAACTTATATAAGACTTGTGTCAAGCGCAAAATCGATATCCCCCATAAACTCGCGCATCCGCAAGCAGAGGCAGCGGTTGACATAAAATTACTATCTTATATAAGTTATGGAACAAGGGATCTTAAGATTGAAGAGGAACATTCCCGTCATGAGCATACCACAGCTTTTAGTACATAATCCGGAGGATAATGTCGGCGTTGTCGTTGTTGAAGACCTCAAGGCCGGCACTGACATGTTATGCGTAATTACCAAAACCAACACGGCGTTTCATCTGACTGTGAATGATGACGTGCCCATCGGCCATAAGGTGGCGCTGCGCGATCTCAAGTCAGGTGAAACGGCAATTAAATACGGCGAAGATATCGGCAAAATGGTGGCTGACGCGCGTAAAGGCAGCCATGTTCACACTCAAAACTTAAAAACGAAACGCTGGTAACTGGAGAGCGTCTGATGAATGAAATGAGCATAAGCGGCTGGCGCCGTGAAAATAACCGCGTGGGCGTGCGCAATCATGTTTTGATTTTACCGCTCGATGATTTGTCGAACGCTGCCTGCGAGGCAGTGGCCAACAATATCAAAGGCACCATGGCCATTCCGCACGCCTATGGGCGTTTGCAGTTTGGCGAAGATTTAGAAGTGCATTTCCGCACCCTTATCGGCACCGGCTCTAACCCGAATGTCGCCGCGGTCATCGTGATCGGGATCGAACCCTCATGGACCAGCCGGGTGGTGGACGGCATCCGCAAGACCGGCAAACCTGTTGAAGGTTTCTGGATCGAGCAGCATGGGGACATCAACACCATTGCCTCGGCGTCCCGCAAAGCCAAGGAATTCGTGCAGTGGGCTTCGGAGCTGAAGCGCGAACCGGTGCCGGTTTCTGACCTTTGGATTTCGACCAAGTGCGGTGAAAGCGATACCACTACCGGCCTCGCCTCCTGCCCGGCTGTTGGCAACATGTATGATAAACTCATTCCAAAGGGTATTTACGGCGTCTTCGGTGAGACCTCGGAAATCACCGGTGGTGAGCATCTGGCACGCAAGCGGGCCATCTCCCCAGAGATCGAGGAAAAATGGTTTAAAATGTGGAAGGCCTATCAGGAAGATGTGATTGAGGCCCACAAAACTGATGACCTCTCGGACAGCCAGCCCACCAAAGGCAATATCCTTGGCGGCTTGACCACCATTGAGGAAAAGGCCCTGGGTAATCTTGAAAAAATTGGCCATAACAGCAAATTTCTTGATGCCTTGCAGCCGGCCGAAGCCCCGGCACGCGGGCCTGGCCTATATTACATGGATACATCCTCGGCTGCCGCTGAATGCGTTACACTCATGGCTGCCGCTGGTTATGTCATCCATACCTTCCCGACCGGCCAAGGTAACGTGATCGGCAATCCCATAGTGCCGGTGATTAAAATTACCGGCAATCCGCGCACGGTGCGGACCATGCCCGAGCATATCGATGTCGATGTGTCCGGCGTGCTGCGCCGGGAAATGACGATCGATCAGGCTGGCGATGCGTTGATCGATAATATCGGCCGGACAGCCAATGGCCGCCTGACCGCCGCCGAGGCACTGGGGCACCGCGAATTCAGCATGACGAAGCTGTACCGCAGCGCCTGATATTATCATGGCGGATATTGTTATCGCCGAGTTCATGGACGAGGCTTCGGTGCATCGGTTACAGACAAAAACGTCTGTGCTGTATGAACCGGGCCTTTTCGACCACCCGGATGATTTGCGGGCAGCCCTGGGCTCGGCGCGGGCCTTGATCGTTCGCAACCGCACGCAAGTGCGGGCCACGCTACTGGAAGCCGGGCCAAAACTGCAACTGGTGGGCCGGCTCGGGGTTGGGCTTGATAACATTGACCTTGCAGCGTGTGCCTCGCGTAATATCTCGGTGTATCCAGCGACCGGCGCCAATGATGCGGCCGTAGCGGAGTACGTGGTTTGCACGGCAATGATGCTTCTGCGTGGCGCCTACCGGAACACCGCCGCTGTGGCTGCGGAACTTTGGCCGCGCGAGCGGCTGATCGGTCGTGAGATTGCCGGTAAGCGCGCCGGGCTGGTTGGGTTTGGCAGCACCGCCCGCCAGACGGCATCACGGCTTGGGGCTCTCGGTATGCGTCTATATGCCGCCGATCCTTTTTTGCCTGCTTCACACCCAGCCTGGCAGACAGCCGAGCGGCTGGACCTCAACGAGATTTTTGCGACCTGCGACGTTATTAGCCTGCATGTTCCACTGCTGGCGCAAACCAGGCATCTGGTGAACCGTGAAACGCTGGCTTTGATGAAACCAAGCGCGATTCTCATCAACGCTGCCCGCGGTGGCGTGGTCGATGAGGCGGCTCTTGCCGACTCACTCCGCGCCGGACAAATCGCCGGGGCGGCGCTTGATGTTTTTGAAAATGAACCTCTCGATTCCGCTCATGGCGCTTTATTCGAGGGTATCGATAATTTGATACTCACGCCGCACATCGCTGGAGTCACTTCGGAATCCAACGTACGGGTTTCCAGTCTCATTGCCGATATCATGATCCGCGACCTCAAACTGGGATAGATGAAATGTCAAAACGATCCCTCGCTGAGGTACAGGCTAAAACCGAGGCCGTTTTACTGGCCAATAAAACCTCCGCTGCCAATGCTAAATCTGTTGCCACCGCTTTGGTCTCGGCTCAGGCCGACGGGCTGACCACGCATGGCTTGTTGCGGCTGGCCACCTATGCCGCACAAGCCAACTGCGGCAAGGTCGATGGTTTAGCCATCTCCACCGTGCACCAAACCGCGCCAAGTGCCCTGGTAGTCGATGCCGCCAACGGCTTCGCATACCCCGCCATTGACCTCGCAATTTCGGCACTTGTGCCAATTGCAACCACGCAGGGTATCGCGGCGGCGTCGATCACGCGCTCCGGTCATTGTGGCGCCATGGGTCTCGCGGTGGAGCGCATCGCCGAGCGCGGCCTCATTGGCATTATGTTCGCCAATGCCCCCGCCGCTATGGCAGTGTGGGGCGGCCAAACCGCGCTACTTGGCACCAACCCCATTGCCAGTGCGTTTCCACGGCCTGGCAACCCCCCGGTGATCATCGACCTGTCGCTCTCAAAAGTAGCCCGCGGCAATGTGGTGGCTGCCGCCCAGAACGGTGAGGAGATCCCCGATGACTGGGCTTTGGATGTTGATGGCAACCCGACAACGGATGCCAAAGCAGCACTGGCCGGAACCATGCTGCCGGTAGGCGGCGCCAAAGGTGCCGCTCTGGCACTGATGGTGGAAGCATTGGCCGCTGGCCTTACCGGCAGCCATTTTGCCTTTGAAGCCTCTTCGTTTCTCGATGCCAAAGGCCCGCCGCCCGGCACCGGCCAGTTCATTCTCGCCCTGAGTCCATCGCTTTTTGGCCCCGGCATCAGCTACATCGAACGGTTATTCAGCGTCGTCGCGGCTGAAAATGGCACGCGCCTGCCGGGGGAAAGGCGCCTTGCCAACCGGCAAAAAGCCGCTCGCGAAGGGCTGGACGTGCCGGATTCATGGTTTGCAACAGCATAACGACACGGACAGCGCCTTTAGCCCTTGCCGTTACCGGGCGGATATTATCTATAAGGGGTATGATACATTTACCCAACCTGACCACACCACGAAGCCCTAACGCATATGAGTGAGGCCGCCCAGAAATCCGACACCGGCATGAGCTTCCAGCCACTCTATGCGCAGGTCAAAAATCTAATGACGCAGCGCATCGGTTCCGGTCAATGGCAGCCCGGCGAGATGATACCCAATGAGTTCCAACTCGCCGCCGAATTTAAGGTCAGCCAGGGGACGGTGCGCAAAGCCCTGATCGCGCTGGAAGCCGATAAATTGATTGTCCGCCGTCAGGGGCGCGGCACCTATGTTGCCCGCCACACAGGTGAGCAGACCTTATTCCAGTTCTTTCGGATGGTTGACACCGCGCATCAACGTTTGACGCCGGTAAGCCGGCCACTATCGCAAAAACAGGTCAAAGCCAGCAAAGATTTGGCACGACTGCTGGCCGTACCACCCGGCGAGATGCTGCATGTGATCACCCGGGTACGGTATTTTGCTAAAGACCCCGCCATTTTCGAGCGCGTTTATATTCCCTTTGCCTTAATGCCCGACCTTGCGGTATCGCTTGGCGTCGACATGGTCGAGGAAATGTACGTGATTTATCAGGAACGTTACCGGATCACTATCGCCAATGCCAGCGAAACACTACGCGCCGTAGCCGCTGGCCGCGATGAAATGAAAAATCTTGACGTCAGCAAGGATTTTCCGCTGCTGGAAATTTCTCGCGTTGCCCGCGATGTAAATGGAAAAATTGTCGAACTGCGCATTAGCTTCTGCAAGACAACCCATTATAGCTACGCGACCGAAGTAACCTAATAAATCAGGTTCAGCCCGGAAACCATAACGCCGGCTGCCACCACTTTACGGAATAGCGCACCTGTAATTTTTGCTGTTTCAGTTGCCTTTCAATCAATTGCCCCACCCAGGCATGGCGCGTGTAGCGAATGAACGGATATTTTTCGAGCAAATCCTGAACAGGCAAACTGGGCGCATCGATCGGCGCCACCAGGACCATGGGTTCGCGTAAAAATGGTGACCATTGCAAACTAAATCCTTTTTCAAGCGGATCACTCACCAAAGCCACATCCAATAGATTACGCCGCACCCGGTCCACCAACTCCGCTGAAAGTCCCATTGCCAACTCTACATGCAATCGGGGATAGCGGTCACGCAGGATCACCAACACCCGAGGTGTCAACCCGGTAATCACGCTGGGCACCACACCGAGGCGCAAATTGCCTCTAAGATGTTCATTCTGCGGTTCACTGAATAATTTATCATACTCGGCAACCACATTCGTGGTTTTGGGCACAAAGTCGCGACCTTCATCGGTCAGGGTCGGCGGCCTGGTGCTACGGTCAAACAAGGTTAAATTAAGCTGCTGCTCAAGCGCCTGCATCTGCGCGGTCACCGCCGACTGAGTACGATAAACCGAGCGTGCGGCTGCGACAAACGAGCCAGCGTTGGCTATCGCTAAAAAAGTTCTCAAATCTCGGATAGACATATGGATTTTGACCCTTCAATGACCCGCGTCATTAAACCGGAATTAGTTGAATTAAATTAAATTCTATATTTTTAATATTCAATTTTATTGCATTACGTCAATTCAGCCTCTGCCGAACACACAGCGCCGTAAAACTTCAGCCTCTACATTCACGGAAACGCCTCGCGTTTCAGAGAAAAGTACTCTCGACCGCACCACAAAATCCTTGATGGCTTATGTATTCATGAACATTATGTTATTTAGAATATCTAGTCA
>DAIDEE010000041.1 GCA_027308685.1 Acidocella sp.
TGACGGGGGGTGGGTTATGCCGTGAAACGCCTTTAGCCGTCATGCTCGCGCAGGCGAGCATCTTCTTGCCCACCACACAAAAAGAAAATGCTCGCATCCGCGAGCATGACGGGGCGTGGGTTATGCCGTGATACGACTTTAGCCGTCATGCGCGCGCAGGCGAGCATCTTCTTGCCCACCACACAAAAAGAGGATGCTCGCATTCGCGAGCATGACGGGGCGTGGGATGCGCCGTGATACGCCTTTAGCCGTCATGCTCGCGCAGGCGAGCATCTTCTTCTGCCACCACGCCCAAAAAAGAGGATGCTCGCATCCGCGAGCATGACGGGGGGTGGGTTATGCCGTGATACGCCTTTAGCCGTCATGCGCGCTAAGGCGAGCATCTTCTTGCCCACCACACAAAAAGAGGAGGCTCGCATCCGCGAGCATGACGGGGCGTGGGATGGAACAAACAAAATGGCCGGACCCTTGCGGGCCCGGCCATCTCACTTAGGCGTTAGAGGTTAAAGCCTTAGAACAGCAGACCAGCTTCGAGAGTTGCCGTGAATTGGCCACGGCCAGTCCCGTTGGAGCCGAAACCATGCTTGACGCCGAGCGTGTCCGTGTTGTGGAGAGCGTAAACATACCCAGCGTTCGCGCGGGCGAACAGGTCCTTATATTGCCAGGTAGGTGAAACGGCGAAGCCAATAGCCTCGGCATTCGGCGCTCCCAAAAGAGGGTAATTGCCATTGTTATCATAACCAGCTGTATCAACCGCGCCGGTATGAGAGGTGTAATACTCAGCCCAACCGCCGATCGAATACGGTGACGTACCGAAAGTATAGGTCCCCAACAAAGCCGCACCGAAGTCGGTGGTACCGCTGTAAATACCAGCCTTGGCATTCTTCTTGGCGTACTGGAACTGCACTTCCGGCACCAAATTCAGGTTACCGTTGGTGTAGCTGTAGTAAGCGCCGATCATGTTGGAGTTCACATAGGCGTTGCTCATGCCTATGGTGCCGTTGCCGTATGCAAACGCATTCGGGCCCGTGGTGCCCAAATTGGCTTCACCATACACATTCAGCACATTGCTGCTGTTGAATGTGTAGCTGACCAAGCCTTGCAGAACATTGAACACGCCAGTGTCAAACCCGTCGCCAAAGGTCACAGTCGCGCTGACCGGGCCAGTTGCATAGGTAGCGGTAACACCACGGCTCTGACTGTTCTGAACATAGAACAAAGCTGTGGTGAGCTGCGACGGATTGTTCCATTCAATACCGGACTCGTAACCCTCGAGCGAGCCGATCTGACCAGCAGAAATGGTGAAACCCGGAATCGCCGTAGGAGCCAGGGTTACATAACCAGCATAAAGCGGACCAGTCACAAAGGTTGTGATGGATGTCTGCCCAGGACGGGTGTTTGACCCACCCGGTGTAATCGCCCCACCGTTGGAGCCAATTTCAATGGTAAATTGCAGTTGGCCATCGGTTTTTTGCAGTTCAACCAAAGCATTGGCGACATTCGCGCCATTGCTGATCCCACTACCGACCGGGTTCACATAATACCCATAACCATCCACGCCACCAGACAGCTGCAGCGAGCCCAGCGGGCCGCCATCAATCTGGATTGCCGTGGGGCCGCTCATGGCCTGGGCCGCATTGAGGGCCAAGAGAGAGGACGCGGCCACAAAGCCCAGTCCAAGAAGTTGACGACGCATGGTAATCATTCTGCCTCCTAATTGCGCAGTTATAAAACGTAGATGCCTAAACCCTGTTCAGATGCTTAACTAACTTTACGAGAACCAGTCAGTTTGCCGCATATAACAACAGCATTTTCGCAATCTATATGCCAAGTTATGGCCGAGGCCAGCCCAAAACCCTTCAATTATTGCTTTGCGCAAAAGCTGTGGCGGAAATGACACAAAACTGTGACACAATCACAATTACGCCGTACAATACTGTAAAAACAGATGATTGTTAGGCGTTTTACCTATCAGTTCCGGGCCGGACCAAAGCCATTGTTCAAGGCACTCGCCGCCAAAAACCCCAGTCCGCAGGCACCGACACATAAAATAATCGATGCTGCCACATAAATCATCGCCCGCCCGGCCTGGCCGTTTTTTATCAGGTCAATTGTCTGCAAACTGAACGATGAAAACGTGGTAAACCCGCCACATAAGCCCACCACGACAAAAATTCGCACTTCATAAGGCACGGCTAATCTTAACCCGTGGCTGGCAAGCACGCCAAAAAAGCTAATAACAAAGGAGCCTATAATGTTAATCAGCAAAGTGCCCCACGGAAACGCCGGGCCGGTAATAATCGCCATGGTATTGGCCAACCAGAACCGCGCCATGCTGCCCAGCGCCCCACCAACGGCGACATAAACATAGATCACCACGCCGCCCCATCATAGTGGCGCAGACGGGTGTCTTCTTCGCCACCGGGCATTGTTACGTTAGCTCCGCCAGCAAATTCAGTTGGGCATTTTGCGGCTGCAAATGGTCGGTCAGCGCTATCGGGTAATCGCCGGTGAAACAGGCATCACAAAACGCCGGGGCCTTATCGTCTCGTCCTGGCTTACCAAGTGCCCGATACAGGCCTTCGATGGAAATAAAAGCCAGAGAATCCACCCCGATCAGCGCCGCCATCTCCTCCACGCTATTGCGCGCCGCCAGCAATTTGCCGCGTTCGGGCGTGTCGATGCCGTAAAAACACGAATGGGTGGTGGGCGGCCCGGCGATGCGCATATGCACTTCCGCCGCCCCGGCAGCGCGCACCATTTCCACAATTTTCTGGCTGGTGGTACCGCGCACGATGGAATCATCCACCAGCACCACCCGCTTGCCTTCTAAAATCGCACGGTTTGCCGAATGCTTTAGCCGCACGCCCAAATGGCGTATTTGGTCGGTCGGTTCGATAAAGGTCCGGCCCACGTAATGGTTGCGGATAATCCCCAGTTCAAAGGCAATCCCGCTCTGTTCGGCAAACCCCATGGCGGCCGGCACGCCGGAATCCGGCACCGGCACGATCACATCCGCCTTGATGGGGGATTCACGCGCCAGCTGCGCCCCGATCAGCTTGCGGGCGCTATAAATAGAGGTGCCCTCCATCACCGAATCCGGACGGGCAAAATAAATATATTCGAACACGCAAAAGCGCGGTGCCTGCGTGGCAAATGGCTTGATGCTCTGCACACCTGCCGCATCGATCACCACAATCTCACCAGGGTCCACATCCCGGATAAAATCCGCCCCCACGATATCTAGCCCGCAGGTCTCAGAAGCCAGCACCCAGCCTTCATTGCCATCGGCGCCGTGCATCCGCCCCAGCACCAGAGGTCGCACCCCTAACGGGTCGCGCACGCCGATCAGTTGCTCGTTGGTCAGCGCCACCAGCGAATAGGCGCCGATCACCTGCTTGATCGCGTCGATCAGCCGATCGATCACGTTGGCATACAGGCTGATGGCAATAAGATGCACGAACACTTCCGAATCCATGGTGGACTGGAACAAGCAGCCACGCCGGGTTAGTGCCTTGCGCAGCGTATGGGCATTGGTAAGGTTGCCGTTGTGCCCCACCGCAAACCCACCAAATTCAAATTCCGCAAATAATGGCTGCACGTTACGCAACACTGTCTCGCCAGTGGTGGCATAGCGGTTATGACCGATCGCGCGTGCACCCGGCAGACCGGCCATCACCTTGGCGTCACCGTAATTGTCGCCCACCAGCCCGAGGCCCTTATGCGAATGGAACCGCACACCATCATGCGTGACGATGCCGGTGGCCTCCTGGCCGCGATGCTGCAGCGCATGCAGCCCTAAAGCGGTTATGGCAGCAGCATCGGTGACGTTCCACACGCCAAAAACGCCACATTCCTCATGCGGTTTGTCATCATCGATCAATTTGCAGCACCCCCGCCCACCAGCCTACAGCAAGCGCGCCTCAATTAAACTTATGACAAGGTGATGTCGAGGCATAATTCCGGCAACGCTACTCCTGCTTTAACGCACTGCCGGCCACCGGCTGCTGCATCAGGCTCCCCGCCGTGGGGGTATTAGGTGTGGGAATGGGTAAAATATTCGGCTGGTAGGCTTTTGGCAGCAAGCCTGAAAGTTCAGTCGCCCCCTGGTAAGCGTAGGGCAGCACCCGCGAATTCAACACCGGCAGCGGCCATTCATTCGGCATTACAAACATCGAAAGCCCAATATAGCCCAGACATAAAATAAACCCACCGCGCGCCACCCCAAACACCAGCCCGAGAGAACGGTCCAGCCCGGAGAGCGATGATTCCCGCACCATGCCGCCGACCCAGGCGCTCAATATGCTCAGCACAATCAACACCACAATGAACACCACACCAATAGACACCGGCACCACCAGGTTTTTCGCCGGCAGCACACTGGCCACATAGGGCTGCACGAGGTCATAGGACTTCAGCGCCACATAGATAGCGCCCAGCCAGGCGAACACCCCTAGCATTTCACGTACAAAGCCCCGCACCAGCGAAAACAACGCCGACAACACCACGATGCCGATTGCGACCCCATCTACCCATGTCATCGGCTTAATCTCCTCCGCTACCCTGCTTTAACTCCGGCTTTAACCCGCGGGTGACTACGGCAACAAGGTCCGTCAGATGGCCGATTTCAAGCAGTTTCAGGCTGCTCGGCACGGCAATTTTCGCCGCCCCACCGGCTACGCGCTTCGGGCAGGCCGCCTGCGCGAACCCCAGTTTGGCAGCTTCCTTCAAGCGCAACTCCGCCTGCGCCACCTGCCGCAACTCGCCCGACAACCCAATCTCACCAAAAAACACCATCTGCGGGTCGGTCGGCACGTCAGAGGCTGCCGAAATCAACGCCGCCGCCACCGCCAGATCCGCCGCGGGTTCAGTGACTCGCAAGCCGCCTGCCACGTTCAAATACACATCATTCATCGCCAGCTTCAGCCCACAGCGGGTTTCCAGCACCGCCAGCAGCATTGAAAGCCGCCCGGAATCCCAACCGATCACCGAGCGGCGCGGTGAGCCGCCGGGGTTGGGGGCCAGCAGCACCTGAATTTCAACCAGCACCGGGCGCGAGCCTTCCAACCCGGCAAAAACCGCACTGCCCGAGACATTGCCGCGCCGCTCGGCCAGAAACAGCGCTGAGGGGTTGGCAACTTGCGCCAGCCCGCCGCCCGTCATCTCAAACACGCCAATCTCGTCGGTGGCGCCAAAACGATTTTTTACGCCACGCAAAATGCGGAACTGGTGCCCGCGGTCACCTTCAAAATGCAGCACCACATCCACCATATGCTCCAGCACCCGCGGACCGGCCAGGCTGCCTTCCTTGGTGACATGCCCCACCAGCATCAGCGCAAAACCTTGCGTTTTGGCGGCGCGGATCAGCTCAAACGCCGCTGCCCGCACCTGGCTCACCGACCCTGGTGCGGAGTCCACCCCTTCGGTCCACATCGTCTGGATCGAATCGATCACCACCAACGCGGTATCGGGAAACTGTGCAAAGCTGGCCAGAATATCGCCCAGTTGCGTCGCCGCTGCCAAATCCATCGGGGCTTTGGTCAGCCCCAGCCGCGCCGCCCGCAGGCGGATTTGATCAATGGATTCCTCGCCCGAAATATATAAAACCCGCTTGCCAGCATGGCCGAGCGCCGCCCCCGCCTGCAGCAGCAGAGTGGATTTCCCAATCCCCGGATCACCGCCGACCAGCACCACCGAAGCCGGCACCAGCCCGCCGCCCAGCACGCGGTCAAATTCCACAATCGTGGTGGGCACCCGCGGCGGCGGCGGATTCACGCCGGCGAGGCCAAAAAATTCGATCTTCCCGGCTTTCACCTTCGGCTTCATGCCGCCCGGCAACGCCTTTGGCATGACGCTTTCCTCGAGCGTATTCCAGCCCCCGCACATCTCGCACTTGCCCGCCCACTTCGGGTAGGCGGTGCCGCATTCGGAACAGACAAACTGGTGAGTCGGTTTCGCCAAGCCCGTTCAGCCCGCGTGCCAGCCAAACTGCGTGGACAGGAAATTTTGCAAGCCCACCTGATCGACCGTTGAAATATCCAACGCCGCCAGTTCCGCAATCGCATCGCCCGCCGCCAGCAGCGCCACCGAACTGGCGCTGGCCGCCGCTACCATGGCCGGGCTGGCAATCGCGCTGTCGGCTGCCTGCCGCCATGCCGCCTGCGAAGCGGGGTCGGATAACCTTGGCAATACCATAAAATAATCCAACCGCGCCGCCGCCGCTGCGGCTTTATACGCTGCCCCCAGCAAGCTCGCCGCCGGGGCAAACTGGGTGGCTTCTGGCACGCCGGGAAACAGCGGGTCGGACTGCAAAGTGCCATCCACCACCCGGCCGATTGAGAACGCCACCACGCCGCCATTGGCGCTCAAGGGCGCCACATCCTCGGGTACACCCTCTCCACACAGAAAAATCGCATCGACATCACCAGCGACAAAGGCGCGGGTTTTGGCCGCGGTACCGCGCAGGCCGAAAATCGGGGCGACCTGCACACCCATGCGGTTCAGCGCGATCAGTGCCGGTAAATCGTTACTCTCGGGCTGGTCGGCAGCCAACCGCAGGGTACCAAACGCCTGCAAAGCCTCGAGGCTCGGCACCTTATCGCCCAGCCGCACCACCAGCACGCCGGAATTTGTGCCGGCCATCACCGGCGCCCAGCGCGTCGGGTCAAAATGCACACGGCTATCGCCGGTTAACCAGGCGATCAGCGACGCGCCCGGCAAAATCGCGGCGGTTTTGCCATCCGGCACCACCAGAGCGTCGAGCTTGTTCGCGCCGGTTACACCATCCAAACCGCCGGTCGGCTGGGTAATAATATCAGGTGTGCCTGGAAACCCGGCGGACATGCTGAGCGCCAGCGCATTGCCCCAGCGGCTGGTCAACTCGCCATCAGGCCCCGCCACCAGCAGCGCCAGCGATGGCGCGCCCGCGTCGGCCAGCGCCCATTTAGGCAGCATCCCCGACATCGCAGCCGCAGCCAAAAATCCCCGGCGTTTCATGAATTTCCACCCATTGCGCCAGCCTTTTGCGCGTTAGCTATCGTACTGAACCAGCGACTCGAACGGCACGCTGAGCCGCTGGCGGCCACCCAGGAAGCTCAATTCGATCAACGCTGCGGCAGCCACCACCTCCGCGCCAACGTTTTCCAGCAATTTAATCCCCGCCGCCATGGTGCCGCCGGTCGCCAGCAGATCATCCACCACCACCACCCGGGCACCGGGCTGCACGGCATCGGCCTGAATTTCAATGCGGTCCTGGCCGTATTCGAGGTCGTAATCCAGCCCGACGGTCGCACCCGGCAGCTTGCCGCGTTTGCGCAGCATCACAAACCCGCAGCCCATTTTCAGCGCCAACGGTGCCGCCAGCAGAAAGCCCCGGCTCTCAACCCCCGCCAATACGGTGGGATGATACGCCCGCACCAGGTTAGCCATCCGCCCCACCGCCACCTGCCAGGCATCGGCATGCCGCAACAATGTTGAGATATCGTAGAAAAGAATCCCCGGCTTGGGGAAATCCGGAATACCGCGAATATGATCTTTAAGGTCCATTACCCGACTATAGCGGAGACATTTGGCAGGGCAAACTAGGTATCAAGAGCTTGCGCGAGGTCCTCAATAATATCGTCAATATGCTCAAGCCCGATCGACAACCTGACATAGCCATCCGAAACACCGGTCGAGAGTTGGTCCTCGGGCGATAATTGCGAATGGGTGGTGCTGGCCGGGTGAATTGCCAGACTGCGCGAATCACCAATATTGGCAACATGGTAAAATAGTTTGAGTGCCGAAATAAATTTCACGCCGGCCTCTTTGCCGCCCGCCAGTTCAAAGCCTACCAACCCGCCATGGCCGCCGTGTAAGTATTTTTCCACCCGGATTTTATCATCGCCGGTCGCCACGCTCGGGTGAATCACCTTCGTCACATTTTTCTGCGCGGTTAAAAACTTCACGACAGCTTCGGCATTTTCGCAATGCCGGGTTATGCGCAACGGCAAAGTCTCCAAACCCTGAATGATCTGGAACGCATTAAAGGGTGACAGGGCGGCGCCAAGGTCGCGCAGCAGCACCACACGGGCGCGGATGATATAGGCAATCGGCCCCAACGGCTTCACCGCTTCCACCCACACCGCACCGTGATAACTGTTGTCAGGTGTGTTCAACAATGGCTGGCGTTGCGGATGCGCACCCCAATCAAAATTGCCGCCGTCAATAATGGCACCACCAATGCTGGTGCCATGCCCACCAATATATTTGGTGGTGGAATACACCACGATCGCGGCGCCGTGGTCGAACGGCCGCGCCAACAAAGGGGCGGCGGTGTTATCCACAATCAACGGAATTCCCAAAGGCCGGCCAATCGCCGCGACCTCGGCAATCGGGAACACTTTCAGCTTCGGGTTCGGTAAGGTTTCTGCGTAATAGGCGCGGGTTTTATCATCGGTGGCGCGGCGAAAATTCTCGGGGTCGGCCGGATCGACAAACCGCACCTCGATGCCCTGGTCCTTCAGCGTGTTGGCAAATAAATTCCAGGTGCCGCCATATAAATTTGTTGATGAGACAATGTTGTCACCGGCCCGCGCCAAATTTTGAATCGCATAGGCCGAAGCCGTCTGACCAGAGGCCACGCACAGCGCCGCCACCCCACCTTCAATCGCGGCGAGACGCTCTTCCAGCACCGCCGTGGTGGGGTTCATGATGCGGGTGTAAATATTGCCGAATTCCTTCAGCGCAAATAAATTCGCCGCATGTTCCGGGCTGTTGAACTGATATGATGTGGTCTGATGGATCGGCACCGCCACCGAGCCGGTGGTGGCATCCGCCCGCCAACCGGCGTGCAAAGCCAATGTCTCAGGGTGACGTGATTTAGTGGCCATGTCGTTACTCCTCAAAAATCATTTTTATCGTTTACGCGACTCTCAATAAAACTATTTAACCCACGCCGCCGCAACCGCTTCATCCGCCTCGCGCGCCGCTACCCAGGCCGTATCACCGCCGACAAAATCCTCACGCTTCCAAAAGGGGGCCGAGGTTTTCAACCAGTCGATCAAAAAAGCCGTGGCCCGCAACGCTGCATCGCGATGTGCGCTAGCAGCTGCCACAAACACAATATTGTCGCCCGGATGCAATGTGCCAACCCGGTGGATGATGGTGCAATCACTGAGCGGCCAGCGTGCCATCGCCTCATCGGCAATTTTCATGAGCGCCCGCTCGGTCATGGCGGGGTAATGCTCCAGATGTAAGGCCGTAATTTTGCCCTCACCGCGCACCACGCCAATAAAACTGCTGATCCCGCCAACATCGCCCGCATTCAACCGTGCCAGTTCGGCACCGGTATCAAAATCCTTCTGCTGAACGATAATCCGCGGCATTATCCCCCCGTCACCGGTGGAAAAAACGCAATTTCCGTGGCCCCTGCGATGCTGGAATCAGCTTGCGCAAAATCCTGATCAATCGCACAGCGCACCAGTTTGGTCTGCGCAAACGCCGCCTGATAGCCCGGCCCGCGCCCGCGCAACCATTCCACCAAATCCGCAACACTCCGCAAATTTTCAGGCAGCATCACGTCTTCTTCGGAAAGGCCAATTTTTTCACGCAGCCAGGCAAAATACAGCAGCTTCATTATTTTGGTTCAATTTTGGTGGCGACGGCACCGGGGGAAGCCGAAAAATTTACGCCGCTCAAATCGGCATTGGTCGGCGGTATAACCCCTGGCGGATACGGCGAGGGCAATGACGGCGTATAGGCTTCACCGAGCGGCTGGTTCATCTGCTTTTGCTGATCGGCGATGGTGGGCACCGGCCTTACCGGGCCTGGCCACACGTTGCCGGCCTGTGGCGCAATCGGCGTGACCGGCGGCGCATTGCCCAGCGCCCGCTGCGCGGTTTCACCGTACGCAACCGGCCCGTTCGGGTTGCCGAACGGCCATATCGAATCCATGCTGAATTGCCGTTCGCTGCTGCACGCGCCGAGCAAAAGCAATGACGCCAGAACCAAAACTTGCCGCAAATCAAACTCTCCCGTCACGTCGACACGCCGGTTTCTAACCCAAGCCGGGATAATACAAAATACGTCACATCATCTGGCTTATTAAGGTCAAGCACCGGTACCGGACAATTCGACAAGGCGGCATCGGAGGCGACCGCCATCACATTCATATCCCTCCACAGCGGTGCCTTGCCCAGTTGCGGCCGATAAACCTCCAACTTCGGGAAGTCGTAGCTCTTGAAGCCTTCAACCAGCACAATATCAACCGGCGCCAACCTGGCCAGTAAAGTGCCCAGGCCGGGCTCCGGGGCATCTCGATGCTCACTGAACAACGCAAACCGCGCCGCATTGGCCAGAATCGTCTCCGACGCACCGGCATGGCGGTGGCGGTAGGAATCCTTACCCGGCTGATCCATTTCAATGGCGTGATGAGCGTGCTTGACGGTGGAAACACGAAGCCCCCGCGCCCGCAGGCAGCCGATCATGGCGGTCAGCAAGGTGGTTTTGCCGCTGCCGGACCAGCCCACAATCCCCAAAACTTTCATAATTTACTTACGCAACCGGCTTGGTGGTCGTCACATGCCGCAAACCGGCATTCAGGTAATCCCACCCGGTTACCAGGGTCAGTACAGCGGCTGTCCACAATAATGTCGCGCCAATCCAATCCATCGGCAGCCATCCCAACCACACCAACTTGGCCCCTTCATTCCCGGCCAGCAGCAAGCCCAATGCCACCATCTGCACGCCGGTCTTCCATTTTGCCAGCTTGGTCACCGGCAGCCCCACCCGGATTTCCGCCAGATATTCACGCAAGCCGCTCACCAGAATTTCTCGCAGCATGATGACGATTGCCGGGTAAATGCCTAAACCTGGCAGATGCCCAAACCCCACCAACGCCATCAAGGTTGCGCCAATCAGCAGCTTATCGGCAATCGGGTCCAGCATCCGGCCAAAATCCGAAAGCTGCATCATGTCACGCGCCAAACGGCCATCCAGATAATCAGTAATACCCGCCGCCCCGAACAATAATGAAGCCGTCAGCGCCGACCAGGGCGCACCAATCGCCACCAGCAGAACAATCACCGGAATAACGGCGATGCGCGAAAGGGTGAGCATGTTAGGTAAATCGGTCAGCATAATAAACTCGTACAGCGTTTTAGCGTCGCCGGGAACCGATCAGGGCTTCAATGCTGCACCGATTTTTTCCAGGGCAGCGGCCCCGGCTTCGGCCGCAACAATTTCAATCTCCCGGTAGGCTGCCAGCATCTCCAGCCCCAGCGGCGTGAGGTGCGCGCCGCCGCCACCTGCCCCGCCTTTTGCCGCTTCCACCAACGGGGTTTGAAATGCATGATTCAACGCCTCAACCAGCGCCCAGGCCCGTTTGTAGCTCATCCCCATCTGCCGTCCCGCCGCCGCGATCGAGCCGGTATTGGCGATATGGCTCAGCAAATCCGCCCGCCCCCAGCCGAACACCACCCCACCCTCGGTGATGACACGGATATGCAGACTGGTGCGCTGGACAAATTTGGACATGACCCAGCCAAGCATGAACCAGCGCCGTTGACGATATGTTTGAATGGCGATATCGCTATGCAAACATATTGAGGGTCCAAAAATGCAAATATCCCGCCGTACCTTGCTCGCCGCCAGCTCAGCACTCATGGCCACCGGCCTGCCGTGGGCCCAAGCTGACGACAAGGCGGCTGATGGTAAATTCACCGTCGCCTTCGCCGGCTCAATGGGCGTGGTGATGGATGAGGGTGTGGGCCCTGCTTACCAAGCGAAATCCGGCACACAATATCAGGGCATCGGCCAGGCCGCGATGGCGCTGGCGCATTTGCTCTCGGCCAAAACCATGATGGCGGACGTGTTCATCCCGGTCTCACCCGCGCCGATGAAAGCTGTTGAGGAAGCGGGCCTGGTTGATAAAGGGCAGGGCATCCCGGTGGCAAGCACCCAGATTGTGCTGGCCTACGCCCCCACGTCTAAATTCGCTGCCGCCATCGCCAAGGCCAAGGGTGCCGACTGGACCAAAATCCTGCGTGAACCGGGTTTCCGCTTTGGCCGCACCGACCCTAATACCGACCCGCAAGGTCAGTACGTGCTCTACACGCTGCAACTGGCAGAGCTGTTTTATAAGCAACCTGGCCTCGCCAAAGCTATCGCCGGGGCAGATGTGAATGAGGCGCAAATTTTCACCGAACCCTCATTGCTATCGCGCCTGCAGGAAGGCCAGATCGACGCCACGCTCAGCTATCAGAGCGCCGTGGTCTCGCAAAAGCTGCCGTTCATCGCATTGCCGGCCGAGATCAATTTCTCCGATCCCAGCAAAGCCAAGGACTGGTACAGCAAAGCCGCCCTCACCGTCACCGCCAAGGGTGTCACCAAAACCCTGCACCCAGGCCTGCTGGTGTTCTATGCAGCGGCACTGAAGAACGCCACCAACCCGTTGGCGGCACAGGGCTTCGTGAATTTCCTGGCAAGCAAAACCGGTCAGGCCATTTTTGCTGAATATGGCTACGGGCCAGCCAAAGGGCCAAAAATCTGAACAATCAGCCGCCTCTCGATAAAATTCCTACAACTTATGCCCGCGCGCGCCCCCGTGTGCGCGGGCAGCTTTTTTTGCGTCTGCTTGGCTTTGCCGTTCCCGTTAGCATTCTGTTGACCCTCGGCTTCCTGACTGTCCCGTTATTTGGCCTGCTCAGTGGCGGTAACTGGTCAAATACCGGTTTGTCTGCCGATGATATCCGCGCCGTTACCACCTCACTCCTCGGCGGCATCATCGCGCTCGGGTTTATTGCTTTATTCGGCACGCCTCTCGCACTTTATCTTGCCCGCCGCAAAACCCGCACCAGCGGCCTGGCTGAAGCGCTGGTGCTGATCCCGATGCTGATGCCCACCTTGGCGATTGGCATATTATTGGCGGCATTTTACGGCCCCGCCGCGCCGGTGGGGGCCGCCTTGGCCAATATCGGACTAATGCTCACCAACACGCCGGCCGCCTTCGTACTGGCGGCTCTTTACGCCGCCCTGCCCACCTATGTCATCGCCGCGCGCGCCGCCCTGGCGCAGGTGCCTGGCGAGTTGGAAGACGTGTCCCGCACACTGGGCGTCGCTGGCCTGCCGCTATTTTTCCGCGTCACATTGCCATTGGCGCAACGCGGATTGGCGGCGGCGCTGGCGCTGGCGTGGGTCAGGGCCATGGGCGAGTTCGGCATCGTCCTGATCATCGCTTATTTCCCACAAGGCTTGCCGGTACGGCTATGGGTGGATTTGCAAGACCAAGGTATCAGCGCCGTATTTCCCCTACTGGCGGTGTTTCTGGTGGTAGCCTTGCCGCTGCCGCTGTGGCTGGGTTTGCGTAGCCGTACCGCCCCACAGTAACCAGGGAGCGTGACGCTCCTGATCAACTATACCCTGGCCAGCCCGGTGGCGCTCAGCGCCCAATTTGAGGTGCGTGGCTTTACCGCCCTGCTCGGCCGCTCAGGTGCCGGCAAAACCTCATTGCTCAAAGCCCTGGCCGGGCTGTTGCCGGCCACCGGCACGCCCTGGGGCGGGCTGCCGCCGCAGGACCGCCCGATTGGGTATCTGCCACAAGGTGCCGCCTTGTTCCCGCATCTGAGCGTGCTCGAAAACGCTGCTTTCGCACTTACCGGGCCAGACCGCCTGCAACGCGCCCAAGCCCATCTCGACGACCTTAACATAGGACATCTCGCCACCCGCAACGGCGCTAAAATTTCTGGCGGTGAGGCCCAGCGTGTCGGCCTGGCCCGGGCTTTGGCCCGCCGTCCGCAACTGCTGTTGCTCGACGAGCCCTCCGCCGCCCTTGATGCCGCCACCCGCGACGAGGTTCTGGCACAACTGATCGATACCATCGACGCCACCGGAATCCCCGCCCTGGCCGCCACCCACGATCCCGCCATCGCCGCCCTGGCCGACTGGGTGGTGCTGCTGGCCGAGGATAAAGTCATCCAGCAGGGCACGCCCCGGCATTTATTCGACAACCCCGCCAGCATCGCCGCCGCGCAACTGCTCGGCTATCAGAATTTCTGGCCGCAGAACGCTGCCACTTGCACCATCCGGGCCGAGGACATCCAGATCGCCCCCTCGGGTCGGCCCGCCATGATCACCGGCATCCGCGAACAGGGCCGCGATTTACGCCTGAGTTGCGCAATGCCGGAGCCGGTCACCATCATTATCCGCGCCGGTGACGCCGCCGCCTATGAAATTGGGCGGCAGGTGAACTTATTTTTTCCGCCCGCCAAAGTGAAACTTTTGTCAAGTTGAGCCTATGGCGCAGCGCACAATGGCTGCTTGCTGGTTATTCACGTTTGGAGTAGCACGCCCAAAACCTTTCGCGTCTGATCTTCAACCAACTCTCAGAACAGGTAGGCCACTCCCACATGAACATACATGAATATCAGGGCAAGGAATTGCTCAAAACCTACGGCGTCGCCGTTTTAGACGGCCATATCGCGTGGACCCCTGATGAAGCAGTGGAAGCTGCCAAAAAGCTACCTGGCCCGATTTATGTGGTAAAGTCACAAATTCACGCGGGTGGCCGCGGCGCTGGCAAATTCAAAGACGCCCCGGAAGGCAAAGGCGGCGTTCGCCTTGCCAAGTCGCTTGATGAAGTGCGCGAAGCCGCGGAAGCGATGATCGGCCACACGCTGATCACCAAGCAGACCGGCCCAGCCGGCCGTCTGGTCCGCCGCGTCTATGTAGAATCCGGCTGCGACATCAAGCGCGAGCTTTACCTCTCGCTCCTCATCGACCGTTCGGTCTCCGAAGTGGTCATCATCGCCTCCGTTGAAGGCGGCATGGAAATCGAGGAAGTGGCCGAACACCACCCCGAGAAAATCCTGCGCGCGCCGGTTGACCCGGCCTCCGGCATCTCCGCCTTCCACGCCCGCAAGCTGGCGTTTGGTCTCGGCCTTGAAGGCAAGCAAATTGCCACGTTCGGCAAGTTTGTGGACGCCATGTATAAGGCGTTCGTGGCCCTGGATTGCGCCACCATCGAAATCAACCCGCTGGTGGTCACCGGCGCCGGTGAGATCATCGCGCTGGATGCCAAAGTATCCTTCGACGACAACGCGCTGTATCGCCATGAAGCCATCGAGGCGCTGCGCGATGAAGGCGAAGAAGACCCGAAGGAACTGGAAGCCACCAAGCACAGCCTGAATTATGTGGCGCTCGACGGTTCGATCGGCTGCATGGTCAACGGTGCGGGCCTCGCCATGGCCACCATGGACATCATTAAATTGTACGGCGCTGAGCCTGCCAACTTCCTCGATGTCGGCGGCGGCGCCACCAAGGAACGCGTGACTGCGGCGTTCAAAATCATCCTCTCCGACCCGAATGTTGAAGGCATCCTCGTCAACATCTTCGGCGGCATCATGCGCTGCGACGTGATCGCGGAAGGCGTCATCGCCGCTGCCCGCGAAGTTTCACTCTCGGTGCCGCTGGTTGTCCGCCTCGAAGGCACCAACGTGCAGTTGGGCAAGGACATTATGGCGAAGTCCGGCCTGCCGATCATTTCGGCTGACAATCTGGCTGACGCCGCTGAAAAAATCGTTAAAGCCGTAAAGGAAGCTGCGTAATGGCCATTCTCGTTCATCAAAACACCAAGGTCATCACGCAGGGTTTCACCGGCGCGCAAGGCACCTTCCACTCTGAACAAGCCCTCGCCTACGGCACCAAAGTTGTCGGCGGCGTCACCCCCGGCAAGGGCGGCCAGAAGCATCTGGACCTGCCGGTGTTCAACACGGTCGGTGAAGCCCGCGCCAAAACCGGCGCCAATGCCTCGGCCATCTATGTGCCGCCCCCGTTCGCCGCTGACTCCATCCTGGAAGCCATCGATGCCGGCATCGAGCTGATCGTCTGCATCACCGAAGGCATCCCGGTGCTCGACATGGTGCGCGTCAAGCGCGCTTTGTCTGGCTCCAAGTCCCTGCTGGTCGGCCCGAACTGCCCCGGCGTGATCACCCCCGACGAATGCAAAATCGGCATCATGCCAGGCCACATTCACAAGCGTGGTTCCATCGGCATTGTTTCCCGCTCCGGCACGCTGACCTATGAAGCTGTCGCGCAGACCACGGCAGCCGGCCTCGGCCAGTCCACCTGCGTCGGCATCGGTGGTGACCCGGTCAAGGGGCTGGATTTCATCGAAGTGCTGGAGATGTTCCTGCACGATGACGAGACCCAGGCGATCATCATGATCGGCGAAATCGGCGGCCCGTCGGAGATCGACGCGGCTGAATTCCTGCGCCGCCACAAAATCAAAAAACCCATCGTCGGCTTCATCGCCGGTGTAACCGCCCCTCCGGGCCGCCGCATGGGCCATGCCGGCGCCGTTATTTCCGGTGGCAAGGACACGGCGCAAGCCAAAACTGCCGCCATGCTGGAAGCCGGCATTCACATTGCCGATAGCCCAGCAGCTCTTGGCAGCACCATGGTGAAGGCGCTGCGGGGCTAAAACCCGCATCCCGTCATTACCTCCACAGGGGAATGACGGGAAAATTAACCCGCAGGACGACTCTCAACCGGGCTGCTAAGATCACGGCATGTTACTGTTTTAAGTATTTCTTAAGGTAGGGTTATGCAGAAAAAACAACCCAGCCCTACCACGCGAGACCACGGCAAGAACGGCGGTGTGGCTTATGTAGCTCGCCGCCGTTTTAATGTTTGGTGTGCCAAAATTTTTAGAGGATAGGTCTAAATGCCCGGCTTCGATGTGTTAGCGACTGCCATGAATGGGGCGAACGCCCAGTTTATCGCCCAGCTCTATGCCAAGTGGATTTCTGCCCCCGATTCCGTGGACCCGGATTTTGCCAGCCTGTTCTCGGCGCTCAACGATGAAGCTAAATCGGTCCTGACCGATGCCATCGGGGCCTCATGGGCCCCCCGCCCTCTGGAGTTTGAAAGCGAGGCAACGCCGGCCGCCAAACCCGCCAAGCCCCCCACCGCCGACACCCGCGCCGCCACGCTCGATTCAATCCGCGCTTTGATGTTGATCCGGGTGTATCGCGTACGCGGCCATCTTGAAGCCCAACTCGACCCGCTGGGCCTGAAATCCCCGCGTTATTATTCCGAGCTTGACCCCAAAACCTATGGCTTCGGCGACGAAGACATGGACCGCCCGATCTTCATCGACGGCGTCCTGGGGTTTGAGACCGCTACCATGCGGGAAATTCTTGCGACCGTACGTGCCTCCTATTGCGGGCCGATCGGCGTGGAATTCATGCATATCCAGGACCCCGCGCAAAAATCCTGGATTCAGCGCCGCATCGAAGGTGCCCCTTGGGCCAAGGCGTTCAATAAGGACGAGAAAGCCAAAATCCTGAGCCAACTTACTGAAGCTGACAGTTTCGAGACCTTCTGCCAGCGCCGCTATGTCGGCACCAAGCGCTTCGGCCTTGAAGGCGGTGAGAGCACCATCCCCGCCCTGCACGGTATCATCGAGACCGCTGCCAACCATGGCGTGAAGGAAATCGCCATCGGGATGCCGCACCGTGGCCGCCTGAATACCCTGGTTAACATTGTGCAAAAGCCGCTCACCGCTCTGTTCAGTGAGTTCGGAGGCGAGAGCGCCAAGCCAAACGACGTGCAAGGCTCCGGCGACGTCAAATATCATCTCGGCACCTCCACCGACATCACCATCAACGGCAATCAGGTGCATCTCTCGCTGCAACCCAACCCGTCGCATCTGGAAGCGGTAGACCCGGTGGTGGTCGGCAAAATCCGCGCCCGGCTGGATATGGTGGGCGACAAATCCCGCAAATCCGCCATGGCCATTGTGATGCACGGCGACGCCGCCTTCGCCGGCCAAGGCCTGGTTTATGAGACCCTGGCGATGAGCCAGCTCATTGGCTACCGCACCGGCGGCTCGATCCACCTGGTGGTCAACAACCAGATCGGTTTCACCACCGTGCCGGCCCACGCTTTCTCCGGCCTGTATTGCACCGACGTCGCCAAGGCCGTGCAATCCCCGATCTTGCATGTGAACGGTGACGACCCCGAAGCGGTGGTGTTCGCAGCGCACCTTGCCACTGAATTCCGGATGGAGTTTGCCGTTGACGTGGTGATCGACCTGGTTTGCTACCGCCGCCATGGTCACAATGAAAACGACGAACCAGCATTCACCCAGCCGGTGATGTACAAGGCCATCAAAGCGCTGCCCACCACCCAGGCGCTATATGCCAAACGCCTCATCGCCGAAGGTAGCGTGACCGAGGCACAGGTGAAGGACATCACCGACACTTATAACCAGAAGCTGGAAGACGCTTATAAAGGCGCGCAATCCTACAAGCCGAACAAAGCCGACTGGCTGGAAGGCCATTGGGCTGGCTTGAATCAGGCCGCCGATGAGGACGAGCAAACCGAAGAAGCTACCGCGGCTCCCTTGGAACAACTGAAGGAAGTTGGCGCCGCGCTAGCCCGCCCGCCGGAAAACTTCGACCTCAACCCGAAAATCCTGCGCCAGCTTGAAGCCAAGCAGGCCATGTTCGACACTGGCGAGGGCATCGACTGGGCGACTGGCGAAGCATTAGCGTTTGGCACCCTGATGCTCGATGGCCACCGCGTGCGCCTTTCAGGTGAAGATTGCCAGCGCGGCACCTTCAGCCACCGCCATGCGGTGCTCATCGACCAGACCAACCAGAACGAATACACCCCCCTCAATAACATCAAGCCTGGCCAGCCGAATATCGAAATTTTCAACTCCCTGCTCTCAGAAGCCGGCGTGCTGGGCTTTGAATATGGCTACGCCCTCGCCGACCCCAGTGTGCTGGTGCTGTGGGAAGCGCAATTTGGCGATTTCGCCAACGGTGCACAGGTGATTATCGACCAGTTTATCGCCAGCGGCGAGACCAAATGGTTGCGTATGTGTGGCCTTACCATGCTGCTGCCCCACGGTAACGAGGGCCAGGGTCCGGAACATTCCTCCGCCCGTCTGGAGCGCTATTTGCAGCTTTGCGCCGAGCGCAACATGAGCGTGTGCAACCTCACCACGCCTGCCAATTACTACCATGCGCTGCGCCGCCAGTTGAAGCGCAACTTCCGCAAGCCGCTGATTGTGATGACACCCAAATCGCTGCTGCGTCACAAGCTGGCGGTTTCATCCTTGCATGAATTCACCAACGGCTCCGGCTTCAAATTCGTTATCCCCGAGACTGATGATCTGGTGGCCCCTGAAAAAGTGAAGCGCGTGGTGCTGTGCACCGGCAAAGTTTATTACGACCTGCTGGCCGAGCGCCGCGAGCGTGGCATCAAGGATGTGGCGATCGTGCGGATGGAACAGCTTTATCCGTTCCCCGCCAAATCCCTGAAAGCCGCCATCGAGGCTTACAAAAACGCCGATGTGGTGTGGTGCCAGGAAGAGCCCGAAAATAACGGTGCCTGGACCTTCCTGGACCGGCGGATTGAAAGCGTGCTGGTGTGCCTGGACAATGCCGCCAAGCGCCCACGCTACGTTGGCCGTACCGCCGCTGCCAGCCCGGCCACCGGCCTTGCCAAAGTTCATACCGCCGAACAGGCTGCACTGGTGAACGAGGCGCTGTCGGTGTAACCCCTACCCCGTCAAGGCCGCGCGAGCGGTTTTCCACGGCTTTCCAATACGACTGAAGTTTGACCGTTGCTTAAGGAGCACCCCATGGCCGCCGACATTACCGTTCCGACGCTTGGCGAAAGTGTCACCACTGCCACCATCGCCCGCTGGATGAAAAAGGTCGGCGATAATGTAGCCGCTGATGAGCCTCTGGTGGAGTTGGAAACTGACAAAGTGACCGTGGAAATCAACGCCCCGGAAGCTGGCGTCATTTCTGAAATCATCATCCCTGAAGGCAGTGAAGTTGAAATCGGTGCAGTGCTCGGGCGGATTGGTGGTGCTGGAGCGGCTACCGCCGCCGCGGCGCCGGTAGCGGCCAAGCCTGCCACGGTGGCTTCACCAGGCGTCCATGCCCAGCAAACTGCGCCCGGCCCGGTGGCACGGCCCGGTGTTGCGCCGCTGCCCGCAGCCGCTAAGCTGATGGAAGAAAAAAACCTGAGCGCCGCTGAAATCGGCGCGGGCACCGCCAAGGATGGCCGTATCTCCAAGGGCGATGTGCTGGCCTTTGTGAACAAGCCCACCCCGGCCGCCGTACCCGCCGCTGCCAAAGCGCCGCGCGCCACCGAGGCCCGCGAAGAGCGCGTGAAAATGACACGCCTGCGCAAAACCATCGCCTCGCGCCTGAAGGAAGCCCAGAACACCGCTGCCATGCTGACCACCTTCAACGAGGTGGACATGAGCGCGATTATGGGTTTACGCGCCGAATATAAGGACGCCTTCGAGAAAAAGCATAAAGGCGTGCGCCTTGGTTTCAACGGCTTTTTTGTAAAAGCCGTGTGTGCCGCCCTCGCTGAATTCCCGGCGGTGAATGCCGAGATCGACGGTGACGATATTGTTTACAAAAACTTCGTTCACATGGGCATCGCCGTCGGCGGCGCGAATGGCTTGGTGGTACCGGTGATCCGTGATGCCGACCAGATGAGCATCGCGCAAATCGAAGCCGCTATCGCTGGCTTTGCCAAAGCCGCCAAGGAGGGCACGCTGAAGCTGGAACAACTCTCCGGCGGCACCTTCTCGATCACCAATGGCGGCGTGTACGGCTCCCTGATGAGCACCCCGATTTTGAACCCGCCGCAATCGGCCATTTTAGGCATGCACAAAATCCAGGACCGTCCGGTGGCGATCGCCGGCAAGGTGGAAATCCGCCCAATGATGTACCTGGCCGTCTCCTACGACCACCGCATCATCGACGGCCGCGAGGCGGTTTCGTTCCTGGTCCGCGTGAAGGAAAGCCTGGAAGACCCCCGCCGGCTGCTGCTGGCGATTTAACCAAGCATCGAAGGCCCGGTTGGCTTGCCGACGGCAGCCTTCCTGGGCTCTTGGATTTCGCGTTATGCTCAGTGCATATAGAAAAATGCCACTGTTTTGAGCGGCAGGTATCCAATGTCATAAAATCCCAACGCGATAGCGGGTAGGGCGGGTACGATTGCGGGAACCGCGCAACGGCTCCGCCAAACCGGGATGGCCAACGTGACAAACGGCATCAGAACCAGAAGATACCGCCCCT
The DNA here is from genome assembly GCA_027308685.1 of Acidocella sp. Classification (GTDB taxonomy): domain Bacteria; phylum Pseudomonadota; class Alphaproteobacteria; order Acetobacterales; family Acetobacteraceae; genus Acidocella. Next base: position 21,093 of record DAIDEE010000041.1, read on the forward strand.
GCAGACCGCCAATATCGGCTTGGCCCACAAATGTGAAATCAATGTAACAGACAATTATGACCGCCCAAAGGCTACTGATTATAAGTGTCAAAACGTAGGTGCCTGTAATAATTGGCGCGCTCACTCCACCTTCGGGGGTCCGCTTGGTAAATACCAAACCCAGCAAGGCAATCGACAAAGCGATCGACCAAGCGGAATAAAATTTGTCCGGGAAAATCAATTGCAGCCAGCCGAGAATACCGATCATTTCCTTGCCAATGAGCACCCCCGATTGCACAAATAACTGCCACGGCATGCTGACCAAGCGGAAAGGTTGATTGAGCAATATATTGAGATTGTCGGACGGGCTGAATTGGTGGAACACGGTGTGCGGATCTCCCTGATACAAGGGCCCGGGCTGGTAGGCCGCCGATCCCAATGGAATCACGGCGAACGCTAAAATAAGGCCAATCCAAAAGAGAACCGGAAGGGCAGTAATCAGCATAGCGAGCGCTCGCCGCCAGAGCCCGGGCGCCCGCAGGGGCAGCAAAGCCAAACCCAACAAAGCCATATAAGGTGGCTTGGAACCCAAAATTAGCGCAAGGAGCAGCAATCCCAGCCAACGCAACCTCGGGTGTCTCGACGGGTCTTTTGTAAATATAGCCGCACATAACGCAGACATTGAGATGAGCAGGCCGTCTTGGTTTAAAGACCCCGCAAGATTCAGCGTCATTGGTAAAATTAGCACCGCCATCAGCAAAGCTTCGCCATAGGCCGTAATTGCGAGGCACGCTGCTCCTAGTGCTAGAAACGCCACCAGCATACTGAACCGCCCGAGGGCCATACATGTATAAGGGTCGACATTGAAGGCGATCCCAACAGCCATTCCAATGGCCGCCGGCAGATAGGTTGCTGGAAAATATGTGCCGGTATTGGGAATATTGGCGAATTCCAGCTTGTGATTGGATGGAACGTTTCGCGAGGCCCAGTAATCGCCCAGCGTCACACTATGAGGATTATTTTTGTCGCCCATCCGGCCAAAAGATTCGCTGAACAGGCCGGTATCGACCTGCACGCCTGAGAGCAAGGTCTGCTGGCCGGTTGCGGCATCCACGCTCAGCTTTCGTATGGGCAAAATCGCTCCATGTATTAAAGCCGCCGCTCGTGCCATGTGCGCCGGCTCGTCAGGAACTTGGCCTGGCGGCGTTAAGAACACCATTGAGACACCAACAGGCCCAGCACACAGCAAAAACAGCATGACCATCCGAGGCTTTGCAGACAGCCACCAAAGCGGTACCAGCAGCCAGCGACGCACGGCACAAAAGGCAGTCCCCAAACTAGCGGGACACGCCTTTACGGTAATATTGCCGAATGCCATTAGCTCAGTCCGCTTTTTTGTAAGCAGGTTGCCCAGCGATCCGATATAAACACCAAGTGAAGCCTCGCCATTGCCCGACCATTATGTTGTACCACGCAAGGATAATCTGAACGTGCTTAGCAGCAAGCTAGAGAGTATGACTTCAAAACCCAAACATAGGCACAGAGATGAGCCGACCACCGTGCGCGTGACTTGCTCTACATCAAGATTTCCGAAGCCGGTATTCGACCACGCGGTCAGCGCATGTGTGAGCATCAAGAGCCCCGCGACAATTAGTACAATACCCAGCACTAAACCCCGCTCGAGCGAAACGATGCGATCCACCCACGCTGTTTGACGTGATCTTGGGATCAACCCTTCCTGGGCCGCATATGACCGCGACAGCAAGGCGAACAAGACTGACTGGAATCCCATTTCAATCATGCTAGCGCAATAAATCAGCGTATCAATGCTTAGCCGTACCGATCCGATCCGGATCGGATGCACCACCAATGTTACGCCGAGCGCAACGCCAGCCAGCATTAACATCAGACCGGGATATAACAGCAGCCAGTTCGGACTGAAAAGCAACATGAAGCGCAAATGCCGCCAGCCATCTCTATACGGCCGCAGATGTGGCGGTCGCGACCTGCCATCAGGCGCCAATGTTGTTGGTACCTCGGCTATCTTCATGTTCAGGATGGTCGCCTTGATAATCATTTCAGATGCAAATTCCATCCCGACGGTGCGGAGCCTCATCTGCAGAAATGCTTCTCTGGAAAACCCTCTCAAGCCACAATGAAAATCACGCACCGGGCAGCGAAACAAAAGCCGGCCTATGCCTGATAAAATAGGGTTTCCGATATACCGGTTCTGCCAAGGCATAGCCTCGGGGGCAATTCCTCCTAAGAATCGGTTGCCCATGACGAGATCGGTGCCGCCACGCAGCTTTTCGACGAACAATTCAAGCCGACAGAAATCATAGCTGTCATCAGAATCGCCCATTATGCAGTAGCGACCCCGCGCCTCCATCACGGCACCGTATATGGCAGCACCATAGCCCTTAACCCCAACATCGACCACGCGTGCTCCGCAGCGCCGGGCGATGTCCTGCGATCCGTCAGTCGAGCCATTATCACCGATGAGGATTTCCCCTGAGATGCCCGCGCGGTCGAGAAACGCTTGCGCTTTCAGAATACAGATTTCGAGCGTCTCCGCTTCATTCAAGCAAGGCATGACGATCGTAAGTTCGACGCTCATCCAAAGTCCCTCGTTCCCCGTTCAATGGCATCGGCCCGCCGCCGTTTCCACCCGATGTTTTGCTGCGGCCTGCACCTTTATATCACATCATCTAGCAGCACCAAGCCATCACGTTGTAACGCCTGATCCCAGCGGTCTGCTGCCGTCTGCCAAAGCCGGAACGTATTTGTCTTGACTGCTTTACTATTGTAGGACCAATTCATATCGGTCCTGCTTGTGAGAACAATATCTTATGAAAATCGGTGAATACCAGTTCATGGTCGACTCTGCGACCAAATTTTTCAATTCGGTTCGTGTGCAAGGCTGGTTTCATCACCCGTCAGACCGTCTGACTGCCGTCAAAATGATCAATGACGAACTAATCGCTTCGTTCTCAAAAGTTGGTATTGATCATGGGGGAGTGGTGGCGTCATTCGGTCCAGGCAAAGGCTTTTGCGTGCAAATTTTGAAGAACGAGGAAATTTTTAACGAGACTGCCTCACTTGAATTCACAACCGAAAGTGGCTGGACCGGTCGGGCGACGCTCGAAGCCCTATGCCGCGACCGGCTTCGCATCCCGCTGCACCCGCCCTCCGTGATGATGAATAAATTCCTCCGAATGACCAACCGGCCCGGGGTACGAATTCTCGATATTGGCGGACGCAACCGAAGCAAAAACGATCTCAGTGCTTTGTTCGGCGATTCTGAATGCATTGTTCTGGATATCCTGCCGGGTGAGAACGTGGATGTCGTGGGCGATGCACATGAAATGTCCAAGTTGTTTGCGCCGGAGAGCTTTGATGCGGTCTATTCGGTCAGCACTTTTGAACATTTATCTATGCCCTGGGCGGTCGCTGTCCAGATGAATAAAATCCTTAAACCGGGCGGCTTGGGGCTGATATTTTCGCATCAGACCCTGGCAATGCATGATCAACCGTGGGACTTTTGGCGTTTTTCTGACACTGCCTGGGACGCGCTCTTTAACGAAAAAACTGGCTTTGAGATTCTCGAGCGCGCAATGGATTTTGAGCAATATGTGCTGCCGCATATATGGCGGCCAGGTAAAGCGCACGAGGAATATGCGGTTGGTTTTGAAGGTTCAGTGGCCCTGATACGTAAAACCGGCCCTTGTTCTTTGGCTTGGGATGTTACGCCGCATGACTTGACCCAGACAAATTATCCGGCGAACCGCTAATGCAGATAATAAAAAGCTATTAATTTGGATGGCAAGTAGCCAAGGTCGAATAGCCCAAGCCCAATGGCGGGAATCGCCGGTGCAATCGCCGGCAACTGGTAGCGGGTTTGCCAACCCGGTACAGCAAACAGAAGGAACGGCAGCAATACTAGAAAATAGCGCCCTTGGACGCCCCATACTTCGGCTGCGCCTACATCGGTCCAATCAACATAAGCGACAATAAAAATCAGCCAGAAGCTTAGGATGATCAAAAGCCAAGTGAACAAATTATCGACCAGCATCTTCTGACCAGGAAGCGCGGCAGGTCGCGGTGCAAACACCAGCCCGAGAGCTGGTATCAAAAGTGCTGTTTCCCAGAGATGGTAATACGATGCAGACAGCCACAGGCCAGGGGCACCCAGCATACCCACCATTTGATTTTCAAAACTAGTGTGCCAGGCTTGCAGTGTCCGCAGCGGCAGGGTGATAAAACGATCCGGTTGGGCGAGCAAAACATGGACATTTGCCGCAGCATCCCAGGTAGTGAACACAGTATTCCGATCCCCCGTATAAAGCGGACCTGGATGATACGGAGCTGTGCCAAAAGGCACAATCACGAAGGCGGCAATCAAAGCCAACCAAATCAAGACAGGTATGGCGACCGCCATCATTTGCGCAACCCGCCGCCAAAATCCGGCACGTGCCAGCGGCAGCACAACCACTGGCAGTAAGGGCACATAAGCTGGTTTAGCTGACAGTAATACAAACATTGCTGTCAGGGCAACGGTCCGGGTCCATGGCCGTCCATCACGGCAGGCTGTCAGTGCGGCCGCGCACAAACATGTCGTGGCAATCAGCACGCCATCTTGATTCATGGAGCCGGCTAGATTCAGCGTCATCGGCATCAGCAAGACTGTTATGATAAGCGCCTCTCCATAGGCAGCGATCCATATCGCCAATGCCCCCAGAGCCAAGAACGCAAGCAGCATGCCCAAGCGTGCCAATATCATGCACTGAAACGGTGTCGCGTTGGTCGCCACACCGACCGCGAGGCCGAAAGCGGCCGGAACGTACGCGGCCGGAAAGTAGGTTGCAGTGTTTGGGATTAACGCGAACACAAGATCATGCCGGATCGGCTCATTACGCACCGCCTCATAGTCCTGTTGCGTAACAACAGGGCGGTTATCTATCCATTCGGTTTTCGGAAATGACACGCCGAACATCCCCGCATCTACTAAAAACCCTGTCAGCATCTTCGGTTTTCCAGTTTCAGGGTCAGTGATCGGCTTTCGCTCGGCGAGAATGACGCCACGTATCAAGCCCTCAGCTCGCGCCATGTGTGATGGCTCGTCGGGTGACGATCCAAGCGGCGTCGCAACAACCATGAATATTCCCAAGGGGGAAGCGCAAAGCAAAAAAATACTTATAAGTCGCCGTTTTGATGAAAGCCAGGTCAGCAAATTATTGAGGCGCGACATGTGTAGAGTCCCGACGTCTTTAAAGGTTTCCAAACGCGTGAGGGACGACACGTCTCGCCCAGCCGTGAACAGCATTTTGCCACGGCTCGGTCTAAATAGAAAACGCTAAAACGGAGAATTCTCAGCAACTTTAACGTTAAGGAGCGTTAGAAGCCGTAAACGCCGCCTCTAGCTGTTTGCGCGTCGGCCGCTGTCAGTGACACGCCATAAAGCTTGATGGTCGTCTGGTTTGACAGAAACAATTCAACGCCACCACCCGAACCAAAATTCTGAGAGATGCCCGCGATGCTTACGCCGCCGGTGTTTTGACCACCAGAATTGCTGAACGGATTGATGTTAATATAGTCGCTGTTAAAGTTGAAGTTCGTGATAACGTCCGCGCCACTACCGGTACTGTCCTGTAGGAAATAGTAAGTGTTATGCGCCCCAGATACTGTGGAACCTGTGAAACTTTCCTGGCCAGTAGAACCAACAAAGTAGTTTTGATACCCTGAGCCATTGGTAGATACGACAAGCGAGCCAGTGCTGCCCGTGAACTGGTTATTGCTTGATCCGGCAGCGCCAATCATTGTGACGCTGCCTGGACTGTTGGCAAACAAGGCGTTGGTACCGCCCGTTACAGTACCCGCTGCCAGCATGTATGTATTGGCACCACCACCATACAGCGTTACCATACCGGTACCACCAACCAGTGAGTTATTACCAGCAACACCGCCTACGTACACACCGCCACCGGCCCCACCAAAGGCCGTGACATTGCCGCCGATAGCACCGTTGATACCGCCGGAAACCGTCGCAGCCGCAGCACTTTGATTGATGAATACCAGTTCCCCGCCATCGTTTTCGAAAAAAGCGTTGACCGCAGTGCTGCTAGCCATCGCATAAACGGTCGTAGCGCCACCATTCACCAGCACGTTACCGCCGCCATACATCGAAATTACGCCGGTGCCATCGTTGAATGTTTCGACCAGATCATTAGGACCATACGAGCTAACCGTAACATTGTTGGCACCGATGCCGACCACGTTACTCGCAATACCACCGTATCCTGAGGTATTCAGGCCAACACCATAAACTGAAACAGATGATCCGGCCGCCGAAGCCAGCACTGTATCACCACCGTCAGTTGAACCCACAAACTGCCATGGGTTACCTGTTAACCCAACATAGTCGCCAGATCCGCCCGCAATGACTGTTCCACTGCCGCCATTGGTGTAATAATTCACCGAGCTTTGTTTACCAAAGATGGCCAGCATATTGCTGGCGCCATTGCCCGAAATCGTCTCATCGCCAGGCGCCTGCACGATCAGCGTACTGTAGTTAACCGGTACAACCCCAACGATACTCGCCGAACCAGATTGAACCGATCCATTGGCATCGGTATTGGTCAGCTCCAAAATACCCGGAACAGCTGTATTATTGGCGCCAAACGCGATGGCCCCGTTTTGGCCAACAACATTCAAATTACTCAGGAACAACGCGCCAGAATTAACTGAGTCGGAATAACCAGTTCCTTTAGTATTACTGCCCAGAAGCGCCTGCAGGCTGCTCACAAACCCCGACGGGCTGGCATTATCAAGTGGCACAGGCACCAATCCAGTCAGGTGACCAGCATTAGTCCCCCCGATGACTGTGATCGATTGCACCATTAACAACTCCTAAATTCCTAGCCATTACCTCCTAACTGTGCGATGCAAAAATGGCAAGAAAAATGATGCGAAAACTAACAAAACTTTAAGGGTTTCGTGGTCAATCGGCGGGACAATCGGCAACTACAGGTTATTTTATAGACATAAATTTATTTTATTGACACTAATCACAACTTTCCGCCCTGAGGTATAAATATGCGTATCAAAAATAATATTTTTATATTTAATTATACAAACGAAAACTCTTAAATCTCGCCCGATAACTCCCGCCGCCGGCGGTCAAGCTGCTCGTTGTACCGGCGCAGCGCGTATTGCTCTGTTAGCAGCCCGATCACATTTCGGGTTGCCGTGGAATCCAAAACAGCTAATGAATCCGCTTCGGCGGTCTCGAAGGCGGCAATGGCTTCCTTGACCGTCATGCTCGGCAATAAAAAATCATCGCCATGGTGAAGGATATCTGCCACCCGCCCCACATCGGTCGCCAGGCCATACGCCTCCGCCGGGTAAGCGATACCAACATAGGCATTATGTTCATTGGTAACCACCACACGCTGTGTGGCGCCTAACGGGTATTCCCGCCGAAAGGCCTCCAGCGCCATTTCCTGCTGCACCACCGCCTGCACCGGGCGCATCATTCGCCCCACGGTCAGGCTGTTGATCCAACCTATATCTGCAGCACTGCGAATGGTCTCGCCACGCAAATGAAAACGCCACGTTGCAAAAGAGTAACCAAACAATCTACGCACCGTGATGGCTGAGGCAATCGAGGCCGCCAGCACCGCCATCGTTACGTTGAAATTCTGGGTACTTTCCAGCGCCAAAAACGTCATAGTCATTGGCCCACCCACGACCGATGTCGCTAGCGCACTCATGCCCACAACCGCATAAAATCCCACCGGCATCGTATCAAACCCCGGCGCCAGCAGTAACAATCCCGCGAACAGTTTGCCAAACAACGCGCCCAGAAATAACGAGGCAAAGAACAAGCCCCCACGGAATCCCGACCCGATAGAAAAAGCCGAAGCCACCGCTTTGAGGACGAAAAACATCAGCAGTATGAAAAACGGAAATGTGACCCCAATGTCAGCATGCAATGCCGAATGACCTGACGACAACGCCTTGGGCGTGACCCACCCCAATAATCCTACCACCATGCCGCCCAAAATGGGGCGCACCCAAATGGGGATACCAGACCGCCGGAACCCGGATTCAATCGCCGTCACGCCCCGCATGATCACGATCCCAGCCAGGCCCGACAAAATACCAAGCAAAAGCACCATCGGATAAGCCGAGCTTGGCACGTCCAACGGCAGCGTTACATTTAAGGGCGGCGTACCGCCCAATAAAATCTGGGTGGTTAATGTACCCGCCAACGCCGCGATCACCACAAAGGGTAAAGTGGTGATCGAATATACGCCGATGATCAATTCAATGCCGTAAAACGCGCCGCACAACGGGGCGTTAAACGCGCCGCCAATGGCCGCTGCCGCGCCAGCCCCCACCAGCACGCGCAAATCGTTGCGCCGCAACCGGAAGCTGCGCCCCAGGCGCGAAGCAATACCCGCGCCGATCTGGGCAAAGCCGGCTTCCATACCCACCGAGGCGCCTACCCCGTTCGACCAGGTGGTTTGCAGCGCCACAATCACGCTATCGGTCAATGAAACCCGGCCACCGTAAAGGGCATTCGCCTCCACGGGGTCCACCAACGGCTTCGGGCGGAATTTGGTGAGCGACCACAACGAAACCCCCAACACCGCCCCGCCCAGCACCGGCACAAAAATAGCCCGAAGCGGTGCCACGGCCGCCGACTCTGAAAGTCCCTGGCCGCTTGGCAAAGCAAATAACTTGGTGTGCATCAGGCTGGTGGCCGTATCGATCAGCGCCACCCCACAACCTGCCAGAATCCCAACCACCGCCGATAACAAGGCCAGCCAAATCTCGTCGGCGCGCACCAGGGCTCGGAATGTCTGCGGCGCGTGCATCACCCAGTCCCCAAACTTATTATGGGGCTTTGGCGGCGCGTCATCAATTTTAGCCTGCTCAAGCATGTGAGCCTTGTTGCCATGTCCCCCCACAGGCTAACAAGCGCAATGACGCCACACCTGCCCACAAAATTACCACCATTGCGTGATATTATTGCAGCCTTCGATTTGCGCGCCGATAAATCCCTCGGCCAGCATTTTTTGCTCGACCCGCATTTGCTGGAACGCATCGCCAGAACCGCCCCGCTGGCCGGGGTCAATCTCATCGAAATCGGCCCCGGCCCCGGCGGGCTGACCCGCGCCTTGCTGGCCAGCGACGCGGCCAGCGTGCTGGCGGTAGAGATCGACCCGCGGGCGGTGGCCGCCACCAGCCAGCTCGCCAGCCAGTGTTCGCGCCTAAGCGTGCTTGAAGCCGACGCCATGCAGCTCGACCTCACCACCCTCAGCGCCGCACCGCGCGGCATCGTCGCCAACCTACCTTACAATGTCGGCACGCCGCTGCTGATCAAATGGCTGGCGCAAGCGGGCGCATATCAATTCATGGTGTTGATGTTCCAGTTGGAAGTCGCCGAACGCATCGCCGCCACCCCCAACAGCAGCGCCTACGGAAGGCTCTCAGTGCTGGCGCAATGGCTGTGCGACATCGATATCGCGATGCATGTTCCCGCCGGCGCTTTCTCGCCGCCACCGAAGGTGGATTCCGCCATCGTCCGGCTGTTTCCTAAATCCGTTCAGCCGCCGGCGGAACATTTCAAGGCCATGGAGCGTCTCACCGCCGCCGCCTTCGGCCAGCGCCGCAAAATGCTGCGCGGCGCGTTGCGCGGCATGGGCGGCGAGGCGTTACTCAAACGCGCGGACATCAACCCCGAACGCCGCGCCGAAACTTTGAGCGTAACGGAATTTGAAAGGCTGATGCTGGCGAGTTTGTAAAAACTATTCGTCCTTCAGCGCCCGGCCCATCAGTGTCCGCATGGTTTCACGCACACCGGACTCACCCGCCAGCAAGGCTGCCACCGCCTCGGTAATCGGCATCTCAACATCGGCTTGCTGGGCGCGCGCCAGCAGCGCCGGGGCAGTGGCAACACCTTCGGTCACGCTGGTACGGCTTTGTAAAATTGTGCCCAGGGTCTCGCCTTTTCCTAACGCCAGCCCCAGCGAGTAATTCCGGCTGCTCATCCCCGTACACGTCAACAGTAAATCACCCAGACCTGATAATCCTGAGATCGTCTCAGCCTTACCACCAAGCGCCGCCGCCAGCCGGGCGATCTCCGCAATACCCCGAGTGATCAACGCCGCGCGGGCATTTTCACCTAAACCTGCCCCCATCACCACACCGGCAGCGATGGCGATAACATTTTTGGCAGCACCGCCCAGCGCCGCACCCATCACATCGGCACTGCCATAGAGCCGCAACGTGTCGCTGCGCAGCGCGTTGATCAAGGCGGCCCGCAAGGGGGCATCAGCGCTGGCCAGCACGCTCGCGGCCGGTAGCCCGGCAGCAATTTCATGGGCAAAATTCGGTCCTGTCAAAACCGCCATCTTCTGGCCTGGCAAAACCGCTTCCAACACTTCAGGCGGCAACAAACCGGTACCAAGTTCAAGGCCCTTGCAGCATAAAACCAAAGTCCCGCGCTGCGGCGGCAGGCCGCGCAAGGTCTCTCGCAAATGTTGCATCGGCACGCATAGCAGCAAAATATCCACGGCAGGATAATCGCCGCTCACCCGCAATGAAGGTGGTAACTTTATCCCCGGCAGACGCGGGGTCTCCCGCGCTGACTCGATCATCGCGGCACGGTTGGCATCACGCGCCCACAGCGCCACCGGTGCTCCATGTTTAGCCGCCAGCACCGCCAGTGCCGTACCCCAGGCACCCGCCCCCAGCACGCCGATTTTAAATCTATTCATCGATCAATCTTTCCACCGCGCATCCGCTGCCGTCTAAAACCTCAACAAGAGCCTGCACTATCGGCAAGGCATCAGCCTCAAACCCGAACGGCGGGTTCACCACCAACAACCCGCAACCGTTTAACCGGGTTGGGTCCAGTGGTTCGCGCAATAAAAACTCCACATTTACCACATCGCGCAGTTTGCTCAGCTTCAACCCGGCAAAAAAATCCCTCACCGGCGCGCGGTGCTTGATGGGATACCAAACGACATACACCCCAGTTTTGAATTTTTCATACGCCGCAAGCAGACTTTCCTGAAGAGTCAAAAACTCGTTTACCCGCTCAAACGGCGGGTCGATCAGCACGAATGCCCGTTTTTCCGGCGGCGGCAAAAACGCTCGCAAGGCAGCATAGCCATCGCGCTCATGCACCGCCACATTGGCTCGGCCCATCATCGCCCGGCGCAGCAACGGCGCATCCTCCTTGTGCAATTCACAGCAAATCAGCCTGTCGGTGTCCCGCAGCATCGCCGCCGCGATCAGCGGTGAACCAGGGTAGAGTCCGAGGCTTTCAATCATGGTGATATATGAAGCCAACACAGCCGGGTGCGCCGCCAGCACTTTGGCAACACCATCGCGCCATTCACCGGTTTTCTGCGCCTCCTGGCCCGACAAATCATACCGCCCGATGCCCGCATGGGTATCGAGCACCAGCAGCGGCTTGGCCTTACGCTGCATCGCGCTGAGGATGACGATGAACAGTGCATGTTTCACGCAATCGGCAAAATTCCCGGCGTGGAAGGCGTGGCGGTAATTCATATGTCTGCCAACGGCCAGCGTGGCCGACACGGCGCGGCCAGCGTACTCACAAACCCCGCCTTTAGTCTTTCAATTCCAGCCCAGGCCACCATCACCGCGTTATCGGTGCATAGCCGCAGCGGCGGCGCGACCAACGCCTTACCATGCACCAGCGCAACCTCGGCCAACCGCAAACGGATCGCCTGGTTCGAGGCCACGCCGCCCGCAATGACCACCGCCGTCGCCCCCGGCAGCATCGCCAGCGCATGGCCTAACCGGTCGGCCATGATATCGGCCACCGCCGCCTGAAAACTCGCCGCCATGTCGGCCGCCACCTGGCGCGGCAATGCGCCGGCACCATAGCCTGCCACCAGTTGCACAACGGCGGTCTTCAAGCCGGAGAATGAAAAATCGCAACCCTCACGCCGTAACAGTGGCCGCGGCAGATCAAATCGCGGTGTGCCCTCCCTGGCAATCGCCTCAAGCGCCGGACCACCCGGGTATGGCAACCCCAGCAATTTCGCGGTTTTATCAAACGCCTCACCCACAGCATCATCGAGCGTGCTGCCCAGGCGCCGGTAACAGCCAACCCCTTCCACCGCCACGCACTGACAATGCCCGCCCGATACGAGTAATAATAAATACGGAAATTCCGGCGGGTTCGCCGCCAGCCCCGGTAGCCTGGCGGTCAGCGCGTGCGCTTCAAGGTGGTTGATCGCGAGGTATGAAACCCCCGACGCCAGCGCAGCACCTTTGGCAAAGCCAGTGCCTACCAGCAGCCCGCCGATCAACCCCGGCCCGGCGGTGGCGGCAATCGCGCTTAAATCAGCGAACCCAACACCCGCCTCGGCCATCGCTTCGGCAACCAATGTTCCCAACGCCGCCAGATGCGCGCGCGCCGCAATTTCCGGCACCACGCCACCAAAGGCCGCATGGTCGGCCAACTGGGTTAAAACCCGCTCGGCCATGACCCGGCCATCCAGGGCTAAAACCGCCGCCGCCGTCTCATCGCAACTGCTTTCAATGCCCAGCACAGGCCCAGCAGCCGCACCATTTGCATTCATGACTTTTCTTTCCATGCCGTAAGCTCTAGAGCACGCGGGTGAATTCCGTAAAACCCCTCGTGGCGCCGCACCGGCGCTCGCTCCCCCTCAAGGTCGGCACCCGCGGTTCACCGCTGGCGCGCGCCCAAACCGCCAATTTCCTGCAAATCCTGCGGCATTTTTGCCCGGTGCTGAAGGGGATGGATGTGTTTGAGGAGCATATAATCAACACCACCGGCGACGTGGTGCAGGACCGCCCGCTCGCTGAAATCGGCGGCAAGGGCCTGTTCGCCAAGGAAATCCATGAATCATTAGCGGCCGGGCGGATCGATTTCGCGGTGCACTCGCTGAAGGATCTGGAAACCACCCTGCCCCCGGGCATAACCCTCGCCTGCACCCTGAAGCGCGAAGACGCCCGCGATGTTTTGATTCTGCCCAGCAGCCATACCGACAGCGACCCCGCCGCCCCCTACGCATCGCTACCCCACGGGGCCACCATCGGCTCCGCCTCGGTCCGCCGCCAGGCCCAGCTTAAGCACGCCCGCCCGGATTTAAATTTTGTGCTGTTGCGCGGCAATGTCGGTACCCGGCTTGGCAAAGTGGACTCCGGTGAAATGGCCGCCACTTTACTGGCCTACGCCGGCTTGCGCCGCCTTGGGCTGCATCACCGCGCCAGCATCGTGCTCGACGCCACGACCATGGTGCCTTCTGCGTGCCAGGGCATTGTTGGCATTACGGTCCGCACCGCTGATACCGAGCTGTGCGCCATGCTCGCCGGCATTGAGGACCCCGAGGCCAAAGCTGTTGCCACCGCCGAGCGCGCCTTACTGGCCGCCCTCGATGGTTCATGCCGTACCCCGATCGGCGGGTATGCCCGGCTCCTTGATAATGACACTCTGCAACTCACCGGGTTGGTGGCCCGTGCCGATGGCAGCTTTCTGCTGAAACGCACCGCCACCGGGCCGAAGGAAAACGCCGAGCAAATGGGCGCCGCTCTCGGGGCTTCGCTGAAAGCCGACAGCCCACCGGATATTTTCGACATTTGAAAATTCTGGTCACCCGCCCGGAACCGGGCGCGTCCATTACCGCCGCGCGTCTCACCGGCATGGGGTATCAGCCTGTAGTGGCGCCGTGCCTCACCATCACCCGCCATGCGCCCGAACTGCCGGAAAATCCCGCCGCCATCATCGTCACCAGCAGCCAGGTGATTCCCGCACTACCGCAACGTTACCGTAACACGCCAATTTTTTGCGTCGGTGATGCTACCGCCGGGCGGCTGCGGACCGCCGGATTCAACTCAGTCATCAGCGCCAGCGGCGATGCCAAGGACCTGGCCGCCCTGATCATCGCGCACCGCCAGCCGGGCAGCTACCTGCTGGCGGTGGGTGCCCGGCATGGCTTGGCCCTGGCGCAGCACCTGCGAAAAGCCGGACTCACCATCATCCGGCGCACTCTTTATGCCGCCACCCCGACCCGCGCGTTGCCGCCCACCGTCCGCGCCGCCCTGCAGGACGGCTCGATTGAGACCGCATTATTTTACTCCGCGGAATCCGCCCGCGCCTTTATCAAGCTAAACCCGCCAAATACCGCCAATGTCACCGCCCTGGCGCTTAGCCCGGCGGTGGCCGCTGCATTGGGTGACTTGCCCTGGACAAAAATCCGTGTCGCATTAGCGCCAACCGAAGCGGATTTATTGGCATATCTGACATGACTGACATTGACCCCCCAACTGCCCCGGACTCCGCCGCCGTTCCCGCGCCGGCATCGGTTGCAAAACCTGCGCCGAAACCTGCACCAAACCCTGCCGTGGCTGTGCCCGTGAAGCCCCCCAAGCCACGCACCAGCCTTTGGCCGCTGATCGGCGTGCTGGGGTTTTGCGTTTTAGCTGGCGGCGAGGGCTATTTATGGACCCTGCACCAAACCGCCTCGGTGGCCGCCAACGCGCAAATTGCGGTGCTGCAAGCCCAGCTCAACGCCGTACAGGCGCAGGCCAACCGCGCCCAGCCAGCGCCTGACAGCGTGAGCGTGCAGGCCGACCTTGGCGAAAAACTCACCCTGCTGACCGCCCAGGTGCAAGCGATGCAGGCGCAGTTTGCCGCCGACCACGGGGCGCTCGCCACGCTGGCGGCCAATAATGTCGATGTCACCAAACTCTCGGCCAAAATCGTCTCGCTGAACCGGCTGGAATCCGCCCGCATTGCGCTGGAATCCGGCTTACCGCTTGGCGATATCCCC
>DAIDEE010000050.1 GCA_027308685.1 Acidocella sp.
AAACTGGCGCAAATCCTCGATAATCACGCGCTTTTGCCTGCCGTCCTGTTCCGCGCCCGGCTGGACGCGGCGCGCCGCGCCGCCGCCGCCGATGGCCAGCTCATCGACCCCTGGCACCTCGCCGCCTTGCTGGCGGGCCTGCGGCTGCGCCTCGATGCCGGCGAAAGCATTGCCGAACGCGCCAATGTCTTCGCCATCGCGCGCCATGCGCTGGAGGTGCATCAATGGCTGGCCGACCCGGATTTTGACCAGGAAGGCGAAATCCAGCGCGCCGAACTGGCGCTTGCCACCGCCAATGCCAATGGCGCCGATGGCCCATTTCTGGCCGCTGGCCGCGCCATGCACGCCTGGATCAACGATGACCAGCCACGCCAGGCCATGCGTACCGCCCTGGCCCGGTACTGGCGGCGGCGCGGGCTTTTTGCTGTGCCCCTGCCCCTCATTGCCGCCGCCAGTCTGGCGGCCGAGGCCCCTTGGGCGCTGGACGAGTGGTTGCCGGTGTTTCTACTCACCTTGGCCACGGAGGCGGCCGGCATGGTGCAGCTCACCCGTGACCTTGAACGGGCCTGGAGAACCGCCCGCCAAGCGATCCAGGGGCGGCGTAAGACTTCACACGCCAGCGCTGCCGTTGATGTGCTGGCCGCTGCCCCCCTGCTCTCCGCCCCTGCCCTCGCTGCTGCGCTTGGTATCGCCGTGAAAAATGCCGGCCGCTTGCTTGACGAACTGTGCCGGGAGGGCGTGGCGGTCGAGGTGACGCGCCGTGCCAAGCGGCGGCTCTATGCCCTTCGTACCATGGAACCGCTACGCGATGCCGTCATTGAGCCGAGGCGGCCAGAACCCGGCCGGGGCCGAGGCCGTCCCCCTGCCCTCATCCCCGAGGATGCTGAAGAGAAAATTTTACCAGAAACCTTCCTGGCCGCGCCACGCCTCCCGCCTATGAATTTTGAGTATGCAGACCTCGATAGTGCCATGGTGGATCTGGAGGCGACGATTAAACGGACGCGGGAATCCTTGGCCCAAGTCGGAAAGAAACCTATCTGAAATCCGTGGTGCTTCACATCCGTTTTTTCTGGGATATGCCCCGCCGATCATTTGCCGCGGCGGGCATAACATGGCCTGCTTTGGCCCTCCGCGAGCTACAACAAGCTTTTGCGGTACTTCCCGATATATTGCTATCTTTTTCTGTAACGCAGAATAACGCGTAATAACTCGCTTGCTTTAGGTAGCGTTGTAAAGCTGTTGGTAGCGTTTCAACGCTACCGGGTTATATTGAAAGCTTTGTAAGGCGGTATGTAGCGGTTTAATGCTACCGTTTTAAATTGACAGCTTTCGGTGTATTCTGGTAGCAGTATGTAGCTATCGCTATCTATTCCAACATTGACCTTAAAGGCTTAACCATGCCCATTATTACGGTCTTCAATTCAAAGGGCGGCTCCGCCAAAAGCACCACCATCGCGGTGCTGGCCGATGCTTTCGCCCGCCAGGGCGCCTCAGTGTCGGTCATTGACACCGACCGCCAGCGGTCCATTGCCAACTGGCTGGCGGATAACCCCGCATCGTCCATTCGCTTGGTCGAAGAAGTCGCCAGCACGCGCATCCACCAGGTCATTCGCAACGAGGCTGCAAAATCCGCCTGGGTGTTCATCGATACCGCAGGCTTCTCCACCGACATGCGTACCCCCGTCATGTCACGCGCAGATCTTGTGATCGTCCCTATGCAGGCTTCTCCCGAGGATGCCCGCATGGCCAGCGAAGCCTTCGCTCTCATCCGTTCGGACGAAGAAACTCTCAACAAACCCATTCCCGCTCGCATCCTTTGGGCGCGGACCGTGCCGAATTTCCCTACCAGGGTGGAAAAACAGATACAGGAACAGATTGCCGAGGGCGCCGTTCCAACCTTTTCAACGCACCTCCATGAACGCAGCGCCTTCAAAGCAATATTCTTGGAAGGCCAAGGTCTCGCCCAGCTCGATGCTGACCGCGTTACCGGCCTACAAAAAGCCCTCGACAACGCAGACTCGCTCGCGGCTGAACTCGCGGGTTACATTCTATCAGGAGCATAAAATGGCCAAAAATCTTGGTTTTAGCAGCCCTGCCGACAAACTCCGTGAAGCGGCTCAGCTACAGCCCAAACCCATCACTGAACCTGATCCGTCTCCCGCAGATATCGAACGCCAGATTGCGTCTCAGCCCAACCTCATCAGGCAGACGCAACCCGCAGATCAAACCCCCGTACTGCTGCGCAAACGTAAACCGGTTGGCCCTGCAAACCCTCTGAATTTTCGCCTTCCGATCCCGCAATTTAATCGGTTCGTGGCACTGAGTACCCGCTGGGGGAAGACCTACAACGAAACACTGGCAATTCTGATGGATGCTGCTGGTGTTTCCGCAGATGGTAATTACGACGGCTTAGGAAAGTAACGGGAAATTCGCTATGGCAGATATGGCGGCCCGGCTATCGCCGGCCGCACTCTTTTCCGCCAGCAAGCCGGGCTCTACTGAACCCCTGCCAGGTCTCAGCCCACGCGGGTGACGATCACTGCCGCAAAACAGTAAGAACGCACTCTCTCATCTCACCGACCGCCCCGGTTCGCCGGGGCAGGGGAGGGCGGGTGACGCCGCTTTGGAGCGCGGCGGGCCAGCCACCCCAAAAGTTGGGAAGCTGGCCACCGATTGCAC
>DAIDEE010000055.1 GCA_027308685.1 Acidocella sp.
GGGGGCAACGCCCCCTGGCCTTAACTCCCTTTCAAGCCACCCCGGCGGCCTTCACTCTTGCTCTGCCGATCGTCAGCGAGGCCATGGCGGCGAGGATGGCTATGGCGCCGGCGATGACGAAGGCGGGGAGGTATTGGCCTTCGATTTGGCGGATGAGTCCGGCGCCGAGGGCTGCGGTGGCAGCACCGAGTTGGTGGCCGGCGGCGATCCATCCGAAGATGATGGGGGCGTCTTGGTCGCCGAAGATTTGGTTGGCGAGTTTGAGGGTGGGGGGC
Source organism: Acidocella sp. (assembly GCA_027308685.1). Classification (GTDB taxonomy): domain Bacteria; phylum Pseudomonadota; class Alphaproteobacteria; order Acetobacterales; family Acetobacteraceae; genus Acidocella. The sequence continues at coordinate 276 of DAIDEE010000055.1, forward strand.
ACGGTGGCGATCCAGTCGAGGCCGTAGAGGATGGAGAAGATGCTCAGGCTTTCGAGGGAGAAGTTGGAGTAGGGCAGGTAGATGAGGGAGACGCCGCGGATGCCGTAATAGATGAACAGCAGTTTGCGGCTGTCGTGGCGGTCGGTGAGCCAACCGGAGGCGGTGGTTCCGATGAGATCGAACGCTCCCATAGCGGCGAGCAGGGCTGAACTGTGAACTTCCGAAATGTTGTGGTCTGAGCAAAGCGCGATGAGATGCGTTCCGACAAGGCCGTTGGTGGTGAGACCGCAGACAAAGAAGGTGCCGAACAGCAGCCAGAAGTTTCGGTTACGGGCGGCGCGGAATAAAGTGGCAAAGCTGTTGTGGATGGGGTTGAGGCGCGGCGTGGCTGCGGCGGCTGTGGTGTTATATGTTGTGCCATAGGGTACCAGCCCGGCATCGGCGGGGCGTTCGGGAAGTAACCATAGCACCAGCGGGATCAGCGCGGCGGCAGTGATGGCGATGGTGAGCACCACCGCGTGCCAGCCGGAGTAGTTGTTGATCAGCGCGAAGCCCGGCAGGAATATCAGGGTACCGGTGGAGGTACTGGCGCTTAAAAGTCCCATGACCAAACCGCGATGTTTGACAAACCAGCGGTTGATGATGGTGGCGCCCAGTGTCATCGCCACGCAACCGCTGGCGAGGCCCGAGAGGACGCCCCAGCTTAGGATAAGTTCCCACGGGTTGGTCATAAAGGCGCTCGCGAAGGTGGCGAGAGACATCAGGCACAGGGCCGTGACGAGCACGCGGCGGATGCCGAAGCTGAGCATCAAAGCGGCGGCGAACGGGCCCATCAGCCCGTACAGAAAAATACCGATGGCGATGGCGAGCGAGATGATGCCGCGGCTCCAGCCGAAGGAATCAGTCCACGGAATGAGCAGTACGCCGGGGGCGGCGCGCAACCCGGCGGCGATGAGTAAGCAGGTGAAGGTGATGGCGACAACCACAAATGCGTAGCGCTGGCCGAACGCGCGGCTCTTCAGGATCATTTTACTTTCCCTTAACGCAGCCCGGAGGCAGCGAGCAGTGTTTGAGTATAGGCAGCAGCTGGGTTGTTGAAGACAGTATTGGCGGTGGCAAGTTCGACGATCTTGCCGGATTTCAGCACCATCACTTTATGCGCAAGCGCGCGGATAACGCGAAGGTCGTGGCTGATGAACAGGTATGCGATATTATGGCGGGTTTGTAAGGAGCGCAGCAGCGCCAGAATTTCCGCCTGCACGGTGACATCGAGGGCGGAGGTCGGTTCATCCAACACCAGAATTCTGGGGTGCAGGATGAGGGCGCGGGCGATGGCGACGCGCTGGCGCTGGCCACCGGAGAATTCATGCGGGTAACGGTTCATGGCATCGGCGGGCAGGCCGACATCGTGAAGGGTGGCGGCAACTTTTTCACGGCGCTGGGCGGCGTTAAGGCCGGGCTGGTGGATGGTGAGGCCCTCGGCGATAATGTCCTCGATGGTCAGGCGCGGGGCCAGGCTGCCATAGGGGTCCTGAAAGACGATCTGGATTTGTGCGCGCATGGCGCGCAGCGCGGGTTTGGAAAGGCTGGCGAGGTTAACGCCGCCGAGGAGAACATCACCCTTGTAATTGATCAGCCTGAGTAACGCCAGCGCGATGGTGGATTTACCGGAGCCGGATTCCCCCACCAGCCCGAGCGTTTCACCTTCATGCAAGTTGAAGGATACATCATCGACCGCTGCCACGTCGCCAACCTTCCGGCGCAGCGCCCCGCGCAAAACAGGAAATTTCACGGTAAGGTTTTGCGCCTGCAGAATCGCTGGCGGGTTGGGCATGTCAGGCGGCGGCGCCATGTTGCGGGCCGCCAGCAGGCGTTTGGTTTGTGGCTGAGCGGGGCGTGTGAAAATCTGATCGGTGGTATTGCTCTCGATTGGTTTGCCGGCATCCAGCACCAGCACCCGCTGCGCATAACGCCGCACTAACGAAAGATTATGGGTGATCAGCAGCACACCCAGCCCACGGGCCTTTTGGGCCGCCGCGATCAGGTCGAGAATTTGTTTCTCCAGCGTTACATCAAGTGCGGTGGTGGGTTCATCGGCAATGAGAAGTTTGGGGTCGTTGGCGAGCGCGATGGCGATCATGATGCGTTGGCGCTGGCCGCCGGAGAGCAGATGCGGGTAGGACTCAGCGATGCGCTCAGCATCAGGCAGCCCAACTTCCGCCAGCAGCGACTTCACTTTTTCCCGCAAGCTGGTTTTGGAAAATTTACCATGCAATGTCATGGCTTCGGCCACCTGCTTGCCGACCCGTTGCAAAGGATTGAGGCTGGACAGCGGCTCCTGGAAAATAATCCCGGCGGTGCCGCCGCGGATTTCATGAATCTGCGCACGGCTGGCGGTGGCGATATTCACCCCATCGAGCATTACCACCCCGTCAGCGCGGCTCACGCCGGGTGGCAATAAATCCAGCACGCTGAGGGCGGAGAGTGTTTTGCCGGAACCGGATTCGCCGACAATGGCAAGGGTTTCCCCCGCCGCCACGCTGAATGAAACGTTATCGACGAGGGTTCTGGCCCCCGCTTTCAGCGTGAGATTTTCGACGCTGAGAAGGCTCATTGGATTTTGCGCGGGTCGAAGGCATCGCGCACCGCTTCGCCGATGAAAATCAGCAATATGAGAACGCCGCCCAGCGTGGCGAAGGCGGTGAAGGCCAGCCACGGCGCCTGCAGATTATTCTTCGCCTCCGAGACCAGTTCACCCAATGATGGCGAGCCGGGCGGCATGCCGAAGCCGAGGAAATCCAGGCTCGCCAGTACAGTGATGGAATCGGAGAGAATAAACGGCAAAAAGGTAAGGGTGGCGATCATCGCGTTCGGCAGCATATGGCGCAGCATAATCCGCCAGTCCGGCACGCCCAATGCTTTGGCGGCCCGCACGTAATCAAGGTTGCGGGCGCGCAAAAATTCGGCACGCACCACGCCGGTCAGTGCCATCCATGAAAATAGCAGCAGGAAGAGCAACAGCACCCAGAAGCTGGGCGCGATGATGCTGGCCAGTATAATGAGAAGAAATAATTGCGGCATGCCGGACCAGATTTCGATGAAGCGCTGGAACAGCAAGTCGGTCAGCCCGCCGTAAAACCCCTGCACCGCGCCGGCGACAATGCCGACGGCGGAAGCGACGATGGTGAGGCCGAAGCCGAATAATATCGACAGCCGCAAGCCGTAAATCACCCGCGCCAGCACGTCGCGCGAAACCTCATCGGTGCCCAGCCAGTTGCGCCATGAGGGTGGCGAGGGCGCGACCGGCCCGGCATCCCATACGATGGTGTCGTAGCTATACGGAATTGGCGGCCAAAGCGCCCAGCCATGCGCCGCAATGACAGCCTTGATGGTGGGGTTGGTGAAATCCGCCTCGGTCGGTAAAAACTGCGGCCCAAAGAGGGTCTCGGGAATGAACTGCACGGCGGGCACGTATAAGCGCCCCTGGTAGTCCAGCAGCAACGGCTTGTCGTTGGCGATGAAATTGGCGGCCATGCTGATGACGAACACCACGGCAAACACATAAAGCGAAACCCGGCCGCGCCGGTGTGCCGCAAATACCGCCAGCCTTCTTTGCCATAACGGCGATAAGCGCATACCAACCCCAGCCTGTTCGAGCCCAACTATAACTAACCTCAAGGATTTGCCTAATGCGACATTATGATGTGGCGGTGATCGGTGCCGGCGCTGCCGGGCTGTTTTGCGCGGCCACAGCGGCCAAGCGCGGCAAGCGCGTGCTGGTATTGGAGCATGGGGCCGCGCCGGGGGCGAAAATAGTTATCTCGGGCGGCGGGCGGTGTAATTTCACCAATCTCGACATCAAGCCGCAGAATTTTATCTCCAACAACCCGCATTTTTGTAAGTCGGCGTTGGCTGGCTATTCCAACCATGACTTCATTGAACTGGTGCAGGCGCATGGCATCGCGTTCCACGAGAAGCGTCTGGGGCAGTTATTCTGCGACCGTTCGGCCAAGGACATTCTCAACATGCTGCTGGATTTATGCCGGGCAGGCGGGGTGGATTTACGCCTCTCGCACCAGATTACCGGCATCAGTAAGCCTGATAACTTCCACATCACCACCAATCAAGGGCCATTTACCGCCACGTCCCTGGTGATGGCCACCGGCGGGCTCTCAATCCCCAAAATGGGCGCCACGGGTTTTACTTATGAGGTGGCAAGGCAATTTGGCCTGCGGCTGACCGAGATTCGCGCCGGGCTGGTGCCGCTGCTGTTTGAAGGGCCGCAATGGGCCTGGATGCAAGGGTTGAGCGGCGTTGCGTTCGAGGCGGTGGCGGCGTGCGGCAAAGCGGCGTTTGCCGAGGCGGCGCTGTTCACCCACCGCGGCCTCTCAGGCCCGGCGATCTTGCAAATTTCATCGTACTGGAAGCCCGGCGAGACGATCAGGCTGAATATGCTGCCGGGGTACGATGCGTACGCGTTTTTGCTGGAGCGCAAACTGGCGCGGCCAAGGGCTGAATTGAAAACCATTCTGGGGGAAGTTCTGCCGGCACGCCTGGCGCACAACCTGCTGCAACCGCCGCTCGGCAACCACACCATCGGCGACATGTCGCACAAAGCGCTGAAGAACACCGCCGAGGCGATCAACGGGTTCGCGCTGCACCCTTCCGGCACGGAAGGCTACGCCAAGGCCGAGGTCACCATCGGCGGGGTGGATACGAATGAGTTGTCCTCCAAGACCATGGAGGCGCGGAACGTACCGGGGCTGTATGTTATCGGCGAGGCCGTGGATGTGACCGGATGGCTGGGCGGCTATAACTTCCAATGGGCGTGGTCGAGCGGTTTTGCGGCGGGGCAGGCAGCTTAAGGTAATTTTTACCGAATGCCGATATCGCTGTGGATCCTCCATTGCCGCGGTTGTAAGGGCGCCTTACTATAACCTGAGATGAAAATTTGACAGGGAAAGCGCCAAAAACCCGCGCCCATAATAACAAAATGTCAATGAGCTTTTACCAACCAAAGCGCTCAGCTTGGTAACCGAAAGGACCCTTCCGTAAGCGTCAAGCCACTAACGGGTTCAATAACATATTGCGCTGCAGTGACGGTGGCAAAATTGCGTATTGATTTTTGAGTTTAGATATTTTGGGCGGCCGCCGGGCGGAGCCGGTTGGTGACAAATGAGTGACAAATTGTTGCAATGTTGTGTCAGATATTACTATGAAATTTTTGTTTCGGTACATAAATTTTCACCAGAGTGGCAATCAGGAGAAAATGTTTCTTGTTGGTTTTTAGCAGCCTTTACGAAACTGCTGGCCCGCAACCGCCTGTCATTCGGGGGGGCGAATGGTGAATGTTGCGATGCACAAACATTAAAAATGCGGGCGACCGTCGCCGGCTATGCTGCAGCGCACACATACCCTTCGACGACAGTTCATAAATTTTGGGAAAATTCGACGCCAGTACGTTGATTTACCCGGTATTAAGTGTTCGGACAGGGCTAACAAGTCAAACAGTTATTGCGGATCATCACTTATTCTACCCGTTGACTGGAGGGGCTGATTTTGATAGGCAAGGGTGAAGATTTGTTAATCACATTCGTCCACGGCCACTTAAAACCAAGGTACAACATGAATTTCTTGAAAATTCGACCCCTGAACGTCGTCGCAACCATGGGCGTGGTGCTGGCCACGTTTTGGCCGTTAACCCCGGTTTTCGCGAATGGTTATGGCGAGGATCCTTCCTGGCAGTTCAAAACCACAGCTGATTTTGCCAATGAGGCGGCCGTTGAAACGCTCATCCAGCAGAAGCAGCACCATATGTTTCAGCCGCCCAACACGAATTATAATTACACCACCGCGACCAACACCACCATCAACGGCCAGCAAAATTGCACGGCGCAGGCGGTTTCCACCGGTAATGCCGGCACCAACACCACCAGCGGCAATTCGGCTAATTCTTCCGGCGGGCTTTCCACGGCTACCGGCAACTCCACCAGCACGGCCGTTAATGGTAACGGCACTACCGGCACCGGCACCGTGGGTAACACCCCCAGCAATTCCGGTGCGGTTGGGGCCAGCTATAATGGCGGCAACACCTCCAACAGTGCGGGCGGTAATTTGCAGCAGGCCCTGAACTCGACCCAGACCAATAGTGCTGCGCAAAATTCCAGCAACACCGGCACGGCCTGCTCGGGCAGCGTGTTTAACAGCGGCTCCAGCAGTGGCTCAGCCAGTGGCAATACCACCACCGGCAGCAGCGCCGTACCATAATTTCTTCAGATTTATTTTTAGGTGACAGACTGATGATTAATGCTCGTCCCCGCCCATCGCCGCGCTTTAAGGCGAATATCCCTGCCGCACTGGCCCTGACCATTGCGGTTGTGGGTGTTTCCGGCTGTACCCCTCTGCTCGGTGGCGCCACCACCAAATTTGACAAAGTGGCTCCCGGCGAGGCGCCGGTGGTTATTGGGCCGCCGGTACGCGATAATTATACCCCGATGAACGCGGCCTTGGCATGCCTGGCGAACGATATTCAAAGGGCTGACAAGCCAAAGCTGACCATCGCGGTGGACGATATCAAGGACTATACCGGCCAGTATAACATTAATGAAGGTGACGCGATCACCCAGGGTGGCTCCCTTATGGTGATGTCGGCCCTCGGTAAATTGGGCGGTACCGTAAATGTGGCTGACCGGTTTAATACCGACGTTGCACAGATGGAACTGAGCTTTATGAACCAGCGCGAGCTGGGCGACGGCCAGAACCATGTGGTCGGTACCGGCCCTGGTGCCAAAACCGTCCCTTGGATCCCGTATTATGGCGGGAGCATCATGGGCTCGCAATATTACATCACCGGCGGCATCACTGAGCTAAACTATAACGTGCAGTCCGGCGGCGTGCAGTTCCAGGTGAACAACCTCGGGCCAGAGGACCGCGTCTATACTGAGGACGTGGGTATCGATCTTGAGCTGGTGGATAGCCGGACCTTGCTGGTGGTGAAGACCGTGAGCCTGGTGAAGCAACTCACCGGCTATGAGGTTGGCTTCAACATCTTCCAGTTCTTCGGTAGCAACCTTTATAACCTTAACATCGGCAACAAGAGCCAGGAGCCGGCGCAGCTGGGCGTTCGTACCCTGCTTGAAGAAGGTGTTTTGCGCCTGGTGGCGAGTGCTGAGAATCTTCCGCCGGAGCCATGCCTGGCGCTGGCAACCGGTTGGATTCCCAAAAAGACCGCTGAGCAGTATTTAAAAGAAGACCAGGCTGGCAACAATGCCCCGCCACCAGCCCCGGCCCCCGTGCCGATGCCGGTAGCTGCTGTGGCCCCGCCACCGCCAGCCCCTGTGGCGGCCCCAGCGGCTCCACCGCCGGCGGTTGTGGCTGTCGCGGCGCCGAAACCCGAAGAAGTAACAGCCCCGGCGGCCCCGGCGGCAACCCCGCCTGCTCCGCCTCCGGCCTCCTCCAATGTTACCACCACGGTTGCGGCAGCGCCTTCAACTTTGAACGCGCAAACCTCCTCAGCGCCGGTTCAAAATGGCGCCATGGAAGCGCCTAGCGGCCAGAGCACCGTAAAATTTGACTATGGCGCAACCGATGTCACCGGTGGCGACATGGCGGCGCTCGACCAAGCGGCTGCAACGGCCCGCCAGCACCCCGTGCAGGTGATTCTAACTGCCCCGGCGAACGAAAGCTGGGCGCCCTCCAAGCGCATGCAGTTGCTGGCCGCTCGTATCGCTTCGGTCAAAAAAGCTCTCGAAATTCGCGGTATTCTAAACGTAAATGTCGCCTGGACGCCGGACCCCTCCTTGGGTGGTGCGGTGATGGACGGATCAGGTTCGCAGAAGATCGCTTTGCTTGTTGTAACCCCGTAATCATCGCGTTTTTAACAATTTTCACTGAAATCCTCGTAATATCCAACCATAAGGTGCAATTCTCATGAAGCATACAACCATTACCACCAAGCAGGCCTCGCGTCGCGCCGCCGGCGTTAGCCTGATCGCCCTCACTGCCATGCTGGGCGCAACCGCTGCTCATGCAGCACCGCCACCATCGCCAGCAACAGTAACTTTTGGCACTGATACGGCGGTTGCCTTTGCGACCGGTGGCAGTACGCAGTCGAACGCCGCTTTGATTACTGCGACCCTGAATAACGCGGTTGGCAACAGCAGCGTAACTGGCACCCCGGGCACCACCTCCAACGGTACTTTCAATGTGGCAGCAAATGCCCTGTCCGCTTCGGCTGTTGGCAACACGGCGACCGTGACCATCGACACGCAGGCCATTGGCAGCAATGGCACCACGGCAAACGGCTTGGCGTCATTGTCAACCCAGACCAACGGCACCGGCTCCTCGTTGACCGCGACAGTTTCCAACTCGACGCTCTCAGATGTAATCACGAACGTCGGCACCCCCACCACCCTCTCACTTGCATCCAACAGTGTGAATGCAACCGTTACGGGCAACAGCGCCAACTCGCAGGTTAGCGGTGTGATCCCGGTTAGCTACACGTCCACCAACGCTGTGGGTGGCAGTTTGACCAGCACTTCCGGTTCCGGCAACATTGTTGTGGCGAGCAACCAGTCTAACACCGGCACCGGCGCATCCGCATCCACATTACTTAACGACACCGCGCTGCTCTCGGTCACCAGCACCGGTACCGGCGCGCAGACTGTTGGTTTGAACACCTCTGAAACCGGCAATAGCCTGGGTTCAACCTTCACCGGTAACACTGCCAGCAATGGCATCAACATTGTCTCGACCAACGGTGTCACCACCGGCCAGGGTGCGCTCAACGGTTCGCTGGTGGTTGCCAATGTGCAATCCAACGCCCCGACCGGCGGTTTCTCCGCCAGCAACACCGGCTCCGCCGTGCAAACCGCCATCGTTGGTGGCACTGGTGCGCCGATCAATTTCACCGGCACCAGCACGCAGACCGGCAACAGCATCTCGGCTTCGGCAACCGGCAATTCCACCGGCACCGGCGTTGGCTCGGGCAACTTCATCACCCTCGGCGTTAACCTGACCGGCGTGACCGCGTTGGCACCTGACACCGTCACCACCGGTACTACCCCGTCGATCGCCCTGACCGGCGATCTGATTGTTGGTAATCATCAGTCCAACTCCGGCCTGACCCTGGCCAGCAGCCTCACCGGCGGCCATATCACCACCGTGATCGACGGCACCACCGGCGCTACCGTCACCACTGCTAACAACAGCGTGTCTTCAGCCGCGCAAGGCAACACCGCCGCCAACGGCATTGTTTCCAGCGGCACGTTGAACAACATCAGCGGCCTGGCCGCTCTGGCCAACCTGCAGACGCAGACCGGCGGTTCCGACACCGCAACCTCGAGCACCAACGCCATCACCGCCACCGCAGGTAATGCAACTTTGGCTGAAGGTGTTTCCGGCTCGACCATGGCGGTCAGCGGCAACTCGGTTTCCGCCACAGCCGGTGGTAACAATGTGAGCAACAGCGTGAACCTCGCGGCCAGCGCCGTGTCGGCTCAGGCTGTGGGAGCCACCCCGGCTCCGGCCAGCTTGGTCTATGCTTCGCCTGGGTCTTCAACCAACAATGCGGGCGCAGCAATTAACAATCAGCAGACCAACGCTGACAATGCTTCGGCAACCGCCAGCACCAACACCATCCAGGGCACTGCCCAGGGTTCGGTGGTAACGGGTGATACGCTCACCCTGGCCGGCAACAACATCAGCGCCTCCTCCACCAGCAACAATGCCAGCAACAGCGATGTGGTGAGCGGCACCACCACGCTGGCGGGCTCGCTTGGCCTGCTGAGCGGCCAGAGCGGCACCGGCACCTCGTCGGCCACCGCTTCTGGTAATAACGTGATTGCCGATTACCTGGCCAATGGCACCGCCACCCCGCTGACCGGCAATACTGGCAGCGTGACCGGCACCACCATCGATGCGATGGCGACCTCCAACAATGCCAGCAACACCGTTTCAGCTACCGGCGGCGCGCTCAGCAATGGCGCAACGGGCGCTAGTGTAACTGGCACAACCACAACCTTCTCGGCTGACGCAGCGCTTCTGAACGAGCAGGCATCCGGCGGTTCAACCTCGGCCACCAACAGCAACAACACCATCAAAACAGCAGCATCGGCAACCGGCGCGGTTTCCGGTACCAGCTTCTCGGTTAGTGGTGCGGCTTCGGGTGCGGCGGCTGACCTGGCGCAAGCGCTGGGCAACGTGGCAACCAACAGCGTCACCTCGGCAGCCACCACCTCCTCCACCGATACGGCTGGCCTGGGTAACACCCAAACCAACAGTGGCGGCACCAGCGCCACCCTCAGCGGTGACGTGGTCACAACCACGGTTGACGGCACCGCGCTCAGCAACCTCTCGGCTTCAACCGGCGTTGGTGCCTCTGGCACCTACGGCAACAACCTGCTGGCGATTGCGCAGAATAACGCAGCCACCAACAACGTGTCGCTCAGCGCCAATACCCTCACCCTGCTGACCGGCGGGCAAATGAATGCTGGCCTGGACAATGTCCAGACCAGTTCAGCATCGGCGACCGTCTCCTCGGCCGGTTCGCAGATCGCCACGGTTCTGGGTGACACCACCAACAACCCCACGGTTACCGGCGTGAGCGCAACCACCGACGGCAACAGCGTGAAGGGCGGCGCCTATGGCAACCTGGCGACCAACACCACCAGCGTTTCAGCCAATTCGGAAGTGTCTAACTCGGCGACTGTGCCGGTCCAGGCCCTTGTGAACACGCAATCCACCACTGCCGGGACCATTTCATCCACCATCACGGGTACCCTCTTGGTTCCGACCTTCGAGACGGCGGTTCTGGGTACTGGCACTGTGACCAACTCGACCCTAAGCACAGACAATAACGGCTTAGTAACGCAGGCTGAAGGCAATAATGCCTCCAACACTGCAAGCGCGGCTGGCAACAGCCTGCTTACCGACATTGTTAACAGCAACAGCCAGAGCGGCGGGGCGGCAGTAAGCTCAACCCAGACACTGGCTGATGCGTTGACGGCGGTTGGTGGTGCGGTTACCGGTTCCACCCTCACGGCGAGCGGCAACAACTTCGGCGCGGTTTCGTACAACAACGTGGCCACCAACGCCACATTGTTCGGGACAGCCGCAGCACCCATCACCACCTTGGCTGGTCAAGGCGGTTCATTCAACAGTCAAGCCACAACCGCGGCTACTTCAGCCACTTTGGGTTCGGCTGGCACGGCCGGGACGCCGGCTATCCCAGGTGTGAACATCACTGGCGTAACATACAGCGTTGCTGCGGGCAGTAATTCAGCAAGCCTTTCTGGAAATACGCTGACTATCACCGGTAGCCCAATGGTGCTGAACACTTCTGGCCTTAGTTCCGGACAGTTGGCAGCGTTTGAAGCGGCCCTGAACAACAGTGGTACTTATAATGCCGGTAGCAATACGTACACAATTGCTGCGGGTAGCTTCACGTTGAATAATCCTGGGCTGTTCAACCCAGGTACTATATATGTTACAACTGGTGGTTCGCTTAGCAATCAAGCGACTAACAGCTTTGCAACGGCAACGATCCCGGCGGTTCCGGCAACTGGTGCTTCACCTTCGGTTGAAGTTACCGTGGCGGGCGCCATCACCAACAGCACGCTGTCGGTGAACGGCAACATGTTCTCGGCTCTGGCCCAGGGCAACCATGCCAACACCAGCACCAGCGTGAATGCCAACACGGCCACCAACTCTGCACCTCTTCTGGCTGCCCCCGGCGCTTCAGTAACTGGCACTACCATTATTACCGCTCCAACCGATTATACCGCGGTCAACCTGCAGACTTCCGGTGCTGCTGTCACGGCTTCGGCGAATGGCGAAGTGGCGATCAACCCGGCGAACGTAACCCCGTCGGCCATTTCCGGCAGCACGCTGAGTGTTTCGGGTAACACCCAGAGCGCAACGGCTGAAGCCAACGTGGCCACCACCACGCTGTCGATCGCGGCCAACAGCACCACCGGTGCCACCCCTGCCGCTTCGGCAACCGGCACGGTGATTTCCGGCCAGTCCGCTACCAGCAACGTGACCGCAAGCTCCGGCGTGCCAAGCACCACCGGGTCTTCCTACGGTCAGGTTGTGACGGCACCGGGGGCGATGTCTAACTCCACCTTGGCGATGAATAATAACACCACCAGTGCCCGTGCGGTGCAGAACGATGCGACCAACGTTCTGGACGTGAGCGCCACCACGCTCTCGACCGTAGCGACATCTCAGGCGACGGCACTTGCCACGGCCAGCACAACGGGGGCGGGTAATGCCACCACCCTGGCTGACTACAGCATTGCCAACGCGCAGGTGGCCACGGGCGGTACGGCAACGGCTAACGCCGCCGCCAACATCGTGAACTCTGACTCGACCCTGGCCAACACGACGGGCCTGGTGAACAGCACCGTTACGATGACCGGCAACACGGTGACCGCCGATGCCTTCAGCAACCTGGCGAACAACGCGCTGACCATGACGGCCACCAACACCACGGCGATCGGCGCGATCAGCAATGCCCAGAACAACGCGGATGCGGTGAACGCCAACGGCCTGGCGACCATCAACTTCGCCTTGAATGGTCCGACCACTGGTTCGGTTGCCAGCGGGTCGACGATCACCATCGGTGGTTCGGGTGCTGCGCAGAACGCTCTGAATGTTCAGGCGGTTGGCAATGCTTCCACCAACGCGCTGAACGCCGTAACCGGCGGTACTTACGGAACCCAGGCTAATCCGGCAACCAGTGCGCCAACCTCAGCCTCGGCCACGTACGCAGTGCTGAACAGCCAGGTTAACTCCGGCGCTGTAACGGCAAGCGGCACCAGCAACCCGACCACGCAGTTCGCGGTGGCTCTGAACGGTGGTACCACACCGGTCACCAACACCACGGTTAGCGTTGCGTACAACATGGCGAGCGTGAATGCCTTTGGTAACAGCTCGACCAACACGGTTGCGGTTTCGGCACTCAATAGCGGTAACGCTACGGTGGCTGTGCAAAACACCCAGGCCAACACGGGTGCGGTCACGGCAAGCTTCAATGGCATGGGCTTCGGCTCCACCATTGGCGCCCCTGGCGCGGTCAACTCGACCGTGGGTGTTGCTAACAACACTGTGTCGGTCAGCGCTGTTGGCAACGCTGCCACCACCTCGATCAAGTAAGCCTACAACAAGCCTTGATACGAAACGGGGGAGGGCCTTGGCTCTCCCCTTTTTCATGTGACAATGTTATGGGCCGGGTGCATTTACACGGCTGATTCAGACAGGAGATTATTTCGAATGAGAACACCATATTTTGCGGCAGCTTTGGTGGTTGCGGCCGGCGTATTATCAGCGGGGGCTCACCCGGCAGCGGCGGCAGACACCAAACACTCGTTCGCGGTGCATGGCATTGGCGCACTTTCCTGTGCTGAAATGGCGAACGCCATGGCGCAGGTGGACCCGCAGACCAAAACTACGGGCGAGGCGGCGGTACGCGGCACTCTGGCATCATGGATGCTGGGCTATGTGACAGCGCTGAACCGGATGGATACCGGCACCTATGATGCAACGCCGGTGCAGGACGATGTGCCGATGGTGAATATGGTTGTTGGCGTGTGTTCAAAAAACCCAACCGTGCGGGTTGAGACGGTGGTTTCGGCTATTTTCACCTCGCTGGCTAAGGCCAAGATCACGACGGAATCACCGGAAGTGAAAGTGACAGTGGGCAAGGAGTCCACTGTGCTGCGACAAGCCACTTTGCTGTCGCTCGAGAAGGCGCTGGTGGCGCAGAAGCTGCTGAAGAGTGCCGACGCCGACGGTAAGTTTGATGATAATGTGAAAGCGGCGCTGGTGAAGTACCAAACCGCGCAGAAGCTGCCGCAAACCGGCCTGCCAGATGCCGACACCGTGATTCGTGCGCTGGTGGAAACACCGCAGAAGGGCTGATTATTTCGTAAACACAAAAAACCCGCCTCAGAGCATGAGGCGGGTTTTTTTGTGAGCAACTGGTGCCGTCCGCCGGAATCGAACCGGCGACCTACTGATTACGAATCAGTTGCTCTACCAACTGAGCTAGGACGGCGCCGATAGGACGCGCGTTTGCTATATCGAAGCGCAGGGCAAGCTGCAAGGTTAAGCGGCGCTTACCTTTGTGTCGTGCAAGATGCTTTGCAGCGCCGTCACCAGTTCATCCATCATCGCGTCGGTGTGTTTTGGCCCCGGCGTAAAGCGCAGGCGCTCAGCACCTTGCGGCACGGTGGGGTAATTGATGGGCGTTGCGTACATGCCAAACTCGCGGATCAGGCGCATACTTACTTCGGTGGCCTTGGCGGCGTTGCCGATGAACAGCGGGACGATGTGGCTTTGGCTCGGCATGACCGGCAGACCGGCCGCGGTGAATTTCGCCTTCAATGTCTCGGCACGGTTGAACAACAATGCCCGCCGCGCGTGGTCGGACTTCAATAACCGCACGCTGGCCAAGGCGGCGGCGACCGTGGGAGGCGGCAGCGCGGTGGTGAAAATGAACCCGGCGGCGACTGAGCGGATGTAGTCCAGCACCTTGAAGTCACCGGTGATATAGCCGCCGTGGCAGCCGTAGGCTTTGGCGAGTGTGCCCTCGATGATGGTGATCCGGTCCGCTACGCCGTCGCGTTCCGAGACGCCGCCGCCGTGGGCACCGTACATGCCCACGGCGTGAACTTCATCAAGGTAGGTGAGCGCGTTATACTTATCGGCGAGGTCGCAGATGGCAGCCATCGGCGCGATGTCGGCATCCATCGAATACACGCTCTCAAACGCGATCAGCTTTGGCGCGTCGGGCGGGGCGGCGGCCAGCAGGCGCTCCAGATCCGCCATGTCGTTGTGCTTGAACACATGCACGGTGGCCTCGCGGGCGTCCTTGATGCCGACGATCATCGAATTATGGTTTTTGGCATCCGAAAATACGTGCCAATCCGGCAGCGATTTCAAAATGGCACCCAGGGACGCCTGGTTCGAAACGTAACCCGAAGTGAACAGCAGGGCAGCATCCTTGCCATGCAAATCCGCCAGCTCTTCCTCAAGCGCCACATGCAGCGGTGAGGACCCGGCGATGTTGCGTGTGCCACCAGCCCCGGCACCCATGCGCCGTGCGGCTTCAATGGAGGCCTCGATCACCACCGGGTCAGTGCCCATGGCCAGATAATCGTTAGTGGACCAGACCAGAATGTCGCGCGTGCGGCCTTCCATGGTGACCTGATAATACGGGAAACGATCAGCCAGTTTTTCAAGGGCCACAAACCGCCGGTAGCGGCCTTGCGCGGTGATCTCAGTTAAGGCTTCGTCACATTTTGCCAGAAATTTATGCATGGTGGTCAAAAACTCTCCTGGAGGAGATGATATAAGGTTCGACAGCAGAACGCCAAGGATAGGTCAGAGTCAAATAGCGAATCGGCTAACTGTCGCTATGATCTAGATCATGCCGGATTTTTTTCATGAATGGCGGATCGGCGGGCTGGTGGCCGGGGTTGATGAGGTCGGGCGTGGCCCGCTGGCCGGGCCGGTGGTGGCGGCGGCAGCAATACTGCCGCCGGGGCTGCCAGAATGGTTGCTGGCAATGATTGATGATTCCAAGAAACTAAAGCCGGCGCGGCGGGTGGCGGTGCTCGCGGCCTTGTATGAACATGGGGCAGAAATTGCGCTGGCAGCGGCCTCGGTGCGCGAAATTCAGCTTTTGAACATACTGCAGGCCAGCCTGCTGGCGATGCGCCGGGCCATCATCCGGTTGCCGCGGACGCCTGACCATGTGTTGGTGGATGGCAATAAAGTCCCCGGTTGCGGCATTCCCTGCACCATTTTGGTGGGCGGCGATGGCATCAGCCTGTCGATTGCCGCCGCCTCGATTGCCGCCAAAGTGCTGCGCGATGGGCTGATGCTGCGGCTGGATATGCGCTACCCCGGCTATGGCTGGGCCAACAACGCTGGCTACGCCGCCGCCACGCATCGCGCGGCGATTCTCAAGCTGGGCGCCACCCCGCACCACCGCATCGGGTTCGGGCCTTTGCTGCAAGGACTCAACTAAATTGAATAACGCATTAAAATTAAACCAAATGTAGAGGTCAGGACGGTTGACGCGGCTACGATAGGTTCGTCACGTTACGGTATCTTTAATTTGAGGCTATACCTTGCCCGTGCACAGCTTCCGCGAATTGCCGCTGGACCAGATTCTGCTTGGCGATGCCGGGCAGATGCTTCGCATGCTGCCGGATGCCTCGGTGCACTGCGTGTTCGCGGACCCGCCGTATAATTTGCAGTTGCGCGGCGAGCTGCGCCGCCCCGACGATAGTTTGGTTGACGGCGTGGACGAGGAATGGGACCGTTTTACCGACTTCGCCGCCTATGATGCCTTTACGCGCGACTGGCTGAGCGAATGCCGCCGGGTGCTGCGCAAGGACGGCACGCTGTGGGTGATTGGCAGCTACCATAACATCTTCCGCATCGGCAGCATTTTGCAGGATATGGGGTTCTGGATTCTCAACGACGTTATTTGGCGCAAATCTAACCCGATGCCGAATTTCCGGGGCCGGCGCTTCACCAACGCGCATGAAACCATGATCTGGGCGGCACGGGGGCAGGAATCGCGCTATAAATTCAATTACCAGGCGATGAAGTCGCTGAATGATGATTTGCAGATGCGTAGCGACTGGACGATGCCGCTGTGCACCGGGCCAGAGCGGCTGCGCAACGCCCATGGGCTGAAATTGCACCCGACCCAGAAGCCGGAAGCGCTGCTGCACCGGGTGATTATGGCGGCCACTTCGCCAGGGGATGTTATTCTCGACCCGTTTCTGGGCACCGGCACCACAGCGGCGGTGGCCAAACGGCTGCACCGGCATTTCATCGGCATCGAGCGGCACCCGGCCTATGTGGAAGCCGCCTGGGGAAGGTTGCAGGCGGAACACGCCGCCCCGGCGCATGTCATTACCGCCCCGCTGACCGGGCGTGAAACCCCGCGCATCCCGTTCGGCAGTTTTGTTGAAAACGGCACCCTGCCGGCCGGCACCAAACTCACCGACCGCCAGCGCAAAGTGGCCGCTGAAGTAACGGCGGAAGGCATGCTGATCTCCGGCCCGCATCGCGGCTCAATCCATCAGGTGGGTGCGGCGGTACAGAACGCGCCATCGTGCAACGGCTGGACCTATTGGCATTTTGAGCGGGACGGGAAGCTGCTGGCGCTGGATGTGCTGCGGAAGGAAAATCCTACACCGTAAGCCCTTCCCCGCCTGCCCAAAACTTGCCACAATTAACTCATCATGCGCTTTCATGCTTCTTGCGCGGCCTGTTTGGGGCCGGATGGATATGACTCGGTGCTGCTGCTGGGTGCGTCGGGCAGTGGTAAATCTGATATGTTGCTGCGGTTGATGGGCGATGGGTGGCTGATGGTCGCCGATGATCAGGTGATTGTTGAGGGGGGCGTGGCCCGCGCACCGGAGGCTTTGGCCGGGATTTTGGAGGTGCGTGGCCTCGGCTTGTTCAAACAACCTTACCTGGCCCAAGCCCCGCTGCGGCTGGTGGTGCAGTTGGGGGTGCAGGCCATCCGCCTGCCAGCGCCGCAACTTCATGATATTTTAGGTCTTCCGATGATCACGCTTGACCCCGCCCAACCCTCGGCCCCCGCCCGGCTGTCCTTGGCGCTGGGTGCCGCCTGCGGGCGGGGGGCGCAAATTGCCGGTGCCTTTGCCGCATGAGTGAGGC
>DAIDEE010000045.1 GCA_027308685.1 Acidocella sp.
CCTTGATAGGCAGCTGATATCAGCGGTTTGGAGGGGGCTTGCGGAATATAGCCGGCGCCCTGCTGGAACATCTCTGACGCATGATGATGTGGCGTCATTTGCGGCCCTGGTTGGGCAGCTTGCTGCGCCGCCGGCTGAACATGCGGCGGGAATGCCACCGGTTCGGCCACGCCGCCGCCAACGACCTGGAACTTTGGCACCTGAGCGACACCCGGAGCCGAACTATCGATGCCGGTTGCCACCACAGAAATACGGATATGGCCGGCCAGATTTTCATCGAGCGCCATACCAACCATGATGTTGGCATCTTCATCGACTTCCTCACGGATCCGATTCGCAGCCTGGTCCATCTCGAACAAGGTGATGTCGGACCCGCCAGTGATGTTGATTAACAGGCCGCGGGCACCCTTCATGTTGGTGTCTTCCAGGAGCGGGTTGCTGATCGCCGCTTCGGCGGCGCGCATCGCGCGGTCTTCCCCGGCAGCTTCGCCGGTGCCCATCATTGCCTTGCCCATTTCAGCCATGACTGAACGGATGTCGGCATAGTCGAGGTTGATCAGGCCGGGCAATACCATGAGGTCGGTGACGCCGCGCACGCCCATGTAGAGCACGTTGTCAGCCATCTCGAAGGCTTCTTTCCAGCCGGTGCGCTCGTTGGCAACTTTGAAGAGATTTTGGTTGGGAATCACAATTAAGGTGTCAACATAAGCCTGTAGTTCGCAGATGCCTTCCTCGGCCAGGCGCATGCGCTTTTTGCCTTCGAAGCCAAACGGCTTGGTGACAACACCGATGGTGAGGATGTTACGCTCGCGCGCCATGCGGGCGATGACCGGGGCTGCCCCGGTGCCGGTGCCACCGCCCATGCCGGCGGTGATAAACACCATGTGGGTGTTTTCCAGATGCCTGGCCAGATCGTCGCAGGCTTCATCGGCGGAGGCCTTGCCCACTTCCGGACGGCCACCAGCGCCATTGCCTTGCGTGATATGCGGCCCGAGCTGAATGCGGCGCTCGGCGCGCGATAGCTGCAATGACTGCGCGTCAGTGTTAGCCACGACGAAATCTACGCCCGGCAGGTTCAACGCGATCATGTTATTCACCGCGTTGGTACCACCACCGCCGACACCGATAACAGTGATTCGCGGCGTGAAATCCGTATGCGCAGTCTTCTGGATCGTCAGGTTGAGGGTCATTGGTCAGTCTCCTTAATTCGTAGCGGTAAAGAACGCTTCGATTTCATGTCAAACAAGAAATGCGGGTTTCGGCACTTAAACGCGGTCTTTCAGAAAATTAACGAATCGGCTGAACCAGCCAGAGCTTTGCTCGCCGTCGAAGTCGATGTCGTGCATGGTCTGACCGTCGCCGGTGGCGAAGGCGAGCAATCCGGCGAGGGTGGCAAAATTTGGGGCGGTGGCGGAATCTGGTAAGCCGACCATGGCGTTGGGCTTGCCAAGCCGGACGTTACGATCAAGCATCTGTGCCGCCATCTCCCGCACGCCGCCAAGTTGTGACGCACCACCGGTCAGCACCACACGGTTGCCGCCCGCACCGGCGAGGCCAGCGGTTTCGAGGCGGTCTTTCACCAGTTCAAAAATTTCCTCCATACGGGGGCGAATCACACTGATCAGCAGGCTGCGGGGGATTTTGGCGATTTGATTTTCATCCTCACCGACTTGCGGCACGGGCAGCAACTCGCGCTCGTCATCAGGGCTGCCTTGCACATTGCCATAAAGTGCTTTCAGACGCTCGGCATGGGCCACCGAGGTGGAGAGCATACGGGCGATGTCGTTGGTGACATGCATGCCACCGAGCGGAATTTGGGCGGTGTGCAATAACTGGCCTTCAGCAAATACCGCCATGCTGGTGGTGCCGCCGCCCATCTCGATTACGGTGGCGCCGAGTTCACGCTCGTCACCAACCAGGGTCGCAAGACCAGACGCCAGGGGGGCGGAGACCAGCGCCGAGATATCGAGTTCACAGCGCGACAGGCAAGCCGCCAAGGTACGTAAAGCGGTATTGCCGGCATCGATAACATGCAGTTGGGCTGTAAGAGTATCACAAAACAGACCGCGGGGGTCAGTAACGCCCAGTGTGGTGTCGGTCGAAAAATTCAGCGGCAGCGAATGGATGGTTTCGCGGCCTTCGGCTGACGCCCGATGGCGGGCCTCGCGCACCACGCGGCGGATGTCATCAGCGGTGACGGCGCGGCCATCAACCGGCCATTGCACATTGAACAAGCGGCTTTCAGGCTGACCGCAGGATAGATTGACGATAACGCTTTTGAGGCGTGTGTCAGCCATATCTTCCGCAGCGCCGACGGCGGCGCGAATGGCTTTTTCAGCGTCTTCGAGATCGACGATGCCGCCTGATTTTACGCCCCTGCCCTTTTGCCAACCAAAGCCAAGAGCCCTGAGCCGGCCATCAGATTCCGCACGGCCAATCAGACAGGCGATTTTGGTGGACCCGATATCAAGCACGCCGAACGGACCGGAGCGAATGGCGCGCGGGCGCGGAATTTCGTCCGCCAACATTCGGATTGGGCGTTCCGGCGGCAACGTACGGCGCGATAAATCATTCATCGGCATAGGTTCCTCATGTGTGACCCGCGGCTTTTGTGGGCGGCGACGCGGCATCCGTGGGGTAAGGATGCACCACCATGCGGCCTGGCAAACGCATGTCGATCGCTTCAACGGGACGGTCCAGCAATGCCATGCCGCTTTGCAGTCTGGCGAGTTGTGCCAGTGCGGTTGGCGCGTCGTTCATGGGCAGCTTAACGACGGTTCCAGCTTTCAATGTCAGATTCCACCGCAAACCATCGACCCATTCGGCGGCAGCGATGCGTGAGTTGATGCTGGGATAGGCGCTCAATTCAGCTTTCAGGGCTGCCGCGTGTTGCGGTGCGCCCTGGCCTACCAGCAGCAATAAATTCGGGTCACGGTGCTTGGCCGCGGCAGCGTCCTGGTTGGCGATGACGTTGCCGGATTTGTCGATCAGGACAAACTGCGGCGAGGTGGTCGAACCAGTCTGCCAGATGGCGAAGGCGGCACGCTCGGTAATCGAAACGACCAAGGTGCCGGGTAACTCACGCTCGACGATGGCCGATTGCACTGAGCCGACCTGGGCAACCCGCGACGCGGCATCGGTGACGGAGATACCGAAGATCGGGTCTCCAACCTTTGCGCCCAAAGCAGCCTGAATCGCAGATGGCAAGGTATTTTCAGCGCCTATGATTTTAATGTTCGACACGCGAAACCCGGCCGCTGCCGTAAGCCGGGCAAAACTGGACGTGGTTTGGACCGGCATCGCCTTTGCGGGGGCCGATGGAATGGCGCGGATACCCTGGACGATGAAAGTAATGACAACAATACCTGCGAGTACCCATAGCCCTGGCTTAAGGCTACGCTTGACGCGCCGGAAAAACAGCGTGCGGGCTTTCAGACGATCTTGCGCTGTCACGGCTTTTTTAGCTTTCGCCTTTGCCGACGGGCGCGAGGACGGAGCCCGCATGGGAGCGCCGGCGGCGCTTAAACGCGACATGCGGCACGCTCCACCATCCACGCACAAAGCGCGGAAAATGACATTCCAAGGTGGCCCGCTTGTTCGGGTAACAACGAAGTGGGGGTCATGCCAGGTTGGGTGTTGACTTCCAGCAATACCAGACGGCCCGTTGTATCATCGTAACGTAAATCAGCACGGGAAGCACCACGACAACCCAGAGCCTGATGCGCGGCCAGCGCGATATCCATGGCGCGTCTGGCAATATCAGGTGGAATTTCTGCTGGAACGACATGGCGTGACCCGCCTTGTGCGTATTTGGCGTGGTAATCGTAGAAGGCCTCGCCTGATAGAATCTCAGTAACGATAAGGGCGTGGTCTTCCAAAACGCCGACTGTGAGTTCACGGCCGGGAATATATTGTTCCACCATCGCTGGGCCGAAGTTCCAGGCTGCGACAATTTCAGCGTTGCGGTTGTCGCCGGGGCGGACGATGGAGACGCCGACCGATGAGCCTTCATTCACCGGCTTGACCACGTAAGGCGGCGGCAGCGGGTCGTGGTCGGCGAGTTCGGCGATTTCGATGATACGGTGCGGCGCTACAGGAAGGCCGGCGTGGGCGAATACCGCCTTGGCTGCCGCTTTATCCATGGCCAGTGCCGAGGCACGCACGCCCGAATGTGTGTAGGGAATACCTAGATAATCAAGAATGCCTTGAATGGTGCCGTCTTCACCGAAGCGGCCGTGCAGGGCGTTGAACGCGACATCGGGCGCCGGCGTTAAGTCTGCGATGAGGGCTTGTACGTCGAACGTCACATCGATGGGCGTAACCTCATAGCCGGCTTCACGCAGGGCTTCGATGACCTGGCGGCCCGACCGCAGGCTGACTTCACGTTCGGCGGACATGCCACCATGCAGGACAGCGACGCGGGTCATGCTGGTATTCCAATTCGTTTGATTTCCCAATGCAACGAAACACCGGAGGATTCTGCGACACGGCGGCGGACGTCCTCGCCCAGACCTTCCAGGTCGGCGGCGGTGGCATCACCATTATTTAATAGGAAATTACAGTGAAGTTCAGATACCTGAGCACCGCCGCGCTGCAGGCCGCGACAACCGGCGGCGTCGATCAACTCCCAGGCTTTCATGTCGGGCGGATTGGCGAAGGTGGAGCCGCCGGTGCGGGCGCGCGTTGGCTGGGTGAGTTCGCGGCTGGTTTTAATATCGGCCATGCGGGCGGCGATGGTTTTAATGTCGCCTGCGTGCGTGAGGAGGCGGGCGCGGATAACGACGGCGCCCGGCGGCAGGTTGGAACGGCGGTAGGAAAGAGAGAGGTCGTGAGCGGTGAGACGCAGCAATTCACCCGAGCGCGTGATGATCTCGGCCCAATCAAGGACATTTGCGATGTCGCCACCGTACGCACCGGCATTCATGGCGACCGCACCACCGATGGTGCCGGGTATGCCTGAGAGAAATTCAAGCCCGGTGCGGCCAGCGGCGGCGGCGTTTTCGGCCACGGTGATGTCCAGAGCCGCAGCACCGGCGATGATGGCGTTGTCCTCAATGGTAATATCATTGAAACCACGCGCCAACTTGATAACGACGCCGGAAATGCCGCCATCGCGGATGATAAGGTTGGAGGCGGCGCCGATGACGGTGACGGGCATTTCCAGCGGCAGTTTGCGAAGTAAATCGGAGAGATCAGCGGCATCGGCCGGACGCACTAAAAATTCGGCGCCACCGCCGACACGAAACCATGTGGTGGGGCCGAGAGCAACGCTCTGTTGCATACGGCCACGGATGGCGGGGATTTCGAGCGTGGCCATCATCGTGGGGCGCCGGCGCGTTTAGCGGTGTCTTGCAGCGCTTTTAGGTCCTCGGGCAGAGCGTTGGCCCAGGTTGTGATGCTGCCGGCACCCAGGCAAATGACAAAATCACCGTGCCTGGCGATGGCATTGACCATTTCCGCCAGATGCGAAGGATCGCTCAACGGTACGACTGAGCGATGACCGCGCGCGCGCAGGCCTTCCACCAGAGCATCGCGGCTTACGCCCTCGATCGGGGCTTCACCAGCGGGATACACGTCGGCGACGATGACGGTACCGGCGTCGTTCATGCAGGTACAGAAATCTTCAAACAGGGTCTGCAAGCGTGAGTAGCGGTGCGGTTGCACGACGGCGATGACATCGCGGGCACCTGCTTGCCGGGCGGCTTTTAATACGGCTGAGATTTCGACGGGATGATGGCCGTAGTCGTCGATGATGGTGACGCCGCCGGCTTCTCCGGTTGTGGTGAAACGCCGCTTTACGCCTGCGAAGGACGCCAAAGCCGCTTTGATCTTTGGCTCCTCGATTTCCATTTCCGTGGCCACGGCAATGGCGGCCAGGGCGTTCTGTACATTGTGGTTGCCGAGCATGGGCAAGCGGAATGGTCCCATGCGGCGGGCCCGGCCGGTGGCGCGGTCGGAGAAGCGGACTTCAAATGTAGCACCGCTGCGGTCGGACATGATGCGTTCGGCCCGCACATCGGCCTGCGGTGAAAAACCGTAGGTTATAACACGATGATCCGATAATGCCGGGATCATTTGCTGGACGGCGGGGTGGTCGATGCAGAGCACCGCGAAACCATAGAAGGGAATGTTGGAGACGAATTGGCGGTAGCCGGCTTCCATCGCCTCGCGGGTTCCCCAATGGTCGAGATGTTCGGGGTCCATGTTGGTGACGATGGTGATGACGGGCGGCAGGCGCAGGAAGCTGCCGTCTGATTCGTCGGCTTCAACCACCATCCAATCACCAGCGCCCAGGCGTGTGTTGCTGCCGTAGGCGTTGATGATGCCGCCGTTGATCACGGTGGGGTCGAACCCGGCACCTTCTAAAACTGCAGCCACCAGGCTGGTGGTTGTGGTTTTGCCGTGCGTGCCGCCGATGGCGATGGACCATTTGAGGCGCATGAGCTCGGCCAGCATTTCAGCACGGCGGACCACCGGGATCAGCTTGGCGCGGGCAGCAACCAATTCAACATTGTCCTTGGGTACCGCCGTGGAAATAACAACCACCTGGGTGTTGCCAAGGTTATCGGCGCTATGGCCGATGGTCACGGGAATACCAATGCTGCGCAGGCGCTTGACATTAGCATTGTCGGACATATCGCTGCCCTGCACGGAATATCCAAGCGTGTGCAGGACTTCTGCGATGCCCGACATGCCGATGCCGCCGATGCCGACGAAGTGGATGGTGCCGATTGATAAAGGCAGTGCCCTCATAATTTTGCTCCTGCCATGGCATGTTGAACCAGGTCTGCTAGTTTTTCGGTCGCGCCTGGATGCGCTTGCGTGGTGGCGGCGACGGCGGCGGATTCGAGGGTTTGCGGATTGTTGAGCAGTGTCTCGATTTTATTGGCTAAAATTTGCGGCGTTAATAAGGCTTGGTCCGTGCGCCAGGCAGCGCCGCAATCTGCCAAAGCATCGGCGTTGGCCCGCTGGTGATCGTCGATGGCGCTGGGCAGTGGGATGAAAATGGCGGGCCGCCCGGCAATGGCGAGTTCTGCGACGGTTGAGGCACCTGAGCGGGCGATGACCAGATGGGCGCGCGCGAGAAGCTCAGCGACGTTACTGAAAAAAGCTGAGAGCGTTGCATCGATTTTGGCGGATTGAAAAATGGCTTGCGCCTGCGCTGCGTCATCCTGACGGCATTGCTGCGTGACGACTAACTTCTCCCGCAAATATTCCGGGAGCAACGCCAGGGCGGCCGGGATCAGCGTGCCGAATACTTTGGCACCGAGCGAGCCACCCAATACCAGAATTTCAATTTTGTCCGACGGCGGTTGATAGCCTTGCTGATAAAGAGCAGCGATAGCAGGGCGAACCGGGTTGCCGAGTACGATGGATGTTTTGCCCGCAGGAATTTTCTCGGTTTTTACAAATGTAAGAGCGAGTTGGTCGCTGAAATATGCCAATAGACGATTGGCCCTGCCCAGCACGGCATTTTGTTCATGCAGGAAAATCATCGGGCGCTGGCGCATCAGACGCGCCGCGATGACCGGCGGAATGGCAGGATAGCCGCCGAAAGCGACAACCGCTCCTGGATTGAGACCAACCATAAGAGCGCGTGCCTGGCGAATCCCGCGAAGTAAGGCAATGGCACCATTCAGGGCGCTACCGAGACTGCGCCCGGAAAGACCGGCCCCCGCCACGACATGACGCTCGGCATTTTCAAATATTGTTGATGAAAGGCCACTGGAACGAGAATCCGTCAGCAGAACAACGCGTTCGCCGCGCTGCATCAACACGGCGGCCAGGGCCTCGGCGGGGAAGAAGTGCCCGCCGGTTCCACCTGCTGCGATGATGATGGGTTTCACCTGAGCGCCTCTCATGAGTAATCTGCCAGATGGCGTTTGCGGGTAAGGGCCAGCAGAAATCCCATTTGAATTGAAATGGCGAGAACCGAACTGCCGCCGTAGGAGATAAACGGCAGGGTCATACCCTTGGTGGGGATGAGCGATAATGATGAGGCCATGTTCACGAACGCTTGCAGCCCAAAGCCTACAATCAGGCCACCACCGGCGAGCACGACGAACAGGTTTGGCTCGGCCAGCAAGCGCACCATGGCGCGGACAACCACCACGCCAAAGACCAAAATGATAAAGGCGCAGAAGAGCAGGCCAAATTCTTCGCCGGCTACGGCAAACACGAAATCGGCGCGGGCGTCTGGGAGGAAATGCTTGACCTGCCCCTCGCCTGGCCCAAGGCCGAGTAATCCGCCATTACCGAAGGCAGAGAGGGCGGTGATCGCCTGATACGCGCTGGTTTTTGTGGGGTGCCAGTATAGCATCACGCGCGTATGCACATGCGCGATGAAGATGAAGGCGGCAACAAGGGCGCCAAGTACGATGAAGCCCGCGACGAAAACCCATTTCATGTCGAGGCCATCAAGATAGAACTGGGTGAAGATGACCATGGTGAACAAAAAGGTCATGCCGATGTCGGGCTGCATTTTTAACAGCAAGGCCGTGAGCAAAAAGAAACCGAGGGCGGCACGTTTGCCTGGAAATCCGGGCGTGCGGCGGGATTCCGCGATCAGCCAGCCGGAGATGATGATGAAGGCGGGGCGTAAAAATTCACTCGGTTGGATGGTGAAACCCGGTAGAGCGATCCAGCGATGGGCGCCATCGACTTCGACGCCGTGTAAAAGCGTGAAGCCGGTGAGGAGGAAAAATATAATTCCCATACCGAGTGCCGCGAGCTTGACCTGCCGCAGAGACAACATCGACATGGCCAGCATGGTGACGCCCCCCATACCAAGGAAGATGATCTGCTTGATCATCGCCATAGTATGCAGGTCGGTGAGGCGCATCGAAAGGCTGGGGGTTGCTGCCAGAGCCAGCACATATCCAATGCCGATGAGCATACTCAACGCCAACAGGGTGACGCGATCGACGCTCCACCACCAGCGGCCTAGAACGGAGGTGTCGGTGCGGGAAACGCTCGCCATTACACGATCGCCTTTGCGAGAGCTGTGAAATAATCGCCGCGCTGCTCGAAGCTGCTGAATTGATCGAAGCTGGCGGCGGCGGGCGAGAGCAGCACGATTTCGGTTCCCGTGGCGCGGGCGGCTTGGTGCGCGAGCGGTACGGCGGCGTCGAGTGTTCCGACGATATCGTGAGGAACATTGTGCTTGTTTAATGTCTCCGCAAAAGATGCTGCGTCCTGGCCGATTAAAAACGCTTTGTGGATTCTTGGAAACAACGGGGCGAGCGGCGCAATGCCGCCGGCTTTGGCGATGCCGCCGGCGATCCAGATGAAGTGATCATAGCACGCCATCGCGCGGGAGGCGGCGTCGGCGTTGGTTGCTTTGCTGTCGTTGATGAAGCGGATGCCGTGAACGGCGGCGATTTGCGCTTGGCGATGCGGCAGGCCGGGATAGGTGCGGATACCCTCGGTGATGGCGGGTTCGGAAACACCTAAGGCCCTGGCGGCAGCTGTTGCGGCGGCAGCGTTTTGCGCGTTGTGAGCGCCTGGCAGAGCAAGGGCCGGGCCGGTGATGTGGGTCTTGGAGGAAATTTCGACGACGTTCGCTGGCTGCGTGTGCAACCAAGCAGCCATGGCACGTGACGCAGGATCGTCCATGCCGATAATCGCGGTGC
The DNA here is from genome assembly GCA_027308685.1 of Acidocella sp. Classification (GTDB taxonomy): domain Bacteria; phylum Pseudomonadota; class Alphaproteobacteria; order Acetobacterales; family Acetobacteraceae; genus Acidocella. The sequence continues at coordinate 9,633 of DAIDEE010000045.1, forward strand.
AGCCGGCCTTCTGGCGGCTAAAGATTTCACGCTTGGCCATAGCGTAGCCTGCCATGTCACCATGGCGGTCGAGGTGGTCGGGGGAGAGGTTCAGCATAATCGCGACATCGAAGCGGGTCTCAATGAGGCGCTCCAGCATGTAGCTGGACATTTCCAGGACATACACGCCGTTATCGGGCAGCAGCGGCAATGACAACGCGGCCGGGCCGAGATTGGCACCGGCGGCGTGCGGAACATTGGCGACAGCGAGAATATGCGCCAGCAGCGCCGTCGTGGTGGATTTGCCGTTGGTGCCGGTAATGCCGACGAACTTTGCCTTGCTGGCGGAGCCACGGACGGCGCGGTACAGCAACTCGGCATCGGTGAGAATGGGGATATGATTGGCCGAGGCCCAGGCTGCCTCGGGGTGCGGGGTCGGCAATTTATGCGGAATGCCTGGTGAGAGTACCAGCGCATCCAGCGGCTTATTGATATCGTGCGGGCGCAGCACGGTGAAGCCTTCGGCGGCGTCGCGTGAGGGGGCAAAATCGTCCCATACAAAAACGTCTGCACCGAGGCATTTTAACGCCCGCGCGGCTGGCAGCCCGGCCTTGCCGAGCCCCACGACGGCGAACCGATGGTTATGAAAAACCTGAGCGTAATTCATCGGATTTTCAGGGTTGCTAACCCTGCCAATGCAAGGATCATCGCAATGATCCAGAAGCGGATGACGATGGTGGGTTCGGCCCAGCCTTTTTTCTCGAAATGATGGTGCAGGGGTGCCATGAGAAACACCCGGCGGCCGGTGCGCTTGTACCAAAACACCTGCACGATGACTGAGATGGTTTCGACGACGAACAAGCCGCCGACGATTGCCAGCACAATTTCGTTTTTGGTGGCAACGGCAACGGCACCGAGCGCACCGCCTAATGAAAGGCTGCCGGTGTCGCCCATGAACACGGCGGCGGGCGGGGCATTGAACCAGAGGAACCCGAGACCGGCCCCCACCAGGGCGGAGAGAAATACTGTGAGTTCACCGGCACCGGAGATGAAGTTGATCTGCAGATAGCCGGCGAAAATACGGTTGCCGACCAGATAAGCGATAAGCGCGAATACGCCCGCAGCAATGATGGTGGGAACGATGGCCAGACCGTCCAAACCGTCGGTCAGGTTGACGGCGTTTGACGCACCCATGAGCACGACCATGCCGACCAGCGGGAACAAAAAGCCAAACGGGATCATCAGGTTTTTGAAAAGTGGCACGGCCAGCTCGGTGCCGAGCGGGGCCGGCATGAGGGCGGTGATCCAGATCGCAGCCAGCAGGCCGATGCTGGCTTGCACCACGAGTTTAACCCGGCCGGGGACACCTTTGGTGTTACGTTTGGTCAGCTTCAAATAATCGTCAGCAAAACCCAGCGCACCGTAGCCGAGCGTGACAAATAATGTGGCCCAGACATAGCCGTTGTCTAAATCCGCCCAGATCAATGTGGAGACCGTCAGCGCCATCAAGATAAGCACGCCGCCCATGGTGGGCGTGCCTTTTTTCTCAATCAGGTGACGCTCGGGGCCATCAAGCCGGATGGGCTGGCCGTGGCGCTGCATGGATTTGAGCAGGCGGATGAGTTTCGGGCCAAACCAGAAGCTGACGATCAGCGCGGTCATGCAGGCGCCGCCGGCACGGAAGGTGATGTAGCGGAACAGGTTGAAAAAATGCACCGACCCGGCCAGCGGCAGAAGGAGTCCGTAAAGCATCAGTATGGTCCTTCAAGAAGCGAGACAACGTCACGCATCCGGCTGCCGTAGCTGCCTTTGACCAATACGGCGTCGTTGTGCCGTAACGCTGATTTCACAATGGGGGCGAGGGCTGCCGCCGTTGGGGCGTGGGCGCCGCGGCGGTCCGCCGGCAATGCCTGGAACAACTGGCCCATCATGGTGCCGCAGGTGAAGATTGTGTCGGCGGTTTGCAATAAATCATGCTGCAATGAGAGATGTTCGGTCGCGGCTTCATCGCCGAGTTCCAGAATATCGCCCAGCACCGCAACATGGCGGCCTGGTTGCAAGGCCAGCACCGCCAGGGCGGCGCGAATTGAGGCACCCGATGCGTTATAGCTTTCATCCAGCAAATAGGCCTTGCCGCCATCGACATGGATCACGCGGCGTAAGCCGCGGCCCGAGACGGGCGCGAAACCTTCCAGGTATTCAGCAGCCTTTTGAACATCGAGGCCAATGGCATGGCAGGCGGCCAGTGCGGCCATGGCGTTCATCGCCATATGCGCGCCGGGTGCCGCCAGGATGAAATCGAGCTTTTTACCCGCGAGGCTGCCGATGACATGGCATGAAACGGCGTCGCTGTCGGCGCTGATGAGATGAGCGTCGGCAGAAGGGTCTGCACCAAAACGAAGCTGGTGCATACCGGAGGGGACCAGCGCCGAGAGCGCTTCATAAAAACGGGATTCGTAGGAAATGATGGCGGTGCCGCCACCGCGCAATCCTTGAAAAACCGAGGCTTTTTCCAGCATGATCGCTTCGATGCTGCCCATCAGACCGACATGGGCGCGCTCGATGCTGGTGATGATGGCGGTATCCGGGCTGGCGAGTTTGGCGAGCGGCAAAATTTCGCCGGGGTGGTTCATGCCCAGTTCAAGCACCGCATGGGCGGTATCGCGCGGCATACGGGCCAAGGTGAGCGGCACGCCGATATGGTTGTTGAAGGACGCCTCGGCAGCGTGCACCGGGCCGAAGCCTGCGAGAGCACGGCGCAGCATTTCCTTGGTGGTGGTTTTACCGACGCTGCCAGTGACAGCAATGAGTTTGGCCTTGCAACGGACGCGGGCAGCGGCACCCAAGCTGTTGAGTGCTGCCAGAGTATCGGGCACCCGCAATTGCGGGCCGCCGGTGACATCGCGGGACACCAAGACACCCGCAGCTCCTTTGGCGAAGGCGTCGGCGATGAAATCATGGCCATCACGCTCGGCTTGCAAGGCAATGAACAAATCGCCGGGTTGCAGGCTGCGGGTGTCGATGGAGACGCCGGTGACCGCGAACCCGGGAGCGGCGCTACCGACCGCTTGGGCCAGTTCATCGGCGTGCCAGAGCGTCATGGGCGGTTCACCAGGGCGCGGATGACGTCGGCATCGTCGAACGGGTGAATTTCGGTGCCGATGATCTGGCCTTGCTCGTGGCCCTTGCCTGCTACCACCAGAACATCGCCCTCACCCAGCATATTCAGCCCGGCGGCGATGGCAGCACCGCGATCGGCAATTTCACTGGCGCCTGGGCAGGCGGCCAGAATGGCGGCGCGGATGGCGGCGGGGTTTTCGGTGCGGGGGTTATCGTCCGTGACGATGGCGACATCAGCGCGTTTGGCGGCAGCGGCACCCATTAATGGCCGCTTGCCGGTATCTCGGTCGCCCCCGGCGCCGAAGACGATGATAAGTTTGCCGATGGCGTGCGGGCGCAGCGCCTGTAAAACCCGCTCGATGGCGTCGGGCGTGTGGGCGTAATCAACATAAGCCGCCGCGCCGTTGGGCAGGATGGCGGCACATTCCAGGCGGCCGCGCACACCTTGCAGTTTGGGCGCGTATGACCACGCATTCGGGACGCCGATGGCATCCGCCAGGGCGGCGGCCAGCACTGCGTTGTCGGCCTGGAAGCGGCCTGGCAAATTGAGCATTTCAGGCAGGCGGCCACCGCGCAGATTAGCAGTGACCAGTTGGCCGCCGGGCAGCGCCTTGGTGTTCGCCACGCTCACCAGGCGCAAATCAAGGCCACGCCGGACCGAGATATCGCGGATGGCGGCGAGGGTTTCCTTGTCCATATCGGCCATCGCCACGGCTGGCGCCCCGGGCGGCAACAGGCGCCCGAACAACCGCAGTTTGGCAGCGCGGTAGGCGGCGATGCTGCCGTGGTAATCCAGATGGTCGCGGGTCAGGTTGGTGAAACCGGCGGCGGTGAGCTTCAGCCCGTCCATGCGGTTTTGTTCCAGGCCATGCGATGAGGCTTCGAGCGCGGCGTGAGTGATGCCGTAGGACGCGAGGTCCGCCAGGGTATTAGCCAGAGTTACCGCATCGGGGGTGGTGAGCGTGTCGGCGTGCGGCAATCCTTGCGCGATCACCCCCAGCGTGCCGAGCGAGGCGGCATGGTAGCCCGATAATGTGAGGATCTGGCGCAGGAAATCGACGGTACTGGTTTTACCGTTGGTGCCGGTGACGGCTACCAGGGTTTCCGGCATCGGGCCGGCCAGTTCGGCGGCGATGATGGCGAGGCGGGCACGCGGAGTGGCGTCGGTGAGGAGCGGGCGTTCGGGCACGCCGACAGGCCACTGCGTGCCAAGCGGCGCCAGAATGGCGGCGGCGCCACGCGCCACCGCATCGGCGATAAACTGCCTGCCATCCAGCTTCACACCCGGCAAAGCCGCGAACACGAAGCCCGACCGGACGGCACGGCTATCAGCGGTGATGCCTCGGATGTTCATGCCCATGATCTCAATTGTTTGCAACTTCAACGCTTTGTACCTTTGCCGCCCGCACTATATGTCGCCCACCCGAGTCCACTGGCACACCATGTGCCGGGCGCTGCGAAACATTATGCGTGTCGGAAATCAAGGCACTTGGATGCCCGGTTTTTGCTGGGCTGGCTCCCGGCGGCGTTTCGCCGAGCAACTGATAGGCAAAAGCATTGGCCCCGGCTGGTAACGGATGGCCAGGCCCGAGCGCTACCTGCCCGGGCGGCGGCGTGGGGTTCATCGGCACGGTCAAGGCAGTGTCGAGAGCGGCCAACGTATCGCCGGTGGCGGGTAAAATTCCCAGCATCGGGCCGATGCGGGCAATAATCCGGCCCACCGTGGGGGCCGCAATCACGCCGCCAGTGGTGAAGCCGCCGGTGGTGGAGTCTGGATGTGGTTGCAGGACCAGCACGTAAATGACGTATTGCGGGTCGTTCATCGGGAAGGCCGCCATGAAGGAGGCGTTATTGGTGTGCAGCAGATATTTGCCGTTTGGCCCGACCACCTGGGCGGTGCCGGTTTTACCGCCCACCACATAGCCCGGCACCGCCGCGTTTTTGCCGGTGCCCGATATCACCACGCCGGTCATCAGCTTGCGCATGATGTCCGAGGTTTGCTGGCTCATCACCCGTACGCCGACCGGCGGCGGGCTGTTTGGGCTCACCGCCAGCAAAGTGGGTTGGTAGCGGATGCCGCCGTTCACAATCGGCAGTACGCCGGTAATCAGGTGCAAGGGCGAAACTGCGATGCCGTTGCCGAACGAGACGGTCATGGTGGTGGAAAGGCCCCAGTTTTTGAACGACGGATATAAAGGTGGCTGGGCTTCCGGCAGTTGGATCGGGAGCTTATTGAAAAAACCTTGCTTTTGGTACCATTCCTGCTCGATGCGCGGGCCTAGGATTGTGGCGATGCGCGATGCGCCGATGTTGGAGGACACGTCGAGAATATGCGGCACCGCCATCCACTCGTGGGCGGGCTCAAAGTCGGTGATGGTGAATTTGCCGACATGCAGCGGGTGGGTGGTGTCGAAATAATCCCAATAATGGATCATCCCGGAGTCCAGCCCCATCGAGATGGTTTGCAGTTTGAACACGCTGCCAGGTTCATAATTGCCAGTGACGCAGCGGTTGAAACGGCTGTCGGCGCTGGCGGTGCCGAGGGTGCCGGCATCGTAATCCGGCAGGCTGACCATTGCCACAACCTCGCCAGTGTGGGCGTTCATCACAATCGCGCAGCCACCGGGGGATTGGAACTCCTTGAGGGCCGCAGCGAGTTCATCATGCACGATGCCCTCGATGCCGATGTCGATGGAGAGCGCCAGCGGGGCCGGGTTGGTGGTCAGCCGGGTCTGGAAATAGGCTTCAATTCCGGCAACACCTTTGCCGCCGAGGTCGATGCCGCCCAGAATATGCGCGGCGAGATCGCCCTCGGGGTAATGGCGCTTCTCGCCATTTTCAAAATTGACGCCGGGGATGCCAAGCGCGTTGACGGCCAGCTCCTCAGAGGGGGTCAGACGGCGGTCGAGATAGACGAAATCCTTGGCCGAAGAGAGTTTTTTCTGGGTCGCGGCAATATTCAGCCCCGGCAAGACGCTGGCCAGTTTGGCGGTGGCGGCTTGCGGGTCCGGCACCTGTTTGGGGTCGGCGTAAAGCTCGGCACCTGGCAGCGAAACCGCCAGGATGGTGCCATTGCGGTCCGTAATACTGGCCCGGCCAGGGGCTGGGGGGGTGACATCGAGCGTGGGCTGCATGGCATCCAGCACCGCCTGCGTTGGTAAAATTGGGTGGATGATGGTGGCGAGGGTAAGTTTGGCGGCCAGCACCACATACAGCACGCCAAACAGCCCAGCACAGAGGAGCATCCGCTTGCGGGCTTTGTCTAATTGCGCGCGGCGCTGCAAATCCGGCGTGGTCACCCGCACATGCTCCATACGCAGCGTTGCCCCCTGCGCCGGAGCACCTTTGCGGCGCGAGGGAGGGGGCGGTTCAGGGCGGAATGTGAGGGTCAATTATTTGACTCGGAGCCTGCCAATGGCTTTGGCGGCGGCAAATCGGCTGCCATGGCCAGAGACGACCCCCCTTGCGCTGAGGACAGCGTAGGATGAGCGGGCATGTAGGCCGACTGCGGTGGCAGTGCGTAAAGCGAATGAACCGGGCGTGGCGGCGGCAGACTGTCGGCGACCTGGGTCGAGGCCAAATGTGAGACTACCGGATGTGACGTAACGCGGGCGGTCAGCACCACCTGATGCGGTTGGCTGGCAGCATGATGCGCCACGACCGCCGCCAATTTGGCGGGGGGGGTGGGCTTTGGTGACGAAGGGGCTGACTTGGGTGCGATGGGCGAGGCGGCGACCGCCAGGACGTTAGGCACAGCCGGGGCCGGTGGTGAGGGGGCTTTGGCAGCGACGGATGGCGCGGGGATCGAGGCCTCAGCCACCACCGCGGGTGGCGGTTGCGCTGGGTTGGTTGCGGGGGCCACTTTACCGGGCGGCGGCAATACTGTGGCGAGCGTTGCCTCAGTCATTAGTTGCGAGGGTTTCAGCGGCTGCAGGTCGGTGAATTGCGCGGCGAGTTGCTTCACACGAGGCGGGGCGGTTTCCAGCGCCCATTGGGCTTGCAGAACCCGGATACGCTCCTGGTCGAGCCGGGTTTGCTGTGCCACCGAGGCTAACTGATTATCCAGCACCTGAGCGCGATGTTTGACCGCAAACATGTAGGCGCCGGAAACCGCCGCCAAGATCATGGTGAGCAGTGTTAACGGGCGGATCATGCGGCCAGCCTTTCCATGGCGCGCAGTTTGGCGCTGCGGGCGCGGGGATTGGCGCGGGATTCCGACTCTGAGGCGGCAACCGGGCTGCCGGTGAGAAGTTTGAAGCTGGGTTTAGCGGTTTGCTGCATACTGGCCGGGGCGTGACGCGAGGCCCCCGGTGTGCGGCCAGAGGCTCCGGCCATGAAACGCTTGACGATACGATCTTCGAGCGAATGAAAGCTTACCACCACCAACCGGCCACCAGGGCTCAACATGGACGCCGCCTGTGCCAAAGCGGCTTCAATGTCGGACAATTCGTCATTCACCGCGATCCGCAGCGCCTGAAAGCTGCGTGTGGCGGGATCAATGCCAGATTTATCGGGTCTTACCACGCTTCGTATCACACTCGCCAAGTCCGCCGTCATTTCAAATTTCTGTTGGCTTCGCCTATCAACTATTGCTTTTGCAATACGCCGCGAGGCTTTTTCTTCACCAAACTCATAGAGAATATCAGCAAGTTCCGATTCGGGCAGTGTATTCACTAATTTTGCCGCACTCACGTCGCCGGCGCCCATCCGCATGTCGAGCGGGCCGTTTTGGCGGAAGCTGAAGCCACGCGCGGGATCGTCAATTTGGTAGGATGAAACGCCGAGGTCGAACACCGCGCCGTCCAGGCTGGCGACACCGGCGGCATTCAGCAGGTCGCAAAGTTCACTGATACGGCCTTGCAACAAATGCAGGCGGTTGGGGTAGTGGGCAGCCAATGCCGCGCCGCGGGCGATGGCATCGGGGTCGCGGTCGATCGCCCAGAGGGTGCATGGTGCGGTATCGAGAATGCTGCGCGCATAACCGCCGCCGCCGAAGGTGCCATCAAGGTAGATTTTGCCCGCTTCAGGGCGCAGCATGGCCACGGCTTCATCGCGCAGCACCGGAATATGGGAATAGCTGCTCATAAAGAAGGCGCCGCGCGTTGCGCGCTGCGGGCGCGGGAACGCTCGCGCGCAGCTTCCTTGAAGGCGGCGGCGGCGGCGGGCTCCCAGATGTGAAAGGTTGTACCGATGCCGAGAAAGGTCACGCTATCAGTAAGTTGAGCATGGGCCACCAAGGGTTCCGGCAGCAGAATGCGGCCTTCCTTGTCGGCCTCGATCAGATAGGCGTCCGCGAACAATGATGTGGCTTTGTCCTCGTACTCTTCGCTGAATAATTCATACCCTTCGAGGGATTTTGACAGCGCGTTGAAGGCCGGTGTCGGCCAGACCTCAATGCAACGATGCTGGTGCGAGGGACGCAACACCAAACTCGCCGCGCCATCAGCACCTTTCAGCAACGCCCGGAAGGGCGCAGGAACGGACACGCGCCCTTTGGCGTCGAGCCGATTCTGGTGGGTGCCTAAAAATTGGCTCATGGGCGCGACAGCGATTCCTTGGGTGAATTATGGGTATTCATGGGATACCATGGGTGAGCATGGGCCGTCAAAGAGAATCGGGGGGGGAAATCGGTTCAAAACGCCGGCGATTCGTTTAAAAGTGGCTTGCGAATCTCTGAGAGGTTTCTGAATTGTTTGTTTCTGTTTTGTTCTTTCATTTCATCTGGAACAAAGGCAAAACATCGAAAGAAAATATCCAGACGGTCTGTAAGCCGGGTTCTGTCCACGCCGTTGCGGGCGCTGGACGGCCATTCCTCTGGGACGTGTTTTGCAACACGCCTCGCGCGACCAACCCGGGCGACGGATCGAAAATATTCCTGCTTTCATACGTTCGTACAAAGCCGGCCGCCCCTATTCGGTCTTGCTCCCGGTGGGGTTTACCCTGCCAGCCTTGTTACCAAGGCCGCGGTGCGCTCTTACCGCACCGTTTCACCCTTCCCTTCAGGCACGCCTGGGAGGAGGTTTGTTTTCTGTGGCACTGTCCCTGGGGTCGCCCCCGCCGGCGGTTAGCCGGCACCGTATTTCCGTGGAGCCCGGACTTTCCTCCACCAAGGTTACCCTCAGCAGCGGCCGTCCAACCGTCTGGATGGGCGTGACCTGCGCTTGTTGGCGGGGCGGGTCAAGGTTGCCGGTGGCGGCAGGCCAGCAGCGGGAAGGCGCTGGCGGCGGCCAGAGCTGTGAGTTCGTAGAGCGTGACGCCAGGGCCGTTATGCCACCAGTCCCAAGAGGCATAGCTTGGCAGCATGAGGGAAAGGCGGATTTCAGTGAGTGCGATGCTGGTGACGAGGGAGGCCAGTAACCATGGGATGTCAGCCCGCCCAGGGGTCATACGCATGTAAAGCAGGACAACCAGGTAGGCGAGCAACACGCTGGCCAGCGGGGCTATCGACGAGCACCCGGTAAGAATGATGATTCGGAACGAGCCGACACCGGCGATGAGCCCCTGGGCGGAGGCGTGAAACCCAGCAAAACGGCTGAGCCAGGCGGCGGCGTGGGCGTCCCATACCGCCACCGGCAGGCTGAAGGCATTAAGGTATAACGAACCAGCGCAGGCTGCCAGGCCCCATAAGAGCCAGCCGGATTCGCGGCCTGGACGTGAGAGCTGTGGCTGCAGCAAAATGCCACCGCCAAGCAGGGCCATTGCCAGCCCTGCCCCCAGCACCGACGGCACCACCAGCACCGCTGCCAATGCGGCAACCATGGCCGCGACAATGATGCGGGCGGCGCTGGACTGGGGGGAGAGGATATTGCGGGCGCGGGCAAAGATCATCAGCCAGGCGGCGATGTTGAAGGCGCCGAGTTGGAATATGCTGTTCAATAACGTGCCAGGCAGGGGCGCGTTGGCAAGCTGGGGTATTGATACTTCCAATTGCGTAACCACCCCGCTGATCATAAGACTGGGGTAGCGCAAAAAGCAGGAGATTTACCAATGAATACGCCCGGCACGATTGTTGCCCTGATGGTTTGGGGCTTACTTATGATCGCTCCAGCTTTTGCTGATAACGACGCGCCGCCGCCGCCGCCGCCCGCCGCCGCGCCAGCACCAGCGCCGGTGCTGGCTGCAGGGCTTCCGGCATTTATGGCAGTGGGCGGCGGGGCAGTGCTGGTGCGTTTGCTGCGCAAACGGCGGTAGGGGTTTTTTGGTCGGGCTCGCAAGGGGGGCTGGCGTGGCGCCAAGACCCAGGTAAAATTTCGATCACCGGCCGGAGCGTGCAATAGTCGGGTCTTGCGTGGAGCACCGAACGCCCGTTACCCGCTTCCTCGTCGGCTCATCCCCTGCCCCACTCAAATGCCCCGGTAAAAACCGTCGTTGAAACGCCGTAATCACCGCCGCTGCTGGCAAGCTCACGTCATACCCGATCGCCGCCAAATCCTGCAGCAAATCCCCTGGCTCTGCTGCCGCATCGGTCCAAAACCCCACCCCCTGCCCCGCCAGCCATTGCCAGTCGAATAATTCGCCAGGGTCTTGTTTGCGGTCAGGCGCGATGTCGGAATGGCCGACGACGTTGCGGGCGGGGATGGGGTGACGGGAGAGAATGCCTAAGCATAAATCGCGCAGCGCCAGCATTTGCGCCTCGGGGAAGGCGCGGTAGCCCCATTCGTGGCCGGGGTTGACGATTTCGATGCCGATCGAGCGGTCGTTAAGCTGCTTAACGCCGCGCCAGAAGCTCACCCCGGCGTGCCAGGCACGGTTTTTTTCATCCACCAGGGCGTAAACCGTGCCGTCCTCATCCACCACATAATGTGCGGATACTTTTGCGGCGGGATCGCACAGGCGGTTGATGGCGGCCTGGGCGCTCAACATACCGGTATAATGCAGCACCAGATGGTCGATGGGGGCACCCTCGGGCCTTGCGTCAACATTTGGCGAGGGAGACAAAATCAAAGTTTGCGCTCGCGTTTGATGACGTCGTAGGCGGCGTTGATTTTGGCAATGCGGTCGGTGGCGGCTTTGATCATCTCGGGTGGCACGCCTTTGGAAGCCAGGCCGTCCGGGTGGTGTTCGCGCACCAGAACTTTCCAGCGGGCGCGCACTTCGTCGTTGCTGGCGGCAGGGGCGATGCCCAGAACCTCGAAGGGGTTGCTCGCCGAGGCGCCGAAATTGGCGCGGTTGGCGGCGGCGTTGTCGAGGCCGAACTCAAAGGCCACGCGGGTGAGGAAGATGGACTCCGCTGGGTTCACCGGGCCGTCCGCCCGGGCGATCTGGTAGAGGCCAGCGAGCACTTGTTCGAGGATGCTGCGGTGGTCGGCGAAGGCGAGGCCGAGCTGGCGGGCGTGGGATTCGTAGCCGTCGGGGGAATCGCGGGCCTGGTCGAACAATAGGCCGATTTCGCGGATGTTTTGCGCGGGGATGCGGAAGCTGGCGCGGAAAGCATCGATCTCGGTGCGGCTGACTGGGCCGTCGCATTTGGCGAGTTTGGCGGCCAGGGTGGTGACGCTGATGGCGAACACCTGCTCGCGCCGGCCCAGCATGGCGGCCAGCCGGGCGGAGTCGAACGGCAGCGCCCGACCGCCCGCCAAGTTTCCGTTGTCAACCGCATGGCCCAGCGAGGCGCCAAACAGCGCCCCCCATGGCCCGGCCATGGCGAACCCCGCCACGCCGCCAATAACTTTACCCCAATAGGACATTCGCCCTTATAACATGCCCCTGCCCTTGAACCCAACCGCACAATACAGCATCACCTAGGCAGAATTTTGTGTGGGTTGAATGGCGGGCTGGCAATTCTGGATCGATCGGGGGGGCACGTTTACCGACATCGTGGCGCGGCGCCCTGATGGCGTGCTGGTGACGCGAAAACTGCTCTCGGAAAACCCGGCCCGCTATGCTGATGCCGCGCTGGCAGGAATTGCCGAAATGGCCAGGGATGCGCCGGTTGAGGCGGTGAAAATGGGCACCACAGTGGCCACCAATGCGCTGCTGGAGCGCAAAGGGGTGCCGGTATTGCTGCTGACCAACCAGGGCTTTGCCGATTTGCTGCGGATTGGGAACCAGGCAAGGCCCCGGCTGTTTGACCTTGATATCAAGCTGCCCAGCATGTTGTACGCCAAGGTGTCGGAGGTGGCTGGCCGGGTGGGGGCGGATGGCAGCGAGATTGAGTCGCTGGATGAAACGGCAGCGCTGGCAACCATGCGGGCGGCGCGCGCCGAGGGCATGGAGGCGGTGGCAATTATGTTGATCCATGCCTGGAAATATCCGGCGCAGGAGACAAGGCTGGGCGAACTGGCTGCCGAGGCGGGGTTTGCCCAAATTTCGTTAAGCCATGTGGCCAGCCCATTGCTGCGGCTAGTGCCGCGCGGCGATACCACGGTGGCCGATGCGTATCTCTCGCCGGTGCTGCGGCGCTATATCGACCAGGTGGCGGCGGGGTTTAGCGGGGCTAAATTGTTCTTCATGCAGTCGCATGGCGGGTTGGCGAAGGCCGACAGTTTTTCCGGCAAGGATTCGGTACTCTCCGGGCCGGCGGGGGGCATTGT
>DAIDEE010000058.1 GCA_027308685.1 Acidocella sp.
GTCACCCACCGGCCCGCCGATAAACACCCCCGCCGCTGAGGCCGCCAGGAAGATGAACAAATCCACCTGCGCATCCTGCATGGACAAGCCAAAGCGCTGCATCAGGTAAAAAATATAATAGCTGGTGATGCTGGAGAGATAAAAGAACTTCGAGAACATCAGCATCACCAGCACCGCCATCGCGGCCTTGGTCTGCCCAGCACTCAACCCCGTTTGCGCCCCCAATTTACCAACCTGCGGCCGGGCGTGCCCGTTAGACTGATACCAGTGCCCCAGCATCGAGAGAATCCCCATCGCCGCCAATGCCACAAAGGCAAACCACGCCAGGCTCGCCCGCCCATGCGGCAGAATGAAAAACGCCGCCAGCAATGGCCCCAGCGACTGCCCAAAATTGCCGCCCACCTGAAACACCGACTGCGCCAGCCCATGCCGCCCGCCGGAGGCCAGCCGCGCAATCCGCGACGATTCCGGGTGGAAGATCGAGGAGCCAACCCCCAACATCGCCGCCCCCGCCAGCAGCATCAAATAACGCGGCGCCAGCGCCAGCACCACCAGCCCGGCCAGGGTAAACCCCATGCCCACCGGCAACGAATAAGGCTGCGGTTTTTTGTCGGTATAAAGCCCGATCATCGGCTGCAACAGCGACGCGGTGATCTGATAAATCAGCGTCAACAGCCCAATTTCACCAAAGTTCAGGTTAAACCCGCCCTTCAAAATCGGGTACACCGCCGGCAGCAGCGACTGCATCATGTCGTTCAGCAAATGACAAAAACTAACCGCGCCCAGCACCGGCGCCACCGTCCGCCCAGCTTTCACGGGTGCCGCAATGGTTGTCGTACTCATCTCAAAATACCTTCCGCCACCCGCTATCGTCGCAAGTGACAATTATTTGCATATGACTGAAATTGTTCTTAAGGCGGTTTTGCACGGCCTGCCACCGCAATCAGGCCGCAAACTTATGAGATCGGGCCAGCACGAGGGAATAAATGGTTCGGAATAACAAAGTTGAGCTTTTCGACGCCATCGCCCGCCCCATCATCGCGCTGGGCAATGAGTTTAAAAACGGCCACACCATCCCGCCGCTTTCACCGCCATGTTCAAACGCAGCCTCGGACTCTCTCCGCGCAACTATCTCAAACAAAACGGCTGAACTTATTCCCCCCACACCAATTTATGATAATCAAACTGCCTCGGCATCTCCGGCTTGATCACCTGAAAGAACGGCGAAATATCAAAATCCCTCGGCACAAACAGGCCATTTTCATGAATATGATAAATCTCCCGCACCCGCGCCCGCCCGGCCTGATCCAACACGGTCTCGGCGGTCACATCCGGCAAAATCGGGTAGCCGATCTTCAAAAACGCCTGCGCGATCAGGGTTGAACAAATCGCCCGCGTCGGGTCCCCCGACCCCAGCGAGATCGCCTTGCGCCGCCACCGCCGCGGGATGGGTAACGGCACCAGATACCGCGCCAGATCGAACACATAACGCAAATCATATTGCGTGCCGATTTTGCTAAGCGCAAAATCCACCACCGCCTGGCAATCATTCGCCTGCAACCCCACTGGGCGGCACACCCGCACATGGTACTGCAGCAATTCCTCCAGCCGGAATAACCGCACCCCCAATTTAATATCCGCCTCTATACAGTCAGGCGATTCTTCACCTTCACCCTGCGGCCCCACAAACAGCGCCGCGTGCGACCAGGTGGATTGCGTGAGATATTTAATTGCCGCGCTCAGCCGATGATCCCCCTCGACCAAAATCACATCACCCGGCAGCAGCAGTGCCCGGAAGGCCGCAATATCCACCGGCAAGGTCGGCGAGACCGTAATCGGCATCGTCAATACATGCGCGATCGCCTTCCCAATGGCCGTCTGGACCCTATTCATCTGGACGATGTTTTCGCGCCGCCAAAAATCCCGCCGCGGCCGCCAAGGTCGCTTCCGAGGCATGGTGCTCCATCCCCTCGGCATCCGCTTCCGCCGCCTCCAACGGCACCCCGATCGCCAGCAGCAATTCCACCAGCAGCCGGTGCCGCGCCCGCACCTTGTGCGCCAGCTCATGCCCGGCCTCAGTCAAAAATATTCCCCGGTATGGTTTCGAAGTCGCCAGCCCCTCGCGCTTCAATCTGGCAATGCTCTTGATCGCGGTCGGGTGCGTTACCCCCAGCCGCTTCGCCACATCGGTCGAGCGCGCCTCGCCCCCACTCGCCAGCAAATCCGCGATCAGCTCGACATAATCCTCCACCAAGGCGGTGGACCGCGCCAGACGCGCTTGGCCGAACCGCAACGCCTGCGTCGGCTCCGCCGGCATCTCGCTTTCATCAGTGCCGTCTGTCACCCGCACGCTCCTTACCAGCCTTTTTTGCAACTACCCAGTGAACCACAACTATGCCTATTCAGCAAATATAAGTCTCTTGACTTAAATGTAGCCTTGGCTACATTTAACCGCACATCATGAACCATGAAAATTTCACCCGGGAAGATTATTTACGCGCCCAGGACCGCCAAAAGGTCCAGCAAAGCCGCGCCGCCAAAAACTGGCTGCGGCTGATCTGGCTTCTCGCCGGCCCCGGCGTGCTGGTCATGCTCGGCGAGAACGACGGCCCAAGCATGGTCTCCTACGCCACCACCGGCGCCACCTACGGCGTCGGCTTCTTCATCCCCTTCATTCTGCTCACCTTCGCCATGGCCTATGTGGTGCAGGAAATGACCGTGCGGCTCGGCGTTGCCACCCACCGCGGCCACGCCGAACTCATCTTCCAGCGTTTCGGCCCGTTCTGGGGCTATTTCGCGATAGCTGATCTGGTGTTCGGCAACCTGCTCACGTTGGTCACTGAATTCATCGCCATCCAGGCCGGCGGGCTCTATTTCGGCATCCCCACCTGGGCCTCGGTGCTCGGCGGCGTGCTGGTGGTGTTCACCTCAATGGCCTTGCGCCGCTACGCCACCTGGGAGCGCGTCGCCCTTACCCTCGCCGCTTGCAACATGCTGTTCATCCCCGCCGCCTTGCTGGCGCACCCCAACCCAGCCGCCATCGCGCACGCCATGGCCACATGGGGCCCGCTACCCGGCGGCATGGGCACCGCCTTCATCACCCTCATCCTCGCCAACATCGGCGCCACCGTCACCCCCTGGATGATCTTCTTCCAGCAAAGTGCCGTGGTCGACAAAGGTCTCACCCGCGCCGACCTCGCCCAAGGCCGCATCGACACCGCCCTCGGCGCCGGCCTCGCCGCCCTCGCCGCCATCGCCACCGTGGTAGCCGCTGCACCGTTATTCGCGGCGCACACCGATATTTCACAATTCGCCTCCGGCGCAGACTTCGCCACCGCCCTGAAACCCCTCATCGGCAGCACCGGCGCGGCCCTGTTTGCGCTCGGCATCATCGAAGCCGGGCTGGTGGCCGCCATGACCATCTCAACCTCATCATCCTACGCTTTGGCCGAAGCGCTCTCCGCCAAACATAGCTTCAACCTGGATTTCGCTTCCGGCTGGCTGTTCTACGGCGCCGCCATTATCGCCACGTTATTCGCCGCCGCGGTCGTGCTCATCCCCGGCGCGCCGCTGCTGGCCATGACCCTCACGGTCAATGTCATCGCCACCTTGCTCATGGCACCGGCCCTGCTGCTGCTGTTACTTCTGGTCAACGACCGCGCCATCATGGCCGGGCTGCATAACGGCTGGCGTGCCAATCTTGCAGGCGGGGCCATCGTTATTTTTATCTGCCTCGCGGGGGCGCTGTACGGCATCATCACCGTGTTCCCGCATCTGGTGGGCGTATGAGCCGGCGTCACCCCGACGACGAGGCGCTCATCGGCCTGCTGGAACAAGCCCAGCTTGCCAGCGCCAAATCCTGCCCTCTACCCCGGCGCCATCTTGGCAAGGCCACGCTCGCCATTCTCATCGCGTTGCGCGTTTATGTCATCCTCGCCATCCCCGTGGTCGCCTACGCCTTCATCCACGCCCTTTCGCTTGGCACAAAATAACGCTCAAGCGCCGCTTAACTTCGGCAACTTCGGAATCGCCATATGCTCGTGCGGCAACCGCATAGCGGGGAACGCCGCATGGACCACCAACAGCACCAGCAATAAAATAATTAAAAAACTCAGCACCCCGCCTAACAGCCTGAACGCCGCCACCACCAGCGCGATCGCCACCAGCACCAGCACCGCCACCTGCAAACGCGGCGGGATCCCCGCTGACATCATCAGACCCATCAGCAGCGCATCGACAAACCCGATCACCTGCATGACCAGACCAGCCAAGAACAACAATGCCGCCACCACTAAATTTATCGCGCTCGTCACCAGCCTATCTCCCGTCCATCACAGCAGGATATGGGCACGCGCCACCGCCGGTACGAGATCTCACAAAAGCTTAATGACAGCGCCTCAATGCACCGCAAACATCCCCGGCAGCACCAGTTGCACCGAGAGCAGCGTGAACATCATCAGCACCACCATCGCAAACACCAGCCCGAGCCAGCGGAATGCAATGTAAATCATAATCAGCGACACCACTGACAACAGTAAAATCTGAAAATTCGGCTGCACGCCGGCCGATGTCAGAAAATCTCCCACAGCCGAATTAACCGCCGAAACGGTGGCCGCCAATAACCCCAACAAAAACGTCACTATCCCGATCATAACCCCAGTTGCTTCTGACATTATTTCGCCCCCGCACGGTCTGCCATTTATACAGGCAAATTTGGCGGCGGCGCGTTCTCAATAAATTTTAATTCGTTGGTAGGCTTTTGGTATCCACGCCTTTTATCGTCATACGCGTGCAGGCGCGTATCTTCTTATTTAACAATCTACGTTAAACCCCCGCCAGCGTCAGCCCTTCCACCCGAATCGTCGGTGCGTCGGTCCCGCGCTTAAACTCCAGATCATTGGCGGGGCGTAAATTCGCAAACATCGCCAGCGCATGGCCCGCGATGGTAAACTCCGCCACCGGCTCAGCAACCTTGCCGTGCCGTATCATAAAACCCGAAGCGCCCCGCGAGTAATCGCCGGTAATGCCGTTCACACCGCCGCCCATCAGTTCCGTCACCAGCAAACCTTCAGCAATATCGGCCATCAAATCATCCGGCGACATCGTTCCGGGTGCCATATATAAATTCGTAACCGACGGCCCCGGCGGCCCGCCAGTCCCGCGCGACGCATGGCCGGTGCTTTTCAAACCAAGCTGACGCGCCGTGCGCGTATCCAAAACCCAGCTTGTCAGCACGCCATTTTCAATCAACGCGCGTTTTTCACCGCGCTGACCCTCACCATCAAACATCCGGCTGCGAAACCCCCGTACCCGGAACGGATCGTCGTAAATAAATATATCATCGCCAAAAATCTTCTCGCCCATTTTCTCCTTCAAAAATGAGGTCTTGCGCGCAATCGACGCACCATTGATCGCGGACGCCAAAGCCGACACCAGCCCGCCTGAAACTCTGGGATGAAACAACACCGGCAATTGCGCGGTTTTGGGCCGCGCCGGGTTCAACCGCGCCAGCGCCTGCGCTGCCGCCTTCGCGCCAATCTTCGCCGCATCGCCCAAATCAGCCGCATGCACCGCCGAGCTATAATCATAATCGCGCTGCATCCCGGTGCCGGAACCGGCAATCGCGGTGGCTGAAATACTATGGCTGGAGCGGGTATAATGCCCGATGAACCCGAGCGACGTTGCCAGCACCACCGAACTTTGGCTCCAGCCCGCTGAGCCGCCTTCCGAATTGGTAATCCCGGGCACCGCCATCGCGGCCTCCTCAGCCGCCGCCGCGCGCGCGATCAGCACCTCCATCGAAGGCTCAACCGGATCATTCATATCCAAAGCGGAATCATCCAGCGCGGGCGGCGCTTCCGGGATTGCCGAAAACGCATCCTCCGGCACCACCTTCGCCATCGCCACCGCCTGCTCGGCCAGCCGGGCGAATGCGGCCGGATCAATCGAGCTGGCCGAAACAATCGCCGACTGCTTGCCCACGAACACCCGCAGACCCAGCTCACGCGATTCCGCCCGCTCGGTCTCCTCGGTCTTGCCCAGCCGCCGCTGCACCCCCACCGAAATCCCGCTGACCAGCACCATATCCGCGCTATCCGCCCCCGCCGCCTTCGCCGCCTTCAACAAATCCTGCGCGTGGTTCAGCAACTCGGTCATATTCTAATCCCTACCTGAAAATTCACCCGTCACCCTCGCACGCGGTACCCGTCATCCTCGCACTCGGTACCCGTCATCCTCGCGAAGGCGAGGATCTTCTTATCGCTCTCAAAGATTCCCACCTGCGCGGGAATGCCGCAGAAACATGCGAAATTCAGGCCGCCAGCCGGTCAATAATCTTGCCCAACCGCGGCACCTGCCCAATCGGCCCGATCGCCGCCACGGTCGGGCGCGAGCTGAAAATCTTCGCCGCCACCGCCCGAATTTGCGCCTCGCTCACGCCTTCAATCTTCGCCACGGTCTCAGCCGCCGGAATCACCCGCCCGAAAATCTGCCACTGCCGCGCCAATTGCTCGCACCGGCTGCCGGTGGACTCAAGCGACATCAACAGCCCCGCCTTCAACTGCGCCCGCGCCCGGTTCAACTCCGCTGCCGTCACATCCAACTGCACCTTCGCCAATTCCTCCAGCGTCACCGGCATCAACTCCGCCGCCTCGCTCTCGCCGGTGCCGGCGTAAATCCCGAACAACCCGCCATCATTAGCCGGCGCGGTAAAGCTGTAAATCGAATAAACCAGCCCGCGCTTCTCCCGAATCTCCTGAAACAGCCTTGATGACATACCACCACCCAACAACGTGGAAAGCAGCATCGAGGGATAATAATCCGGCTCACCATACCCCGGCGCCGAGAACCCCAGCACAATATGCGCCTGGTCCAAATCGCGCTCCTCGCGGTACTCGCCGCCGGTATAATCCGACGGCATCGGGCTCTCCGCCACCGCATGCGGCAAATCGGCAAAATGCTGCGCCACCAAATCCACCACCTGGCCGTGCTCCAGCTTCCCGCACGCCGCGATCACCATATTCTCCGGCGTATAATGCTGGCGCATGAACCCCGGCAGCGCATCGCGCTTCAGCCCACGAATAATCGCCTCGGTCCCCAGCACCGGCCGTCCCATCGGCTGGCTCGGATACGCTGCCGATTGGAAATGGTCGAACACGATATCATCGGGCGTATCATTCGCCTGACCGATTTCCTGCAAAATCACCCCGCGCTCGCGCTCCAATTCCTCCGGCTCAAAGCTCGAATGACACAGAATATCGCCGATGATATCCACGCCGAGGGCGAGATCCTCCTTCAGCATCTTCACGTAATAAGCCGTCTGCTCGCGCGAGGTATAAGCATTGATATGCCCCCCCACATTCTCCACCGCCTCGGCAATCTCCAGGGCCGAGCGCGAGGCCGTGCCCTTGAACGCCATATGCTCGAGAAAATGCGCCACGCCATTTTCCGCCGCCGTCTCATGGCGCGTCCCGGCGCCCACATAAGCCCCAAACGACACCGTCTCCACCCGCTCCATCCGCTCGGTTAAAATCGTCAGGCCCGAGGGCAGCGTGGTGATGGAATAAGTCTCGGTCATGCTACGTTCCTAAGTGCAAAAGCCCTCACCAGCCCCTCGATATGGGCCAGCTCGTTCGGTGCACGGGTAAATGTCTCGTCTCTCTCATATAGGTCGGCCAGGCGCGTTGGTAGGGCTGGCCGGAAACCAACCGCCTTTTCAATCGCAACGGGGAACTTCGCCGGATGCGCGGTCGCCGCCACAATCACCGGCAGCCCCACCGGTGCGCATTCCCGCACCGCCGCTAAACCCACCGCAGTATGCGGGTCGGCCAGATACCCGCTTTCCCGGTAAGTCCGAGCAATTTCGGCCAGCGTGCCGAGGTCATCAAGGGTAAAGCCCACAAACTCCCGCTTCACCGCCTGCCACGCCGCCTCCGGCACCGCCATTTTCCCCGAAACCCGGAAATCCGCCATAATCGCGGCGGTTTCTTCAGCATTACTGCCCACAAACGCATACAGCAGCCGCTCAAAGTTGGAGGACACCCCAATATCCATCGACGGCGAATAGCTCTCCGCCACGGTCCGCACGCTCATGTCGTTACTATTCAAAAACCGCGTCAGAATATCATTGCGGTTGCTCGCCACGATAAATTTACCCACCGGCACGCCCATCTGCTTGGCCACCCAGGCCGCCAGCACATTGCCGAAATTGCCGGTCGGCACGCACACCGCCACCTCGCGGTCCGGCGCACCCAGCGCCAGCGCCGATGCCACATAATAGGGTATCTGCCCGGCAATCCGCGCCCAGTTGATCGAATTCACCGCCGATAACCCCATTTCCTTACGGAACGGCGCATCGCCAAACATCGCCTTCACCAAATCCTGGCAATCATCAAAATTGCCCTTCACCGCGATGTTCAGCACGTTTTTTGCCGTCACAGTGGTCATCTGGCGGCGCTGCACCTCACTGGTGCGCCCCTCGGGATGCAAAATCGTAATATCGATATTTTTGCGCCCCGCCATCGCCTCGATCGCCGCCGAGCCGGTATCGCCGGAAGTTGCCCCCACAATCCGCACGCGCTCGCCCTTCTGCGCCAGCACATACTCAAACAAATGCCCCGCCAGTTGCAGCGCCAAATCCTTGAACGCCAGCGTCGGGCCATGAAACAATTCCAGCGCAAAGGTCGAAGTCCCCAATTGCACCAGCGGCACGGTGGCCACATGGCCAAACCCGGCATAAGCCCGGCGGCACATTTTCTGCAGTTCGGCAAAGGGGATGCAATCCCCCACAAACGGCGCGATCACCCGTGCCGCCAGCTCGGCATAAGGCAGCCCCCGCAACGCCCGCAATTCTTCCTTGGAGAACACCGGCCAGCTTGCCGGCATATACAGCCCGCCATCCTCCGCCAGCCCCGCCAGCAAAACCCCCGAAAAATCCAACTCCGGAGCCTGCCCCCGCGTCGACACATATTTCATCACAAACCCACTTTAATTCGTCATCCCCGCGAAGGCGGGGATCTTCTTATGGCACCCACAATCCCTTAAATCAGCGCACCAGCACCGGCAACAAAGCGTCCAGCCGCTTGCGCCCCTCCAAGGTCGCCACCAGCCGCGTATCGCTCAACTTCAGATACCCCTCCTCAACAGCCGCCTGCAGCACATCCGCCTCCAACGCCTCCCCCAGCGCCATGCCGGTGCGGCGCTCAAACGCCGCCGCCTCAATCCCCTCCGCCAGCCGCAGCCCCATCAACAACGCTTCCCGCGCCTGATCCGCCTGACTCACCACCTCTTCAGTGGTCGCCCCCGAGCCCTTGGCCTCGACCAACTCCGCCCACGCCTCCGGCGCCCGATGCCGCTGCGTCGCCCATAACTGCCCCGCCAGCGAAACCCGCCCATGCGCCCCCGGCCCAATCCCGGCGTAATCCTGATACCGCCAATAGGCCAAATTATGCCGGCTCTCGCCCCCCGGTTTGGCGTAATTCGAAATCTCATATTGCCGCAGCCCAAACGACGCTGCCGCCGCCGCCGTCGCATCATACAAGGCGGCCGAAACCTCATCATCCGGCAACGCAAATTCACCCCGCGCATACAGGGTCGCAAACTTCGTCCCCTGCTCAATCGTCAACTGATAAAGCGACAAATGATCCGCCGCCAACGACAGTGCCTGACGCAATTCCGCCCGCCACGCAATTTCAGTTTGTCCAGGCCGCGCATAGATCAAATCAAATGACAACCTTGGAAAAATTTTTCGAGCCAATTCGATGGCGGCAATCGCCTGCCCCGCCGAGTGCTCGCGCCCCAGAAACTTCAGCGCCGCCTCATCAAAACTCTGCACGCCGATTGAAACCCGGTTCACCCCCGCATCGCGGTAACCAGCAAACCGCCCCGCCTCGATGCTCGTCGGGTTCGCTTCCAGCGTAATTTCAACATCATCAGCAAAGTTAAAATACCGCCGCGCATCACCAATCAGCGCCGCCACATTGTCCGGGTCCAGCAAACTCGGCGTGCCGCCACCAAAAAATATCGAGGTCAGCTTCCGCCGCCCCAAACGCTGCGCCTCGTAAGCCATCTCAGCCCGCAGCGCCGCCACCATCCGGGTTTGAGGAATTTTCTCCCGCACATGCGAGTTGAAATCACAATACGGGCATTTGCTCAGGCAAAACGGCCAATGAATATAAAGCGCCAGGCTCTCCATCCGCCCTCTCTACCCCAACGCCTCCCACCCCACCACCGCCGCCATCGTCAGCCTCCCATACAATGCGGAAACAGCGCCCCGCCGCGCGAAACCTCCCATTTCACCGCATCCCCCAACCGCGCCAAATCCACGCTCGCCACCACCAACCCCGTTTGCCCAGCAAAATGCTTCGCCAACGTCTCGCCCAACTGCTCAGCGCTCGAGAGATGCACATACCCATCCGCCACATCCACCGCCGCCCCTGCAAACCGCCCGGCCTGCAAATCCGCCCATTGCCCCGCCGTTAACACCTTATACGCCAGCATCCACCCCTCCCTTGACCCCACCCAGCTCCTATAGTTAACGTTTACGTCAACTTGATCGGCGCCTCATGTTCTCCCAGCACACCTTACAGAAATTCATCAACCTCTGGCCGCCGCTTTTCTTCGCCGGCATCCGCGCCCGCGTCGTCACCCCAGATTTCCGCACCATCGAAGCCGAGCTTCGCTTACGCTGGTGGAACCGCAACTCCATGGGCACCCAGTTCGGCGGCAGCCTGTTCGCCATGACCGACCCATTCTACATGCTGATGCTGCAACAGAATCTCGGCCCCCGCTACATCGTGTGGGACAAAGCCGCAGCCATCAACTTCATCGCGCCCGGACGCGGCACTGTGCACGCCAAATTCACATTATCGCAGGCCCAGATTGACGAAATCATCACCACCACGGCGCACGGCGAAAAATTCCTGCCCACCTACCAAGTCGAAATCCGCGATAAATCCAACACCCTCATCGCCACCGTCACCCGCACCCTCTACATCCGCCTGAAACCGCAACACCGCCCTGCCGCTTCACCCCTTGGCACCATCGCATCACCCCCCTAATCGGGACCCATGCGCTTCAACACCAACGCCATCATCGTCGAACACCTGACCAAGCAATACCCCGCCACCCTGGCGGTCGATGATATCTCGTTTGCCGTCCCCACCGGTTCCATCACCGGCCTGCTCGGCGGCAACGG
>DAIDEE010000007.1 GCA_027308685.1 Acidocella sp.
CTCCTTAGGCTTATTTTGCCAGCCGCTTTACATGCTATCATGATCAAAGCACGGCATTTGGTGACGGCGCGGTTGGTGATGTCGCCGGTTGGGGGCGGCGATTTGCAGGATTTGGTCGCACTGAAGGCTGACCCTCAGGCATTTGCGCAAATGCTGGGTGGCGTTCGTTCTGCCCAGCGGACGGCGGAGGAGTTGGCGGAAGAGATCAGGGCCTGGGGTGAATTTGGGTTTGGCATGTGGGCGGTGAGGGTGCGCGGCGGGCACAAGCTGCTAGGGGTCACAGGGTTGATGCATCGCCCGGACGGTCGGGGGATCGCATTACGGTTCGCATTTTGGCCAGCGGCGCGAGGGGTGGGGCTAGCCACTGAGGCTGTTCACGCGGCATTAGTTTATGCTCACGATACTGTCGGATTGGAAAAAATTGTGGCCGTGGCACGCGAAGATAATTTCGCATCCCGGATCGTGCTAGGCGCAATTGGCATGTGGGAGGCCGAGCGTTTCAACCGGGATGGGGTAACATTACTGGTTTATAATTCTGTTCGTCACCGCAACGCTGGGTGAAATCGCCTCCATTATCGTTCAATGTGCTTGCCTAAAGCCGACGGGGTGTTGATAGGATTATCCTGTTTTAGGGACTTGGCGATGACTCGTGACGAGCAAAAACAGATAATCGAATTTATCGAGCGGGCGATGGGAGCCGGATTCGACGTGGCGAATGCCACCATTGATATTGAGGCTGACGCGATCATTCGTGCTTTATTTGTCCGTAATCCTGACGCCGCATATCGCGTGACGATGTTGGCGATGCGTCAAGCCGAGGAGCTTGATTGGTTGAGGGTTAAACCCTGCGGTTCAAACGAGCTGAAAGTAAGGGGGTTATGGGCCAAACTCCAAGGATTGAAGCGCTGGTTCCAGAGACAGCTTCATCACGGTGCAACACAGCAATCGTAGGGTGGGTCGCTTGTCAATTCTGCCATATTAGATAATGCAACCCCCTTGTCTCGTGGGCGATGCGTAGCTTTATAGGTTATTCATCACGCGGGGGGTATCGTGGCAAAGTCTCACTTGAAGAAGTCGGCTCTTATTGTTGGTGCGTCGCGGGGGCTAGGCTTGGGGCTGGCGACAGAGTTTCTAGACCGTGGCTGGCACGTAACGGCCACCATACGCCATGAGCCAGCGCCTTCTGTATTCCAGAAGTTTTCAGGACAAGTTGCCATTGAGATGCTCGATATAAACGACCTTGCCTCCGTGGAGGCATTTTTATCCCGTGTCACCGATCAAATTTTTGATGTTGCGTTTATCAATGCGGGCATTAGTGCACCCGAGGGTAAAACTGCTGAAACGGTTACACCGGAAGAAATGACGCATTTGTTCATGACAAATGCTATTTCGCCAATCAGACTCGGCGCCAAGTTGTGTGAAAATATTAAGCCAGAAACTGGCATTCTGGCCTTCATGACATCTATTTTGGGTAGCGTAACATTAAGTGGTGGAGCCTATGCGCCGCTTTATTGTGCTAGCAAATCAGCTTTGAACCAACTTACCCGCAGCTTTGTGGCGGGTATGAAGCAAAATATCACAGTGTTATCCATGCATCCTGGTTGGGTTAAAACTGACATGGGTGGCTCGGGCGCCGACATCGACGTTATGACCAGCGCCAAAGGGATGGTGGATGTACTGGAAGCCAAAGCTGGGAGCGGTAAGCATGAATATTTGGATTACCGGGGGAAGACTATTCCTTGGTGATGATTGGCTTTTGCGGAGTACTTTTTAATTTTACCATATGGCTTGGTGCCCGTTATCCTTCGTTAACCTGTCAGTGATAAGTCATATATACTGGCAAAATGCTGGTCGTTTTGAAATTTTTACAGCAGATATCGGAAGCATTGAATGGGTCAAGATCGTTTGAAATCATAAGGAGATGTCGGAGCTTTGAACATATAGGGTAAGCAAAATGGCGGGGCTTGTCGTCGAGCTAAAGCAAAATGAGATGATTATCATCAATGGTGCCGCCATTCGCTTTCGTACTAAATCGCGCGTCGAGATTACCGGAAAAGCCCGGTTTTTATATGGCAAACAAATTTTGCTGCCTGAGGATGCTAATACGCCGGCCGCATTGATTTATCTGGCGGTTCAAACGGCCTATATCGGCAATGCTGATGAACGGGTTAAAGCATTCGATGAAGTGCGGACATTGGCAGAGCAGTTTCAACTTCAAACGAAATCAGCTCTAGCCAGAGATATTCTCGATAAAATCATGGCGCTGGTTGAAGCGCAGCAATGTTATGAGGCGTTGAAATTTGCGCGGCGGATTATGCAACATGAAGCTTCGCTACAGCAGGTGCATTATCGTTGCGAGAGATAAACAGCCAGCAATACCAATGCCCCGCCGGCTAATTCCCATAATCGTACCGGTTCTCCCAACAGCAACGCGCCCCCGATCAAGCTGACCACCGGCAGCAAATATAAATACCAGCCAGCTTTTTCAGCGCCCAAAACCGCGCTTCCCGCGTTCCAGGCCAGCATGGCGATGACCGAGGTGCCAAGCGTCAGGGTGATTGTCACCAACCAATCCCAACCGGTCATGGTGACCAGCATGCCCGGCATTTGCGGCAGCCCGCTAAGCAGCATGGGGATAGCCCCGAACATGACGGTAACGGCGGTGGTGGGCAGCGCTCCGCGCCGGTTGATCAGGGCGGGTACGATCACGCAGTAAATGGCCCAGAGCACCGCCGCCAATAACACCAGCGCATCGCCCACCGGGTCGCCCAAGGCGGGACCGCTCCCTTGAGCCAGTAAAATAACCCCGGCCAGCCCAATGAACGTGGCGATGATGGTCAATGGGGCCGGAAACCGGCGCTGGGCGATGGCCGAGAACAGCACGATAAACAGCGGCTCCACGCCATCGAGCAAGCCGGTCAGCCCTGCCGAGACGCTGCGCTGACCAAGGGCCGCCGGTATATTATACCCCGCCACGCCGACCAGCCCGCAGATCAACCCCAGTGCCCAGTCGCGCCGGTTCCAGTGCCGGGCCTGCCATAATAAAGGTGAGAAAATCAGCGCGGCCAGCGTATAGCGCAGCCCGGTAAAGGCCATGGCGGGCATACCGGCAAAGCCGGATCCCACCATGTAGCGTGTGCCGATGGGGGAAAACCCCCATAATGTGACCGCCAGAACGGTAGCGGCAATGGCAAACCCGGGGGTTAATCCGGGCTTGGAACCAAGATTCAGCCCAGGTTTGAGAGCCCTGCGCTCAAAACTTCCACGCCCGGCAGAATTTTGCCCTCCATCCATTCGAGGAATGCTCCGCCGGCACTTGATAAATACGTCATGGAGTCAGCCGCACCAGCCAGACGCAGGGCGGAAACGGTGTCACCGCCGCCGCCGACTGAGATCAACGTACCATCCACTGTGGCCTTGGCAACCGCATCGGCCAGGGCGTTGGTGGCTGTCTGGAAGGGGGGAGTCTCAAACGCACCGAGCGGGCCGTTCCACAACAGGGTTTTAATATGGGGCAGCCGGGCGATGATGCCCGCTACCGTCGCCGGACCAACATCCAGCGCCATCATGTTGGCGGGCACGGCATCGACGCCAACCACCTGCGTCGGTGGGTTGGTGGAGAAGGTTTCGCTGACCACTAAATCGACGGGCAGAATAATCTCGCAGCCCTCTTCCTTGGCGGTCGCCAGGATGCTGAGCGCGGTGGCGTGCAGGTCTTTTTCCTGCAAGGATTTGCCGACATCATGGCCTTGCGCGGCCAGGAAGGTATTGGCCATGGCACCGCCGATGACCAGAATATCCACCTTGGCAACCAGGTTGGTGAGCAGATCGAGCTTGGTGGAGACCTTCGAGCCAGCCACAATCGCCGCCACGGGCCGTTGCGGGTCGCCCAAAGCTGCTGATAGGGCGGCTAGTTCGGCCTGCATCAGGCGGCCAGCATAGGCCGGGCGCAGCCGCGCCACGCCCTCGGTGCTGGAATGGGCACGATGGGCGGCGGAAAAGGCGTCGTTCACGTAAATATCGGCCAGATCAGCCAGCGATTGCGAGAGGTCAGGGTCGTTGGCTTCCTCGCCGGCGTGGAAGCGGGTGTTTTCCAGTACCAGCACATCGCCATCATTCAATTTTGCCACGGCAGCCTCGGCCACCGGGCCGATGCAATCATCAGCAAAGGCAACCTCATGGCCCAGCACCGTACCAAGGGCTGCAGCGATGGGCCGCAGTGACATGGCGGGGACGGGCTTGCCCTTCGGACGGTCGAAATGGCTGCAAACAATCACCTTCGCCCCGGCGGCGGACAATTCGTTGATCGTCGGGGCCAGGCGTTCCAACCGTGTGAGGTCGGAGATTTTGCCATCCTGCATGGGCACGTTCAAATCCGCACGCACCAGGACGCGCAGACCTTTGACGGCGACATTGTCCAGAGTACGCGCGGACGCCATATTAAAGCGACCCGAACAGAGCGGCGGTGTCAGACATGCGGTTGGAGAAACCCCATTCATTGTCGTACCAGCCCATCACCCGCGCCATTGCTCCATCCACGACAGTAGTTTGTGGGGCGTCGAAGCTGCATGAGAACGGCACATGATTGAAGTCCATACTGACTAGCTTGGCAGTGGAATAATCTAAAATACCTTTCAGCTCGCCTTCACTCGCCGCCTTGAAGGCGGCGTTAATTTCTTCCTTGGTCGCTTGCGTCTTCAAATTCACGTCGAACGATACCAGCGAAACGTTTGGCGTTGGAACACGGATAGAGGTACCGTCCAATTTTCCGAGTAATTCAGGGAAAACCAGGCCAACGGCCTTGGCGGCTCCTGTCGAAGTCGGGATCATGGAAACTGCAGCAGCGCGAGCGCGGTGCAAATCCTTATGCAGTGTGTCAACCGTCTTCTGGTCGCCGGTATAGGAATGGATTGTCACCATATAGCCGCGTTCGATGCCGAATTTTTCATGCAGCACCTTCACCATCGGCGCCAGGCAGTTGGTGGTGCAGGAGGCGTTGGAGATGATGGTCATGTCCGTGGTGATGGTCTTGTGGTTCACGCCATAAACGATCGTGGCATCAACCCCGTCCGCCGGGGCTGAGATTAGTACCTTGCGAGCCCCTGCGGCGATCAGCTTGGCGGCATCATCACGTTTGGTGAACAGACCGGTGCATTCCATGGCCACGTCAACGCCGCTCAACGGCACTTTGGCCGGATCACGTTCGGCTGAGACTTTGATCGGCGCGTAGGTGCGGCCATTATGGGTGATCACCAGCGTGTCGCCCACCACCTCAACCGTACCGGGGAAGCGGCCATGCACTGAGTCATAGCGGAACATATGGGCGTTATCCTCAACGCTGCCGAGGTCGTTGATCAGCACCGGGGTAATGTCAGTGCGGCCACTTTCAATCATCGCACGCATAACCAAGCGACCAATCCGGCCAAACCCATTGATCGCAATTTTAACAGCCATTTTTAAACTCCTGCCTTCTTAACAGCGGCGACGATCGCCGATTCGGTGATGCCAAAATATTCATAAAGTTTCTCAGCGGGTGCGCTGGCGCCAAAGCCCTTCATACCGATGAAGCTGCCATTTGGCCCCAGCCAGCGGTCCCACCCGAAGCTGACAGCAGCCTCAATGCCGATGCGCGGGACATCTCCCAACACTTCGGCTTGATAGGCGGTGTCCTGCGCTTCAAAGAGTTCAAAGCTGGGGGCGGAGACAACAGCCACCTGAACACCTTCCTTGGCCAGAGTGGCGCGGGCGGCCATGGCGAGGGCGACTTCAGTGCCGGTAGCAATCAATGTGGCGGCGCGTTTGCCTGTGGCTTCTGCCAGAACATAGGCGCCGCGGGCGCATTTATTGCCATTGGCGTCCGTGCGCAGGGCCGGGACGGCCTGACGTGAAAGCACCAGTAAACTGGGGCCGGTGATATTGCGAATGGCAAGGTCCCAGCATTCGGCAGTTTCCATAGCGTCAGCCGGGCGTAACACAAGCACGTTTGGCATGGCCCGCAGACTGGCCAAATGCTCAACGGGCTGATGGGTGGGACCATCTTCGCCCAGGCCAATAGAATCATGGGTCAGCACGTGAATCACGCGCGTTCCCATCAGGGCTGCGAGGCGGATAGCCGAGCGCATATAGTCGGTGAAGACAAAAAAGGTCCCGCCGTAGGGGATAAGGCCGCCGTGAAGTGCGATGCCGTTCATGGCGGCAGCCATGCCGAACTCGCGCACACCGTAATAAAGGTAGCGGGCGGCAAAATTATCGGCGGTGGCCCCGGCCATGCCCTTCACCAAGGTAAGGTTTGAGCCGGTGAGGTCTGCTGAGCCACCAATCAACTCCGGCATTGTGGGCACCAGCATTTCCAACGCTTTCTGGCTGGCCTGACGGGTCGCCAGTTTGGGTTTTTGCTCAGCCAGGCTGGCTTTGTAGTCCCGCATGGCGTCGGCATAGGCTTCGGGCAGTTTGGCGGCCATGACGCGCTCAAACTCGGTACGCTGCGGATGTTTCGCCAGACGCTTCAGCCAGGCGCGGCGTGTGCTGGCGCCGCGGCTGCCGGCGGCTTTCCAAGGGGCAGCAATGCTTTCAGGAACGGTGAACGGCAGATAAGGCCAGCCCAGCGCCGCCTTGGCCTGTTCAGCTTCCACCCCGCCCAATGCCGCGCCATGGCTGCCCGCCGTGCCCGCTTTGGTGGGAGCGCCAAAGCCGATGATGGTCTTGCACGCGATAATGGTAGGTTTGGAGGATTTGGCCGCAAAATTCAGCGCCGCTTGCACCGCCGCAAAATCATGCCCGTCCACCCGGCGGGTGGCCCAACCGTAGGCAGCGAAACGCTTCAGCGGGTCCTCAGAGGTTGAGATATCGGTGCCGCCATCGATAGAGATGCTGTTGTCATCCCAAAGAACCGTAAGTTTGTTTAGTTTTAGATGCCCGGCCAGGGCGCCGGCTTCATGGCTGATCCCTTCCATAAGGCAGCCGTCGCCGGCGATTACGAATGTACGATGGTCGACGAGGCTTTTGCCGAACTTGGCAGCCAGCAAACGTTCGGCAATGGCCATGCCGACAGCGGTGGCCAGCCCTTGACCCAGCGGGCCGGTGGTCATTTCGATGGCAGGGTGTTCGTGATATTCCGGGTGCCCGGCGGTGACGGAATGCAACTGCCGGAAATTCTTCAGGTCATCGATGGTCATGCCTTCGTGGCCGGTCAGATGCAGCAACGCATATAGCAGCATGGACCCATGGCCCGCAGACAGCACAAAGCGGTCGCGGTCCGGCCATTTTGGGTCCACGGCGTCGAACTTCATTGCCTTGGTCCAAAGTGCGGTGGCAGCGTCGGCCATGCCCATGGGCATCCCCGGGTGACCGGATTTGGCGGCTTCCACCGCGTCAATCGTCAGCGCCCGGATGGCGTTCGCCATATCGCGCTCAGGCGTCGCCGGCTGGGCCAAAATCGCCGCCTGGCGGGCCAATGCGGCCTCGTTGCCAGAATTGTCTGCTATGCTTGCCATGTCTTGCTTATTCCAACCTGATGAGGGTGTGCATAATAGGCAAGACGGCTGGCAGCAACCCAACTCGCACTTAAACCCCCCAAAAGCGCTTCTTAAACGCCTCGCTGACGTGACGGAGCTTATAATGCCGGGTCAGTCCGCCAGGTGTCTGCCCCGGTGAATTAGAACTTCAACCAGCGCGGCACCCGCCGGGTGTATATGTCCCATTCAGGGCCGAACAAGGCGGCGAGATGTCTCTCCTCGCGCTGGATTGCCAGGATTGTCACGGCCTGAATAGCGGCGGCATCGAGCACCGCGAACCATAAATTACCAAAGGTCAGCGCGGCACCAGCCAACAGGATGCTATTGCCCAGGTAGATCGGGTTGCGCGACATTGAAAAAGGAAAAGCCGTCACCAACGTGGTGGCAGCACGATGGGGGAGAATATTGGCGCGTTGACGATACATTCTCAGCATCGCCGCGCAGTCAAATATCAGCCCTGCCGCCATGATAACGCCACCGATGGGGTGCAGAGCGGCGGGAACAAACTGTGCGGAGGGAATTACCAGATTCACCAGCCACGCCACAATAGCCGCTGCCCCGTAAATCAGGGGCGGCCAGGGGATGGTGTTGGGGGCAGTCGCGGATGGTTTCATGACCGTCTTTATGGCTCGAAATCGGGCTTTTCGCTATGGTCTTCCCCGAATCCCGGCCTATTGCTAGTGTGGCTCGAATCGGCGGCATTAAAGCTGGCGTTGGGAAAATCATTATGAAGTTCAAGGCTGATCGCGCCACCCTGATGAAGTCTCTGGCCCACGTGCAGAACGTCGTCGAGAAGCGTAATACCATCCCCATTCTGGCCAACGTGCTTTTGGCGGTGCGCGACGGTAAGCTGACGATAGCGGCTACCGACCTTGAGATTGCTTTGGTTGAAGAAGTGCCAGCGCAGGCCACCCGTAACGGCGCCATTACGGTTCCAGCCGCCACTTTGTATGAGATTGTCCGCCGTCAGCCTGAAAATGCTGAGATTGAGCTCGACCATCCGGGTGGCGATGCCCAGCTTGCGCTGCGGGCCGGGCGCTATGCCACCAGCTTGGTAGCTCTCAGCGTTGATGAGTTCCCCAAACTCGATGCTGGTAAGCTTTCCCACACGTTCAGCCTGTCGGCTCTGAATTTGCGCGGGTTGATTGACCGGACGAAGTTCGCGATTTCTACCGAGGAAACCCGTTATTACCTGAACGGTATTTTTCTGCACGCCGCAGATGCTGATGGTGAGCCGGTTTTGCGCGCGGTGGCGACCGACGGGCACCGTCTGGCCCGCGTCGAGGAACCCCTGCCGGAGGGTGCGGCTGGAATGCCAGGCGTGATCATTCCACGTAAGACAGTGAATGAGTTGCGTAAGTTGCTTGACGAAGTGAGCGGCGAGATTGAGATTGCGCTGTCGGAGACCCGTATTCAGTTCACCATCGGCACGATGCGGCTGACCAGCAAATTGATCGACGGCACCTTCCCCGATTATGACCGTGTGATTCCACGCGGTAACGATAAAATCCTGCGCGTTAATCAGAAGGATTTTTCGGCAGCGGTATCACGCGTCTCGGCCATCTCATCCGAGCGTCACCGGCCGGTGAAACTCTCATTGGCGAAGGATTTGCTGGTGATTTCGGCAGCCAGCCCTGAGCAGGGAACGGCTTCTGAGGAATTGGACGCGGACCGGATCAAGTATGATGCTGGCCCCCTCGAAATCGGCTTTCAGGCGCGTTACCTAAATGACGTGACCGAGCAGATTGAGGGCGACGTAGAGTTTGTCTTCGCTGACGGTGCGGCACCTACCTTGGTGCGCGACCCCAATGACCTGCGGGCGGTGTATGTGCTAATGCCCATGCGGGTGTGAGCACGAAACAATTAAACGGGGTTTAAGCAACGCTTCTTCGCCTAACCCTTACTGATTTTCGGTCTTACAAGGCGCTGCGGTTCAATCCTGCAGCGCCTATTAGTGTGTTCACGGGGCCGAATGGTTCGGGCAAGACCAATTTACTGGAAGCGGTCTCGCTGCTGGTGCCTGGCAGAGGGTTGCGCGGAGCCAAATTTTCCGAACTCGCGAGGCGAGGGACGGAGGCAAGCGGTGGTTGGGCTGTTGCCGCCACATTGCGCGGTTTAGATGATAATTTTGAGATAGGCACCGGTACAGGGGATGACTCAGAACGCCGCGTATTTAGGCTTGATGGCGTGGCGCCACGAAGCCAGGCGGAAATTGGCTCACGCCTGGCGGCGGTTTGGTTGACGCCGCAAATGGACCGGCTGTTCACTGAGTCTGCGTCGGGACGGCGCAAGTTTCTCGATCGGTTGGTGGTGGCGCTTGAGCCTGGTCATGCTAGGCAGATTGCGGCGTTTGAGGCGGCATCCGCACAACGTAACCGACTGCTCGCAAATAACGGGGCGGACGCGGATTGGCTGGCGGGACTGGAAGATTCCATGGCGCGTCATGCGGTGGCAGCAACCGCCATGCGGGTGGCACTGATAAGCCGGTTGAATACAGCTTTGGCGGGCGGAGTGGCGGCGCCCTTCCCGGCGGTAACCTTGACGCTGGAGTGCCCGATCGCCGGACACTTGGCTAACGCACCAGCCTTGAGAGTCGAAGATTTTTTGCGGGTGGCTTTGCAGGATGCACGACGGGCCGACACTGTGCGCGGTGCCTCAAGTTACGGGCCGAACCGGGCTGACTTACTGATTGCGGATGCCGTGACGGGCCGTTCAGCTGGTCTGTCCTCCACTGGCCAACAAAAATCCATGCTTATCGGCATTGTGCTAGGCCACGCAGCTTTGATTGCGGCAACCCGGGGAACCGCACCATTATTGTTGCTGGACGAACCCCTGGTGCATTTGGATGCCACCAAGCGCCAAGCCCTATTCAGAGCCTTAGAGACACAAAATTTTCATGCCCTCCTGACCGGGACAGATGCTGAGCCCTTCGATTCCCTCACGGCGGCCTATTACCGGGTGCAAGAGGGCCGTATAGAGCCTGCATGAACATGCGAATTCTTATCCTGGGCGACCTTGTTGGCCGGTCCGGCCGTGATGCGGTGATCGCGGCGTTGCCGGGCTTGCGGGTGCAAACCAGGGCGGATTTTGTGGTGGTAAATGGTGAGAATGCCTCACACGGCTTTGGTCTGGCCCCCGATATGGCGGACGCCTTGTTTACGGCCGGCGCCGATGCAATCACGCTTGGCAATCACGCCTGGGACCGTCGCGAAATCATTCCCTATATCGCCAGGGAGCCCAGGCTTATTCGCCCGTTGAATTTTCCGCCCGGTACGCCGGGGAACGGGGCAGCCATCATGTCATTGCACGATGGCCGTAAAGTTTTGATCGCACAGCTGATGGGCCGCCTATTCATGGACCCGCTGGACGACCCCTTTCGCGTGATGGAGGATTTATTGAGCCGCAACAAGATAGGCTTGAATTGTCAGGCTGCTCTGGTTGATTTTCACGGCGAGGCCACGAGTGAAAAAATGGCATTTGCCCACGCTTTTGATGGCCGCGTTTCGGCTGTTGTTGGGACCCACACGCATATACCCACAGCAGATCACCAAGTGTTGCCAGGTGGCACGGGCTTTACTGCAGACCTTGGCATGTGTGGTGACTATAACAGTGTGATCGGCATGACCAAGGAGCCAGCGATTGCAAAATTCACCAAAAAGATGCCCGGTGAGCGACTGGCGCCAGCAGAAGGCCCAGCCACGATTTGTGGTGCATTTATCGAGGTGAATGAGAAAGGTTTGGCTGTGCGCATTGAGCCGCTACGTGTTGGTGGACGGCTTTTGCCTGCAATGCCGCAGGTGTAACTAACTGCGATTTCATAAAATAGTCATCGATTTTTGTGAAAAGCCGCTTGTCTCGTGTAAGATGGATGGCGCATCACTCCGCGATCATTTCCCTGCTTCGTATTGGACATGTCGTATGAAATTTTTTGGTTTATTTGGTGCATTCTCGTTGGCTCTGTTGGCGCTGAATACCCTACCTGCGCAGGCACAATCACCATATAAACTAACGAAAACCATCGCCCTGGGAGGGGCAATGAAATGGGACTATCTGCATTTTGATCCCGCGACCGACCGGCTTTATGTATCGCACGGCAACGTGGTGGATGTGCTGAATGGCAAAACCGGTGTCAAAATCAGCGAACTTCGGGGTCTGCCTGGCAGTCATGGCATTGCGGTGGACCCGATCAGCGGGTTGATATATGCTGACAGCGCTAAAAATAGTCAGGCCGTGGCATTTGATCCCAAAAGCTTCAAGCCGGTTGCAACCACACCTGTCGTGCAGGATGCCGATGGAATGGTGTATGATGCCGCAAGTAAGCAGATATTTGTGGCGGGCGGTGATGGCAATGCCGTTACCCCGATCAGTACGATTACGAAAAAAGCTGCGGCTGATATTGCTCTTGGCGGTTCGCCAGAATTTTTGGCGGTTGATGATGCTGGTTCACTTTACGTCAATATCAACGACAAGAATGAAATTGTCCGCATTGATACAAAAACCAATACAGTCACCGCCCGCTGGCCT
The DNA here is from genome assembly GCA_027308685.1 of Acidocella sp. GTDB lineage: Bacteria > Pseudomonadota > Alphaproteobacteria > Acetobacterales > Acetobacteraceae > Acidocella. The sequence continues at coordinate 12,039 of DAIDEE010000007.1, forward strand.
GTCGCACCATGTAAGAGCCCGACCGGTCTTGCGATTGATACCATAACGCGTCGGTTGTTTTCATCATGCCATAGCGGTGTTATGGTTGTGATGAATGCCGATACCGGCAAAATTATTTCGTCATTACCGATCGGCCAGGGCACCGATGCCGCTGCGTTTGATCCCTCTAAAAAGCGTGTATTTTCATCGAATGCCGATGGAACTTTGAATATTATTAGTGAAGCTTCCCCTACCAGCTTTACTGATATTTCGATGCCTACTGAGAAAGCGGCCCGCACGCTCGCAGTGAATCCTGCCTCCGGTAGAATTTTTTTAGTCACAGCTAACGTGACATCGACAACGCCGCCGGCAACGCCGGGTGGGCGGATACATTATGAGTTCGCGCCAGGGTCGGTAAAATTACTGATCTTCGATCCAATCAAATGAGCGCAGTACGGCTTTATGCCATGACGCATAGAGCTTGCTGCGGGTAGGTTCATCCATCGTCGGCGTAAAAACTTTATCAGGTTGCCAATTCTGGCTTAATTCGTCGGTACTATTCCAAAAACCAACAGCGAGGCCGGCGGCATAGGCTGCGCCAAGGGCGGTGGTCTCTCTGACGGTGGGTCTGATCACGGGCACGTTTAGAGCGTTTTCCTATCTGAATGAATCGGAAGGATTCCCAAAGCGGCTTTGATCTGATTCAAGATGTGTGCTGGCGAAGGAGGCCGGCATGCATGGTGAAAGCGATTTCCCTTGATCTTCGGCGGCGTGTCTGTGCTGCCATATCGGAAGGTCTTTCGTGCCGCGAAGCGGCGGCACGTTTCAAGGTCAGCGCGTCCAGCGCGATCCGCTGGCAGGCGCAGATGAGAGCCTCTGGTGACATTGCGCCGTTGCGTAACGGTGGTGATCGTAAGTCCGGCCGAATTGAGGCGGAAGCGGAGTTCATTCTTCGCCAAGTCGAGGAGCGCCGCGATATCACGCTGGCTGAACTGCAGGAAAAACTTGCGGCGCACGGAACCCGGGTCGGCATCGGGACGCTTTGGCGGTTCTTCGACCGCCGCAAAATCACATATAAAAAAAGACAGCGCATGCGGCCGAGCAGCAACGCGCCGACGTAGCGGCTGCACGCGATAAATGGGTGGCCGATCAGCCTCTCCTGAACCCCGAGAAGCTGGTGTTTATCGATGAGACCGGCATTACAACCAAGATGGCCCGGCTGCGCGGCAGAGCTCCAAAGGGTAAGCGCTGCATCGCCGCAGTTCCTCACGGCCACTGGATGACGACAACCTTCACCGCAGGTCTGCGCCTGGGCAAACTATCCGCGCCGATGGTGCTGGACGGTCCCATGGATGGTGAGCACTTCCTGGCCTATATCGAGCAGTTCCTGGTTCCCGAGCTGACGCCAGGCGATATCGTTGTCATGGACAATTTGCCAGCACACAAAATTACCGGCGTGCGCAGCGCCATCGAGGCCGGCGGCGCCCACCTGCTCTATCTTCCGCCATACTCCCCAGACTTCAATCCTATCGAGATGGCCTTCTCAAAATTCAAAGCTCTCATCAGAGCCTCAGAACCAAGAACCCTCGAAGACCTCAGGAAAGCCGCCGCCAACGCAATCCAAAAATTTATCCCAACCGAATGCAAAAATTTCTTCACCAAAGCAGGGTATCAGTCAATTTGATCGGAAAATGCTCTAGTATATCAGCCTGAAATTGCATCAGTAATTCGTTCGTTACCATCCCGCCATCGGTCTTTAATGTGGTCAGCGTGATGCCGCTGTCTAACGTCATGGCGTCCACAACATCGCGAACCTGGTAGGCTGTGGCTTCAAGTGCCGCGCGTGCAATATGCGCCCGGTTGGCAAACCGTGTCAGACCAGCAATGATGCCACGGGCATTTTCCCGCCAATGAGGCGCATATAAACCTGAAAAAGCGGGGACAATATAGACATCACCATTATCGGGCACCGATGCCGCCAGTATTTCAATTTGTGCAGACGTCTCGAACATCTTTAGGTTATCTCGCAGCCATTGAACAAGGGCTCCTGTAATCGCAATCGCACCTTCAAGAGCGTAATGAGGTGGTGCGTTTCCAAATTGGTAGCCGACTGTCGTCAGCAATCCGGCGGTCGATTGTACGGGCTTTGTGCCTGTGTTCATCAGCAGAAACGAGCCGGTACCATAGGTGTTTTTTGCTTCACCGGGTTTAAAGCATGTTTGTCCGACGAGGGCGGCCTGCTGATCGCCAAGCAATCCTGCCAAGGTTACGCCTTGCAGTGGCCCTTGGTTGATAATCCCGTAAATTTCTGAGGATGACCGGATTGTTGGAAGACAAGCCGGTGGAATATCAAAGGCGGTTAAAATGCTTTGTTCCCAGCAGCATGTCTCGATATTCATGAGTTGAGTGCGGCTGGCGTTGGTAACGTCAGTCACATGCTGGCCTGTTAAATTCCAGGTCAGCCAAGTGTCCATGGTTCCGAATAACGCGTTGCCCGTATCGGCTTGGTGGCGGGCTTCGGGGATGGTTTCTAGGAGCCAATTTAGCTTCAACCCTGAAAAATAGCTGGTTAGCGGTAGGCCGGTGCGGCCACGAAATTGGTCTTGCCCGCCGTGGCGAATGAAATCAGCAACTTTGTTGTCAACTCTCGTGTCTTGCCAGACTAAAGCGTTGTGCAATGGCCGGCCGGTTTGGCGGTCCCAGAGAACGGTCGTCTCTCGTTGGTTCGTAATTCCAACGGCAGCGAGGTCGGGTGGATGTAAATTTGCTCGCGCCAGTGCCTCGGTTATCGCCTCGTGTACATTATTCAATATCTCAAGAGGATCATGTTCGACCCAGCCAGGTTGAGGGAAAATTTGCCGGTGTTCCTTTTGTGCGCTAGCAACAGGCAGGCCTGATTTATCGAAGATAATGAACCGTGTACTGCTGGTTCCTTGATCGATCGCACCGATATATTTCGTCATATTGCAATCAAGCCCATCTGATGAAGATATCCAAATTTATTGGTTCAAAGGTTCGTTATTGGCAGTCTTCGATCCATGAAGCTATAAAACGCTCAAAAGCCACCCGCAATATCAGGAAACAAAACATGAATTTACCTGCGCTAAAGTCGGTTCTGGAAAATGCGGTTGCTGCTGGCGCCATTCCTGGTGCTGTTGTCGCTGCGACGGATCCAGCCGGCACGATGTTTGAATTTGCCGTCGGCCGTCAAAGTATGAATGAGCCCCAACCGATGCAGGTGAACAGTGTCTTTTGGGTGGCCTCGATGACCAAGGCCCTGACGAGCGTCGCGGCACTTCAAATGGTTGAGGCCGGAAAACTCAAACTGGATACGCCAATCAGCGACGTATTACCTGATTTGGCTGCCCCACAGGTCCTGGAGGGCTTCGACGCCGATGGTAAACCAAGACTACGGTCCGCAGTGGGTTCCATAACGTTGCGGCAGTTACTCAGCCACACCGCGGGGTTTTCGTATGAGTTTTCAAACCCTCATCTGGCCCGCTACCTGAAAGAGACAAAAACCCCAAGTGCCGCAACCGGTTTATTGGCTGGTCTGAATCAGCCGCTGATGTCCGACCCGGGTACCCGTTGGGAATACGGTATCAACACTGATTGGGTGGGCCGCGCGGTGGAAACAGTTTCGGGTTTAAAGCTCGATACATATTTTGAGAGACACATCAGCGGGCCGTTGGGCATGGGTGACACCCTATTTTCCCCGCGGGCCGACCAGGGGCCACGTCGTGTGGCGATGCACAAGCGGGCTGTTGATCATAGCTTGGAAGTGATCCAATTCGACCCCCGCCCTGCGCCCGAGTTTTTGAGTGGCGGCGGCGGGCTGTATTCGTCTGCTCCCGACTATTTAGCGTTTATGCGCATGATTCTGAATCAAGGTGGAAGCCTCCTGAAGCCGGAGACCGTTCTAGCGATGAGCACAAACCAGATTGGGTCATTGCGTGCTGGCGTCCTCGGGAGTGCTAACCCCGGTTTATCTTTTGGGTCAGATTTTTATCCTGGTATGGATTCAAAATGGGGGCTTGGATTTTTGCTAAACCCCGCGCCAGGTAAATTTGGCCGCAGCGCCGGTAGTCTGACATGGGCCGGCCTGCCGAACTGCTTTTATTGGATTGATGTGCCGCGCAAAATTGCGGCCGTGATATTGATGCAGTTGCTGCCTTGTGGTGATCCGGCAGCCCTGCGGACCTACGCCGCATTTGAAGCAGCACTTTATGCTTCACTTTGAGGTTAAACGCGCCCATGATTACCGCAAATAATAACTCTCGGAGGGTCGGATCATGGATATGAACACGCGTGTGGATTGCCCTGCGGGTATGGACGAGGCGGAATGGCAAGTGCGGTGCGATTTAGCGGCACTATATCGTCTGGTCGCGCATTTTCGGATGACGGACTTTATTTACACGCATATCAGTGCACGGGTGCCAGGTCCCGAGCATCATTTTTTAATCAACCAATACGGTGTTCTGTTTGAAGACATGCGGGCATCTGACTTGGTGAAGATCGACCTCGATGGTAAAATCATTGATCAAAATGCGGCGGGGACCAAGGTCGTCAATGAGGCTGGATTTACGATTCACTCAGCTATCCACGCTGCCCGCGAGGATTTAACTTGCGTGGTTCATACGCATACTGCGGCGGGCATGGCGGTTTCGGCGCAGGCGCATGGGTTGCTGCCCATTACCCAACATGCTTTGAAATTCCACGGTTGCTTGTCGTACCATGGGTATGAAGGCATCGCGCTGGAGTTGGATGAGCGGCCACGGCTGGTCGCTGATTTGGGGCCAACCAACCGGGCCATGATCCTTACCAATCATGGATTATTGGCGGCGGGTCGCTCTGTCGCAGAAGCATTTCTGGAAATTTATTATCTGGAGAGGGCGTGCCAGGCCCAGATCGCTGCGCTGTCCGGTGGCGCCAAACTTGTTTTCCCGCCAATTGCCGTTCAGGAACACACGGCCCGGCAGTTCAATCCCCCCGAACCATATATGGCGGCACATTGCAAAATGGCCTGGCAGTCAGCGCTGCGGTTGATCGCCGGCGAAGGGTCTGACTATCGCAACTAGCCCAGGGCGTATTCGGCCTCCTGGGTGTAGGTCGGTTGGTCCTTGCCCAGGAACGAGCTGAATAGTGTCACGTTATCAGCACGAATTGGCGTTGACCTGTACAGGTTGTTGGCCTGCACGAACGCGGCAAGGCTGGGCGTTACCGGCGTATCCATGCGGGCAAGTGCAACATGGGGGGTGAAGCGCCGACGGTCGGGCGGTAGGCCAATTCTATGCAAGGCTGTTTCCACTTTAGCCTGAAGCTTGGTTAAATGCTCATTGCGTTCAACCCCGGCCCATAGGCATGAAGCGCGGCCGGATTTTTCAAACCAGCCTAAACCCGAGAGTGAAAACAAGAAGCTGCGGCCGCGCAATGTGGCGAGTGCAAGGTCTATCTCCTCCGCTTGCAAGCGGTTTGCCTCACCGATGAAGCGCAGTGAAAGATGGAAGTTGTCAGTTGGCACCCAACGAGCACCGGGCAAGTTGAAAGAGAGGTCGCTCAATTCTTCTTTGACTTCCCAAGGGAGGTCTAGGGCCACGAACAGGCGCATGGTTCAGCCGCCTTTTTGATAGGGTGGTCACGATTCGCTTAAGAATCTTGCAATAACAGTGAGCAGAAGGTCAATCTCTAAATAGCTGCGGTAGCTTTCGCCAGCCAGGCCAGTGTTTTGATGTCTAAAACCGGGTCGAGTTGCGGCTCCAGCCGCTCTCGTACCCCCGCATGATAGGCATTTAGCCAATTTATCGCCGCCGGGGATAAAACAGCCGGGTCGATGAGCGCTGTATCGAATGGCACCAACGTCAATGTTTCAAAATGGAGAAATTTCCGCGATGATTCCTTGAAGGGCGCGGGCTGTACCAGGACCAGATTTTCCAGGCGGATGCCGTAATGGCCGGGCAGGTAATAACCAGGTTCGTTGGAGAGAATCATGCCGGGTTGCAACGCAACAGGTTTGGCAGCACGTGAGATACTTGCAGGCCCCTCATGCACCGATAAATATGAACCAACGCCGTGCCCCGTGCCATGGTCATAATCAAGCCCAGCCTGCCAAAGCGCGTGGCGGGCCAGAACATCGATATGTGCCCCGGCGATGCCTTCGGGAAACACCAACGCGGCAATTGCGATATGACCGGCCAAAACCCGGGTAAAACGCTCCCTTATCTCACCGGGCGCTTGGCCGGGGCCGACCCAAATCGTCCTGGTAATATCGGTCGTTCCATCCAGATATTGGCCACCACTATCGATGAGATACACTTCATTAGGCTTCAATGCCCTGTTGCTCTCTGGGCTTACACGATAATGGATAACCGCCCCATGTTCGCCCGCCCCTGAGATGGCAGGGAAACTCTCCCCCTTAAATTTGCTTCCCATGGCGCGGTACGAGAATAGTTTGGCCGCCGCCGATATTTCAGTTTCACCCCCGCCTGGGGCAACCTCCGCCAGCCAGGCTAAAAATCGTATCATCGCAACACTATCGTGCAGATGGGCAGCGCGGGAGCCGTCTTGCTCGGTTGAATTTTTACAAGCGCGCGGGAGCGCCACCGGGTCGGGTCCGAGGGCTATCTTTGCGCCTGCGGCCTCAAGCGAGGTTTTGAACCAGACGGGCATCGTGGCGGAGTCATAGCGTACGGTTTTGCCTGTCATGGTAGCGATTGCTGTTGGCAGTGCGCTCCGCTCGGCAATGGTGATGTCTGGCCCAAGATGAGCAATTGTCTCTGGCGGCAGTTTTTGCAGTGGCATGAAAATGGTGGCGCTTGCATCTGCATTTAGCAAGGCAAAACCCAGGGCAATGGGCGTGAACTCTACGTCAGAACCGCGTATGTTAAATAGCCACGCAACTGATGCAGGGTCTGTTAAAATAGCTGCGTCCTGCCCCGCTTTCCGGAGGATTTCAGCAAGATTTTGACGCTTACTTGCTGAAGTCTGGCCGGCGAAGGTCACGTCGTAGGGTATCGCGGGTGCCATCGGTGGGGCTGGCCGATCGGTCCAAATCGCATCAACCGGGTTGCCAGACACGGGCACCATTCTCGAATCAGAAAACCGGGCCAAAAAATCAGCCGAGATCAGCATAGGATCGTAGCCGATGCTTAACCCGGGTGCGTTGGTTTTCAGCCAGGTTTCCGGTGGATGCTCCGTGATGTGAACGCAGTCCCATAAATTTGGGTCCGTTTCATCTTTAAGTTGTATCGTGTAGCGGCCATCTGAAAATATTGCAGCTTTATCGGCTAATACGATCGCAAGCCCCGCGCTGCCGGTGAAACCACTGATAAAAGCGAGCCTCTCTGCGGCAGCCGGAACGTATTCCCCGAGATGTTCGTCGGATCTGGGGATGATAAATCCATCCAAATGCTGGCTTGCGAGCCATGAACGAAGGGCAGAAACCCTGTTATTATGCTGTGGTATCATGGGCTTGCCTCTTACTATGCGTTTACTGCAGGCCTGACTCTGCAGCGCCCATCGCTCAAAAAACGGGCAAATGTGTTATGCACTGCAACATATTGGTGCTGCTCGGTCGTATTGGCTAGGCCGCCATTCTAGAAGCATAGGTGCGTATCATGACTACCAATATCTATAATTCCTTTTCATTCGGTAAGGTTGGCACATTGCTGTTTGCACGCCAAACGCCAATGGTCACGGCCGAGCGGCACCCAACATTGTTGGGCTCGTTAAAAGCGTGGCGCGAGCGCAGGGCAGCGAAAGCTGAATTGGCAGCACTTTCTGACCGTGAACTGGCTGACATCGGGGTGACCCGTCAGGATATTTCCTCCGTGGTGGTTCGCGGTCAGCGCTAAAACCGGCTTGGTCGGCGCAGTATCAGCGTTGTCCAAGCACCATCGATGATCCGGCTATCGAGTATCAACCCGGCGCGTCGATGGGCTGAGAGAACCCAGTTCGCTTGAACGGTCAGAAGCCCGGCGAGGATCGCGATCCCGCCGGGCTTTAAGTTTTGAGCTAGTTGATGCGCCATTGCGCACAGCGGGCGGGCCAGAATATTGGCGAACACGAGGTCGTACGGTGCCGCGCGTTGGATGGTTTTATCCATCCATCCATCGGCTTTAATCGAGCGAATCTGGTTCGCAACGGCGTTTAATTTTGCATTGGAACCGGCAACCCGTGCGGCGCGCGGGTCGATGTCGGTTGCCAGCACGCTTCGCTTCATCAGCTTGGCTGCCGCGATCGCGAGCACACCCGAACCTGTGCCAAGGTCGAGAATATGCTGCGGATGGTGATAACGTGCGATCCGTTCCAGCGCGATAAGGCATCCGCGGGTCGAATTATGTTCGCCCGTGCCAAAGGCGAGACCGGCATCGAGGGTCAAAGTAATTCGGCCAGGTATGGCGGCAGCGTTGATGTGCGTGCCGCGAACAACAAAATTTTTGCCAATTGTCTGTTCCGGAAATGCTGCTTTGGTGCGGGCCAACCAACCGCCTACCGGGACAAGGCTGCGAATAATCTCAGGTGAGTAGCCGGTAAGCATTTCAGCAACGGCGAGCGCTGACGATAATTCATCCTCGTAGGCACCGCGTTCCTTAACGCCTTGGATGTCCCAAAGATCATTGTCTTCATCATGAAAAAACGAGACAGCGCGACATACGGCACCAAGGGCGGCTTCATATGTTTCCATGGCATCGGCCGGGACGATGATTGCAATACAGTCTAATAATTCAGGTGCCATGTCGTTCCACAAACCTATCCAATACACGTTTTTCGCCGGAGGTTTCGAATTTTATATCCAGCCGGTCGTCGTCAACAGTGAGCACGATGCCGTAGCCGAATTTTTGATGAAATACCCTGGCCCCAACCGGTATTTTAGCGGCGCGGCCGGTGGGCTGCGATTGGTCAGCCGTGCCGGCGCCGCGCAACCGAGCCATAACGGGAAATTGCACCGGAGCGGCGAGTCGTTTGGATTTATCAATCGAGGCCGAACCGGAGGTCGTAATAAACTCTCCAGGCAATTCCTCGATAAACCGGCTGGGGATTGAGGACTGCCAATTGGCGTAAATCCGCCGGTTGGCAGCATGCGAGATAATGGCGTGTTTGCGGGCCCGGGTGATGCCCACGTAGGCAAGACGCCGCTCTTCTTCGAGGCTCTTTAAACCGCCCTCGTCCAGGGCGCGTTGATTGGGGAATACGCCTTCTTCCCAACCGGGGAGAAAGACAGTGTCGAATTCTAATCCTTTGGCACCATGCAAGGTCATCATGCTTAGTTTTGCGTCGTCGGTATTTTCTTCGTTTTCCATGACGAGCGCGACATGATCAAGAAAGCCCTGCAGGCTATCAAAATCAGCCATGGCACGGACAAGTTCCTTGAGGTTCTCTAAACGGCCAGGGGCGTCAGGGGATTTATCTGCTTGCCACATCGCTGTATAGCCCGCTTCATCGAGGAGTGTCGCCAAAGTGACAACATGCCCCTCCCGCCCAAGCATGGCACGCCATTGTTCGAATTGATGCAGAAGATTGCGCATTGCATCGCGGAGTTTTCCGCGCAACTCGCCAGATGCGATCAAAAATTCAGTGGCCGCGTAAAGAGATATTTGCGCTGTACGGGCCTTGTTATGCATGGCACGCAGCGAGACATCACCCACACCGCGCTTCGGCGTATTTATAATACGCTCAAAGGCCAGATCGTCGGCTGGCTGCGCCAGGACGCGCAAATAGGCAATCGCATCACGGATCTCGGCGCGTTCATAAAAGCGCAACCCGCCGATGATCCGGTATGGCAGTCCTAGCGTAATCATGCGCTCCTCAAATGCGCGCGTTTGGAACCCGGCCCGCACCAAAATCGCCATTTCGGACAGCGCGTTTCCGTCGCGTCGCAATGTCTCCACCCGGCCACCAACCATACGGGCTTCTTCCTCAGAATCCCAAAGAGCTACGACCTCTACATTGTCGCCGGAGGACTCATGGCGTCCGGAGTGTAAGGTTTTGCCAAGCCGACCTTCATTATGCGCGATAAGATGTGACGCAGCAGCAAGTATCGGCGCGGTCGAGCGATAATTTGCTTCAAGTTTGACAATTTTGGCGCCCGGAAAATCTCGTTCAAATTTCAGAATATTTTCAATCTCGGCGCCCCGCCATGAATAAATGCTCTGGTCATCATCACCGACGCAGCAAATATTTTTATGCCCCTGCGCCAACAATCTTAACCAGTAATATTGTACCAGGTTCGTGTCCTGGTATTCATCGACCAAAATATAACGAAATGCCCGATGATAGGTGGCCAGAACCTCAGGGTCAGTTTTCAGCAAATGCGTTGTGAGCAGAAGTAAATCACCGAAGTCGGCAGCATTCAATGTCTGCAGCCGTCCCTGATAATCGGCGTATAAACTCTTGGCTTTTCCGTTGGCAAAATCGCTGTCCTGGTCAGGCGGGATTTCACCAGGCATCAAGCCCCGATCCTTCCAACCTTGAATTTGCGCCATCAACGCTTTGGGTGGCCAGCGCTTGGCATCAATCCTCGCAGCTTCCATAATTTGCTTGAGAAGACGTAATTGGTCGTCGGTGTCCAGGATCGAGAAATTACTTTGTAATCCTACGCGGTCAGCAAAACGGCGCAGCATTCGGGCACATAATGAATGAAAGGTGCCCAGCCAAAGCCCTTCCGCCGGCTGCCCAATGATTTTGGCAACCCGTTCACGCATTTCACGGGCCGCCTTATTGGTAAATGTCACCGTAAGAATCTGGTTGGGAAATGCGCGCTTGGTTAATAAAATATGGGCAAAGCGGGTGGTGAGCACGCGTGTTTTACCTGTGCCCGCGCCAGCCAGAACCAGCACGGGTCCCTCGGTGGCTTCAACGGCATCGCGTTGGGCGGCATTCAGCCCATCAAGATAGGCGCTCAAACTGCTGCCGGTTTCACACCCAAAATCCGTGCGATCGCGTAAACGAGGTCGGGCCGGTTTAATGTGTAGAAGTGAAACTCATCCACGCCGTTGGCCTGTAAAAACCGCACTTGCTCCGCCGCGGTCGCGGCCGCAACCATCCGGCGGGTTTCGGCATCATCTTCCAGCCCATCGAATAAATCGGCCATCCAGTCCGGCACCGAGGTTCCGCAACCGGTGCAGAATTTAGCGGCTTGCACAAAATTTGAAACCGGCATGATCCCCGGCACAATTGGCGCCGTGATCCCTGCCGCAACGGCTTTGTCCAGAAAGCGGAGGAAGGTGGTATTCTCAAAAAATACTTGGGTGATGGCCCGCGTGGCGCCCGCATCAAGTTTACGTTTAAGATTGTCCAAGTCGGCGGCCTCGCTCACCGCCTGAGGATGCACCTCGGGGTAGGCCGCGACGGTAATTTCAAAGTCAGCTACGCGCTTCAGGCCAGCCACTAAATCTGCCGCGTAGGCGTAACCGCCCGGGTGGGGGGTATAGGTTTGGCCTGCCGGGGCATCACCCCGTAAAGCAACAATGTGCCGTACGCCTGCTTCCCAGTAGCGACGTGCCACCTCGTCGACTTCCTCGCGTGTGGCCCCCACGCATGTCAGATGCGCGGCCGGCACGAGTTTCGTTTCCTGCACCAGACGCACCACCGTAGCGTGGGTACGCTCCTGCGTGCTGCCTCCAGCACCATATGTCACGGACACAAAACGAGGTTGCAACGTCGCCAGACGCTCCACACAGGCCCAAAGCTGTGCCTCCAAGGCTGGTGTCTTGGGCGGGAAAAATTCAAACGATATAGCCGGTACGCCGGTGATGGAGCGTCCTGGTAGCGGCATGACACGCTCGCCGGTTACCCAGCGTTCCAGGGCATCGCGGGGTGGGGAATGGGTCATTATAAATATCAATTCCGGGTTATCGGTGGTGTGAGAGGTCTTTTGTGGCACTCCGGCTCGTTTTCGCAAGTGCCTTTTGTGCGCCAACACGGTACTGTTTTCATGTCTTTATATTTGTCACAGGTTGATCCTTCCTCAATGTGCGATACATATCTGATAGATCATAATCGGCGCTTGGCTGATTAGGCGAGGAGGCTTAAGTGCTGAAGAATTCTGTTTTGCGCTTTTTAGGACAAAAATATAGCCGAAAATCAAGGGCTTTGCCCTTTTTTGTCGTGTCAGGCCTGGCGTTGGGAGGGCTGCTTTCGGGTTGCGCGACTGCACCGCCAAAATCTGATGCCGAGGGTTATCAGGCCTATGTGCAGCAAAATGATCCAATTGAACCGACCAACCGGGTATTTTTTAATATCAACGATAAAATCGATCGTTATGCCCTCAAGCCGGTGGCCCAAGGATATGTTGACATCACGACTCCGGGCATTCGTGAGCATGTCGGCGATTTCACAGACAATATCGCAGAGCCTGGTCGCCTGATTTACTTTATGTTCGGCGGTAAACCACGTGATGCGGGAACGTCGCTGGTACGTTTTCTGGTAAACTCAACCATCGGCATCGGCGGCATCTTCGACCCGGCAACCTCGTTGGGCTACCCGCAAACCGACACTGATTTTGGCCTTACTTTGGCTGAGTGGGGTGTTCCGGCTGGGCCTTATCTTTATCTGCCGGTTTTTGGCCCCTCGGGGGCGCGCGATGTGCTCTACCTCCCGGCAGCATATTTTCTGACCCCTGTTGAGGCAGCCCCGGCCAGCACGGCGCTGTCTGTGTTCAGTTATTCAGAGACCGGGTTGCGGCTGGTAAACACGCGCGCCGCGTTTATTGACCCAATCGATCAGATCGAAGCCACGGCACTCGACCCCTATGCCACATTTCGGAGCCTTTATCGCCAGCAACGTGCCTCACAGTTGCAGTTAATTGACCAGCGCGACACGCCGACGGTGCCTGATTGGTACCCTCAGCCAGCGCAGAAATAATGCCTGCAACTTCTGTAAAGGACTAAACTTAATGATTCTTCGTCGTTTTATTTTAGGGGCCGCCGCTGGGCTGCCGATGTTGGCTGCCGCCTCGTTGGCACAAGCTCAAGTGGCGCCAGACACTGCCAAGACTTTCATTCAGCAATCTGGCCAGCAGTTAGTAAGTATCGTCAACAGCGGTGCCAGTACCGCGCAGAAAGCGGACCAACTTCGGCAGTTGGTTGATCAGATCGTGGCGGTTGACCAGGTGGGGGATTACGTCCTGGGACGTTATAAAAACGTCGTGACACCTGACCAGCACACTCAGTTTCTGGCACTATTTCACCAGCTTCTCGCATATAACATCACGTTTCAGATCAAGGCCTATCAAGGCATCACATTCGCGGTGAATGGCAGTTCCGTTATGGGGAACGACACCATCGTTGACACCACCATCACACGTCCCGGGCAGGCGCCTTCCGACGTGGGCTGGGCGGTGGACGAGGTTAATGGTTCACCTAAAATTGTTGACGTCATTGTGGCAGGCACCAGCCTGCGTATTACCACGCGCAATGACTATGCTTCAGTTGTAACCAGTAACGGTGGCCAGATATCGGCTTTGTTGACAGCCATGCAGTCGCAGATCGATCGTCATAAAGCGGGTAATTAGTCGTTATTTATCATTCGGGAATGCGCTTTAGTGCCACTTTCGGTTGATTATAAAACGCCAAGGCGGGCAGCCTTGGCGTTTATTTTGGTGACAATCATGCTGGATATGCTGGCGATGTCGCTGGTAATTCCGGTTTTGCCGCGGTTGGTTTTGGGGTTTCTCCATAATGACACCGCAACAGCGTCACGCGTCATCGGTATTTTTGGAACCGCATGGGCGTTCATGCAGTTCATTTTTTCCCCTATTCTGGGAGCGTTGTCAGACCGGTACGGTCGCCGCCCTGTGGTGTTGATTTCCAACGTAGGGCTGGGGTTGGATTATAGTCTTATGGCCCTGGCGCCGGGCGTTGGGTTGTTGTTTGTGGGCCGGCTGATATCCGGGATCACCGCCGCCAGCATTTCAACGGCGCAGGCCTATATCGCCGATGTTTCGCCGCCCGAAAAGCGCGCCGCCAACTTTGGGCTCATGAGCGTGGCCTTTGGCCTGGGCTTTATACTAGGTCCGGCGGTGGGGGGCCTGCTTGGACAAATCAACCCGCGATTACCATTCTGGGTGGCGGCGGGGTTGAGCCTCACCAATGCACTTTATGGCTACTTCATATTGCCTGAGTCCCTTGCGATTGACCGTCGGGGCGGATTTTTCTGGCGGAAAGCCAACCCTCTCGGCGCTTTGAAGTTTTTACGTGGCCGGGTCGGTCTGATGCCGCTTGCCATCATACATTTCCTGTTTTGGCTGAGCCGTGCCGCGCTTCCGGCGGTTATGGTGTTGTATGTCACGTATCGATACGGCTGGAACATCGCGACCGTAGGCCTCACCTTTGCTCTGGTGGGCTTGTGCTCAATGATTGTCGGGGGTGTTCTGGTAAAGCCGATTGTTGCACGGCTTGGCGAGAGAGCTTGCCTCATCATCGGGTTGGTTTGCGGTGCGGCCGGGATGGGGTTGTTCGGAATGGCTGACCAACCCTGGATTTTCTGGCTGGGCGTCCCGGTGATGTCACTAATGGGCCTCGCAACCCCAGCCCTTCAGGGCTTGATGACGAGCCGCATATCGCCGAACGCTCAAGGTCAATTACAAGGAGCTATCGGTAGCGTGGGGGCGGTTGCGCAAATGATTGGCCCGGGTTTGTTCAGTTTTGTATTTGCGCGCAGTATCTCGGCCCATCTCACTACCCAGGGCGCCGCTTTAACGGGTGCTCCATTCTTCGTGGCGGCCTTGCTGCTGCTTGCGGGCACAGGGTTAGCAGTTATGGTCGGACATGATGAGCGTGCATCTGCCCCCGACCATGCGGGATAACGACTAGCCATCCTGCTCCGACGTGTTATTTCAAGGGCATGTCATACAATAGTTTCGGCCTTCTTTTCAGAGTTACCACCTGGGGCGAGAGCCATGGCCCGGCGATTGGTTGTGTCATTGATGGCACCCCGCCAGGTTTGCGTTTATCAGAGGCCGACATCCAGCCATATCTCGATAAACGCCGGCCTGGGCAGTCGAAATTCACGACCCAAAGGCAAGAGCCTGATCAGGTAAAAATTCTATCGGGAGTCTATGAAGGTCTGACGACGGGTACGCCGATTGCGTTGGTCATTGAAAATGTCGATCAACGCTCGAAAGATTACAGCAATATAGCCGCACAATTCCGCCCGGGGCACGCGGATATCACATACGAATTGAAATACGGTCATCGTGATCCGCGCGGCGGGGGCCGGTCCTCCGCCCGGGAAACTGCGATGCGGGTTGCGGCCGGAGCTGTTGCTCGTAAAATTCTGGGTGATCAGGTTGTTATCCGGGGTGCTATGGTTGCTCTTGGCAGTCATTGGGTGAGCCAGCCCCGCTGGGATTGGGATGAGGTTGAACGCAACCCGTTTTTTTGCCCTGACCCGGTTGCGGCGGATGAGTGGGAAGCTGTGCTGGATAGTATTCGTAAGCAGGGGTCTTCATTGGGCGCTGTCGTTGAAATCGTTGCTGACGGCGTGAAACCAGGGCTTGGCGCCCCGATCTATGGGAAGCTTGACGCAGATATTGCGGCGGGGCTGATGAGCATCAACGCGGTCAAAGGCGTGGAAATAGGGGATGGTTTTGCCGCCGCTGCCGCCCGTGGCGAGGATAACGCTGATGAAATGCGGATGAACGAGGGGGACGTACAGTTTCTTGCCAACCACGCTGGTGGCATTTTGGGGGGCATATCAACGGGCCAGCCGATTGTGGCACGGTTTGCCGTGAAGCCGACGAGTTCAATTCTCACGCCCGTTCGTGCGGTGGATCGTGCTGGAGCCGAGGTGCAATTGGTCACCAAGGGCCGCCATGACCCATGTGTGGGTATTCGCGCGGTGCCGGTAGGGGAGGCGATGCTGGCTTGTATTCTGGCGGACCACATGCTGCGCCATCGTGCCCAAAACGGCGAAACCCCAGAAGCGCCAAGGCTGCCGAATTTGCGCTTCACGACACTGTGAATGTTATGGAAACGAATTGGCGCTAGAAGATAGAGAATGGAATATCAGCACGCGAATGATTTTATAAATTTGGTCGGTAAATCAGCGTGGCGCGAGCGTGTGCAGACCATTACCGAACGTACCAATAAGCCAACCCGCTCGAGCAAACTCGCGGCGACGCGATTTCTGGCTGAATGTGCCATTGAAAAGGCCCGCCGGGGGCTGCCTTTGTCGTCCAGTGAAGCGTCTTTCGTGAATTTGGCAACCCGGTTGCCAATACTGTATGAGACACTGTCAGCGGGCGGTAAAGCCAGACTCAGTGAGACTCTGGAAGCAGCTATGCTGGGGGACGCAAACATTATCCCATTGCTTCATTTGATGCATACGGCTGAGTTGCAAAAGGCCCGTGGCTTCGAGGTAGCTTTCACGGGCTTGAATGATGCAACGTCGTTTGATTTGCTCATTACACGCGGCGGCGCGGCCGCTGAAGTTGTTTGTGAGCCAATGTCTGCGGAAGACGGTCGTGCCGTGCACCATAGAGCCTGGACAGCCTTGGTTGATCGGGTTGATCCAGATCTGCAGACCTGGCTGGCTGCCCACCCGGGCAGATATTTGCTGAAGATGACCCTGCCGCAAGGTCTGAAGTCAGCCCCAGATGCTCAAGATCTGCCCGCCCTTCATGCCCGTATCAACAATATGCTCTCAACGGCGCGGCGCTCGGATTATGATGAGGCTGCGGTCCTGCGGCTTGACCCGCTGCTTCTCGCCGGGGCCCAAGCACATGATGGCCAGGTTCATCAAGCAGGAATGATGGCCAAGCTGAAGCGTGAATTTGGCCCGGAAGCATATTTTTCGGTGACGGAAGCCAACCGAAGTGTGTTTGTCATCGCTGCTCGTGGTAGTTCGGAAAACCAGATCGCAGGAGCAGTGCGCCGCCGGATGTCAGCGATTGCTCCAGCCCGATTGACGGGTGAGCGGCCTGGTATTTTGGCGATGATGATTGATGATACTGATCAGGCAGAATGGAAAACTCTGTGCGACCAACTGTTGCTTGAGGGTGAGGCTAGACAATTTCTGACATTTCAGGAAGCCCGAAATGTTATTGCTGTCACCTGTGCCTCGCGTTTTGAGCTGGCTCATATTGGGGCCTCGCAAGGAGATTTGCGCTTTCGCAACCCTATGCACCCTGATGCCAAATCGCAAGCACTTGCCCCTGCGGTGGTATCAACGTTCTAGTGTATCTTAAATTTGACATAGCCTTGCCAAACGAATGGCGGTGTGGCCCCGGCTGGGTTTCAGACTGGGCATTATAAGCAGGCAGTCATCATGAGGCGTGCGAATTTCAACGTCACCGTCGTGCGCAATCAATGTATCTTTTGTCTTAATAATTTCGCCACCCCAAAAATTCCGCACGAACACAAATCGATTGGTGCGTGCCGTAACAAGCTGCGTGACTTCCGCAAATCGGGTTGGCGTTGATGGCCGGGTGGTCTCGTGGGCCATCCCCGCATGGTGCAGTAAGGCCTTAATCGTCGCACGTATTTGCAGGACAGTCGTGAATTCCCAATGCTGCCCTGCTTCCACCAATACGCATCCGGCCTGCCCCGGATGTTCCGTAAATCGACCGTAGTCGATCAGCCGCTTGCCACCGGCATGACCTTGGTCAGCAATCACCATCGATGGTGTGCCGATTGCCAAAGCAAGGTTGCGGCCTTGTTTGCCGGGCCCGCACAGCAGCAGAGCTTCCGAAGGCCACAGCATTGAATGGAGATCAAGCACAATATCCGCAGCATCGATCAAAGGCCGGATCTCCCGTGCCCGGTCAAGTTCGAGCGACCGCCTGACTCCAAACAGGTCGATATCGTCCCAGACACGGTTCATGTCTTCTTCGACGAATCGGGATGACACGGGATTTTCCGGGTCGAACCGTGCAAAAGCAGCGAGATTTGCGAAGCCAAAAGTTAGCTTTCCGAGACGTGGGGTATAATTGGCACGCAACATTTCGTCCAAGACGATGGCACCGGCGAATTCGTTGCCGTGAATCAATGAGACGAGGACCACGTGGGGACCAGCAAAGCCTGAGTCGATGGTCGTGAATCCGGCGATCCCCGTATTGCCCAAATGCCACGGCGAGAGGTCCGGTGTTTTGATAAACACCGGGAAATACGGCAGGTCGCTTGGTAAAACAGCGGCTGGCGCCGTCGTTTCGGTTGGCGGTGATGAGTTGGCCGGATTTGGCATAACAACACTCTACTCAGACCCCAGTCAGGCGCAAATACTGATGATCCACGACGGCCTGAATATTGACGCGCCGGGCTGTGGGCCGCAAACCGCCGCCTATGGAGATTGCACGGATTTTATGCACGGATTTGGCGGGTCTGCGGGCTCAGGCTATGGGGCTGGCGGAAGCTGCGGGTTTAACCCCGGATTTGCGTACGCTGACGATCAAAAAACCATGGTCGAGCCTGTCGCCAGCCCTTTGGCCAAATCCGCTAAAAGCCATTGAAGGACCGGCCGTCGCAGAGCCACTGCCTCGGTTAATTATCGGCTGTGGCGGGGCCGGCGCGCGCGTTGCCGCGGCATTGCGACGGCCAGATGTTAAAGTGGTGGTGATTCAGCATCCGCGTATGTCGCTGAAAAAATTCGATTTAGTCTTTGCCGGGCGTCACGACGGGATTGCGGGCCCTAATGTGGTTGTGACCCGTAATGCGCTGCATCGTGTCACGCCCCAAAGACTAGCTCACGAAGCGGACCTGTGGCGCCCTTTTTTTGCGGCTCAGCCCCGGCCGCTGGTGGCGGTTTTGCTGGGGGGGAGTAATGGCCGTTATCGGTTCGATGCCGCCGCCGCTGAGGTATTTGGGGCGCAACTCGCATTCATGATGGGTCAGGACCATACCGGCCTTATTATTACGCCGTCACGCCGGACCGATCCGGCGGTGATTTCGGTATTGCGTCGGATGTTGGAGCCCTTGGGTGCCTGGATTTGGGACGGCACTGGTGAAAATCCTTACTTCGGGATGCTTGGTCTTGCCGATGCGGTGATTGTGAGCGCCGACTCGGTCTCGATGGTGTCAGAGGCCGTGGCGACCTCGAACCCGGTTTTCTTGTTGCGGTTGCCCGGTAAATCGTCCCGAATTGGGGCCTTTATGGACATGCTGGTGGCTGATGGCCGGGTACGGGACTTTGCCGGACGGTTCGAGACATGGGATTGTGAACCACTTGACGATACGCCGCTGGCAGGCGCGAGATTACGGCAATTGTTGGAAGTCCAAGAGAACGGTTCATGTTAGACATCGAAACATTCGATAATCGGCGCGGCGGCAATGTTGTTTATAAGGCGTTGGCGCACCCTCTCGCGGCTGAGGCATTGGCCCGGTTGGCGTTGAAACTTAACAAGGCGGGCGCGACGGCGATATATGATCCAGATGGCATCGCCGGCCCGTTGCTGGCGTTAAGTCCGCTGATCAATATCGAAGGTATCTATGTGCATGATACTCTGGCGGTGGGCGAAGCGCGTGGGAGTCATATTGCCCGCCCCCTGACCGACCTGCCCCATTCCAGCGCCGCCACAGTGCTTGTTGCAGCGTTTGATGCTGGTCGGCTGACCGCCCGTATCAAAGCATTGTTGCCCGCAACATGGGGTATTGTGACGCTTGACGATGTTAAGCTGCCGGACGGGTTGGTTACAAATGTAAAGCGCTATCTCGATCCCGTAAATTTTGCGACGAATTTTGTGTTTTTCCGGGATGACGACCATTTCGCGACACGTTTGACCACGGCCAACTACTGGGCTGGCTATGGCGCGACAGCCGTAAAATTTTTCCATCGTTTGTTTGACGAAGCTGGTGCGGTGTTGGCTGAGTGGGAGACGCCTGCGCCAACAAAAGCCGGAGGGTTTATTATTGATAGCCGCGAGGTCAGGCAGCGGTTTAATCTTGGCGCTTTCACTGGCCAGCTATTTATTCATGCGGTTGGTGTGGCTGGGCACGATGTCGTTAAATATGCACTGGATGTTTATTCGACCGACAATGGCGCATCGCTATCGTGCACGCATGACGCCAACGCTTGGCCCTCTGATCGGTTTGCGGGTTTGCCAGCACCACGCGATGATGAAAATGTCGTGTTATGGGCGCAAAATAGCCATGCTGTCGCAATTCCCGCAGGTGCCATGGCGTTGGATCGGATGGGCACCGAGGCACCTGTTAAAATTGAGATTGAAATTCCCGCATTCGCGACGCTCCCCTTGGATGTCGCAGCGTTTTTTCCCGGTTTGAAATGGCCGGCGCAAATTGAATTGCGTGCTGGCCGCCACCTCGTCAGGCCTCGATATGAAGTAACGCGCCGCGGCCGAACACGCATTGCGCATATCAATGTTGAACGTGGTGATCTGCAACCCGATCCGGGTATCAAAATTTTATCGTCCGCATTGGGGCGGGGATTCCTGTTGCCATTCCCGATTATGCCGCGCCAAACTTACAAAACCATCGTGCAGCCCACGCCCATGGCGATCAGTGAAATGAATATGCCGTTGCGCGTCGATATTTTTGACACTGATGGCGGAAAAATTGCTGAGCATTATATCGGGTTGTTGCCGCGGGATCATAATGTTGCGGTTGACCTGGATGATTTACTGCCGCCCGATGTGCTACTTGCCGGGGGACACGCCGAGCTGGTTTATGATTTCCGCAATGGTGGGGATGCCAACGGCTGGTTGCATGCGCTTTTCCGCTTTGAGGATCGGGTAAGCGGCCATGCTGCCGAGAGCAGTTTCGGCGCCCATATGTTCAATACGATGATGACCTATAAAGGTGAGCCGCAATCATACAACGGCCCACCGCCAGGGCTGTCGACCAGGTTGTTCTTGAAATTAGGGTTATTGGGTCGTTCGAGCTTCTGCGTCCTGATTTATCCGGCTTCTGCCGCCTGGAACGAAAAATCCAGCACGAATTTGGAGCTCTATGACCAAGAGGGCCTGCTTTTAGATACAAAGTCGCTCCAAATTGCCTGTTCTGGCTCGGCTATTGTGTATCCAACTGCTTATTTCGAAACGGAAAAACTCCATGCGGCTGGTGATGCAGGCTATGTTTTGATCCGGGACATGACCTGCCGGTTGTTTGGCTTCCACGGCGTGACGGATGGAGCAGGAAGCTTTTCCCTTGACCATATGTTTGGATTTTAGGCTGAGGTGGCTGCCCCAGATGGTGGGCGCGACAGGGATTGAACCTGTGACCCTTCGCGTGTGAAGCGAATGCTCTACCGCTGAGCTACGCGCCCGTTTTGGGAGGCCATCGGATAGGCCGGGTAGACCGAATTTGTCAACCGCGCCGATGTAACCCTGCCTCGCGCAGACGTTAGTTTCCGAATGGCGGGAGAACACCATTATAGGGTGACTGCAGGAAGCGAAGAGGCAAGAAAGACAATGCTCGACGAGTTGGATAGGATCCCGTGGAATAAGTTCCATCGTAGAATTTCGATCGCTCTAGGGTTGGGCTGGGGGATGGATGCGTTTGAAGTCACGCTCGTCGGGTCCATTTTAGGTGTTCTTGGCCCACTTTGGCACTTAGACGGTTTCGCCCTCTCAGCGATTCTCGGAGTTTGGTTTGCTGGGATCATGCTCGGCGCTTTGGGTTTTGGCTTGCTGGCAGATCGTTTTGGCCGCCGCGCAGTATTTCTGGCCAGCCTCATGATATACGGCATTGCCACCTTCGCTACGGCTTTTGCGCCTGGGATCGTCATATTGCTGCTCCTCAGGTTTATCGCTGGTGTGGGTGTTGGAGCAGAATACTCTGCGGTTAATGCGGCAATCGCCGAACTTATCCCCAGCGCAAAACGTGGATTTGCGGCTAGTTTCGTGATGAACTTCTGGTCGGTTGGTACCTTGTTTGCGGCTTTACTCTCCTGGTTGTTGTTTTCGCTCATGCCCGCAGATTTTGCGTGGCGAATTGTCTTCGCTTGTGGTGGCTTGGTGGCGCTATCGACCCTATGGCTGCGACGTGAGTTACCCGAATCCCCCCGTTGGCTATTGGCGCAGGGTCGGGTGCCGGAGGCTGAGGCGATCATTGCAGCGATGAAGCGTGGCCAGGCAAGCTCGCCCAGTCATGGGATTCGCAGCGGCAAATTCGTGCGGGTGAAGTCTCATCTCATTGCAGATTTACGGACTCTCGTAACGCGCCATAAAGCCGTTTTGGCGTTAGGTTGTGTGCTCGATTTTGCCGAAGCCGGTGGTTATTACGGCCTGTTCGCCTTTTTGCCTTTAGCGGTGCTGCCGAACCTGCATTTGGCGGCAACGGCTCTTCCGCCGTTTTACATCGCGGGCAGTTTGGGCGCCTTACTCGGCGGTACGATTGTGAGCCTGTTGCTGGACAGGCTTGGCCGTAAGCCCGTCGTGAGCTTTTGTTACGGGGCAACAGCTCTTGCATGCCTTGGGTTTGCAGCCTTAGCGCCTGCTGGTGCGGCAGAGGTTATTATGGGATTTGTTGTCGTGAATATGCTGGCCACGGCGAGTTGGGTTGGGGCCTACCCAACATTTTCAGAGCTTTTTCCCACTAATTTGCGGGCCAGTGGCATTGGAATATCGGTCGCCGTTGGACGGATCGGTGCATTGATTTCGCCTTTTTTAATTGCCTATGCAGGCCGAAGCGGCTTGGCTGCGGCACTGGGCGTGCTGGCAGGATTCTGGGTAATAGGATTCCTGGCAATGTTGGTGTGGTTGTTTGCAGGGGTCGAAGCGCGTGGCATGTCACTTGAGCGCCTGAGCAAATTCCCAGCGTGAAGCTGTTTCGGGAAGGCAAGCTGCTGGCGTTTGGCGGCAGCTACAGTAATTTGCAGGCGACCCAGGCGTTGCTTGAACGGGCCCAGAGCCTTGGCATTGCGCCCTCGCACATCATCTGCACGGGCGATATCATTGCCTACGGAGCAGATGCGCACGCAACACTGGCGCTGATCCGTGACTCGGGGATGTCGGTCCTCATGGGTAATTGCGAGGAAGCGCTCAGCCGCAATGCTGACAACTGTGGCTGCGGTTTTGAACCAGGTTCAGTTTGCGATACCCTGGCGAGCACCTGGTATGCCTATGCGGCAGCCAATATTGGTGAAGATGACCGCCGATACATGGCAGACCTTCCGGCTGACATCGAGGTTGAGCTTGCCGGGAAAAAAATCAAGTTCGTGCATGGCAATGTCGATCGTATCAACGCATTCGTGTTTTCATCAGCCAGTCACCTTGAACTGAAGCGCCAGATTGACCGTACGGGATGTGACGCGGTTATTGCTGGGCATTCAGGCATTCCATTCACCCGGGATATGAATGGAAAAATTTGGCATAATGCCGGAAGTATCGGGATGCCGGCTAACGATGGCACCCCACGTGGCTGGTTTAGTACCATTGAGGTTTGCAATGGCAAGGTCGTCATCACTACCCATCCTTTGCATTACGATTATAAATCGGCAGCGGCCTCGATGAGGCGGGCTGAATTGCCGGAAGATTATGCGGTGGCGCTGGAGACCGGCATTTGGCCAAGTTTGGATATATTGCCCGCCTTCGACCGGATGTTCACCGGTAAACCAATGGAAAATCGCCAGCCAGACGAGTCAACCCCGATCGTTCCATTACAGCGGCTGGCGACATTGTGGGTGAATACAGGAACTTTGTGCAATTTATCTTGCATAAATTGCTTCATGGACAGTACCCCGAGCAACGACAGCTTGGCATATTTCACGGCGAGCGATTTTCAGTCTGTTTTGGCTCAGGCGCCAGATTCAGTCACAGAAATAGGGTTTACAGGCGGTGAGCCTTTTATGAACCCTGACATTATTTTGATGTTGGAGTTTTGTCTGCAGTCAGGATTACGTGCGTTAGTGCTAAGCAACGCTATGCGCCCACTGCAACGCCACAAGACAGCGTTGGTGAGGCTGATTGATAATTATGCAGGGCGTTTACGGGTACGGGTTTCGGTAGATCATTATCGATGCGACGAGCATGACGCTTTGCGGGGCTTAGGTAGTTTTGAGCAAAGTCTGGACGGGTTAAAATTTTTAGAGGAAGCCGGAGCGGAACTGTCGGTCGCCGCCCGGACCCCGTGGGGCGAAACCGAGGCCATGATGCGCCGTGGGTTTGCCGAATTATTCTCTGAGCGTGGCATCGGCCTCAATGCCCATGAACCAACCGACCTGATCTTGTTTCCTGAGATGGATGTTGACCCGGGTGAAGCTATGCCCGTGACTAACCAGGCGCTCTCGATGTTGCAGGGAGATAAGCCTCTGATGTGCATAGAGTCTCGTATGGTTGTGCGACGTAAAGGCGCGGCTGGTTTCAGCTTTACGCCATGCACACTTCTGCCCGATGAAGATATCGGCGCCTCGTTGGCCGAAGCAGCGGCACCGGTTGCCCTGCGTTATGCGCGCTGCGGGCAGTTTTGCGTGTATGGCGGCGCTTCATGCGCGGGAGCTCCCGGTTAAAACCTCTTGTGAACCGCGGCGTACCGTGCTGTTTGCGCTCCATGCATGATGAAAAAATTCTGATCCTGGATTTCGGCAGCCAGGTAACACAATTGATCGCCCGGCGGCTTCGCGAATCTGGCGTTTACTGCGAGATTTGGGCGTTTAACGCTGACCCAGCCCGTATTGCCGCCTTTGGCGCCAAGGGGTTTATCCTCTCGGGAGGGCCGGCCAGTGTTGCCGATGCTGGGTCGCCCCGCGCACCGGAGATGGTATTTTCCGCCGGGGTGCCGGTGCTGGGCATTTGCTATGGGCAGATGGTGATGTGCGCCCAGTTGGGTGGTGATGTTCGCGGTGCCGATATCCGGGAATTTGGCCGGGCATATATCGACGTCACAGAGGATTGTGCCCTGTTTGAAGGTGCCTGGGTGAAGGGGGCGCGTGAACAGGTTTGGATGAGCCATGGTGACCATATTTCGGCGCCGCCACCGGGGTTCCGGACGGTGGCTGTCAGTGAAGGGGCGCCGTTTGCGCTGATTGCCGACGATACAAGGCATTTTTATGGGCTGATGTTTCACCCGGAAGTCGTGCACACGCCGCATGGTGCACAATTGCTTCGCAACTTTACCCACAACGTGTGTGGGCTTTCCGGCAACTGGACAATGGCCGGCTTCCGGGAAGCCGAGAAAGCCAAAATTCGTGCCCAGGTGGGTAGTGGGCGGGTTGTTTGCGGATTATCCGGGGGCGTTGACTCCTCGGTAGCGGCAGCTTTGATTCACGAGGCGATTGGTGATCAGCTAACCTGCATTTTCGTTGATCATGGCCTGCTGCGGGGCAATGAAGCGGAACAAGTCGTTCAGGTTTTCAGAGATCAATTCAAGATTAATCTCATTCATCGTGATGCGTCGGATTTGTTTCTGGGTGAACTCGCGGGCGTCACCGACCCCGAACAGAAGCGAAAAATAATAGGTAAGTTATTCATCGACGTCTTCGATGAAGAGGCAGCGAAAATTGGTGGCGCCGCGTTTTTGGCGCAGGGAACACTTTATCCTGATGTCATAGAGTCCGTGAGCGCTCTGGGCGGGCCAAGCGTTACCATCAAGTCGCATCATAATGTCGGCGGGTTGCCGGCTCATATGAAAATGCAACTGGTCGAGCCTCTGCGCGAGCTTTTTAAGGATGAAGTGCGGGTTTTGGGCCGCGAGCTTGGCTTACCCGATGCGATCGTGGGACGACATCCTTTTCCCGGGCCTGGTTTGGCGATTCGTATTCTCGGAGCGGTGACGCGTGATGCGGTAAATATTTTGCAGAAGGCCGACGCGATCTATCTCGAAGAAATTCGGGCCGCGGGTTTATACGATGCCATCTGGCAGGCGTTTGCGGTGCTGCTGCCGGTGAAGTCTGTGGGCGTGATGGGAGACGGCCGAACATACGATCAAGTGTGTGCTCTGCGCGCTGTCACCAGCACTGACGGTATGACCGCCGATGTGTATCCCTTTGAGATGGCATTTCTCAGCCGTGTTTCTAATCGGATCGTGAACGAGGTACGAGGGATTAACCGCGTGACTTACGACATTACCAGTAAGCCGCCCGGCACGATCGAGTGGGAATGATATTGTGAATAAACTTGAAGTTCAGATTATCCCCGTCACGCCCTTCCAACAAAACTGTGCGTTGATCTGGAATACCGATACTTTGAAAGGGGCTGTTATCGACCCAGGCGGCGACGTTCATAAAATCGCCAAGGCGGTAAAGGCGGCTGGTGTAACAGTCGAAACAATTTTTTTGACGCACGGGCATTTAGATCATGCAGCGGGTGCAACAGACCTCGCGCATCTTCTGGGTGTGCCTATTGTCGGGCCGCAATTAGGCGATAAATTTTTACTGGATAGTTTGCCGGAGCAAGCCATTCGGTTTGGCGTCCACGGGTTAACCGTTGTGAAGCCTGACCAATGGTTGAATGAAGGCGAGACGATTTCTATTGGCGGTGAGAGCTTTGAAGTTTTGCATTGTCCGGGTCACACACCAGGCCATGTCGTGTTCGTAAACAAGCCATTGAAGTTTGGGATTTTCGGTGATGTTTTGTTCCGTAATTCAGTCGGCCGCACCGACTTTGCGTATGGTAATCACGATGATTTAATATCGGCGATCACGACAAAGCTTATGGTTTTGCCGGATGACTTCGCGTTTATTTGCGGTCACGGCGAGAGTTCGACGATTGGAGCGGAGCGGAGAAGCAATCCGTTCATCAGGTGATCATTGCGCCAACTGGGCGGGCCTTCGTATGTTAAAGCCCGCCGTGTAAAGGACTTAGATTAGTCGACGCGCCGTTTGTATTTGCCTTTTGGCTTATCAGAACTCAGCCCGCCATGAATTGCTGAGCCTCGCCCTGAAAGGGATGGATTTGTCATGAAATACTCATGGGCGGACGCCGGCGGATCACCGGGTGTTACGCGTTCCCAGGTCCCATCGGCATGTAACTCAGAAGACTGCGCATCATCGCGCAAATTCACGACCATGATCTGGTCAAGCACCTGGGCGTGGACGGTTTCATTATGGATCGGCACGAAGGTCTCGATGCGTCCATCCATATTTCTGGCCATCCAGTCAGCGCTTGACATGAATACTTTATTGTCGCGCGACGGCAGAGGGTGACCGTGAGCGAAAACACAAATGCGCGCATGTTCAAGGAAGCGCCCAACAATAGATTTTACTTTGATGTTTTCAGATAAACCCGGAACACCTGGGCGCAGACAGCAAATACCACGAACCACAATGTTGATATGCACGCCGGCCCGCGAGGCCTCGTACAATTGGTCGATGAGGCGGTCATCAACCAACGAATTCATTTTTAACCACATCCCTGAAGGTTTCCCAGCCTTCGCGTTGGCGACTTCCTGATCGATCAATGCCCCGATAGTTTTGCGTGTGGTGAGTGGCGAGAATGCCAACTGCTCCATATCTTCTGGCCGTGCGTAACCGGTCATATAATTGAACAAACGGGCCGCATCCCGCGTGAGGGGAGGGTCGCAAGTAAAGAACGATAAGTCGGTGTAAATCCGGGCGGTAATCGGATGATAATTCCCCGTTCCAAAATGCGCGTACGCGCGCAGGCTGCCTGCTTCTCTACGAACCACATAGGAGATTTTGGCATGCGTTTTCAGTCCAACAAAGCCGAATACAACCTGCACGCCGGCGGCTTCAAGTGACCGGGAAAGACGGATATTTGCCTCTTCGTCAAAACGCGCACGCAGTTCGACCATGGCCGTGACAGATTTGCCTGCTTCGGAGGCTTCAATCAGCGCCTTAACAATGGGGGAGTCCCGGCTTGTGCGATAAAGCGTTTGTTTGATTGCAACCACTGCCGGGTCTGCCGCAGCCTGGCGGAGAAACTGCACAACGACATCGAAGCTTTCAAACGGGTGATGAACCAGAATATCCTTGGCTCGGATTGCGGCAAAACAATCGCCACCGAAATCACGGATGCGTTCGGGGAATCGTGCAGTATATGGGGGAAATAATAAGTCTGGACGATCATCGACGATGAGCTGCTTGACATCTACCAAGCCCATAACGCCGGTTTCGACATAAATTTCGTCATTGGGCGCATCGACGGCGTGGATCACCAATTCACGTAATTCAGGTGGCATTTCGGCTTGAATTGTGAGCTGAATGGCTTTGCCGCGGCGGCGGCGTTTAAGGGCGGTCTCATAGGACTGCACCAGATCCTCGGCTTCTTCTTCAAACTCCACATCGGTATCACGGATCAGCCGGAACAGGCCAGACCCTTCGACTTTGAACCCCGGAAATAACCGGTCCATGAACATGCTGACTAAATCTTCAAGCATGACAAAGCGAATGGGTTGGTCAACTTCCGTAGGCAAGCGAACAAAGCGCTCTATTTGGCTCGGCATCGGAATCAGGGCCGCCATATTGCCGTGGTCATCATCGCGCGCCAAATTTAGGGCCATCACCAGTCCCATGTTGGGAATAAATGGAAATGGGTGCGCCGGGTCCACTGCGAGAGGGGTAAGCACGGGGAATACCCGCTCCATGAAGTAGCTATCCAGGAATTGCGCGTCGTCGGACGTCAGCGAGATGGTGGGGCATACGACAATGCCCGCAGCCGCAAGCAATTTGCGAAGGTTGTTAAACGCGCCCTGCTGGGCTGCGATGAGCTCGCGGGCATGCGCGTTGATAGCGGTGAGTTGCTGGGCCGGGGTGGCGCCGTCGGCTGAGCGCTCAAGCACGCCTGCGTTGGACTGGCCTATCAAACCGGCGACCCGCACTGAATAAAATTCATCTAGATTAGATGCGCTGATCGAAACGAACCGGAGCCGCTCCAGCAGGGGGTGGCGTGGATTTTCAGCTTCCGAGACAACGCGGAAGTTAAAGTCGAGCCAGGAAAGTTCCCGGTTTATAAACCGATTGGGGTCGTCCAGGCTAATTTCGGCTACGGGAGCCACTGCAGATTGGTCCATGGCTTGTTCCTACATCACCGTTATATTATTCGGCGAGTGACGGTTTGGTAACAGTTTTTCAACGGTTTAGTCGATTATTCTTAGATCGTTTATCAGACTTAGTGCCAGATTGCGGGTTATTTTTCCACCATTTGCCAGGGCGGCGCGGTCTAGCCGCGTTACGGCCTCGGCCAGGGCCGCCGGGGTGCGGGGTAGGTGCGAAAGAAGGAGATTTTGGACGTGAAAATCCAGCACAAGTTGCCGGGCAGCGGCCAAGCGGGCGAGGAATGTGGCTAGTTCGGCGTCATCGGGGGCAAGGATTTCCGTCGCCAAGCTGGCACGCATACGGCTTGCCAGATCGGGAAGCTGGATAGCCTGCCGGGACGGCGGAAGCCTGGCGCTCATCAACACCGGTTGTCCTGCCTCGGCGGCCATGTTTAACAAGTGGAGCAGTGTCTGTTCTGAAGCTGGTATGTCTGCGTCGTCTATCGCCAAAGGCGTTGAAGGTGCCGCCACGATGCCTCGTAAATTCGAGCCTTGCAGCATTTGTGCCCGATGGAAGACTGCCCAGATATGAAGCAAGTGGGTTTTGCCACAGCCCGCCTCACCCCAAAGAATCAGACGGCCATTTGTCCAGCTCGCCGGATTTGCAAGCCAATTTTGGGCGAGACTATTCCCGGCATAGGTCCAGAAATTATCGGCAGAGTAATCAGGCTTCTGATCAAACGGGAGCGGCAACTGCCTCATGATGACGGCGGAGGGTTCAGATAAAGTGGGCTCAGTAAATACCGTTTCAGCCAGAATCGGGCTAATACGCCAATTGTCGCGGTCACTGGTACCGCCAACATGATGCCTAAAAACCCGAACGCCGCAGCACCGGCAAACAGTGAAAAAATAACCCAAACGGCCGGTAGGCCCACACGGTCACCTAAAAAGCGCGGCTGGATGACATAATCATTCAGCGCTTGGCCGAGCGCAAACACCGCTAAAACAGCAAGCACGCCATGCCAGCCTGGCTCCTGTGAAAGCACCAGCAGAACTGCGCTGCCGGCTCCAATAATGGTGCCTACATAAGGGATGAACGATAATAGCCCGGCGGCGAGCCCTACAATGAGGCCTAAATCCAACCCCACGATGGTCAGCCCCGCTGCATAAATTGCTGCCAGAATTAAACAGCATATTGCCTGCCCCCGGATCCAGGCCGCGAGAATCCTGTTCACTTCGAGCGCCTGGGCGCGGATCACAGCCTCGTAAGGCCGCGGCAACCAAGTATCTACATGGCGAATGATGCCGGGCCAATCGCGTAAAAAATAGAAAGCCACAATCGGGGTAATAATCAGCAGCGTAAGAATATTCACCACGGCAAAGCCGCTGCCGACGATGTTGCTGGCGGCAGTTCCCGCGAAGGAGACAATCGCGCCGGCCTGGTTAGACGCGAGGTCTCTGAGTTTTTGGCTGATGGCACCAGGACCAAGGCGGGCCTGCAACACATATACAATATGCCCAAAATCAGCTTGCGCTGTTTTCAGATACGTTGGCAAATTGGTGACAAGAATGGTCGCCTGCGCTGAAATGACCGGGTAGAGCAGCAGTACAAAAATAACCACGCCCAGCAAGACAGCGCCAAGTAGAATTGCGGCACCGATAGACCGCGGAACCCGGTGTCTCGCTAGACGGCTCACCGCAGGGTCAAGAAAATATGCTACCCCAGCGGCCACCACAAATGGTGTCAAAACTGAAGAGAATAGCCTGAAAAAGAGCCATAGTATCAACAGAAACGCGATAACAAGCGCGATACGCTGCCACTGTGTACGGCGGGCTAAGGCGTCTGACTGTATGGGGTCATTCACGTTGGCGCTGCCGAAGATTGCGCCCTGGGTACGCCTATGGTGAAAGGTGCAAGATATTCATCGAATGATTGTAGGTGTCGTGGGGTCATGGCACTGACTTAGCGCATTGGGGGCAGACATGACTAGCGTGACCTACCGGGATGCCGGGGTTGATATTGAGGCGGGGGACGCGCTGGTTGAGGCGATTAAGCCATTGGCCAAGGCCACAACCCGCGTCGGCGTGATGGGCGGTATTGGCGGTTTTGGCGCATTGTTTGACCTCAAGGCGGCGGGTTATGAAGACCCCATTCTGGTTTCCACCACCGATGGGGTCGGGACAAAGCTAAAACTGGCCATTGAGACCGGAATCCATGATTTCGTGGGGATCGATTTGGTCGCGATGTGCGTCAACGACCTGATTGTTCAGGGTGCAGCGCCATTGTTTTTCCTGGATTATTTTGCGACGGGCGCTCTCGATGTGGCAGCCGCCACGCGGATTATCGGCGGCATTGCTGAAGGCTGCCGTATGGCGCAGTGCGCTTTGGTGGGCGGCGAGACGGCTGAGATGCCGGGGTTGTACGCCCACGGAGATTACGACCTGGCGGGCTTTTCAGTGGGGGCTGCCGAGCGCGGCAGGCTTTTGCCGTCCGGTGTAATGGTCGGCGATGTTATCATTGGTTTGCCGAGCTCGGGCGTCCATTCAAACGGGTTCTCGCTGGTAAGACGGATCATGGCTGATGCCGGGTTGGGTTTGGGCGAGGCCGCGCCCTTTGCAGACCAATTGAAACTTGGTGAAGCCCTGATGAGGCCGACCCGTATTTATGTCAGCGCGGTTCTTGCCTTACACAAGGTTGGCTTATTGAAAGGGGCAGCGCATATCACCGGCGGCGGTCTGCCCGGCAATCTGCCCCGGGCACTTCCGGCAACAATGGGCGCTAAATTAACGGCCCCGTGGTCGATGCCTCAGGTGTTCCCGTGGTTGGCAAAAACTGGCAATGTGGCCACGGTGGAAATGCTGCGGGTTTTCAACTGCGGCGTTGGTATGGCGCTCATCGTCTCTGATCCCGAAGCCGCCATGACCGTGCTACGCGATGCCGGCGAGGAGCCGTTTCGGCTAGGGGTGGTAACGGGTGTGCCTGGAATTGATATTGAAAATGAGGATTTGATATTCGCGTGAAGCCGCGCGTTGCCATTTTAATTTCGGGGCGCGGCTCTAATATGATCGCGCTCATCGAAGCCGCCAAAAAGCCTGAATATCCGGCTGAGATTGTGCTGGTACTGTCTAATCGCGCGGATGCCCCTGGTTTGACATCGGCGCGAGACCTCGGAGTCCCGGCGGTTTCAGTTGAGATACGGCCATATGGGCGCGACCGTGAAGCGCATGAGCGCGCAATAAATGCTGAGCTTCAGAATGCTGGTGTCCAAATTGTTTGCCTCGCCGGATATATGCGTTTGCTGACGCCCTATCTCGTTAAAGAGTGGGCGGGACGAATGCTTAATATCCATCCAAGTCTGCTGCCAAAATATCCTGGTCTGGATACCCATAAAAAAGCTCTGGAAGCGGGGGAACTGGTCCATGGATGTACGGTCCATCTGGTCACCGAAAAAATGGACGCGGGGCCGATTTTGGCACAGAGCCACGTGATTATACTGCCAGAAGATACTGAAGATACCCTCGCTGCTCGTGTGCTTGCCGAAGAGCATAGAATTTACCCAGAGGCTTTGGCGAAATTGGCGATAGAGAGCGATTTTAAAACCTAGAATGGAATGTCTTATTTTGGATTTGTGTTCATAGAGAGTCTCATTATGAAACTATTGCCAGACCCCAGGATTGCCCGGTAAAGAATAGTCACGGATCTGTGTCCGGGTTTGAGGCGCTATTGCAGGCAGGAAAATTTATGGCTGAACAGATTTCTAAACTTAGTGAGACCTCCGAAAAAGACCCGTTCACCAACGTTAGTCAGACGGGCTGGAATCGCTTCAGTCGGTTTTTGTTGATCAATGTTTTAGTGGTGATTGCCGCGCTACTATTGATTGGCGCTTTTACTGTTTGGTCTTAGGCTCGACCCGCCGCTGATTGCACGCCGCTTGGAGTAGTGTTCTGCTCGGTTATGGCCATTCTATCTTTTCAGTCGCAGGTGGTTGCCGGACACGTCGGTAACTCTGTGGCTGTTTTTGCGCTGCAGCGTCTTGGCCATGAGGTCTTCGCGTTGCCGACGGTACTGCTCTCCCATCATCCTGGGCATGGCGGCGCTGAGGGGGGAGAAATCCCTGCTGACCTTATGGCGCGGCTGCTGGCTGGCTTGGAGACCCGGGGGTGCTTACCTCGTTGTGACGCGGTGGTTTCTGGATATTTCGGGGTTGGTGACGTGGCGGAAACTGTGCGAGCCGCCTTGGCCCGCATTCGCGCGACCCGGCTTGGCTGCACCTATCTCTGTGATCCGGTTTTAGGTGATGACGGCCGTACCTATGTGAGCCATGAGGTCGTGGCTGCTGTAAAAGGCCTGGCCAGAATCGCCGACATTATAACCCCCAATGCGTATGAATTATCGCTTTTATCTGGCCAAGGTTCCGCAAACCGGGCTGAAGCTTTAGGTGCAATGCGTATCGTCCAGGGTTTAGGCCCTTCGATTGTTTTGCTGACCAGTTTTTACGGTGCAGACACGCCAGAAAAAGCGATCGATGTTATGGTGGTTGATCGGGATTTGGCATGGCGACTCACGATACCGAAACTTCACTGTAAATTCTCGGGTGCAGGAGATTTATTTGCGTCACTATTTCTGCATTTTTGGCTACCAGAGCATAATACGGCCTTCGCGCTGGGGGCGGCTTGCTCAGCTTTGCGTGAGGTACTCCTTGAAACAATTGCCCAAGGTGCCGATGAGTTATCGTTGATTATGGCCCAAAATCGAATGGTCTCTCCCTCCGTTCAGTTCACGGCGGAGGCATTTGTTTGAATTTCCTGGCGGTTTATGGTCGTGTTCTTGGTTTGCTTAAACCAGACCGCGGTATCGCGGTGGCATTGGTATTTGGCAATTTTTTTGTGGTTGGCCTGCAGTTTGCCGAACCAGTACTTTTTGGCAGGGTGATCAACATACTCACCCAGTCCGATACGATCAGCCGTTATGTTCTCTATAATAAGGCGGAATTGCTGCTAGTAACCTGGACCGCTGTCGGCGTGGCCAGCATCCTGGCTAATGTAACGGTTGCAGTACATGCCGACAGGCTTGCACATCGCAACAGACTAGCCGCGATGGCGCATTATTTTGAGCATGTTTTATCGTTGCCCCCGGCCTTCCACCGCGAGCGGCAATCTGGCCGGCTGCTTAAAATGATGCTCTCTGGCGCCGATGGCTTGTTTGGCATGTGGCTTTCTTTTTTCAGAGAGCACCTGGCTACGTTTCTGGCTACCCTATTTCTTCTACCGTTGACGATCTTTCTGAATTGGCAGTTGGCGATGGCTCTGATTGTGCTTGTGGTCGTTTTTTGCACATTCACAGTGCTGGTCATCAGCAAAACCGAGACAGCTCAAAGGCAGGTAGAGGCCTATCATTCGGCTTTGGCAGGCACCGCGCAGGATGCACTGGCAAATATTCTTGTTGTACAATCCTTTACGCGTTTATCAGAGGAAACCCGGAATTTTTCGCGCACAACCGGCCTTGTTCTGGCCAAGCAGTTTCCTGTTTTGAATTGGTGGGCCGTTTTGAGCGTGGTTACTTCGGCCTCGAGCACAATTACAATTATTGCGATCTTTGTCGTCGGCACATTTTTGCATTTGCGGGGCGAAGCCAGCATCGGCGAAATTGTCTCGTTCATGGGGTTTGCCACGTTACTGATTGGCAGGCTTACCGGCGCTATGGGGTTTATTGCCCGTCTGTTCATGCAAATGCCCATCTTGGTCGATTTTTTTGCAGTTCTGGACGTGAAGACGACCATCCATGAGCAACCAAATGCTCCGGCATTAAAAATACAGGTTGGGGAAGTGAAATTTGAGCATGTGGGGTTCGAATATATTGCAGGGATACCCACTGTTAACGATGTTTCGTTCACGGCGCACCCCGGCAGCGTGGTAGCTTTGGTGGGTATGACAGGCGCTGGAAAATCCAGCACGATGGCGCTGTTGCAGCGCTATTGGGACCCGACCAAAGGCCGAATCACCATTGATGGCCAGGATATCAGACACGTAACGCTTGACAGTTTGCGCGGTGCGATCGGTGTGGTGTTTCAAGATAGTTTACTTTTTAATCGCTCGATCCGTGAAAATTTGCTGGTTGGTAAGCCTGATGCGACTGAGATAGAATTGCACAAAGCCTGTGAAATGGCGGAAGCTCTGGATTTTATATTGGCGCAACCTGATGGCTTTGAAACTATGATTGGTGAGCGGGGTTCAAATCTTTCAGGGGGCCAACGCCAGCGCCTTGCGATTGCTCGGGCAATACTAAAAAACCCACCATTATTGATCCTCGACGAAGCTACCAGCGCTTTGGATGCGGCGACAGAATCAAAAGTTGGGCAGGCATTACGCTCATTGATGGCGGGACGGACAAGTTTTATCATTGCCCATCGGCTTTCAACCATCAGGGATGCTGATGAAATTTTAGTTTTTGAAGATGGTAGAATTGTTGAACGCGGTAGTTTTGCGGCATTACTTGCAGCCAAAGGCCGGTTTGCCTTTTTAGTTGAGACCCAAATAATGGCGAATACTACCCATTAGGCCTGGACAATCAGGTTAAGGTTGTAAAAATCATTTGATTTGCGGTGGCCGCTTATTACATAATGTAGCCAAGGAGGACACAATAATGATGCTTTCCGCAATTTTAAAGAATAAGCCAGCCAACGTAATCTCGGTTGATCCAGAAACTAGTATAACGAATGTTGTAAAACTGCTTGGTGAGAAGCGAATTGGTGCGGTGCTCGTTATTGACGCGCACGATAAACTGGTTGGCATTTTGAGCGAGCGCGATATTGTGCGGACGCTGAATACTCATTCAGCCGCTACGCTTAACATGACGGCGGCGCAGTTAATGACCCATTCGCCGACGGTTACTTCGCCCGAAGCCACCGTTGTCGATGCTATGCAGGTTATGACTGATGGCCGGTTTCGCCATCTCCCAGTTGTCAGTAATGGCAAGCTAGTAGGATTGGTCAGTATTGGCGACGTCGTTAAGGCAAGAATCGACCAACAAGCGCACGAAGTAGACAGCTTGCGGGCATACGTGGTGGGTGCGGTCGCCTGATGCCTCTCGGCCTAGGTGCCGCCACGCTGCCATATAGGTTTCCCGAGGTCGACCTGTTTAGGTGACGTTGTGGTGGAAGTGATGGCGCCGGCAGCGCCGCCGATCGCTGCCCCCACGACCACGCCTACAGGACCTCCGATAAGCCCAAAAGTGGCACCGGCAACCGCTCCACTCGCGGTGCCCCCTTGTAAACGCCCCGGTTGCCCGTTGCCGCAGGCCGCAAGGCCGAATGGCAGAATGGCAGCAAGGGTTAAGCGGATCACTATGCGCATTCGGTACTCCTACGGCAACGCAAAGTATTTGTCACAGATGCCAGGCGTGCCTGGCAAGAGCGCTGATGTCTAATAACGCTTATAAGGCAGAAATTTACCGCTGAGCATCATCCGAACGCGATCTCCCTTTTGGTCGGGTTGGCGCTCGAGCGTCATATCAAAATCGATGGCGCTCATGATGCCATCGCCAAACTCTTCTTGGATCATTTCCTTCCAAGTGGTTCCATACACTGATACCAGTTCGTAGAACCGATAGATTAGGGGGTCGGTTGGGACGGCCGTTGGTAATGACCCGCGATAGGGAATCGCGGTCAGAGTGTCAGCCTCGTCAGCTGTTAATCCTAAAATATCAGCAATTTTTTGAGCGGTCTCGGGCAGCATCGACATTTGCCCAAGGCAGGCCGCACAGGTCCATACCGGAGAATAGCCTATTTTATCGGCAATCTCTCTCCAAGTGAGGCCAGATTTGGCTTTCAATTTGAGAATTTTTTGGCCAAGCACAGTTTTTTCATCGTTCATATAAAAACTCCGGTCTGATTACAGGTGTAACAGGTATCAGTGAGCACGCTAGCTGACGTAGTGCCAAGAGGCAGATAAATTGTTGGCGGAATCGTGAAGACCCGGTACGGTGATTTTGTAACGAAATTGGGGAGTTTCCATGTCTGATAAGCTGAAAATTAGCTCTCCCGCGTGGTTAGACGAGTTTAAAGCCTTCATTATGCGCGGCAACGTGGTTGATCTGGCGGTTGGTGTTGTCATCGGTGCGGCTTTCACCGGTATTGTGGGCAGTTTGGTCAAGGATATGATCACCCCAGTGATCGGGTTGATCACTGGCGGCGTCGATTTTTCAAATCTGTTCGTCACCTTAAAAGGGCCTGTGGAGCCGACGATCGCTGCAGCCGTAAAGGCCGGCGCGGTGACATTAAATTACGGTATTTTCCTGAATGCCGTCATCAATTTTATTATCATCGCGTTTGCGATTTTTTGGATGGTTCGGCTTGTGTCCCGGCTTTATAAGGCACCACCTCCGGCAGCGGCGGGGCCGACCGCCTCGGAAAAACTCCTCATGGAAATCCGTGATTTATTAAAAGCTCGTGCCGAATAACCCGCGGTGATAATTCATCAGGCCAGGGCCGAAGTTTAGACCCGACCGTGACAGTATTTGTATTTTTTGCCTGATCCGCAAGGGCAGGGGGCATTCCGGGGGGTAGCCCCCCATGTTTCCGGGCGCTCACGGTCGATGTTTTCTTCTCGATAAGGCTCCACTAAAACTGGAACCGGCGAACGTTCGTTACCGGTGCCGACCACACTGCCACCCACCAGCGGTTGCGGTTCAGGGTGGTTCTCGATCATGACCGGCGGTGGCGGGGCGGCTTGAGGCGCTGTTCCGATGACAACGTGTGAGAGTAACAAAGTCACGCGTTCTTTGAGGTCTTCCAACAGGCTGCTGAACAGCACGAAGGCCTCGCGCTTGTATTCATTTAACGGGTCACGGTTGCCATATGCCCGCAAGCCGATGCCTTGCCGGAGGTGGTCGAGGGCCAGAAGATGCTCTTTCCAAACCTGGTCAAGAGTCTGGAGCAGGATCGATTTTTCGACAAAATTTGTGAGTTCAACGCCGGTCGTCTGGGCTTTCTCAGCCGCTGCCGCTTCGGCAGCTTCAATTAGTCGTTCACGGATACCATTTTCGTCGATGCCTTCTTCGGCTGCCCAATCGACGATGGGAAGGTCCAGGTTGAGGATACGTTTTACGTCCTCGGCCAACTCTTTGGCTTCCCATTGCTCGGCGAACGCACGCTCTGGAATACGCCGGTGGACGAGGTTGGCGATAACATCTTCGCGCATTTCCGCGACAACGGATTGCACGGAATCGCTCCCCATAAATTCACGGCGCTGCGCATAAACCTCCTTGCGCTGGTCATTCATAACGTCGTCGTATTTTAGTAAGTTTTTGCGCGTATCGAAGTTGCGCGCCTCGACCTTTTTCTGAGCTTTTTCAAGCGCTTTGTTGATCCACGGGTGGATGATAGCCTCGCCCTCTTGAAGCCCGAGGCGCTGCAGCATCCCGCCCATCCGGTCGGAACCGAAAATACGCATCAGATCATCTTCAAGGGACAGGAAAAACCGTGAAGCTCCTTCGTCGCCCTGGCGGCCGGCACGGCCTCGGAGCTGATTATCGATACGCCGGCTTTCGTGGCGCTCGGTGCCAATCACGAAAAGCCCGCCGGCTTTTTTCACAATGCTTTGATACTCTTCAATCTCCGCGCGGATTTTGGCTTCATCGGCGGCGGGTTCAAGCTTCAGGCGCATATCAAGATTACCGCCGAGCTTAATATCGGTGCCGCGGCCGGCCATGTTTGTGGCAATCGTGATCGCGCCAGGTGCGCCAGCCTGAGCCACGATCGTGGCCTCCTGCTCATGAAACCGAGCGTTGAGGACGCTGTGCGGAATTTTTTTCTGCATAAGTAGGTTGCTAATGATTTCGCTTTTTTCGATACTGGTGGTACCGACAAGCACCGGCTGGTTACGTTCACGGCATTCTTCGATGAGTTTGGCGACAGCTTCATATTTTTCGGTGGCTGTACGGTAAACTTCGTCGTCGTAGTCTTTTCGTGTCACGGCAACATTCGTCGGTATTTCGACCACCTGCAATTTATAAATCTGCTCGAACTCATCTGCTTCGGTAAGGGCTGTGCCAGTCATGCCGGCTAATTTTGGGAACAGCCGGAAGTAATTTTGAAATGTAATCGAAGCGAGCGTTTGATTTTCTTTTTCTACAGTGACCTTTTCTTTGGCCTCCAACGCCTGATGAAGGCCATCGGAATAACGCCGACCCTCCATCATACGTCCGGTAAATTCATCGATGATAATCACTTTGCCCTCGCGGACGATGTAATCAACATCGCGCGTATAAAGAACGCGGGCGCGGAGGGACTGCTGAACGTGATGGATCAGAGAAATATTGAAAATGTCATACAGGTTGCCCTCGGTTAAAAGGCCGAAGTCGCGCAGCAGTTGCTCCACATGTTCAGATCCGGCATCCGTGAGAACCACGGTTTTGGCCTTCTCATCTTTTTCATACATGGGGTGCTTGCCGTCTTCATCGACGGGTGTTTTGAGGAGTTCGATAACAACCTCGTCGACTTTGGCGTATAATTCAGTGGGCTCATCTGAGGGACCCGAGATGATCAACGGCGTGCGGGCTTCATCGATGAGAATTGAGTCAACTTCATCGACGATCGCGTAGTTGAATGGCCGTTGTACCATGTCTTCGAGGCGGTATTTCATATTGTCGCGCAGATAGTCGAAGCCGAATTCGTTGTTGGTGCCGTAGGTGATGTCGGCGGCATAAGCGGCGCGGCGGTCCAGGTCATTTAGCCCATGGACGATGATGCCGGTAGAGAGCCCGAGAAATCCATATAGCAGGCTCATCCACTCGGCGTCGCGGCGTGCCAGGTAATCGTTCACGGTCACGACATGAACGCCTTTGCCCGACAGAGCGTTTAAGTACACGGCGAGGGTGGCGACCAGGGTCTTACCTTCGCCGGTTTTCATCTCCGCAATCCGGCCGGAATGCAGTACCATGCCGCCGATCATTTGAACGTCGAAGTGGCGTAATCCTAGCGACCGCTTACTGGCCTCCCGAACGACGGCGAAAGCCTCTTCCAGAATATCATCGAATGTCTCGCCGTCGGCCAGCCTGGCCTTAAACGCGGCTGTCTTGGCTTGAAGGGCAGCATCATCTAGGGCGGACATCTCAGCCTCAAAGGCGTTGATGGCTGCGACCCGGCGCTTGAAGCCCTTCAAAGCGCGGTCATTGCTGGTACCGAATACGGCGCGGGCGAGGTTGGCAAACATTTCTGGCGATATCCGCTATAATAAAGATCGGTTGTCACATAGTCGCGGGGTGGGGGAGGGTCAATTGAAGCCGTTTCATGACACGGATGGGGCACAAGGCTGGCTTGCCCGTTTTCGCCACTTGGCTCATAGACGCGCCGAAGTTAACCAAAAAGGTTTTATCAATGCGTCGTTTCTCCACGATTTCTGCCATAGCCCTTGCGGCCACCTTGGTCGCTGCACCCGTATTCGCACAGACGTCAGCGCCGGCACCAGCCGCGGCGCCAGCGCCGCCGCCAGCAGACCCGGTTTTGGCGACAGTAAATGGCGCGGCCATCCATATGAGTGACGTGCAGAGTGCTGCGGCGAGCCTGCCTCCTGAGATGCAGCAGATGAAGCCGGAACAGTTGTTCCCCTTGCTGGTCAACCAGTTGATCGACCGGCAAGCCTTACTGGTCGCTGCTCATGCTGAAAGCCTTGATAAAGAACCCAAAATTCAGGCTTTGATGCAGGCCGCCGCCAATGAACAGCTTGAGAACGCTTATGTGCAGGAGCAGGTAGGCAGCCAGGTTACCGATGCTGCGGTACAGGCCGAGTTCAACAAGGACTATGCCGGCAAGCCGGGGCCCGCTCAGGTCGATGCCCGGCATATTTTGGTGAAGACCAAGGCCGAGGCTGAAAGCATTATCACCCAGCTCGAGCATGGTGCGGATTTTGCCAAGCTGGCGACCAAAGACAGCATTGATCCCGGTGCCAAGGATGGCGGTGAACTGGGCTGGTTCAGCCAGGATGAGATGGTGCAGCCATTTGCTGATGCCGCTTTCGCACTCAAACCGGGCCAATACACCAAAACCCCGGTTCAAACGCAGTTTGGCTGGCATGTAATCCTTTGCGAGGGCAAACGGACCGGCCCGGCGCCGACACTTGATCAGGTGAAGGACCAGATCCGCAAGAATTTGGCTGATAACGCCATCAAAGCCACACTGAATGCTGCGCGCGGCAAGGTAAAAATTCAGATATTCAACCCGGATGGCACGCCGGTTGCCGCTCCGGCAGCCGGAACGGCCACTGGAAAATAAATCTTGGCAAAGCCAGTCGCAATTTCGCCATTAGCACTGCCGTTGCCGGGCTTAAGCCCGGTAGCGGGCGTGACAATGGCGGTTGGGCAGGCAGGCATACGCTACCAAGGCCGAACCGATGTTCTTCTGGTACAGTTTACGCCAGGAACCACGGTAGCCGGCGTGTTCACCAAAAACCTCTGTCCGGGCGCTCCGGTTACGTGGTGCAGGGAGATATTGCCGGCGGGTCTGGCGACGGGCCTTGTGGTAAATGCTGGAAATGCGAATGTTTTTAACGGAATAGCCGGGCAGCGGGCGGTTGAAGCCACCGCCCATGCCGCTGCAAAGTCCCTTGGTTCAACGCCTGAGACGATTTACCTCGCATCCACCGGGGTTATTGGAGAGCCATTACCAGCTCATAAAATCGTCGCGGTGATGGATGATTTGCGCGCCAATTTACGGTCCGATGCTCTAGCCGATGCTGCGCGCGCGATCATGACAACCGATACGTTTCCCAAGGCCGCCACGCGGACTGCCAGGCTCGGTGGAGTCGAGGTGCGTATCGCTGGAATAGCCAAAGGCAGCGGGATGATCGCGCCAGATATGGCAACAATGCTGTCTTTTATTTTTACTGACGCGGCAATTCCGGCGGATGCTCTGCAGTCAATGTTGAGCAAGCTGGTGGATCAGAGTTTCAACTGCATTACCATTGATTCCGATACATCGACGTCTGACACAGTGCTTTTGTTTGCCACCGGGCAAGCAGGCAATCAACCTACCGATGACCCGGCCGCCCTCGCCGATTACCGGCGGGCCCTGGGTGAGGTTTTACACGAACTTGCCATGATGGTGGTGCGTGATGGTGAGGGTGCGCAAAAGCTGGTACGGATCACCGTTGATGGTGCGGTATCCAACCATTCGGCCAAGCGCATTGCGATGGCCATTGCCAACTCCCCGCTCGTCAAAACCGCCATCGCTGGCGAAGATGCCAACTGGGGACGAATTGTCATGGCAGTTGGGAAAGCCGGTGAGCCGGCGGACCGCGATAAATTAGCCATCGCTGTTGGTGGCACCTGGATGGCGAAAGCCGGCGGTATAGTGCCTGGTTACGATGAAACCCCGGTGGTTGCCCACATGAAGGGCCGGGAGATTGATATCGACGTTGATATCGGTTTGGGCACGGGCCGGGCCACTGTTTGGACTTGTGACCTGACCCATGGATATATCGACATCAACGGTAGTTACCGCAGCTAATTTTAATGTGTTTCTGGGTTATGGATATAGTTTGCCGATAACCCACCCGTTTTCATTTCGTGTGTACGTGGTACGCTCATGCAGACGATATTTAACGTCCTGCCAAAACTCTAAATAAGTTGGCGTGACTCGCCATCCTGACCAGAACGGGGGTCTTGGGATCGTGTCGCCAGGAAATTTGGCCTCGAATTCCTCATATCTGGTCTCAAAAGTCTCACGGTCTGGCAAAGGTTTCGACTGAGCCGACGCCCAGGCACCAATCTGGGAACCGCGGGGGCGAGAGGCGTAGTATTCATCGGCCTGAGAGTCTGAAACCAACGATATTGTGCCCTCAATCCGGACCTGACGATGCAGCGTTTTCCAATAAAACAACAGTGCCGCATGAGGGTTTTGTTTGAGTTCCTGGGATTTGCGGGACTCGAGGTTGGTGTAAAATACAAACCCCTGGTTATCCCACGCCTTCAAAAGCACGGTCCGGGCGGCTGGTTTACCCTCGCTGGACGCCGTAGCCAAAATCATGGCGTTAGGGTCGTTTGGTTCGGATGCCTCTGCCTCAGCAAACCAGTCACCAAATGTAACAAAGGGATCGTTTTTTACTTGTTTCACAGCGAAGCTCTCCAAATCGAAATTTCGTAGCACTTGATCGCATGAGATACTCTATGCCACCACCATATCACTTATGTAATGCCACTAAGGAGAGAGACCCCATGCCTGACACCGCATCCCAGATATCGCCCCCGAAGGGGACTCTTATGCAGGGTAAGCGCGGGCTGATCATGGGTGTTGCCAATAACCGTTCCATAGCCTGGGCCATTGCCCAGGCGGTGGCTGCGCAAGGCGGTGAGGTAGCCTTCACCTACCAGGGCGAGGCGTTGGAGCGCCGGGTGCGGCCTTTGGCGGAATCGGTTGGTTCTGATGTGGTGCTGCCGTGCGATGTCAGCAGCGACGCGGCGATGGATGAGACCTTTGCTGCCATCAAGGAAAAATGGGGAAAAATCGACTTTCTGGTGCACGCCATTGGGTTTGCTGACAAAAATTTTCTGCGTGGCCGGTATGTTGATACCCCTCGTGCGGCGTTTTTGCAGGCTCTTGATATTTCGTGTTTCTCCTTCACCGCGGTAGGCCAGCGGGCGGCGGCTCTCATGACTGACGGCGGCGCCCTTCTTACGCTCTCATATCTTGGCGCTGAACGTGTCGTGCCACATTACAACGTCATGGGAGTGGCCAAAGCGGCATTAGAGGCGTCGGTGCGGTATATGGCAGCTGATTTAGGCCCCAATCAGATCAGGGTGAACGCCATCAGCGCTGGGCCGATCAAAACCCTGGCGGCCAGCGGCATCGGCGATTTCAGTTATATCATGAAATGGAATAAATATAATTCCCCGCTTGAGCGCAACGTGGAGCTTGAGGAGGTCGGTGGTGCCGGGCTTTATATGCTCTCAGATCTCTCAAAAGGTGTAACCGGCGAGGTTCACCATGTGGACTGCGGCTATCACACGGTGGGAATGAAGAACCCGAACGCACCGGACATCGCGGTTGCCAGCGATTAAGCGCCTGGGTTCCCTCAACAGCTTTATGTGGTAAACGCCCCGTCTCATGCGCCAATATCTGGAATTTGAAAAACCTGTCGCCGAACTCGAAAGTAAAATCGAGGAACTGCGGCGGATGACCTCTCCTGGTGAGATCAACATCGCTGATGAGGTGCACCGGCTGTCGGATAAGGCCGATAAGCAACTGCGTGCTCTCTACGCCAAGCTCACCCCCTGGCAAAAGACACTGGTAGCCCGTCATGCCGACCGGCCCAAGGCAGCGGCTGTCATTGCTGAATTGATCGAGGGTTTCATCCCGCTCGCGGGTGACCGCGCCTTTGCCGATGATGCGGCCATTATCGGCGGCATGGGGCGGTTCCGTGGTGCGCCGGTGATGGTGATCGGCACCGAAAAAGGGACCGATAC
The DNA here is from genome assembly GCA_027308685.1 of Acidocella sp. Lineage (GTDB taxonomy): Bacteria > Pseudomonadota > Alphaproteobacteria > Acetobacterales > Acetobacteraceae > Acidocella. Next base: position 56,295 of record DAIDEE010000007.1, read on the forward strand.
CGAAACCCGGATTAAGCATAATTTTGGCATGGCGCGGCCTGAAGGCTACCGCAAAGCGCAACGGCTGATGGAGTTGGCTGGCCGGTTTGGCTTACCGATTTTAACTTTTGTTGACACGTCCGGGGCATTTCCAGGCATTGATGCCGAGGCTCGCGGCCAGGCGGAGGCCATTGCGCGTGGTATTGAGATTTGCCTCAGTGCGCCGGTGCCGCTGATCGCTTCAATCATCGGTGAAGGCGGCTCGGGTGGCGCCATTGCGTTGGCGGCCGGCAATACGGTCCTGATGTTTGAACACGCGATTTACTCGGTTATTTCGCCCGAGGGCTGCGCTTCAATTTTGTGGCGTGATGCCGCCCAGGCCCCGTTGGCGGCTGAGGCCATGCGGATTACCGCGCAGGATTTGAAGAGACTCGGGCTGATTGATGAAATTGTGCCGGAGCCGATGGGTGGCGCTCAGCGTGACCCTGATCAGGCTCTGGCTAGTCTGGCCGATGCCATAGCTCTGGCGCTGGCACCTCTGAAGCCGATGACCGCCGAAGCCCTGCGGGCGCGCCGGCGCGAGAAATTTCTCGCTATGGGTAAATTAGGCCTGGTTTAACGTCTGATAGCGGCCGGTTTTCAGGCTGATCCAGGTGAACAGGCCGAAAGCCGCGCCCAATACCCCATACGTCCCATTGTAATTGACCACGGCCGCAACGCCGATGCCGATGGCGAGGGCTGCCAGTAGCCGGCGCCCAAGAATGAAAGCGAGCAGCCCGAGGGCCAGCGCGATCCAGCCAAATGCATGAAAATATTGCATTTTTAATACCACCTCGCGTGGGCCGCAAAACCCCGGGGCATTGGCGGCGGCGCAGAGGCCCACGGTGGCACGTGGCACAATGGCCAATTGCCGGAACATGATGGCGCTGCCGCCAATCGCCATGGCGAGCACGGCACAAAGACCGTCTGTGCCATTGAACCTGTTTGTCGCCGCCATGCTCGTGTCTCCTTGCTCTGAGGCCGCTGGGGCCGTATTGCTGCGCTGCGCCACAACAACAATTTCACACACGGTTCATGACAGAGCACGCACCTAACGCCAAGCCAAAGAGCTTTCAGGAGATCATTCTGACATTGCACGCCTTTTGGGCGCAGCAGGGTTGCGTGATTTTGCAGCCTTACGACGTGGAAATGGGGGCGGGCACCTTCCACCCCGCCACCACGTTGCGGGCATTGGGGCCAAAGCCTTGGTCCGCCGCTTATGTGCAGCCCTCGCGCCGGCCTTCGGATGGCCGCTATGGCGAGAACCCGAACCGTTTGCAGCATTATTATCAGTACCAGGTGATCGTGAAGCCAAGCCCGGCGGCGGCGCAGGATTTGCTGCTGCAGAGCTATCAGGCCATCGGGCTGGATTTGAACAATCACGATTTCCGCTTCGTCGAGGATGACTGGGAAAGCCCCACCCTGGGGGCCTGGGGGCTTGGCTGGGAGGTCTGGTGCGACGGCATGGAGGTGGGGCAGTTCACTTATTTCCAGCAGGTGGGCGGCATTGCGGTGGATTTACCGAGCTTTGAGATGACCTACGGGTTGGAGCGTCTGGCGATGTATGTGCAGGGCGTCGAGAATGTTTATGACCTGGAATTCAATGGCGCTGGCGTAAAATACGGCGACGTGTTCCTGCGGGCCGAGCGCGAATATTCCGCCCATAATTTTGAATTTGCCAATACCGACATGCTGATGCGGCATTTTGCCGACGCCGAGGCTGAATGTGCCGCGCTGGTGGGCCATAAACTGGCGCTGCCAGCGTATGACCAATGCATCAAGGCCAGCCATTTGTTCAATTTGCTGGATGCGCGGGGCGTGATTTCGGTGGCGGAGCGGGCCTCCTACATTGGCCGGGTGCGGGCGCTGGCGAAGGCCTGCGCGGAAGCCTGGGTTGCCGGGGAGGCTGCGTAATGGCCGAGTTTTTCATTGAACTGTTCTCGGAAGAAATTCCGGCGCGGATGCAGGCAGGCGCTGCGACTGAACTGGCGCGAATTTGCGGCGCTGTGCTGACGGATTTGCAGATAAGCGACGTGCGGACGTTTTACGGCCCGCGCCGGATTGCGTTGGCAGCGACGGTGGCGGCCCAAAAATCCGGCGGTGTTATTGAAGCGCGGGGGCCGCGAGAGGGCGCGCCGGATGCGGCGCTGGCGGGGTTTTTGGGCAAGCATAAAGCCAGCCGCGATGACGTGCTGGTGGAAGGCGGGTTTTACCTGCTGCGCCGGGCTGAACCGGCCGTGGCAGCGGCGGATTTGATGGCGGCAGTTTTGCCGGGGGCGTTGGCGAAATTCTCCTGGCCCAAATCCATGCGCTGGGGCCAGAGCGGCGATTTCACCTGGGTGCGGCCCTTGCGGCGGATGGTGTGCCTGCTCGATGGCGCGGTGGTGCCGATTACATTGGGGCCGGTGACGGCGGGCAATGAGACCGAGGGGCATAGGTTCATGGCGCCTGGCGCGTTTACCGTGACATCGGCGGCGGATTGGCAGGCGAAATTGCGCGACCGCAAGGTGATCGCCGATCAAGCCGAGCGCCGGGCATTGGTGGTTGAAGGGCTGAACGCGGTGGCCGCCAAAGCGGGCCTGACCGTGGCCGAGGATGCCGGGTTAGTGGATGAAGTGACCGGGCTGGTAGAATGGCCGGTGGCGCTGCTGGGCAACATTGATGCCGATTTCATGAGCTTGCCGCCGGAAGTGCGGGAACTCTCCATGAAAGTGAACCAGCGCTATGTCGCGCTGCGCGATGTAGGGGGCCAACCGGCCCCATATTTTGCGTTTGCGGCGAATATCGAAGCCAAGGATGGTGGTACCGCAATAATTGCAGGCAATGAGCGCGTGCTGCGGGCACGGCTTTCCGATGCGCGGCATTTTTGGGATTTGGACCTGAAAACCCCGCTGGATGCGTTGTTGCCGAAACTGGCAAAAATTACCTTCCACGCGAAAATTGGCACGCAGTTGCAGCGTTCCGAGAGAATTGCAGCACTGGCGGAAAAAATCGCTTTGGCCTTGGGCGCGGATGCATCGGCCGCTGATGCGGCAAAAACGGCTGCGCGGTTATGTAAGGCTGACCTTGTAACTGGCATGGTGGGAGAATTCCCCGAATTGCAAGGTATCATGGGCGGTTATTACGCCGAACGGATGGCGCAAGGCAGTATCGTCGGCCCCGCCATTAAGACACACTACCAGCCCAAAGGCCCCTCGGACGCCGTGCCGACAGGTATCGTGGCGGTGAGTGTCGCGTTGGCGGATAAACTAGATACGCTCATCCAGTTTTTCCAAATTGGCGAAAAACCTACCGGCTCAGGCGACCCGTATGCGCTGCGCCGGGCGGCGTTGGGGGTGATTCGGATCATTCTGGAAAACGAGCTGAACCTGCCGCTGAGAACCTTTATCAGCAATGATGAGTTATTTGGCTTCATTATTGAGCGACTGCGGGTGAAACTGCGCGGTGAGGGCCAGCGGTTTGATGTGCTGGATGCCGTGCTGGCGGCGGGTACTGACGATAATTTGGTGCGCGTGATGCAGCGCGTGAACGCCGTTTCGGCATTTTTGGCAACGGAAGATGGCGCTAATTTGCTCATCGCTTACCGCCGGGCGGCTAATATTTTGCGGATTGAGGACGCCAAGGACGGTCCGCACAAGGCGGAACCGGTGCTAGGCCCGTTGCCTCTGCCGGAAGAGGGACAGTTGCGCGATATGCTGGCGTTTCTGGCGGGCGAGACGGTGAATGATTTCCGCGATGGTAATTTTGCCCGCGCCATGGCGGCATTTTCCAAATTGCGGACATTGGTTGACGCCTTCTTCGATAAAGTAACCGTCAACGACCCGGTGCCCCAAATACGCCAGAATCGTTTGCGATTGCTCGCCCAACTGCGTGATACCATGCATCAAATTGCTGATTTTTCGAAAATTGAAGGCTGAGGAGCTTTATTTGCCATGACCAAATGGGTTTATAATTTCGGCGCCGGCGTAAATGACGGCAGTGCAGCCCTTCGTAATTTGCTGGGCGGCAAGGGCGCTAACTTGGCGGAAATGGCCAGTATCGACCTGCCGGTACCACCTGGCTTTACCATCACCACCGAAGTTTGCACGGCCTATTATGACAATGGCCAGAGCTATCCAGTGGAATTGCAAGCCCAGGTTAGCGCCGCGTTGACCCGCATTGAAACCGCCGTGGACCGCAAGTTTGGCGATAAGGACAAGCCGTTGCTGGTCTCGGTGCGCTCAGGTGCCCGCGTTTCCATGCCAGGCATGATGGATACTGTGTTGAATCTGGGTCTCAATGACGTGACCGTTCGCGGGTTGGAAACAAACTCGGGTGATTCGCGCTTCGCCTGGGATTCCTATCGCCGGTTTATTCAGATGTACGGCTCGGTGGTGCTGGGCGTGGACCATCACCGGTTTGAGGAAATTATCGAAAATGCAAAAATGGACGCTGATGTGATTGAGGATACTGCCCTCACCCCGGCGCATTGGCAGCAAGTGGTGGAAAGCTACAAAGACATGGTGGCCGAGGAAACCGGCAAGCCGTTTCCGCAGGACCCGCATGACCAGTTGTGGGGTGCGATTGGGGCGGTGTTTGGCTCCTGGATGAACCCGCGGGCCAATGTGTATCGCCGGTTGCATGATATTCCGGCCAGTTGGGGCACCGCTGTCAACGTGCAGGCGATGGTCTTCGGCAACATGGGCGATGATTGCGCCACCGGCGTATGCTTCACGCGGGATCCGTCCACCGGCCTGAATGAATTCTACGGTGAGTATCTGGTGAACGCGCAAGGCGAGGACGTGGTGGCGGGCATCCGCACGCCGCGCCCGTTGAGCCAGGCCTATGCCAAGCCGGGCGAAGTGAGCATGGAGCACGCCATGCCGGAAGCCTACGCCGAACTGAACAAGGTGCGCGATGTTCTTGAGAAACACTATAAGGACATGCAGGACATTGAGTTCACTGTGCAGCAGAACAAGCTCTACATGCTGCAAACCCGCTCTGGTAAACGCACCGCTGCCGCCAGCTTGCGCATCGCCGTTGAAATGGCGGAGAGCGGGTTGATCGACCGTGATACGGCCATTATGCGCGTGAATCCGGCCTCGCTCGACCAGTTGTTGCACCCGACCCTGGACCCCAAGGCAACGCCGAAGCTGTTCGCCAAAGGCTTGCCGGCCAGCCCGGGCGCTGCATCGGGCGCGGTGGTGTTCACAGCTGATGAGGCTGAGTTGCGCGCCCAGAAGGGTGATTCGGTAATTTTAGTGCGCATTGAAACCAGCCCGGAAGATATTCATGGAATGCACGCCGCCCGCGGAATTCTCACCACCCGAGGCGGCATGACCAGCCACGCCGCCGTGGTGGCGCGCGGCATGGGGCGGCCTTGCGTGGCGGGTGCCGGTGGCATCAGCGTTGATTATGGTGCGCAAACCCTCTCGGCCGGCGGCGTTGTGGTGCGGGCTGGTGATATTCTCACCCTCGATGGTGCGACGGGTGAAGTGTTCGTCGGTGCCGTCAAGATGATCGAGCCGCAATTATCCGCCGAATTCGGCACACTGATGGGTTGGGCCGATGCGGCCCGCCGCCTGAAGGTGCGTGCCAACGCGGAAACCCCGCTGGATGCCGACACCGCCCGCAAGTTCGGGGCTGAGGGCATCGGCCTGTGCCGCACCGAGCATATGTTCTTTGACCCCGCCCGGATTGGCGCGGTGCGTCAGATGATTATGGCGAAGGATGAAGCAGGCCGCCGTGTGGCGCTTGAGAAATTACTGCCCTTCCAGCGCGAAGATTTTGTCTCATTGTTCAAAATCATGGCTGGTCTGCCGGTGACCATCCGCCTGCTCGACCCGCCTTTGCATGAATTCCTGCCCCATGGCGCCGCCGAACTGGCGGAAGTGGCGCAGGCTTTGGGGATGGATGCGCATGCCATCGCCGAACGTGCCGCCGAGCTTTCGGAAACCAACCCGATGCTGGGGCATCGTGGCTGCCGGTTAGGTGTTTCCTACCCGGAAATTTACGAAATGCAGGCGCGCGCGATTTTTGAGGCCGCTGTGGAAGTGGGCAAAACCGGCGCCGCTCCGGTGCCGGAGATCATGATTCCGCTGGTGGGGATCAAGCGCGAGTTGGATATTACCCGCGCCCAGGTGGAAAAAGTGGCCAAGGCGGTGTTCGCCGAAACCGGCACCACCATTGAATATAGCATCGGCACCATGATCGAACTACCGCGTGCCGCCCTAACCGCTGACTCCATCGCCGACGCGGCCGACTTTTTCTCGTTCGGCACCAACGATTTAACCCAGACCGTGTTTGGCCTCTCGCGTGATGATGCCGGCAAGTTCTTGCCACATTATGTCGAGCAAGGGATTTTGGCGAAAGACCCGTTTGTCTCGATCGATGTGGAGGGCGTTGGCACGCTGGTGCGGATTGCCGCCGAGAAAGGCCGTGCCACTAAATCTGCATTGAAGCTGGGGATTTGTGGTGAGCATGGCGGTGATCCGGCTTCCATCGCCTTCTGTGAGTCGGTTGGGCTGGATTACGTCTCGTGCAGCCCATACCGCGTGCCGGTGGCGCGTCTGGCCGCGGCGCAAGCGGCGATTGAGGCTAAAAGAGCGGCGTAAGGGAGCATGATAGCGGCCCCCTTTGTTGGCCACCGGGGCGCGGTTCTCCCTGCGTGGGCCGACGACAATGCGCATATGAATTTAGCGTATTATCTGGTGATGTTTGACGCCGCTTCCGACGCGATTTTTGAGGCGTTAGGCATTGGCCAAGAATACCGGCGCGAGGCAGGTAGCACCTGCTTCGCGGCGGAAACCCACTTGGTTTACGAGCAGGAGATGAATGTGGGTGATAGAGCTTGCATCACCACCACTGTAATCGATGCAGACTCAAAACGGCTACACCTCGCACATGAGATGGTGCGTGAAGGCGCAACGGCGCGGGCGTGCTTGCAGGAAATCATGTTTATTAACGTGAATTTAACAACTCGGCGAGCGGCGTTGTGGACCCCGCAGGCAAAGGAGACGTTACAGCAGGCTGTATTGACGCATAGCGGCTTGCCCAGGCCAGCCAAGCTCGGGCGGGCGATCGGGATTGTGCGTTAAGCCAGCTTCAGGATTAAAAACCCACCAACAATGCTGATAGCTATGATGGTTGTGATCAGCCCCAGGCGTTTTTCCACAAACACCCGCACGGGGTCGCCGAATATACGCAGCAATGTCGCCAGCAGAAAAAACCTCCCACCTCGCGTAATCACGCTGGCTCCCATAAAAATCGGGAAATTGAACGCGGCGGCTCCGGCGGCGATGGTGACGATTTTGTAAGGGATGGGCGTTAGACCCTTAATAAGAATGACCCATACGCCATACTGTGCGAATTTTTGTTGAAACGCCACGAAGGCGGCATGGTAATGGTAAAAATTGATAATCGGCTGGGCCAACTTGGCGAGCAGGAAATAGCCGATGCTATAACCCAAGGCACCGCCGAGCACGCTACCCAAAGTGCAGATGAGGGCAAAGGGGAAGGCCTTCTTTGGTTGTGCCAATGCCATCGGGATCAGCAAGGCATCTGGTGGGATCGGAAAAAAGCTGGCTTCGGCAAAGGCGATAGCGAATAGCCATAACGGCGCGGCCGGGCGTTCACTCAGCGCAATAATGCTGTCGTAAAATTTCTTGAGCATGGAGCCCTCCTGCCATGGCGGGCTTAAACCGGCAATGTGACGCTCACCTTCAAGCCGCCATTAGCAGCGTTTTGGAGTAAAATATCACCGCCATGGGCGCGGATGATGTTGCGGGCGATGGAGAGCCCCAACCCCGAACCGCCAGTCTCGCGGTTGCGGCTGGTCTCCAGGCGGCGGAACGGCTCGAACACGGTCTCGATGTGGCTGTTGGGAATGCCGGGGCCGTTGTCCTCGATGGTGATATTCACCATGCCGGCATCTTTCGGGATCAGGGTGATACGTGCGGCATCGCCATACTTCAGAGCGTTGTTAACCAGATTGACCAAGGCCCGTTTGAGGCTGAGCGGCCTAGCCTTGATCGCCAGATGGTCAGGCCCTTGATAGGCTAAGGAATCGGCCTGGTCGGGTGCTCCGTCACCAGCCTCATCTAAAATGGTACGCAATAGGCTTGGCAGATCAATGCGTGTGGCGGCTTCGCTGTTGGTGACGTCACGACCAAAGGCCAATGTGGCAGCGACCATGGCTTCCATCTCATCCAGATCCGCCAGCATTTTCACCCTTTGCTCGTCATCTTCCATGTACTCGGCGCGTAATTTCAGCCGCGTGATCGGCGTGCGTAAATCATGACCGATGGCGGTGAGCATGAAGGTGCGGTCCTCAACAAATCGGCGAATACGCGAGGCCATTGTGTTGAAGGCGATGGCGGCGGTGACGAGTTCCTCCGGTCCGGTTTCAGGCAGGTCCGGCGCGTTGGCGACGTCGCGGCCCAAGCGCTCGGCAGCTTGCGCCAATGTTTTCACAGGCACCAATAATTGCCGGACTGCCCAGAAGATCATGATGGCCCCCAGCACTGTCATCACGATGAATGCCGCGCCAAACTCAGGCGAGCGCCAGGGGTGCGGTGTCGTGATCGGTGAGGTAATGGTGAGCCATATATGGGGTGGTACTTGTGGTGGCACGCCCTTAGGCGTTGGCAATGCTGGGGTACCCGACCGGTCCATGAGGGGTGCGCCGTCAGGCAGGGCAAAGCTGATGACATAGCGTAGCGGGTGGCCAATACCACGAAGCTCCAACCCGTGTGGGCGCAACTGCATGGGAATGCCGTAACCTATAATGCTGGCCCGTATAATCTGCCGAGCGGGCAAGGGTAGTTGAAAAGTGGTGGTCGGGGGAGGCGGGGTGTCGCTCAAGGTGATGCTATCGCCCGATGGGATAGGCTCGCTCGCCATCGCTTCGGCACGCTGGGCCGGTGGTGTGGCGGCGATATGACGATAAATAATCACATCCTGCGTCGCGATTTCACGTTGCTGCTCAATGCGAGCGAGTTTTACTTGGGTGACTGTATGCACCCCTAAGCCGAGAATCTGGACCAGCATGAAGCCAGCCAGCAGCATTAAAATGGTTCGCCCTGCCAGACTGCGTGGCAGGATGCCAAACCTCATGTACGCTCCACTGGCGTTGAGAGCACATAGCCGCCACCGCGCACAGTTTTAATCAATTGAGCGTTGCGGCCATCATCTTCCAGCTTGCGGCGCAGCCGCGAGACGGCAACATCGATCGCGCGGTCGAACGGTCCGGCTTGCCGGCCCCTCAGCAGGTCGAGTAGCATTTCGCGTGTTAGTACGCGGTTGGGGCGGTCTAGCAGGGCCACCAGCAATTCATACTCACCGCCGGTAATGGCCACTTCAACGCCGGTAGGGTCCAGCAGGCGCCGCCGGGCGGTTTCCAGCAGCCAGCCTGAAAATTTGTAGGTTTTGGCGGCAGTCTCCGGAGTGCGATCATCAGAGTCGCTGGTGCGGCGTAAAACGGCGCGAATTCGGGCCAGTAATTCGCGGGGGTTGAAGGGCTTGGTGACGTAGTCATCGGCACCGAGCTCCAGCCCGATGATCCGGTCGGTCTCCTCGGTCATGGCGGTAAGCATGATGATAGGAACTTTGGTCTCACTGCGGAACCAGCGGGCAAGGTCCAGCCCACCTTCACCAGGAAGCATCAAATCCAGCACCACAAGTTGAAAATGTCCGTTCAAAAAGGCTCGCCTTGCCTCTTTGCCGTCTCGCGCCGAGGTAACGCGCAGGCGTTGGCGTTCCAGAAATTTCGCAAGGAGATCACGGATCTCACGGTCATCATCGACAATAAGAATATGCGGCATGGTTTCCATGTCTGTTACAATAGCGCCGAGACCAGGCATTTGGCACCCCAAGTTGCAATTGGTTGCAATTTGCCCTGTTACGTCTTGGTCGGTTGGTCGGCACCTTATGGTTCAAATTTATGAAAAATATTCTTGCTTTGCAGGAATATTGGTCCTAATTGCGCCCCACGCAGCAACGCACGTGCCTCTGCCGCTTCTTCAGAGCTTTATGGAGGGTGGTTACGCAACGACGTCAAGCGTTCTGGCAGCACTGCTGGCTCAACCCGTGAGGGCAAAGCCGAAAGTGGCTGGTTCGTTGGACCGTTTTGTAACCTAAGCCCGTCGCCTGATTCATAAGGCGGGCTTCCATAGAGAGGCTCGATGTGATGACCCCTAAAGTCGCCGCTTTCCTTGATTCATCCGCGCTGGCAACACCTTGCCTGGTGCTAGACCTTGACCGGGTAGCCGAGAATTATGCTGCCTTACGCCACGCGTTGCCGGCGGCGAAAATTTATTATGCCGTTAAAGCTAACCCGGCGGCACCAATTTTGCGCCTGTTGGCTGGCATGGGTTCGTGCTTCGATGCCGCAAGTATTCAGGAGATTAACGAATGCGTTGCGGCGGGAGCGCCGCCTGCGACGATCAGTTTTGGTAATACCGTCAAAAAGCCGGGCGCCATTGCTGCGGCTCATGCCCTGGGGGTGCCGCTTTATGCGTTTGATTCCCTTGAGGAGTTGCGCAAAATCGCCAGCCACGCGCCGGGTTCAAAAGTTTATTGCCGGATCGCGGTAAACAATGTTGGCGCTGACTGGCCGCTTTCTAAAAAATTTGGGACAACATTGGACTGCGCGCGAGATTTGATGCTGATGGCCCCGCAACTTGGGCTGGTGCCGCATGGGTTGTCGTTTCATGTTGGCAGCCAGCAAACCGGCACTGTGGCCTATGAAATGGCGATAGCCGAGGTGGCGATGTTGTTTACGAACCTCAAGGCGGCGGGGGTTGACCTGAAGATGCTCAATCTCGGCGGTGGGTTCCCGGTTCGCTACCGGGACGACGTGCCAGGAACCGATACATTCGGCGACGCGATTATGACCGCGATGACTAAGCATTTTGGCAATGATCTACCGGATATGCTGATCGAACCGGGCCGTGCGATGGTGGGCAATGCTGGTGTGGTCGCCGCCGAGGTGGTGTTGGTATGCCGCCGGATGCCTGAGGATGATCGCCGATGGGTTTACCTTGATATCGGCCGTTTTGGCGGCCTAGCTGAAACTGAAGGCGAGGCGATTCGCTATCGTATCACCGCCGGTACCGGGGCGACTGGCCCAGTGGTGCTGGCAGGCCCAAGCTGCGATGGCGTGGATATCATGTATGAAAAAACCCCCTATCGACTGCCGTTGGACCTGCAGGCTGGCGAGCGCGTGCTGATCCACGATGCCGGCGCGTACGTGACAAGTTACGCCAGCCAGAATTTTAATGGTTTCACTCCTTTGGCAGAGCACTATCTCTAGCACGTCGTGGCGGCTAAGGAGCCCCCACTTACTTTGTATTGGGAGACGTGAAACATGACCGACATTAAGCTGAAAGCCACAGATGGTTCCGGAGACTTCAACGCTTATGTGGTGAAGCCAAAGGCTGAAGCCGCCGGGGCGGTGGTGGTGATCCAGGAGATTTTTGGGGTGAATGACGCAATCCGCGCTACCTGCCAGGAATTGGCCGATATGGGCTTTATTGCCGTGGCACCGGATTTATTTTGGCGCCAGGAGCCGGGTGTGAACCTGACCGATAAAACTGAGGCCGAGTGGAAGAAAGCTTTTGCGCTGATGAATGGCTTTAATCAGGACAAGGGCGTTGAAGATTTGAAAGTGACACTGGCGGCGGCCCGTAATTTGCCAGGATCAAACGGCAAGGCCGGGACGATCGGGTTTTGCCTTGGCGGCCGGTTGGCGGTGATGATGGCGACCCGTTCCGATGCCGATGTCAACGTCTCATACTACGGTGTGGGGCTGGATGGGTTGGTGCCCGAGTTCGAGAACATTACAGCGCCTTTGATGGTGCATATCGCCGAGAACGACGAGTTTTCCTCGCCAGAGGTTGTTGAAAAAGTCCTGGATGGTGCTGAGGAGAACGAATGGATCGATGCCTTTTTGTACCCCGACGTACAGCACGCTTTTGCGCGGGTGAATGGTGTGCATTTTGACGCACGCGCTGCCACCATCGCTAACGGCCGTACGGCGGAAATTTTATCCGAAATGCTTGATTGATCACCCGGCGGGCCTTTACTGGCGGGAGTATGTTGCTCCCGGCAGTAGCCTGGGGGGCCGGTGAGCCTTTGGCACGGCGGTTAGTGGGAGCCTTACAGTCCGCGATGGCTCTGCTGCCGTCAGGGCCGGTATTGTTGAACAGCTATATTGTTGATACCGGGCCTGAGTTGGCGGATTTCGACATCACCCAGGCCAATGCGGCCTACGTGTATGACAACGCACTGGCCGGCTTGGCCTTATTGGCGGCGGGCGACAGAGCCAGTGCCGCCAGAATAGGTGCTGCGTTGGCGATCGCGCAAACCAATGACCGGTTTTGGAAAGATGGCAGGTTGCGCAATAGCTATCAGGCCGGCGCCATGACGAAACCGGCCAAATTGCCTGGATGGTGGGACGCGAAGACGTCAGCATGGCGAGAAGATCCGTATCAGGTGGGCTCGCAAACGGGTCCGGTCGCGTGGGCGATGTTGCTTTGGTCGGCACTCGATCAGGTTGATGCCGCGAATCGAGCGGGCAACTGGCTGGAAGAGCAACTGCGTGCGGTGAACGGCTATTATGGCGGGTTTTACGGATTTGAACCTAATCCCCTGAAGTTAACGTGGCAAAGTACCGAGCAGAATACGGACTTATGCGTCGCCTTCAGAAAATTGCATCGAATGGAGGATGCAGACCACGCAGGAAATTTTGTCCGAGGCATGTTTAACGCGCAAACTGGCGTGTTTAACGCCGGGGTATCCCCCACAGGTTCCCGGGATGATTTGTTGGCGGCTGATGCGGGGATATGGCCGTATTTGGCTGGACTCGGCAGTGCGGCGACAGCGCTGAGCGCTATAAAGTTATTGTCTCACGGCACGGGGGTGGGGTTTTCTGCGGCGAGTACGGGCATTTGGCTCGAAGGCACGGCTTTTGCCGGACTGGCATTGCGTCGCTTGGGTGATGTTCGGGTTAACAAGTTTAGGGCGACCGTTGAGGCGAATGTGTCGCCTTCGGGCTATGTTTACGCGACGGTTGAGGCTGCAATGCCGACAGGGTTAACCGTTGGTCCGTCTTTGCAGCCAGGTGTGCCGGAACAAAAATTTATCTATTTCCGACGCCCTGCCTTAGCGCCGACCGCGTGGGCCATTTTAGCGGCACTGGATGTTAATCCTCTTGCAGGATAGGTTTGAACCGTTGGATCAAACAATTTGGTGAATTACATCCATGCCTGAGCCTGCCCGTGTATTATTGGTCTTGCCTCCTGATGCACGGCCCGCGTGGGCTTTATTCGATGCAGGATGGTATTTTGCTCGCTATCCGTCGGCCCGTGAGCGGTGCGCAGATAATGTCGACGCCGGTCTCGACGATTACTTAAATATCGGCGCCAAATTGGGTTGCTCACCGAACCCACTTTTCGACGAGGCGTTTTATCGCTCACAAAACCCCGATATCGCTGAACTTATCCGCGCCGGTCATTATCAATCAGGGTTTGACCATTTTTGCCAGCATGGCCATCGAGCCTCATCACCACACTGGTTATTCGATGATCGACTTTACGCGCGCTTGTATGAGGATATGTCGATTGATAACCTTGAACAGCATGGGTTCATGGGCCGGTACGATCATTATTTGAAGTCAGGCCAGTTCGAAGGACGCCAAGCGCATTTCATTTTTGATGGCTTCCATTATAAGCAGAAAGCAATAGATGCAGGTGTGGATGGCATCGAGCTTGATACCCTCGGAGCGTATAAGCATTTTTTATATCGACTTTATTCAGACGTAACCGAGCAGCCGCCATCGATATATTTTGACCCACAGTGGTACATTGAGACGAGCGTCGGAGTTCGAGGGGAAATCGCCAAGGGATTGTTTCAATCCGCGATTGAACATTATCTTTGCAATGCCTTGCCAGAGATCAGAGACCCGGTTCCGCAGTTTTCAGAGCCATATTATCGTGAGGCTAATCGGGACGTTCAAAGTGCCATTGAAAACGGTATGTTTCGGTGTGGCTATGAACATTTTGTGCAGTTCGGCGCCTTTGAACTGAGACGCCCAAACGCCGAGATAGATTTAGTCTATTATCGCGATATGAATCCTGTTGTACGCGATGATCTAAATAATGGTTTTGTGCGTGATGCTTTCGCGCATTTACGATTGGTAGGGGGCCCGAAGGGACTGGCGTATGCACCGCCAGATACAAAGGTCAAAATAACCGAAGCAGTTGCCAAGGAACTTTTTTTGGCACGAGCCCGCGATCAAATAATACTATTTTCGCGAACAACCCTATGCTTCTCGTCGATTGACCCGATCATTTCTGTCGTGATGGTGGCATTTAATAAGTTTGAGCTGACCATGTTGGCACTGGCCTCATTACGAAATAATTATGCGGGCGATATTCAGCTTATTTTTATTGATAATGGGTCGGCCGATAATACCCGGTTGATTGATAGATATGTGACGGGCGCAACAATTCGTCATCTTCCAGAGAATATCGGCTTTTTGCGCGCCGCAAATACTGCATTATCCGACGTGAGAGCACCTGTAACGCTGTATTTGAACAATGATGTAGAGCTTGGATATGGTGCTCTCAAATCCGCATTGCATACATTGGCGATGGCAGGTGATGTTGGCGCAGTGGGTGGCAAAGTCATTCGGTCTCATGGTATGTTACAGGAAGCTGGCTCTATCATTTGGAGAGACGGTGCTACGGTTGGTTATATGCGAGATGCAAGTCCAACGATCCCAGAGATAAATTTTCGTCGAAATGTTGACTATTGTTCAGCGGTATTTTTGTTGTGCCGGAGTGATCTGTTGAAATCTCTGAAGGGGTTTGATGAAGATTATAGTCCGTCGTATTATGAAGATGCGGACCTTTGCGTTAGGATGTTCAAGGTAGGGTATCGAACGGTATATGACCCTGCAGTTATGATTTATCATCTTGAATATGGCAGCGCCGAACATTCGGATGTGTCGGTTGCCTTAATGCGGCGTGGCTGCAAGATATTTCGGCAAAAGCATACAGATTTTTTGGAGACTAAATTCGAAAAATCTGATGAACATATTAGTCAGGCACGGTTCAGTCGTTCAAATGAAAAGCGTATTTTGGTTTTAGATGATACTATACCCTTACGTTATTTCGGCTCCGGTTTTGTGCGTTCAAACGATATCGTTAACGCCATGGCTGACCTGGGATACCAGGTATCGATATTTCCGGTAAATGGTATCAGAAACGACATATTATCAATATACAATGATTTCTCGCCCACGATTGAACTTTTGTCTGATAGCGACATAAATGGTTTGAAAAAATTCCTTGATGCTCGACAATTTTCCTATGATCTGATTTGGATATCGCGGACTCATAATCTGTCCCGTACGGCCTCCATATTCTCTGAGACTGGGATCAGTCCTGAGAGAGTTCCATTTGTCCTGGATACTGAAGCGGTCGCCACGAATCGTGAGCTTGCAAAGCTCAGATTGACTGGTGAACCGGAAAATTTCGATTTTAATCGTGCTCTGGAGATGGAGCTTTCGGGTGCCCAGGTCTGCCGACATATAACGGCGGTCAATCAGGTTGAGTTGGATCAGCTTTGTGAATTTGGGCTCCCGAAAGTCTCGATATTGGGCACGCTACGGCGAGCACAGCCAACGCCGCGAGATTTCAATTCTCGCAAGGAGATTCTCTTCGTTGGGAGTATTCATCAGGAGGACAGCCCAAACCTCGATTCTTTGCATTGGTATGTCAATGAAGTGATGCCGGCCCTAGCCTTGGAAATGGGTGAGGTTCCATTGCTGAATTTTGTTGGCTATGTCGATCCGCGTATTGATTTGTCATCTTTTGACAACGAACCGACGATTAAAATTCATGGCTCCGTGCCTGAGTTGGAGCCCTACTACAACAACAACCGCTTATTTATCGCGCCGACGCGATTTGCGGCAGGTACGCCATACAAAATTTATGAGTCAGCCTCATTTGGTTTGCCTTGCGTCGCAACGACGATACTGGCTGATCAATTGGGCTGGCAGGCTGGAAGCGAGTTGCTTGTCGCTTCGGTCGACGATGCCAAGGGGTTTGCCAGTAAAATCGCGCGTTTATATCGCTCCGAAAGTCTGTGGGAAACGTTGCGGAAAGGGGCGATTGGCCGTATCGAACGGGAAAATACCGAGCAAAAATTCAATGCAGCATTGAAGCATATCATTGAGACAGCCCTAGCTCCCAAGTTATCCTTAACTGCCCGCCGCAAGCACAGCGCGGCCCGGAAGCCGGTGACGGTACGCTAGGGCCTCTGCGACGTGACTTTGTTCAACCGTGTCTAATCCGGCCAGGTCAGCGATCGTTCGGGCGACGCGCAGTGTCCGGGTATAGCCTCTCGCCGAGAGACGCAATTTTGTGGCCGCCATCTCCACAAACCTCTTGGCATCTGGGCTAAGAAAGATAAAATCAGCCAGTGCCTCCGCATTGGTTTGTGCCCCGTCATCGCCATAGCGTTCGCGTTGGCGTTTACGGGCTATGGCAACACGTTTGGCGACGATCAGGCTCGCTTCACCAACCGGAGCACGAGATAACTCGATCGGTGTTGCTGGTGAAATTTCAATGATCAAATCAATGCGGTCCAGTAATGGGCCGCTGACCTTGCTTTGGTAATCTTCGCCACAGCGCGGGGCCCTGCCACATTCGCGGGATGCATCGCCCAGATAGCCACAGCGGCACGGGTTCATGGCGGCAACAAGTTGGAAGCGGGCGGGATAGGTAATATGTGCGGCGGCTCGGGCGACAGTGGTTTGCCCGGCCTCGAGCGGTTGGCGTAAGGCTTCTAATGTGGCGCGGGGAAATTCGGGTAATTCATCCATGAATAAAACCCCACGGTGGGCCAGAGAAACTTCACCCGGTTTTGCACGATTTCCACCGCCTGATATGGCAGCCATGCTTGCGGAGTGATGCGGTTCACGAAATGGTGGCCGCGTGACGAGTCTGCCTTCCTCCAGAAGCCCGGCGACCGAATGCACCATGCTGACTTCGAGAGCTTCGCGAGGAGACAGGTCTGGCAGGATGCCGGGCAAGCGTGAGGCGAGCATGGATTTTCCGCCGCCTGGAGGGCCGATCATCAGAAGATTATGGTTGCCGGCAGCAGCGATTTCCAACGCCCGCCGGGCCGTCTCCATGCCGCGCACGTCGGCTAGATCGAGGGTTTTGTAACCTGCGCCAAGTTTGCCCATCGGAGGGGGGGAGATAATTTGCGTACCGCGAAAATGATTGATCAGCGCGAGCAAGTCAGGTGCTGCAAGCACGGAAAGATCACCAGCCCAACGTGCTTCGGGCCCCTGCGACTGCGGGCAGATCAATCCTAGCTCCCGGCCGCTCGCGGCAATGGCAGCAGGCAAGACGCCGGCCACCGGGTTTATGCGGCCATCGAGGGAGAGTTCCCCCAGTGCAGCATATTGTGTGAGGTCTTCAAACGGTAGAACGTCCATGGCGGCTAAGACGGCCAGAGCAACAGGCAGGTCGAAGTGACTACCCTCTTTGAGAACATCCGCAGGGGCTAGGTTCACCAATACCCGTTTAGGTGGTAAGGCTAACCCCATCGAGGTAAGCGCCGCTCGAACCCGTTCGCGAGCTTCGCCGACAGCTTTGTCGGGCAATCCCACCATCAAAAAATTTGGTAAACCGCTGGAAATTTGAACTTGCACTTCAACCGGAAGTGCGTCGATGCCAGCGAAAGCGAAGCTTTGAACGCGGGCAATGCTCACAACCAAAATACCATCATAGGTTGTAAGTTAGGGGCTTGGAAAGAGCTTGTCTAGGGTTTTAGGAACGCCAGAAAATGTCGTTCGGCCTTACGGAACGCGAAAATCAACCCGAAGGAGATGCACAGGTATAAAAGTGCGGCAATGCTGAATGAGGCGAATGGATTGTAAGTAGCCGAATAGGCATCTTTTGCGACCTTCAGAATGTCAGGCACGGTTGCAGTGAAGGCAAGCGTGGTGGCGTGCAGCATGAGGATAACCTCATTGCTATAGACGGGCAGGGCCCGCCGTAGTGCGCCGGGTAGAATAATACGCTGGTATAGCTTGAACTGTGACATTCCTAATGAACGTGCCGCATCAACCTCACCAAACGCCGTATCCTTTATTGCGCCGGCAAAAATTTCAGTGGTGTAGGCACCGGTGTTGAGGCCAAATGCCAGGATCGTGCAGTTAATGCCTTGCCGGAAAAACCCGTTGAGAGGTGCTGTTTCGCGGACAAAATCGAGACTGTAAAAGCCCGTATAAATAATGAGTAGTTGCACATAAAGCGGGGTACCGCGGAAAATAAACGTATATAGCCACACGGGAAACCATATGAGGGGGTTACGGGCATTCCGGGCGATGGCAAGTGGGACCGCGATTATAAACCCCATGACGCATGACACGACAAGCAACCAAAGGGTCATGGCGACCCCGGTCATGTTGTACCCGTCAGAATAGAGCAATGCCTGCCAGTAATTCTGTAGGATATAAATCATAGCACCGCCTTACGAACGCCGACTGCGAATTTACGCTCCAGGAGCATCAGGACTCCATTGGAAATGACGGTGAGTGCCAGATAAACCAGACCGGCAAGGCTCATGAAGTAAAAGGTTCGGAATGTTCCTTCCCCGGCGTTCTGGGAGGCCTTGATAACGTCGGTTAAGCCGATGAGCGACACCAAGGCTGTAGCCTTTAATATGACCTGCCAGTTATTAGCCAAACCAGGCAGCGCAAAACGCATCATTTGAGGGAATAATATTCGACGAAATACCAGCGAGGGCTTCATTCCAAATGACCTCGCCGCCTCAAGCTGACCTCTCGGCACCGCCATGAACGCGCCGCGAAAAGTCTCGGTGAAATATGCACCATAGATGAAGCCGAGCGTTATAACGCCGCTGGTAAAGGGGTCGAGATTGATCTGTTCGACTTCGATGTAGCTTTGAGCGGCAGCAAGATAATCGGTTATGTCGTTCAGCCATATTTGGAGGCTGTAAAATATCAACAGCATCAGAACGAGGTCGGGCACGCCGCGAACAATGGTTGTGTAAATGGTTGCAATGCCGGCCGCGGCACGGCTTTTCGATAGTTTGGCGGATGCGCCGAGAAGGCCAATAAGGAAAGACACCAGTAGCGAGAGAATGGATAGTTCAATGGTCGTGACCGTACCGGCAATAATTTGCGGGCCATAGCCATTGAGTGTCAGCATCGCCTAACTCCGGCTAAAGTGGAATTTAGGAATGCGGCCATGCCGTTTTACAAAGCATGACCGCCAGCCTGCTTATTTGGTAGGAGTCGCGGCGTAAACGTCAAAATTGAAATATTTCGCCTCGATTTTTTTGTATGTGCCGTTTTTAATAATCGTTGCGATGGCTTTATCGATTGAGGCTTTTAGTTCCGGCTCGTCTTTACGAATGCCGATGGCGATGTAGGATCCTAAAACGTCTTTCGGGTCGTCAGTAACATTCGCGACCAGCGCATAACCGGCGCCTTTCGGTGTTTTCAAGAAACCATAATCAGCTTCAACGGAATCTTGCAATGAAGCATCCAACCGTCCGGAGAGCAGGTCGGCGTAAACCTGATCCTGACCGGGGTAGGACACGACGTTCACACCGTTGGGCTTCCAATAGGTATTGGCATAGGTTTCCTGAATGGTGCCGGCTTCCACGCCAACGGTTTTTCCTTTGAGGCTATCGACAGTTGGCTTCAGTCCAGCGCCTTTTTTGGCAATCAAGCTTGTGGGTTCGTTATACATTTCGGATGAGAAATCGATCTGCTGTTCGCGAGCTGGTGTCACTGTCATCGAGGACAGAATGGCATCAAATTTCCGGGCCTCAAGCGCAGGGATGATCCCATCGAAACCCTGCGCAACGAATACGCATTTAACTTTCAAGTCGGCGCAAATCGCTTTGCCGAGATCAATGTCAAACCCAACGAACTGTCCGCTCGGCGACATGCTCTCGAACGGTGGGTAGGTCGCATCGACGCCAAATTTGATCTCGGTAAGAGCTTTAGCGTTTGCCGGCACATTTGCGGCAAAACCAAAAGCCAAAGCGGCCAGCGCGCCTGTGGCCAAAATTTTCTTCATAAATATCTCCCAGTTAATACACTCAAATGTTTGTCGGCCGAACACATAAGAGATACGTGTGGGACGCAAGCCCTGTCACTCTACCGAAATCAATCTGGTTAGCAACTAATATTCAGGCTGTGGGCTGGGGATTCAGGGAATTATCGGGGCGCGGGCTTCGCCCAGATTGGAAGAACTAAACCGAAGAGCGCAGAGCGGCCGGGATTCCGGCGATCGCGCGATCGATCATTCCCAGATCAGTTTCCGCAGCAAACCCAGCTTTGAGAAGTTGCGTCGAGGCGGATGTGGCAACGTCGATGGCGACATTACGAACCTCTTCCAGGGCAGCTTTTTCAGCAGCGGCAATACGATCCAGCGCTAGGCGTTCACGGCGTTTGGTCATAGCGCGCGCTTCGGCAGCCAGTTCAAGGCGCGTTCGCGTTGCTTCAGCCTCCGCATGAGCGATGATTTCCTTGGCATCCTCAATGGCTTGCGCCTGACGAGCCTTTGCCGCGACCAGCATAGCTTCCGCTTCGGCTTTCAACTTTGCAGCTTCATCGAGAGCCGCTCGAACCGCGTTGGTCCGGGCGTCGAGCATTGCGGTGATGGGTACAATAATCTTCTTTGCGAACAATACGATGAAGATGATAATAGCGACCGCAACCCAGAATGAGCCATGTTCCCAAGGTGCGCTGTTGAAGGCTTGATATTCCATGGTTTTTTCCTGCCTCAGGCTGCTTTGCGGGCCAGAAGAGCCGCGTCAATCTCAGGCGTAAGGGTTGCCTCGCTGGGCGCTTTGCCCGTCAAACGGACCATGAGCGTGGCAGCTACGTCGGCAGCCACAGGCTTTATGGCCGCCAAGGCAGCGTTGCGGGCTTCAGAAATTTGGTTTTCTGAGTACGCTAACTGTGCGTCCAATTTATCATTCAGTACCTTCGCGTCAGCAAAAGCCTTGGCTTTTGATTCTGCTTCCGCTTTGGCAATATCCGCTTGAGCTTTGTCGCGAGCCTGCTTCATGGTCGCATTCAACTCGGCCACCGCACGATCTGCTTCTGCTTTGGCGGCGTGAGCTGCTTCCAAGTCGCTGGCGATATGGCGTTCCCGGTTTTCGAGCACGTTGCCAATCTGCGGTAAACCCCAGCGGGAGAGGACCAGATATAGCACCACCAGAATGACCGCCATCCACTCCACTTGCGATTTAGTGAGCGGATTCTGGAAATCCATCTGCGGCATGGTGCCCTCCGCCATGGCGGCGGCGGGAACCATGCTGAGCGCGAGCGCGAAGGCGAGCTTGCGAATCATATCAGGTGAAGAGGATGACCAGCGCGATAACCAGCGCGTACAAGGCTACTGCCTCGGTCAAAGCAAAGCCCAACAGCACGTCGCGGAACATCGTGTCGCGAGCAGCCGGGTTGCGGCCTACAGCAGAGACGAATGAGCCGAACAGATTACCGATGCCGACACCGGCACCGGCAACGCCGATTGTAGCAAGGCCCGCGCCAATGTCTTTGGCGAGAAGGGCGGTTTGAGCTGCGTCCATTTAATGTTCCTTTCCGAAACTTCTAAGCAAAATTATATAGTCGATTAGTGCATATGCACAGCGTCGTGCAGATACAAACAGGTGAGAATGGCAAAAACATAGGCTTGCAAGCCTGCCACCAGCAACTCTAAGGCCACCAGTGCTACGTTCAGCCCCAAGGGCACCACTGATGCGAAAGCACCAAGAACGCCGAAGCTTGCGGTAAGCAGTAGCATGAACCCGGCAAAAACTTCCCACATCACGTGACCGGCGGTCATGTTGGCAAACAAACGAACCGAAAGTGAAACCGGGCGCGACAGGTAGGAAATGATCTCAATAGGCACCAGCAAAGGCAGCAACCATACCGGCACACCTTCGGGCACGAAGAATTTGAAAAACCGGAACCCGTGGGTGTAAAACCCAACGCCGGTTGAGAACACGAACACAAATAGTGCCAGCGATAATGTGACAGCGATATGGCTCGTAAAGGCAAAGAAATATGGGAACAGCCCAAGCAAATTGCCGAGCAAAATGAAGCTGAATAACGTGAATACCAATGGGAAAAACCGCAGCCCTTCCTCGCCGATGGTATCGACACACATATTGCGCACGAATTCGTATAACAACTCGATTAAGGCTTGCAGCCGACCTGGTACGATCGCGCGCGAACGCAGGCCGAGGACAAACAGCACCACAATAATAGCAGCGCTGGCGAGCATGGCTTCGTTGGAATTCGTGAAATTGACCGCCGCACCCAAAGGCCCAAGACCCGGTGAGAGACGAAATTGTCCAAGCGCGTCGATCGATGGGCCCGCCATAGTCAGTCTTCCCTGTTACCCGTTTTCACCCCGGTCGCGCGAACCAAATTGCGCAACCCAGCCGCCATACCTACCGGCACCATCAGGACCATCAACCACGGTTTGGTATGAAAAAGCCGGTCCAGGCCCCACCCAATCACCACGGCGATGACCATTGCGGCCACCAGTTCAACCCCCAGACGCATGGCGAGATTGATTGCCTTTTGCGCAGCACCGGCACCAGATTGTGCCTCGTTCGCCTTTGGCCGAGTCAATCTCGCTTTGTCTTGCGCTGCCGCCAGACGTTGCTCGAATGTGTCTTTGTCTCGACTTTCGTTCATGCACCTGTTTTCAGCGCCCTTGTAACAGACGCTGGTAATTGAGGGGTTGCTACCCATACCCCCCACCTGTGTCAAGAATGCCAGAAGATATAAAGCGATACTTAGGAATAATCCTTATTCGGCAGCCATCGCGTGGCCTGCCGGCTCCACCATATCAACCGCTCTTGCCAGGTCGACTGACAGGAGCCGGGATATTCCGCGTTCTTGCATGGTCACGCCGTAGAGCCGGTCCATGCGGGCCATTGTCAGATGATGGTGGGTAACGACCAGGAACCGCGTGCCGGTTTCGCGCACCATATCCTCGAGCAAGGTGCAGAACCGTTCCACGTTAGCATCATCGAGCGGCGCGTCCACCTCATCCAGCACTGAAATAGGGGCTGGATTGCACTTAAAGACCGCGAATATCAACGAAAGAGCCGTGAGTGCCTGCTCACCACCCGATAACAAGGACAGTGTTGCGAGCTTTTTACCTGGCGGTTGGGCGTAGATTTCCAGGCCAGCCTCCAGCGGGTCGTCCGAGCCAACCAGCGCTAAATGGGCCTTGCCGCCCCCGAACATCCGCGAGAATAAAGTCTGGAAGTGCTTATCGACTTCGGTGAACACTGCCGAGAGCCGTTCCCGGCCCTCTCGGTTGAGGTGACCGATGGACCCACGCAGCTTGGCAATGGCCGAGGTTATTTCGTCGCGTTCACGCTCAATGGTCGCAATGGCGGCCTCAGCTTCCTCGGCTTCGATGTCGGCCCGTAGATTGACCGGGCCCATTTCCTCACGTTCGCGGGTCAGCCGCTCCCAGCGTTTGCGGGCCTTGTCCTCGGCGTCCGGCGTAAGGTCAGCCGGAGGATCAGGCAGTGCCGGCGTTGCGCCCAATCGTTCCAAAATCCGCTCAGCTACCGTGCCCCAGGCATGTTTGGCGGCGGTAATATTACCTTCCTCGCGGGCCCGGGCTTCACGGGCATTGCTCAGGGCCGTCTCCGCCACGCGCACCTGGCGGGCGGCATTATCAGCGTTGGTTTGCGCCACATGCAAGGCTTCAGCAGCACGTCGGTGGTTGGCTTCGGCGGCACCAAGCGCGTCCAAAGCGTCGCGGCGCGCTGCCGCAGCAACGGCGGGGGCGTCGGTGAGGGCGGCGGCGGTAAGTTCAGCTTCGGCGCGCCGGGCGGTAAGGTCTGTCAGGCGGTCGGTGGCGTCACGTGCCCGTTCAACCCAATCCCCGCGCTCCCGATCCAGAATCTCTAACCGCTTCGTTCTCGCAGCGTCTGCAGACCGTAGCGCTTCTAGTTCACGGCGGGCTGCTGACTCCGCCTGCCGTGCTGTGGTCAAAGCTGATCTCGCGGCCTCTACGACAGCACGCGCATTACTAATGTCGGGCAGCTTGGCCGCTTTAGATTGAATATCGGTTAAAATCGCCTGCAACTCAGCAGCCTCGGCGGAGGATTGATCATATTGAGCCTTGACCGTGGCGAGTTTGGCGCTGGCACGTTCGGCCTCTGCAACCAAACGTACGGCTTCGCTGCGTGCACGGTCGAATCGTTGTTCGGCAGTTCGTCTGGCTTCGCGTGCCGCTTGTTCGGCGGTGCGGGCGTTACGTTCCGCCAACTCGGCCTGACTACGTGCTGCCCGGCCGGTCTCAGCGGCGGTTCGGGTGATGGCTCGTTCTGATTCCAGAGCATTGAGACGGTTGCGTTGGGCTAGCCGAACCGCCGCTTCGGAAGTTGCACCGGGGCGGATGGTGTAACCATCCCAGCGCCAGACCGCACCCTCGCGTGATACCAGGATTTGACCGGCGGTCAGATTTCCTTGGTGGATATCGCCGTCAGCACCTTCGGGCAGCAACAGAATATGCGAAAGGGCGCGGGTGAGGGCGGCGGGTCCGGTTACCAGATTTGCAAATGATTTCAGTGGGACCACAGTGAGTTCGAGCGGCGGCAATTGGCGCCAGTGCCGCGCCGCTGCCGGCTCCGCCGACGCCGATAATTCCTCCCGTAGAGCCGCACCCAAAGCCACTTCGAGGCCGGGTGGCACTGCAATGGAATCAAGAATAGGCGTGCCCTCCCGGCCAAATTTTTGCGCCAAAAGCGCTGCAAGGGCATCGTACTCAGTGGTAATTTTTGTAGCAGCTGAGTCGGCAGCGGCGGCTTCGGTCCGAGCGGCGGCAAGCGCCGTTTCGGCGCGGGCACGCTCCGCTTCCGCGACCGTGACAGCTTCCCGTGCTGCTAATAAAGCGGCCTCTGCGGCGGTGCGTTCAGCTTCAGCCGCCGCCACGCGCTCAGCGGGAATTAAGCTAGCAGACAGCCGGTTAAATTCGGATTCGATCTCGGCAAGGCGGCTGGCGGCCCGTTTTGATCGTGACTCGGCTTCGCCTAATGCCCGCCGGGCGGCTTCGGATTCGGCTGCGATTCGCGCGGCATCCTCAGTTGCGCGATTTGCAGCGACTTCCGCCTCGCGCATCGCTTCCAACGCAGCGTCCTCGGCCTGGCCGGCAGCTTCCAGCAGCGCCGGTGCTGAGACCAGTTCGTTGAGCAGCCGTGTTTGTTCTTCGTCCAGCCGGTTCTGTGCTGTCTCCGCATCGGCGGCGAGCTTGCTGGCATGGGCATGGTCACGCGCCAGAGTGTCCACCCGCATCCGTGCTTCAGTGAGGCTGGCGCGGGCACGAGTCTCGGCTTCGGCGGATTGCTCCTGCGCAATCCGCGCCCGTTCCAGCAAGGTCCGGGCTTCGGCTTCGGTACTACGTAATTGCGGCAGTAATGCCTCGGTCTCAGCGGCATAGGTGGCAGCCTCAGTGCTGGCAATTGTGGCTTCAGTCACTTTGGCGTCGGCGAGGTTAAATGCCGCCTGGGCTGCCTTTTGCGCGGCCTGTGCCACAGCGCGTTGGATCGCCAAAAGTTCGGCCTCGGCAGCGCGGATGGCGCCGGATAGATTACGATACCGGCTCGCTTGCCGCGATTGTTTCTTCAACTCAGCCAAGCGCGACTCGATCTGCCCTTTCAAATCCTCAGCACGGGAGAGGTTTTGCTCGGCAGCTTTGAGTTTTAACTCTGCCTCATGCCGGCGGGCATGTAATCCGGTAATACCGGCGGCCTCTTCGAGTAGTGCGCGGCGCTCGTCAGGGCGAGCGTTAACCAGCGCACCAACTCGGCCCTGGCTGACCATGGCCGAAGCCCTGGAGCCGGAAGCTAGGTCCGCAAACAATGTTTGAACGTCGCGCGCCCGCGCTTCCTTACCGTTGACGCGGTACGAGCTACCCGACCCACGCTCGATTTTTCGGGAAATTTCCAGGTCGGCCGCCTCGTGGAAGGGCGGTGGCGCGAGGCCGGAGGTTTCCTCCAACGTAAGAGTGACCTCCGCGAGGTTGCGGGACGCACGCCCCGCAGTTCCGGCGAAAATAACATCTTCCATTTCGCCACCGCGCATGTTGCGCGCGTTGGCCTCTCCCATGGCCCAACGCAATGCCTCAATCACGTTGGATTTACCGCACCCGTTCGGCCCGACCACGCCAGTCAGGCCAGGCAAAATTTCCACTGTGGTTGCATCAGCGAAACTCTTGAACCCAGCAATGCGCAGGCGGGCAAAACGAGCGGGCATGATTATCCTTTCGCGGCAGCGGCAACCGTTGAGACAAACTCATCATACTCCATGGCACCGGTATGAAGCGTGCCGTTAATGAGGAAGCTGGGCGTCGCGTTAATGTGGTACATTTTCTCGGCTTCCTGCTGCCCTTGCAGGATGAAGCTTTTCAGTTTGTCGTCGGCTAGAGCGGCGTCGAAAATAGCTTGGTCCATTCCCGCCAGCGCTGCGTATTTATAGATTGCTTTTTTGTAGTCGATGCCGGGGGTAAAGGCCCAGTCGCTCTGGCTGGCAAAAAGTGTCTCGATAAATGGGTAATATTCCTCGGCTGGCAGGTAGCGGGAAACCTGGGCCGCCATCAGCGCCACCCCATCCAGGGGGAAGTCCTTATAGATGATTTGAAGTTTACCGGTATCGACCAAGTCGGGCTTAACTTTGGGCATGACCGTCGTGCCGAAATAAGCGCAATGGGTGCAGGTGAGTGAAAAATACTCAATAGCCGTCACAGGCGCCTTGGGCGAACCGACTGAGCGCTGACTAAATGGATCAACAGCAGTTCCGGCAGCAAAAGCTGACGGCGATAAAACGGAAGCACCCACAAGGGATAGTATTGAACGGCGAGATATCTGCATAATTTCCTCTATATGTAGTTTAGTCAAAAATCGGGGGAAGAGTCGAATCGTAAGTTCAGCCCTTTCGGGTGATGCCCTCATATAATTTTGCCAGAGCCTCGCCCAAAGGGCCGTCGGGCAGGTTTTGGGGCGGGGTTAGGGCGATGTTCGAGGGCTTTTTGGCGGCGGCGGCGCGGGTGCCCGGGGTTTGCTGCACAAAGCGCAGGCGTTCCACCATCTTCTGGCCAACCCCAAGGTTCAATCGGCTGATCAGGGCCGCTCCGCCATACTGCAACTCCATTGCCACCGGTCCGCTGCAAGCCAGGGTGAGCGTACCCCCGGCAAATTTTAGGGGGGTAGCGCGGGCGCAAAATTCCGGGCCGGCGAGACTATCCCAATCAGCCAGCAACTGCGCCGCCGCTGGGGCGCGTTTGCGAAAGGCCGGACGGACGATGGGCGCAATGAGGGCGGCAATACCGCGTGCCGCAAAGTTGCGCGGCGGCGGCTCCAGGGGCACATCCTGTTTGCGTGACGCTTTTACCATCCGCCAAAAAACTCCTGTCCTGGTATGCCAGCCACCGGCGGCACTTGCCCTGGCGTTCTGCGCCCGGCGCGACAGCAAATCCATATCATGTCTGGCTCTCCGAGATCATGTTGCAGCAAACCGTGGTTGCCACCGTAATTCCCTATTACGCCAAATTTCTGGCGGCGTATCCGGCGATTGCTGATTTAGCCGCCGCCCCGGTGGATGAGGTGCTGGGGATGTGGGCAGGGCTTGGTTACTACGCCCGCGCCCGCAACCTGCATGCCTGCGCCAAGCAAGTGGCAGCATTAGGCGGCTTTCCTGACACTATTGAAGGCTTACGGGCGTTGCCTGGCATTGGCCCTTATACCGCCAACGCCATCGGTGCCATTGCTTTCAACCTGCCAGTGTTGCCGGTGGATGGTAATATTGAACGTGTCGCGGCACGGATATTCGCCATTACCGCGCCGATTCCTGCTGCCAAGCCCGTTATTGCTCAGGCGGCGGCGCGGTTCATACAAGATAAAGCCGCGCGTAAGGCCCCGGGTGATTTCGCCCAGGCATTGTTTGACCTAGGCGCAACGATCTGCACGCCGCGCAGTCCTTCGTGCATAAATTGCGCGTGGCGTGCCGCCTGCCAGGCATATGCGCAAGGCATTGCCGCCACTTTGCCTGCCCGCACCAAAAAACCCGCGCGTCCGCGCCGTGAGGGGGCGGCCTACGTATTGCTGGACAGAACAGGTAACGTGTTGCTGATCCGCCGGCCGCCCTCCGGCTTGCTTGGCGGTATGCTGGCCCTACCCGAGTCGCCCCCGGTTGCCGCGGCATGGCGCGACGCCGGGGAGATACAGCATATATTCACCCATTTTGCCCTGACCCTGCGGGTAAAACTGGCGGTGGTGGCGAAATTACCGCCGGGCGCATTTGCGGCACCCGCCAGAACCGCGCCATTACCTTCAGTGATGCGCAAGGCGCTTGACGCTGCGCTGAACTCAATTGACGATTGCGTATGACAGAATTTTCCCCGCACGACGGTTTGCTTGCCATCGACACCCATGTGGACATCCCCTGGCCCAACGGCCCCAGCCCGTTTGAGGATGGCCCGCGCTGCGTGGATTTGCCCAAGCTGAAAGCCGGCAATATCGCCGCCGTATGTTTTGCCGCCTATATTCCGCAAGGACCGCGTGACGCCGGCGGGCATGAACAAGCGGCGTTGCGCGTGCGGGCGATGCTGGATGCCATCGCAGCGATTGCCCCTGAGGATGGCGCCGGTGGCGTGCTGACCAGCACGGCGGGTGCTATCGAGGCAGCTTTTGCGGCGGGTAAAATTGGCGTCATCCCCGCCATTGAAAACGGCTACGCGATGGGCGAGGATTTGGCCGCCCTGGATGAGTTTGCAGCCCGTGGCGTGCGCTACATGACACTCACGCACAACGGCCATAACGCCCTGGCCGATGCCGCCATTCCGCTGGCCAGCTTAGGCAACGCCGCTACCGAGCATGGAGGGCTTTCAGAACTTGGCCGCGCGGCGGTGGCACGGATGAACCAGTTGGGCATTTTGGTGGATATCTCGCACGCCGCCAAATCCACCATGCTGCAGGCGGCAGCACTCTCGCGCACGCCAATTCTGGCCACCCATTCCTGCATCCGCTCACTTTGTGACCACCCCCGCAACCTTGATGATGAGCAATTGGAAGTGCTGGGTGCCACCGGCGGGCTGGTACAGATCACCATCGTCTCAAATTTTTTGCGCCCCAAAGCCCGCGCCAGTGATTTAACGGTGGCCGATATTGCCGACCATGTGGATTACGCCGTGAAAAAAATCGGCATCGACCATGTTGGTATTGGCACGGACTTCGACGGCGGCGGCGGCGTGCGGGGCTTCATGAACGCCGCGCAGGCGCCGAATTTAACCAAGGAATTGTTCAAGCGCGGGTACAGCCGGGAGGCTTTGGGCAAAATTTGGGGCGGCAATTTTTTGCGGTTGTTACGGGCAGCGGAGCGAGTTGCCCATGTTGCCCAAGCTGTATAATGCGATGTTATCAGCCAATATGAAACAAATATCGAAAGACCTTACATGACCTCGAATTTTGATAATGCGGCGTCGCTTTACCTTGATTTACTAAAAAAATCCTTGACCATGACGCTTTATAGCGATGAGCCAGACACGGACGACAAAAACCAAGGCCGTTTTTTACAGGATTTCATTCAGCATTACATCAAGGGGGCGGCTGTTTCGATGTTGCCGTTGGCGCGGTTTGAAAATCTTCAAGCCTGTATTGCCGATGTGTTGGAGACCAAAGTGCCGGGTGACTTTATTGAGACTGGCGTTTGGCGGGGTGGCGCGACAATTTTCATGCGGGCGATGCTAAAAGCCTATGGAATAAATGACCGGACTGTATGGGTTGCTGATTCTTTTGAAGGCTTGCCTGAGCCTGACG
The DNA here is from genome assembly GCA_027308685.1 of Acidocella sp. Classification (GTDB taxonomy): domain Bacteria; phylum Pseudomonadota; class Alphaproteobacteria; order Acetobacterales; family Acetobacteraceae; genus Acidocella. The sequence continues at coordinate 86,196 of DAIDEE010000007.1, forward strand.
CTGAGAAGTTTCCGGTTGAATTTAAAGCCCACCAAAGCGCTGTTATGACAAAGGTTCATAAACATTTTGCCTCGGGTATTGATGAGGTGAAGTTGAATTTCCAAGCCTATGGCATGTTGGACGAACAAGTAAAATTCCTCAAGGGGTGGTTTAAGGATACTTTGCCGGCGGCGCCTATCGAGCGTTTGGCGATTATGCGCCTGGATGGTGATTATTATGAGTCAACCATGGATGGGTTGAAGAATCTCTATTCCAAGTTATCGGTTGGTGGTTATGCCATAATTGACGATTACGGCGAGGATATGTGGACTTATTGCCGTAAGGCCGTTGATGATTTCCGGCGGGAAAACGGCATTACAGAGCCGTTGATCACGGTTGATTCCAAATGTTCATATTGGAAAAAAGCTGGGTGATTCAGGGCTGGCCATTCATATCTTCGCTCGGATACCCTCCACGCGGACTATGTTCCAGAATAGAAAATATGGGGCGTAAAATAGCCATCTCATAGGCAGTGCCTTCTGGAGTGCTTGAGTGGCTTAGGTGGTAGTAGTCATAACCCGCCGGCATGGGAGCGTGAACATAGATTAGCTGATCTGTGTTGCTAAATGGCACAGGTACTGGCCGCGTGTCGATCATAATCAGGTATGATCGATCGTTCAGTAAGTGATTTTGAGCACTCAAGATCAGCCGGTTAAGGTCGATGTCTCTCGTAATTATGTGATAATATATTCTTGTTTCATGATCGGCCAATGCGCGCCAGTTTTGAATGGCATTAGCAAGATGGTTATGAAATTCTTGCAATGAGGATTCATCCCAGTCGGAGCGTCGAGCCAGAAAAAATGTAGCTCCTGATGGCTTATGTTCAATAATTTTACCGCCAACCGCTACAGTATTTGTCTCGAACTGTGCTTTGTCGACAAAAATATCAAAATCAGAATCTATGGCATTGATGGTGGCATCCTGAAGAAAGTCGCAAAAATCAAAAGGTATGGTGTTAGAAAAATTTTGTCGCTCGTTTCGTAAACCCCATCGACCAAGGATAATTGATGGCATGGTATTTTGTCCGAGTGGAATAATTTTTATATCTGAATCGTACAATTGTGCTTGATACAACAAGGCTTCATTTAAACGGAAGAAAACATTATCAAGTATCGATTCACCAACAAGTTGCTTAGCAGTGGTATCTGAGTGTGTTATCAAATTAAGAGCAGCTTCAAGATAAGAATGTTTGTTCAAAAAATTCAGAGCAGTTGCAAATAATTCTGGTTTTTGAGTGAAAATTTGCCAGTATAGAAAAATATAATCAAGCGCTTGTTTCCACAAGCCAGATTCGTAACGTGCAATCAAGGCAAGATGAATGACGATCCAACTAATAGGGTCGGCGGCGGGAGGAACAACAATACAAAAATGTACTGCCCGACTTATAGCTTCATTCCAGTGTGCGCTATAAGCGGCGACTTCTACCGACAATAAAAGAAGCTCTTTATTTCTAAAGTCGAGCACAGAATTGTTTATAAAAAAATTATTGGCGGCGTCATTGCCGTATTTAGTTCGGATTAGAGAAACATACTCAAGAGTCAAAATCTCGTCGCGTTCAAAACGCTTCATATATACGGCTAGAATGGACTCGAGTCCGGCGGTATCGCCGTTTTTACGAGATTCGTTCAGGGCAAGCATAAACGAATCACGTTGCTTGGTCTCAAAGCCTATAGCAGCCTCGGCACTTAATGGAATTTTCAATATCGAAATGATTTTCGACATAAAAGTCATTTCCCATTGAAAACCGTCATTTTTGCTGTAGCATGAAATTCCATCCCAAATAAAATCAGGGGGATAAGGTGCATGAACATAGCTCACTCTTGGCCGATTAGGGTATTTGGTTGGTGTTTTAAGTACGTCTATGATCAATAAATGCGAGTCATCATCAAGCAGGCAGCGTTCAGCGATATCAATTATTGCTGCTAAATCTCCGGCACCACAAAACGAAAATATATACAACTTACGCTTCCCGAGAATCCGTCCATTCTGCCAGTTCTCGATGCGTCTTGAAATACGGTCGAAAAAGTGAGACTGCTTTTGATCGTCAAAAAAACTTGCCCGATCATGAAAAAATGTTGCTCCAGTTTGAATATGTCGAGGCATATTGCAGCGACCAAAGCCTTTAACAAATTCAAAATTTTGCTGTTTTCTAAATTCAACGAAATTATTTTCGATCGATTCTCCGGCTGTGTTATTATAAAACATAGCACGGTCCATCAGAGTTAAATCACTGGTATGGGCGCGTGAACCCCTTAAGCCCCAAGGACCGCCGACTAGATAGGGCATGCAGTTTTGCCCGATTCCAAATACGCGAGTACCAGTTGCCTCAACCAAATCATGAACTTGTAAAGCCAAATTCGTCCTAAGAGTTAAATTACTGCGGCTTTCAGCCGATAATTTTGCCCAAGCTTGAGGCTTTGATTGGCTCAGTAATTCTTTAACTTTATTGTTCAAAAACAATTTCGCGTAGTAGTGAATACCTACTGGAAGTATTTCTGGATAGGTGGTGAAGTTGTTCCAATTTTCATCGAGAACAAATTCCAAATTATCAAACAACCCAATCTCCCAAAGCAAATCTATTTCAATCACTAAGCTCTGCCATGCTTCTGGGTAATCAGGAGGCGGAAAGGTTTCGCGGAACGCCCGGCCACGCCGAATAGCGTTCATATGTTCTTTCATGCTGTCGGCAACAAAGGCCGCGTGCAGGGTCCAGGCTTTATTGATATGAAAGTCTTTGGGATTACTTTTTGCAGCATGTCCCAATATTTCATCCGCGTCATATGGCCGATTTAACTTCATTAAACCGTTGGCGTATTCCCATGCTACACGAGTGTCATTAGGAAATTTTTCAATCAATCGTTGAAATTTTTCAATGCTGTCTTCATAATCACCATCTTCCCGCAAGTCGATGGCTTCAGTTAGCAGTTCATTATAGTCAGTAGTTACGTCTGTCGTACCAGTCATACTGCTTCAATTGCTATGAGGTCTATCAAATCATCAACAGGTTGCTCGACCGCCCGTCGCCATGTCTTTGCATGAACAATTTCAACGAAGCCAAGCCGCGGATACAAATCAGCGACAACTCCGTTTTTTGTTGTTGGCTCATACACGCCGGCGATGCTCGAAAGTCCGAGCGCCTTAGCCTCTACGATCAATGCGCGCAGCATAAATTGCTCAAGCGTACGGGAGAACACACGGCAACTCATCAACCAGCTTTCAATGACCAAACTATCGCCATCGATCACGCCGATGAGGCTCGCAACCAAGCCATGATCGCCAAATTTGTCAGCCAGGGTGGCACCGAGCACAATGGCATCAGGCCGTGCCGCGAACGCTTGAATCGCGGCATCATTGTAGCGCCTCGTGGTAAGGTTGAACTGGTTGGTTTTACCCTCAAGTTGGGCAATGCGCGCCAGTGCGGCGCCCTCGGCCCTGAATATTTTGCCTTTCATATCAAGACTGGCAAGAAAGCTCGGCAGGTCGGTGGCATCACCCTGTGCCGCCGCCGCTTCAGCCCGTGCCTGATAGGCCTGGCCGCGGGCGAGGTCTTCGGGGCTTAGCCCCTGGCTGGCAAACCAGTAACCCTCATCCAGCTTTGCGATAAAAGCCGCCGGGTCTTCACCTAGTTCAATGACTGTGATTTCCGGCAATTCAGCCCGTACCAAGGCACATTCAGCCGGGTTGTCATCAACAAACACAAAGGAATCGATACCAAGATTAAGCTGGCTGGCAATGCGCCTCAACCCGCCGGCTTTATCTGTCCAGGCACATTCAAAGGCGGCAAAGTCGCTGCGTTTTAGCACTGCGTGCGGATGTGTGAAGCCTGCCGCAGCAATTTCGGGAGCGTTTTTACTGCATACGGCCAGCACAACCCCACGGGCAGCGAGGGCACGAATATAGGTTTGAAACGCCCTGAAGGCTTCACCCTTGGGCGTGTCTGGCCCTAATTGTAGTCCATCAACCCCGTCATCGCCAATCACGCCACCCCATAGAGTGTTATCAAGATCAACGGCGAGGAGTTTTTTACTGCGGCCAGTGGCTTGCCGCAAAGCGGCGCGAAACCGCACGCAATACTCAGGGATGTCCTTTTGCGAAAATGGCAGCTTGGCTGCAAACCAGGCGGAGGCATCCTCAGCCAGACCCTCGGTATCGAGAAAAATAATATCCGGCCCCGCTTCAAGCATTTTAGTACGCAAGGCGTGGATTTGCGCCAGTGGACTGGCGGGCGCTCGTAATTCCGCAATCGCGCTAAAGCGGGAGGTGGGTAGAGTCGGCAGGTGGTGAATAATTCGCCGGTCAGGAGCGGTTTTTCGCAAACCATCCCAAAAACTCCGGCAGGCAGCCATTTTTGCATCGAGGATTTTCGCAACATCCTCAGCCGGCGTGGAGAGCGCGATGTCGGCTACCCAGTCGCGCCAGGTTGTTGCCACCACAACCAGATGAGGGGCAAATTTATGCAGCCCCGATCCGGCATCGAGGGCCTCCTGCTGCCAAGCGCCAAACGGGGCCTGATATGTAACCGGCGCCAAACCCTCCAAGGCTGCGCCTACGGCACAAGCGCGCGCTATCAGGTCGGTGGTAACCGCACCGGCCAAAGCAATTTTGTAGGTGCCATGTTTGGCGGCTAACAGCCGTGTGCCATGAACAAAAATATCAACTGGCTTTGGTGTGATAATTGGCCCGAGGGCGGCACGAACGAGATTCATTGTTTCGAGGCCGTCCATATCGGTCATTATATTTTGCTCACCAGCAAGGCTTCGAGGTCTGCAAAGCTTTTAATCTCTCCAATTCGGTCATAACCCAAGGATATGCTCATATCTTCTTCGGTCAGCATAAACAGAGTCAATGTGGCAATCGAGTCCCAGCCTTGCACGGTTTCCATGGTGGCCGAAGGGGCCTCCTGAAGATCAAGGTCCGGAAACGCGCTGACAAAAACACGGCTAAGGCGTTTACGGATCCGCTCGGGGGTAAGTGTGCTACCAGACATTCATTTTCTCCATAAATTCAGATGATTGTTGCATATTAAGGCCAGTTGGGGATGATGGTCCGAAAAACAATCTGCATGGCTTCCAGCGGTTCTCCGCCTTCTGAAAAACAACCGGCTTCACCTTTTGTTTGTATGAGACCTTCTCGTCCGGCAAAGCTGCCGATGCAAACAGCTTCATAACTCAGAGCCAATTTGCCTTTTAATCGAACTGAAAAACCAAATATCTCTCGGTGCTCGCCGCGCGAGCCTACATAGGAACCATTAGGCGCCCAGTCACTCCAGCTTCCATCTCCGAGACGTGCGCGATATTCAACCTCAAACAGATTTTCTTCCAGACAATCCAGCGAAAAACCCTGAATGGTTGTTGTTTTACTACCTGGAACCCCACAAACGAGGTGTCCCCGGCGTGTGCCGGGCACAGCGTTTGTTTCAGAGACAAAATCACCTTTGAATGAAAAATGCGCGGTCAGCTTAGCGGGCCACAAACAATCTTCCAGAGAGTCTGGGGTGAGGGGGATTCTATAATTGAATTTATCAGAAATTGCCTCAACGCTACCGCCAACGCCAAAATCATAGCGGCGCAAAAGCCCTTCGCCGGGGCAATTATACACATAATGTTCGGTGGTTGGCTTGCCGGTGCGGCAAAATGCTTCAAAACAGGCCAAATTTGAAAATGTAGATATACTGGTTCCAATAAACGTCGGTGCACGAACAGCCATTTCAAAATCGAGGATTGAAAGTTCCAATAATGAAAGGCCGGCCAATTCTTCAGCAGAGAGAAAGTCTGATTTCCAAACCAGAAAAACCCCAAATTTCTTTAGAGTTGTTGCTCGAATTTCCTCTTTAGGGACGGGCAAATTGGCTTCGTCGCAAACAACGTATATTTGTCGTCCCACAACGTCGAGCGACTGTGTGGTTTTGAGCATAATGTCATAGAACGTAAGAGCGTAATCATTCCGTTTTTCCGGATAGTGTTCGCCATAAACTTTTGCAACGTCGAGCCAATCTTTCTCGATCCTGAGTTGGCTGACGACTGATATTTTACTCTGGGCGTAAACAGCCTTTGTGAGCTTCTTGAAAACATCAGTTTGAGTTACATGAGGCTCTAAATTGCGAAAAAACTGGCAGGTGAATTCATCGAGCCCGCCAGCACCTTTTAAGGCACGCCAGCCTAAGGTACTGGTACCTGCAATAAAGGAGTGCCAGCCGTTCTCAGTCTCGATGGGAGGTTGGTCCAGAATTGTCACCCCAAAAGCCTCAGCGAAATTTTTCAGCTTTTCAACGGAATAAATTTTTGAGAACTCGATTTTTTGATGAGTTCCGTTGGTGGCGTCAAAACTGGCCATATTGGGTAAGACGACATCCCGATGTTGCAGGTAAGCTTTTTCAAAAAGCGCGTACAAAGCATATTTTTGATTGTTCAGCCCGAGTCCAAGTTCAGGGTACCCTAGGGGAGAGTTGTCTGCCGACGTCTCAAATTGGTCAGAATCGCCATCCAAAATCGCCATTTGCCCCTGCATGATATCAAAATCGAATATATTGCGGATAGCATTAGCAGGGGGCTGTTTCCAGGGGGTTAGGCTTTATGTATCACCCCGCCGCGAAGGTCCGTGGCCTACCCTCGGCATCAATAGCCACAAACGTAAACACCGCGCGTGTCACCCGGTATTCTTCCTCGGTGATCCGCGCCCGCCGCCAGGCTTCAACGTTGATCTTCATGGACGTGCGGCCCTGTGAGAGTAATTCACAGTAAACGCTCACCTCATCGCCGATTTTCACCGGGCGCAGGAAATTCATTGCATCCGCGGAAACGGTCACGCATCGGCCGTGTGACACCCGAGACGCCAGGTTGCCGGCCGCCAGATCCATCTGGCTCATCAACCAGCCGCCGAAAATATCGCCATTGGCGTTGGAATCGGCGGGCATGGCGATGGTGCGGATCATCGGGATGCCGGCCGGCGGGTGTTCCGCCGGCGTGAGAGGCGTCATGCTTACAGGCTTTTCTCGATCCAGGCTTTTAGGGCACTTTTTGGGGCAGCGCCTACCTGGGTGGCGGCTGGTTTGCCGTCCTTGAAGATGATCAGCGTGGGGATGCCGCGGACACCAAACTGGCTGGGGGTGAGGGGGTTTTCGTCGATGTTTACCTTCACAATATCGAGTTTGCCAGCGTATTCAGTCCCCAGTTCTTCGAGGGAAGGCGCAATGGCACGGCAGGGGCCGCACCATTCGGCCCAAAAATCCACCAGTACCGGGCCGGAGGATTTGAGTACGTCAACAGCGAATGTTTCGTCGGTTACAGGTTTGCTCATGATAAGGTCCTAAAATTGCGTTGCCGTGAACATGGCGGGAATGGTTGCGTTGATCAAGCGCTTCGGCTGGTTTCAGATGGCTGCGCATTCCCCGGCGCATGGCGGGCCAAAAGAGCGGCGGAGACTGGCATGACAACCGCGTTCTCGGTCCATATCAACAGGCACGAAATATGTTTTGCGGGAAAAATTTGGCCTAAAACCGCTTGGTAGGCGGCCAATTGGCGCAAATACGCGGGTGGAATGGCGTCTGGACCCTTGGGCGGGAGGCGGTCGGTTTTATAGTCGGCAATCAAAATGGCAGTGTCACTTATGACCAACCGGTCCACCAATCCGCCGATTTCGACATCGCCTAAAACGCCAGCGAGAGGAACCTCCGCCTTAGAGCCAGGGCCAAATAAAGGCGCAAGATCAGGCTGTTGCAGAATATTCAGCACTGAATCGAGCACTTGGCTCTGCAACGTAGCGCTCAACCCCGCGCCTGGCTGGGCGAGATATTTCCGGCCCGCCTCGGGTCGCTCGGATGCTGTAATGTCAGGTAAATGTTGCAGGAGTGCATGGACACACCGGCCTCTTGCCAGCGCAGTCGTTCGGGCTTCACGTGCCGCCAGCAAGCCATCGCCCAAGGGAGAGGCTGCTGTAGCCCGCTTCGCCGGGTCTTCAGTATTTCGGCTCGGTGCCAGGGGTTCGGGCCTTGTGGTCTCGGCACTCGGTGGCACCGCTCGCCAATCGGGCGCAGCCCCGGTCCAAGGGGGCAATTTTGTTTTTGTGCTACCCTCGCGCACTTCAGCGCGGTCAGGCCTCGCGGTTTGTGGGACTATATAAGCGTGCACCCCAGCAGCATCGGGCGGAGCCCCCATGGCCAAAAAAGCTGATTTCACAAAATTGTACCAACAACCGGCCACCGGGGTTTGTCGGCCTTCAGCGCCGCAGACGATCAACTCATCTTCGGCGCGCGTGAGCGCTACATAAAGCAGCCTGTTGTATTCAGCTAATTGACTGACCTTATTTTCAGTTGCCGCCGTGGTAACAGCTTCTGAGCGTAATTCGGTACGCGGACAAAAGATGGGTACGGCGATATTCTGTTGTGGCACGGGCAGGCGGAACAAAGTCTCTCGTGGTTTGGGGACGGTTGTGGTGTCTGGCAAAATTACGATCGGGGCTTGCAAGCCTTTTGCCCCATGAATGGTCATAATGCGCACCATATCTCCGCCGGCTTCGGCCTCACGTTTAATTGAAGCCCCGGATTGCCGAAGTGAGGCGACAAAATGCTGCAACGAAGCCGGATTGTTGCGCGAATGCGCCTGGGCTTCAGCCAGCATCTCATCGATCGGCTCAGCAGCTTCCGGACCCAGCCGTTGCAACAGTTTGGCTCGCCCGCCAAGTGGCCCCAGTGCTTCTGACAACAAAGCATAGGGTGAAATATAATCAACCTGCTGCAGTAATGTTTGGAAAAATCCTACCGCCGCCGCCCAGTCGGGTCGTTCAATCCGGCGGGCAAATAATGCTGCCACCAAGCTGTTCTTGCGACCCAGCGCCAGAGACATGAGGCTTTCATCGGACAGTCCACCGAGCGGAGATACTAAAAATTGTCCAAACGCCAGATCATCGCGCGGTAGCAGCAGCGCATCACATAGCGCCAGCAAATCACTGACGGCTTGTTGCTCGGGTAGTACCATGCGATCGAGACCGGCGATCGGAATATCGGCAGTTTTGCACGCCCGTGTAATAGCTGTGACAAGTTCATCTCGTTTTCGAACCAAAATCAGAAAATCGCCGGGGGTCACTTTGCGATGACGGCTTGGCAAAAGTACGCCAGATGTAAGTGACGTTTTAATATGTGCCGCAATCTGGGCAGCGAGCGCGGTTTTAGCCGATTCAGCCAGGGCGTAATCATCAGGGACATCCCACGCCGCCAGCGCATCTGCCGTGGCGGGTTTGCTCAAGGGCCAAAGTGCGGCCTTACCGGCTTGGCCAATCCGGCTTACTTGGTGGTGAAGACTGCCTGGCTTGCAAACGCCTTCACAGGCTGTCCCTTGGGCGAACACCGCATCGACAAGTTTCAAAATGGGTTCTGTTGAACGAAATGAAACCGAAAGCTGGCCATCCAGCCATTGTTGCCCGGCTGATGTTACCTTGTCTCGAAATGCTTTGCGATAAGTTTGAAAACTTTCAAGATCAGCGCCTTGAAATGAGAAAATTGATTGCTTTGGATCGCCAACCGCAAAAATACTACGGTGGAGATCGCGTGCGCCTTTACCTGCGAAAAATTCTCCGGCAATCGCATCAGCAATTTGCCACTGAGCGGGTGCGGTATCCTGTACCTCATCCAAAAGTAAATGGTCGATACCCCCATCGAGCTTATATAGTATCCAGGCAATATCCTCGGGCTTTTTGAATAAATCCAGCGTGATTGTAATCAAATCAGTGTAGGCCAGCATCGCTTGCTCAGCTTTTTTGGCGCCATCAACTTGCAGGATCGGCGCCACGAGTGCGAGCAGGTGCGCATTGAAGGAAGCCAACCTAGCCGCGCGGCGGGCTTCCTCAATCGCTTCGATCCGCGCATGCTCAGCATCAAGTTCCATGAACAGCGCATCGCGTTCACCAGTCAATTTTTTACCGAGGTAGCCGGTTAATACCCGCCTGGTACCCTTGCCGGTAAAATGGGCGCCGATCCATTCTGCCCATTCAACCTGCCGCGTGCCATGATCCTGGGCCAGCCAGTTCAGGCATTCCTGCGCCCATTTTGCGCCGCTGGGATTACCTAATTCTACGAACCGGCTGAACGCGCGGATTAAATGAGGTTCTCGCGGTAGGGTCGCGGCTTCGATGAGAATTTGCTCTTGTGTCGTATCAGGCGCATTCAAAGCCGCCCGTTGCATGGCGATAATTGCATCAAGGGTGAACTGCTGCAATAAGGAATGAATTTCATTTTCATTGGCGAACTGAGCGACCAGCGCGGCAAATTCAACCTCATTGGTTTCCTCAGCCAAAGCCATTATATGCTGGCGATGCGCGGGGTTTGAAAGCTCGACCTCGCGGGCCTCGCGCAGGCGACTGGCTGCATCGAAGTCATCTTCAAGTTTGAAGTGGGGAGATAATTCAGCTTCTAACGGAAACCGTCGTAATAATGATTGGCAAAATGCGTGAATAGTCCTGATATTCATTCCACCAGGCAAGTCCAGGACATCCGCAAATAATTTGCGGGCGGTGGCGCGTGATTTGGCGGTGGGGAGAACGTCAAGTTTGGTTAACTCTGAATCTAACCGCTCGTCGGATGACACGACCCACTCACCAAGCCGACGGTTTAACCTGATGGCCATTTCTGCCGCAGCGGCCTTGGTATAGGTCAGGCACAAAATTTTATCAGCCGGAGTGCCGCTCAGCATCAGTCGCAACAGCCGGTCGGTGAGCAGCTTGGTTTTGCCGCTACCAGCCGAGGCTGCAACGAAGGCAGAGACTTTTGGGTTGGAGGCGCTTAGTTGCTCCTGGTTTGCAATTTCAATTGCCGTCATTGTCGGCTCCTTCATCGCCCCATTCGCCGCGCCGTGATATACCTCTGAATGGGTCATCATAAGTGGCACGGTCTGGGTGCGGTGCAGACAGATAAGCTGTGGCGGGGTTAGCAAATTTTTTAAATAACTTTGGCAGACGATCGGCCGCCTGGTCGATTACGTCTCGCAAAACTTCAGGCTTCGCAAATACTGGTTTATTCTCACCACTTATGTGCCGGCCCGAGAGTTTCCAAAACGCAATTTCAGTCACGTCGCCTTTAAAGCGGTCCCCAAAGGCACCAGCCTCAGCCATTACCGCTTCCAGCGGTAATTGAGGTGCGGAGCCGGACATGACCTGTTTACCGTTGGGCGGCGTACCGGTTTTATAATCCATAATGAAAACGCTGCCATCCGGGCGCTTTTCAATCCGGTCAGCTCGGCCGATCAAGGTGAAAATCTCATCAACACCGAGCGTCGCTTCGGTTTCAACGGCAATGTCAGATGGTATGCCATTCTGCTGGCGGCGTTCGCGTTCGGCTTCTACAACCCAAAGCGCGATACGCTCGAGTCGCGCTTCCCACCAATGCTGCAAGGCGGCACGCGGCCGTTCGGTTCGCATGGCCTTGTGCAAAGCAATGGTCAGACGTGCAGCGCAGTCGGGCGCTTCAAAATCTGGCGCAAGCGAAAAAAAATCAGCAAGCCCGGCATGGACGATATTGCCAAACTGGCTGGCGTCACTTTCCTCATCCAACTTATCAAGTTCACGAAACTTCAGAATTTTCCTGACATAAACTGCGTATGGATCTGCCATCAGCGTCGCGATATCGGAGATGCTGAGGCGGCGGGGGCGGTGATTTGCAGGAGGTTTGGGTGCCGGCTTGGGGTGTACGACGCGTGCGCTCGGCAGGTCGATTTGTGATGTCCATGATTCCGCAGGATGATGTTTAAGCCACAGATTATTGCCTGCCAGCAAAGCATCAAGCCTGGTGATCCAGCGGGCCGGAACAGCCGGGGCGCGTTCGCGCCTCACGGGCGCTGCCAATATCACTTTCGGACAACGGCAGCAGAGGCTAAAAAAATCATGCGCGGCGAGTCCGGTTTGCTGCTCGGTTGACGGCAGGCCGGCGGCTTTGCGCATCGGACGGCTGAGCCACGGCCCAGGTTCCGTGATCGCAGGCCATGTTCCCTCAACCAATCCGCCAAGAACCACCACATCGACCGTTTGCAAATCCGCCTCCTGCACGCCCCAAATAGCCACGCGGGGGTGTCCATCTTTGGTTCGGGGCTTTCGCACCACATGGCCGGTCAGCAGGGCGTCTAGCAGGTCGCCCAAATCAGCAGGAGCAATGTCTGGCAGAGTTTCCAACGTCGCCAGGGCCTCGATCAACAGCTCTGACAATGCCGATCCCGCTTCGCCATGCCACAATCGCGCCGCGCCAGCTTCGGCGCCGCTCGCGGCCAGATGTTCACCCGCTTCGATCAAGCGGCGCAAAGCCTCAGCCGGGCCGAGAGCCTTTGGCAATCCGGTAACCGGACGAAGGCATAATTCCAGGCGGTCGAGAAAATCCAGTTCTGAATTTGCATTATTTTCAACCAGACGGAATTTTATGCCATCAAATCCTGGCGCGGGGCGCGGCCCGCGAAGTGCTGAAACTTCCAGCGCCCGTGCATGGTCGCGGCATATTTCAGGCGGCTCCCCCGCTGCGGCCAAAGGATGTTTCAATAACGTTAGTAAAGGCAGCGGTGCGAAATCGCTCACTGCCGCGCCCGCCAGAAGCCGCAGGAAAACCGCTGGTGGCGTATCGCTTAACGGTTCGCCGGCGCTATCGTCGGCGACGATGCCAAAGCGCCGAAGTGCCGCCGTTACCCGCATCGCGAGGCCACGATCAGGCGTCACCAATGCTGCGGTTTGCCCAGGCACGTCTAAGGCTTCCCGCAGTACCATGGCGATGGCGGTTGCCTCCTCGTGCTCGTCGCGCGTGGCGAGCCGGAATAGTCCAGATGCGTCTATTTGGGCCGGGCTTTGCCATTCGCCAAGCCGCGCTGCGGGCAGCAGAGCAAGAGATAAAAGCGCCCCACGCCCTGCCGGTACTTGGCTCCGGGGAGACGGCCAAAGCTCGACCTCCTCGTGCCGCACGCCAAGCATGGTGAGGATATTCGCGATGCCGTTCTGAGCATGAACATCATCCACCTCGTCCCAGGCATCAGCGTGCATGGCCGCGTCGTATCCTGGCAAAATCACGGCACCTTGCGGCAACCCTGCAATGGTTTTGGCTAGCCGCCCAGCTGCCGGGGCTATATCGCGGGCTACAAACCAGACTTTATGTTCAGTTGGTTTATGTGCCCAGGCTTTGTTCTGAGACTTTATCAGTAAAATTTGCTGTTGGGCGGAATCGATCATGCCCATATCCGATAAAATTTCTGGCCATGATAGCGTAATGATCTCAAGAAATTCCAGCGTTGTCTGCCAGTGTCTTGCTAACTCGGCTCCGACGACTCGCACGAGCGCTGCGGCCAAGTCGATCTCCGAAATTGCGGCTTCGTCGAGCAACGCAGCCAAGTCTCCGGCTAATGACCATGCATTATGAAGTTTTTTTGGAGCACCGTTTTGGCCGTGGCGTGCCAGAATTAACTTTGCCAGAATGGCTTGCCGCATCATGGCGGGCACAGCGGGGGGCAATTCCAGGACACCGTTTAATGCCAAAGCCACGTCATCGAGCGCACCCAATGCGATGATGCGCGGCAATAGCAATGGTTTACCGTTATTGGCTTTTAGAAAAGCCCCCGCTAATGCTCGAGCGGCTCGCCGGCTTGGCAGAATGATCAGGCCATCACTGGCATCGCCGCCGGTTGCCAGCCAAGCCTGCGCCAAGGCAGGCAAAAACGCAGCATCAACCGGGAATGCGGCAACCCTCACGTGGTATTGCCAACTTCGCGGGCTTCAAGCACGGCATCGGCATGGGCGAGGTCTTCCGGGGTTGAGAGATGAAACCAAACCCCATCATGGACAATCGCGCCCAACCGCCCGTCAGCCAGCGCCCGATCCCACAGAAGATTCATGCTGAACGGCGCAGGCGGAGCTTCAGCAAACAAGGTTGGGCTGACAATCTGTATCCCGGCATATAAATACGGTGCGACGTCGCGTTCTTCGCGTCGTTTCAATTGGCCGCCGCGCGGCCAAAGGAAATCCCCCAGGCCGGTTTCGGCCATGGCGCCGGCCGTGCGTGCCAGCAGCAACATGGCATCGAGTTGTTTGGCATCAAATGCGTCGGCCAGGCGTGCCAGAGTGTCGGTTGGTCCATCGACCCAGAAGGCATCACCGTTGACCACGTAAAATGGCTCGTCCGGCAGCAGGTGTTTCGCTTGCATGGCCATAATGGCGCCGCCGGTGTCCAACAGCTGTGGCTCCCGGTTAAGCACCACGTCCGGTTGGTCCGCCAAAAACGCCCCGATCTGATCCGCCAGATAATGGGCATTTACCACAATCTTCCGGACCCCGGTGGCTCGCAACCGCTCAAGCGCGTGCGCCAATATCGGGCGGCCCGCCAAGTGCAGTAACGGTTTTGGCGTGGTGAGGGTGAGCGGGCGCATCCGTGTCCCTAGTCCTGCGCTAAGAATGACTGCCGTATCAGGACGCATCGAACCACCTTGGATCACCTTGAAGCCTTATCTCACGGCCCGCCGGGTTGAGCGAGATGGTAATTGATAAACTGTTGAGTGGCATGTGGGCGCCGAGCCGCTCCGGCCATTCAACCAGCACAATTCCGCCACGCGCCTCATCCCAGGCCAATTCCTCCAGCGCTTCAGGCCCGCTCAGCCGCCAAAGGTCGAAATGCCAGATGTTGCCATCGTGGTGTTCGTACATTTGTACCAGCGTGAAGGTGGGGCTGGGGACTTCGAGGACCGGGTTTTTGCAGCGCGCCCGGATGAAGGCGCGAGCAAAGGTGGATTTTCCAGCCCCCATGGGGCCGCGTAAGCACAACACATCGCCCGGCCGCGCCCTGGTGGCCAGTTGTGCGGCCAATTCGGCTGTGACGGCTTCGTCGGGTGATATGAAATGCGAGTCGGACATAGACTAAGTTTCACCTGTTCCGCTTGATTGTGAAAGCGCTCTGCGGCACATCCATTATATGGGTGACACGATTAAAACGGATGTAGCAATTATTGGCGCAGGCCCCGTTGGCCTGTTCGCGGTGTTTGAGTGCGGCATGTTGAAGCTGCGCAGCGTGCTGGTTGACGCGCTCGGTGAGGTGGGCGGCCAGTGCGCTGCTTTGTACCCTGAAAAGCCGATCTATGACATTCCAGCCCATCCGGCGATCCAAGCGGCGGATTTGATTGTGAGTTTGGAGCAGCAAATCGCGCCGTTCCCGACGCCGCGTTTGTTGAACCGGCGGGTCGAGTCGCTGAGCGGCGCAGCGGGGGATTTTACCCTTACCACATCCGCAGGTGATACCATTCATGCCAAGGCGGTCATTATTGCTGCCGGCGCCGGCGCGTTTGGGCCAAACCGTCCGCCGTTGGAGGGGCTTGCCGCTTATGAGGAAACCGGCACGATCCAGTATTACGTAAAAAAACGTGAAGATTTCCGTGGCAAGCGGGTAGTGATCGCCGGTGGTGGTGATTCCGCCGTGGATTGGGCACTGGCGTTGAAGGACATTGCCGCTTCAATTCACGTTATCCATCGACGGCCCAAGTTCCGCGCTGCTCCTGAAACCGCCGCCCAACTTGATGCAGCGGCGGCTAAAGGTGAGATCGACCTTGTGATTCCCTACCAATTGCATGCGTTACATGGTCTGGATGGTCATTTGACTCATGTTGAAGTCGCCGACCTCGATAATGTGACGAAGCACCTTGAAGCCGATGTTTTGCTGCCATTTTTCGGCCTGGCGATGGAACTGGGACCGATCGCTGATTGGGGGCTGGCGCTGGAGCGCCATCACCTGACCGTCACGCCCGCCACCTGCGAAACCTCGACCCCGGGTATTTTTGCGATCGGGGATATCGCCACCTACGCAGGTAAGCTGAAGCTCATTCTGCAAGGCTTTTCGGAAGCCGCGATGGCAGCACACGCCATTCACCCCATTGTGTTCCCCGACACCGCCCTGCATTTCGAGTATTCGACCAGCAAGGGCGTTCCCGGCTAGGCTTTCAGAAAGGGATTTCGTCATCCATGTCGTTGCTCGGCCTGGTATCCCAGCCGCCACTGCTGGCAGGTTTGGCGGCGGGCTTCGCAGCGGCGGCGCGCGGCGCGTACTCCTCGCCACCAGCAGGGGCGTTGGGGTTGCGGTCGAGCAGCACCAGGTCGCCGCCAAAGCGGCCCAGCAGTACTTCGGTGGTGTATTTTTCGACCCCCGAATTATCAGTCCACTTGCGGGTTTGCAGCTTGCCTTCGAGGTAAACCTTCGAGCCTTTGTGGAGATATTTTTCCGCCACATCGGCCAACCGTTCGTTCATGATCACCACCCGGTGCCATTCGGTCTGTTCCTTGCGCTCGCCACTGGCTTTGTCGGTCCATGTATCGGAGGTGGCGAGGGTCAGGTTGACGATTTTCATGCCCGACTGCGCGTTACGCACCTCCGGCTCTTTGCCCAAATTACCAACAAGAATCACTTTATTGACACCGGCCATCTCTGCCTCCTGCTATTTCTGATTGTTGCATCGTTAACTCATTATCCCGACGGAAACCAGCTTCATAAAATTTGCAGTTGCGGGAGGAGTCACCATATCTTATAAGAACATACTGGGAACATTAGAGCAAGCATGGTAAAGTCAACAGGCGCTGGTTTCATTACCGTGCGCGGCGCACGTGAGCACAACCTCAAGAACATCGATATTGCCATACCGCGTGAGCAGTTGACGGTGATTACCGGGCTCTCAGGGTCAGGCAAGTCATCTCTGGCGTTCGATACCATCTACGCCGAAGGTCAGCGCCGGTATGTGGAGAGCCTGTCCTCCTACGCGCGGCAGTTTTTGGAACTGATGGGCAAGCCTGATGTGGACTCGATCGAAGGCCTGTCACCGGCGATCTCGATTGAACAAAAAACCACGTCGAAAAACCCGCGTTCGACCGTGGGAACAGTCACCGAAATTCATGATTACATGCGCCTGCTTTGGGCCCGGGCTGGGGTGCCGTATTCGCCGGTGACGGGTCTGCCGATCGAGGCGCAGAGTGTCGCGCAGATGGTGGACCGCGTGATGGCGATGCCTGAGGGCACCAAATTATTGCTGTTGGCGCCGATTATTCGTGACCGCAAGGGTGAATACCGCAAGGAACTAGCCGAGTTGCAACGCCGTGGTTTCACCCGCGCTAAGGTTGACGGCAAACTTTATGAAATCGATCAGGTTCCCGCGCTGAATAAAAAGCTCAAGCACGAAATTGAGGCGGTGGTGGATCGCATTGTGGTACGCTCTGGCATTGAAAAGCGGCTGGCTGATTCATTCGAGACGGCCTTGGGGCTCTCCGATGGCATCGTGTATGCGGAAGGAGCCGACGATGCAGCCCGAACGGTATTTTCCTCGCGCTTTGCCTGTCCGGTTTCCGGCTTCAGCATCGAGGAAATCGAACCGCGGCTCTTCTCATTCAACTCGCCGCACGGCGCCTGTCCGGTGTGCGATGGCTTGGGCGCTGAGACCTTCTTTGACCCGCATCTGGTGGTGCCCGATGAGCAGCGGGCGCTCAATGAAAGTACCGTGCTGCCATGGGCGAACGCGCAATCGCCCTATTACGACCAAACGCTTGCCAGCCTGGCCAAACATTTTAACGTGAAGATGACGACCCCGTGGGAGGCCTTGCCCGAGCACGTGCGAGACGCCATTCTCTTTGGTACCGGCAAGCAGGTCGTTGAGTTTACCTATAAGGACACAGCGCGGGCCTATAAGGTTGAAAAGCCGTTTGAAGGCGTCATTAAAAACCTCGAGCGCCGGTTACGGGAAACCGATTCCGCTTGGGTGCGGGAGGAATTATCGCGTTACCAAGCGCATCGCCCCTGCGGCACATGCCACGGTGCCCGCTTGAAGCCGGAGGCCTTGGCGGTCAAAATCGCCGGAAACAACCTGGCTGAGGTGGCGGAGCTCTCAATCGCCAAGGCGCATGATTGGTTTGCGGGCGTCGATCGAACACTCACGCCGCAGCGCCGTGAAATCGCCCGGCGTATTTTACGCGAGATCAACGACCGCTTACAGTTTCTTGTTGATGTGGGCTTAAGTTATCTCACTTTGGCCCGAGGCTCGGCAACACTCTCGGGTGGTGAAAGCCAGCGCATCCGGCTGGCCAGCCAGATCGGCTCCGGTCTGACCGGGGTTTTATATGTGTTGGATGAACCATCCATTGGCCTGCACCAGCGTGATAACGAACGCTTGCTTGGCACGCTGCAGCGTTTGAAAAATCTTGGCAATACAGTGCTGGTCGTTGAGCATGACGAAGACGCCATCCGCAGCGCTGATCATCTGATCGACATGGGGCCCGCCGCAGGCATGAATGGCGGTTATGTGGTGGCTGAAGGCACGCCGGCGGAAGTGGCGGCGAACCCTAAATCCGTTACCGGGGATTATCTGTCTGGCCGAAAAATGATCCCGGTACCCAACCCCAGGCGGCCCATCAAAACAGACCGCATGATTAAAATTATTGGTGCTCGCGGCAATAATTTAAAAGAAGTCACGGCAGCTTTCCCGTTAGGCGTATTTACCTGCGTCACCGGCGTTTCGGGCGGTGGTAAATCCACTTTGGTTATCGACACACTCTACAAAGCTGTCTCCCGGCGCTTGATGGGTTCCGGGGAAGTGCCGAGCGCTTTCGATAAATTGGAAGGTCTCGAGCAGCTCGATAAAATCATCGATATTGATCAATCACCGATCGGCCGCACGCCACGCTCCAACCCGGCAACCTACACAGATTTATTCGCGCCCATCCGCGACTGGTTTTCTGAAATGCCGGAAGCCCGGACCCGTGGCTACAAGCCTGGCCGCTTCAGTTTCAATGTCAAAGGCGGGCGCTGTGAGGCTTGCCAGGGTGACGGCGTTTTAAAAATTGAAATGCACTTTCTGCCGGACGTGTTCGTGACCTGCGATACGTGCAAAGGCAAGCGCTATAACCGCGAAACCTTGGAAGTGAAATTCCGCGAAAAATCGATCGCGGATGTGTTGGATATGACCGTTGATGAAGCCAAAGAGTTCTTCAAGGCAGTCCCTAAAATTCACGACCGTCTCAGCATCCTGCAAAAAGTTGGCCTTGGCTATATCAGCCTTGGTCAGCAGGCAACGACGCTCTCCGGCGGTGAGGCGCAGCGCATCAAACTCTCGAAAGAACTCGCCAAGCGTCCTACGGGACGGACATTGTATATCCTGGACGAGCCGACAACCGGCCTGCATTTCGACGATATTCGTAAACTGCTCGATGTGCTGCACGCGTTGGTTGACGCAGGCAACACCATCATCGTCATTGAGCATAATCTCGAAGTCATCAAGACGGCGGACCATGTGATTGATCTGGGCCCTGAAGGTGGCGACGGCGGAGGGCGCATCGTCGCCACGGGGACGCCTGAGGAAATTGCCGCCAATCCTAGGAGTCACACTGGCCGGTTTTTGGCCCCGTTATTGGTGCCGGTGAAGCCGGCGCGTGCCAAAAGGAAGGCCGGCTGAGCAATTTACCGATTGGTCGCGGTGACGACATTAACCGTTGCTGGCAGTTTGATACCGTGAGGACCATCAAACTGCGCCAACGCGGTGCTGATTTCCTCGCGTAGGATTTGCCGGGTGGCTTCATCGGCCTGTTTCTCATCCGTCAGCGCACCAGAGGGGCCAAGCAGGCAGGCAATTTGCGCTTCTTCGGTAAGATTTTTCCCAATGATCGGCACCGGCGTTGGGGTAACCGCGATATCGGAATATCCAGCCCGGGTTAAAATCTCAGCAACATAACCAGCATCGGCAAAAGCCATCGGGCCAGGCGCACGCGCTGGTCGCTCCTCAGGATATCCCAACCGCTGGGCAACCAGTTGAAACGGAATGTTCCAATGCGGGTTTTCATCCAGCGTTGCCCAACACACGAAGCACACCCTGCCACCAGGAACCAGTGCTGCGCGTAAGTTTGTGAAAGCCGCCACCGGGTCGCCAAAAAACATCACTCCGAAACGCGAGGCAAGAACATTAAATTTTGCCGCGTCGAACTGAAAAGTCTGGGCGTCGGCCAATAAAAAATCCAAGCGCGGAATTCCTGCGCCACGCTGCCGCGCCACGTTGAGCATCGGTGTTGAGATATCGATCCCGGTGACGTGGCCTTCAGGCCCGGCTTTGTCGGCGAAGCAGAAGGTCGTCGGCCCCATGCCGCACCCGATATCAAGCACGCGCTCGCCTGGTTTTACATCAGCTTGCGTGACCAGCAGGTCGGTGATGGCGGTAAACCGTGAGTCCATTTCATCGCCAACTTTGACCCATTTGGGGCCGGCGACTTCATTCCAGTAAGTGAATTGCTTTTCGTTTGCCATATTAGATCAATACCGTAGTCATCGCGCAAATACCAACCACTAAAAGGGGTGACATATTGCGGAGCATCAGAGCCCAGCACGCGGCCAAAACAATCAATAAATCATAAATACTATGCATACTGCCGAGCGTGATGAGGTTGATCAACGCAAACCCCAACATACCAACCACAATCGCGTTCAACCCGCGCATGGTCATCACCACGTCCAGCCTATGCCGGAGTCCATGCCAGAATGGCAATATCCCGGCCACCAGCAACAGGCCCGGCAGAAATATCGCAACTAATGAAATGCCAGCCCCCACCCAGCTTGATGATGCCGTTGTCGCGACCGCCCCCAAATAGGCCGCAAATGTGAAAAGCGGTCCTGGCATGGCTTGCGCTGCGCCATAACCAGCCAAAAATAATTTTGGGTTTACCCATCCGGGTAACACAATGGCGTCGTTAAGAAGGGGCAGCACCACATGACCGCCGCCAAATACCAGGGCTCCGGTCCGATAAAAGGCGTTGAATAGGCCCCAGTTGCCGGAGGCTGGTGATGTCAGTGTTATTACCAAAATCACAAGGAAGCCGCCGAAACACGTAATTCCAACCTTATGCGACAATTTAAAGCCGGGTGCCGTCATTTCCGCTAGAGGGTTGGCTGGTCGGTCCAGCAGATAGCGCCCCACCAAACCGCCGAGGCCCAGCGCAACAATCTGTCCCTCGGTGCCAGGTAAAAGAGTGACGACCAGCAGCCCGATGACCGCCAATGTCCGGCAGGAAAAGTCACGGCACAGGCTGTTGGCCATGACCCACACCGCTTGCGCCACGACCGCCAGTGCGGCCAATTGCAGCCCATGCAGAAACCGCAGGCCAACCGGCGAAGCCTCCAGTCGCCCGGCATTCAAGGCGATGACAAACATTACTAAGGCTGAGGGCAGAGTAAATCCGACCCATGCCGCCAGTCCACCTAGCCAGCCAGCCCGTAAAAGACCTATCCCGAAGCCCGTCTGGCTTGACCCTGGCCCCGGCAGAAACTGGCATAGTGCGATTAAGGAGGCATAGTCTGAGTCACGCAGCCAGCCGCGCTTTTTAACAAACTCACGTTGAAAATAGCCCAAATGTGCAACGGGGCCACCAAAACAGGTGAAGCCGAGCTTAAGGAAGACCCAGAAGACTTCCAGAGCCAACATTAATCCCGGCTCGGTGCCAGCATCGTGCCAAGTTTACGGCCACCCAGAATATGAACATGATAATGGGGTACTTCCTGGTGGCTATCCCAGCCCATGTTAGCAATTAAACGATAGCCGGTTTTTTCAAGCGCCAGCTTTTGCGCCACGAACGCAATAGCGCGGTTGAAACCACATGCCAGTTCAGCCGGTGCATTGCTGCCGAAATCAGCAAAGCTGACGTATTTTCCCTTGGGAATGACCAATGCATGAACGGGCGCTTGTGGTCTTATGTCATGAAAAGCGAGCGCGTGTTCGTCCTCATGGATTTTACGGCAGGGAATTTCGCCGCGCAAAATTTTGGCGAAGATGTTGTTATCATCATAGGGAGGCAAACCGCTGACGACCATGACGCGCTCCTTAGGGTATTTTGGTTGTGGCAACGGCCTTGTAAACGGGTTTACGGGCGGCCTTCTCGGCAATTCCGCTTACTCCCTCACGGCGGGCAAGCTCTGCCCATATCTGCTCAGGCCGCAGTCCGGCATCAACCCATAGCACCAACAGATGGTAGAGCACGTCGGCACTCTCACCAATTAATGCGCTACGTTGCCCGCTGACGGCTTCGATCAGGCACTCAACGGCCTCTTCCCCAAATTTCTGCGCGATTTTAGCGGTGCCGCGGGACAGTAATCGGGCGGAGTGACTGAGAGCGGGGTCAGAATTTTTGCGCGAGAGAACAGTGCCCCAAAGCCGGTCCAGCACGCGCGCATCAATTGAAGCACTGGGGGGTGGGATGGTTTGGGCCGATGCTTTGCTTGCCGCTTTAGTCTTCGGCTTCACTTTGGCTTTCACCTTTTCCTTGACTTTCGCCTTAGCCGGAGAAGAGGATTTTAGAGGTTTCTTGGCCATTTATAATCAAAATTTCCTTTACGCCGCTATGGATCGCGCCTTGCGAATCGGCAGATGCGCGTGGCCTAAGGCTAGCTTAACGTCATCTATCTTAAATGTGCCAAAATGGAAGACACTGGCCGCTAGTAATCCGGTTGCCCCAGCCTTAGCGCCCTCGACAAAATGTTCGAGCGTTCCTACCCCGCCAGACGCGATTACAGGCAGTCTTACCGCGCTGCAAACGGCTCTCAACAGGTCTAAGTCGAACCCCTTACCGGTGCCGTCGCGGTCCATTGATGTTAGCAATATTTCGCCGGCACCCAATTCGGCCATCTGTTTGGCCCAATCAATCACATCCAGGCCGGTATTCTGGCGACCGCCGTGAGAAAAAACCTCCCATTTGCCTGGCGTGGATTGGCGGGCGTCGATGGCCACCACAACGCATTGGCTGCCAAATTTCTGCGCCGCTTCAGCCACCAGTTCGGGGCGGGTGATGGCAGCCGAGTTGATGCTGCATTTATCAGCCCCGGCTAATAACAACCGCCGAATGTCTGTCACTGAGCGGATGCCGCCGCCAACGGTGAGGGGTAAAAATATTTTCTCGGCGGTGCGTGCTACCACGTCGAGTATCGTATCGCGGTTGTCGCTGCTGGCGGTGATATCCAAAAAGGTCAGTTCATCGGCGCCCGCGGCGTCATAAACCACGGCTTGTTCCACCGGATCTCCGGCATCGCGTAGGGAGACAAAATTTACCCCCTTCACCACGCGCCCGTCCTTCACATCCAGACACGGAATAACGCGGAGCTTCAACATGCGGCCAACGCTTCGGCGGCGTTTAGCCGGCCATCGTACAAAGCCCGACCGATGATAGCACCGGAGAGGTTCCGGGTGGTTCGCGCAGCAGCTTTCAGGGCCATGATATCGGCAATACCCGCGACACCGCCGGACGCGATCACAGGTAGCGAAATCTGGGCTGCCAATGCCGCCGTTTCATCGAGGTTCAGCCCGCTTAACATGCCGTCACGGGCGATATCGGTATAAATAATCGCCGAAATCCCGGCATCTTGCAGTCGGACCGCCAGATCGGTGGCAGCCAGCGTGGACGTCTCGGCCCAGCCTTCGGTTGCCACCATGCCCCCCCGCGCGTCGATGCCCACCACAATCCGCCCGGGAAATTTTGCGCCCGCTTCGCGGACCAAGGCTGGGTTTTTGGCTGCCGCACTGCCAAGGATCACCCGATTCACCCCCGCATTCAGCCAGGTTTCGATACCATTGAGATCACGTATGCCGCCGCCTAGTTGCACCGGTATGGTCACCGCCGCCAAAATCGCGCGGACGGCTTCAGCATTTACAGGTTTGCCGGCGAAGGCTCCATTCAAATCCACCACATGAACCCATGAAAACCCCATGGCTTCCCATGCCGCAGCTTGTGCGCCGGGGTCCTCCGCATAAATCGTCGCCTGGTCCATTTCGCCGCGCTTCAGCCGGACGCAGGCGCCGTCCTTCAAGTCGATAGCTGGGTAGAGGGTCAGGGTCATTTTGTTAGCCGTTTGTAGTAAAAATGCCCCTGCACCAAGGCGCCCTTTACCCGCGCATAGGCGGGGTGCGTGCCCCAGCGGGTGAACCCGGCCGATTCGTAAAGTGAAATCGCCGCCGTCTGGGACTCCCGAACGTCTAAATTCAGGACGTGAAACCCTAATGTCCTGGCTCGCTCCTCGGCCTTTTGGATAATCATCGCCGCCAATCCATGCCCACGGGCATAGGGGGCTACAAAGTTATGCATGATGCTGGCAGCAAAGGCCTGCGCCTCGTTGTTGCGGGATGGTTTGAGTAATTGGGCTGCGCCATAAATCACGCCGTCCATCCGGCCAACGATGAGCTCGCGCTCGGGCACCAAAAGTACCCCCCGAAAATATTGTTCCAGTACAGTGGCCTTTGGGGGCTTAACCCAACCGAATCCACCCCCATCCAAAATCGCTGCGGTGGCGGCTTCGGCAATAGCGTGCACGTCCGCCTCGTCATCGAAGCGGCCAATATGTTCAACGGTCAGCGTCGCGGGTTTGGGCATATCTTGTTTCACGGCTGCCTCTTCGCAGCCGTGGCTCCGCTAATCAAGCCATGCCGCATTAAACTTCGGAATTACGGGTTCCAGGTGAGGAAATTGCGTAAAATCTGGATGCCCACATCCTGGCTTTTTTCAACATGGAACTGGGTTCCAGCCCGGTTGCCTTTGGCCACCATGGCAACCACCGGGCCGCCATAATCCGTACTGGCAATAATATCAGCCGGTTCACCGCCCGTGAGGGCGAAGGAATGTACAAAATAGGCATGGTCGCCAGGTAGCAGCTTATCGAGCAAATGGTGCGCGCCTGGTGTGAACGCCAGCTCATTCCAGCCCATATGCGGCAGCCGCAACGATTCAGTGGGAAGTGCTGCAATGTCTCCGGTAATCCAGCCGAAACCAGGGGTGATCTGGTGCTCAAGCCCGCGTGTGGCCATTAATTGCATCCCCACGCAGATCCCAAGGAAAGGGGCCCCGGCAGCAACTCGCGCCATCATCGCTTCTTGCAGGCCATCAAAGCTACCAAGGCCCGCCGCGCAATCAGCGAAGGCGCCTTGTCCAGGCAGAACAATCCGGTCAGCCTTGCGCACAATTTCTGGGTTGGAGGTAACGCGGATATCAGACGTAATATTTTGCCGTTCCGCTGCCAAAGCCAAACCACGTGCCGCCGAAGCTAAATTGCCGCTACCATAATCAATAACAGCGATGAGCAATTACAGGCTGCCTTTGGTAGAAGGTATCTCGCCCGCGACGCGCGGCTCGATAGCCACCGCCATTTTCAGCGCCCGCCCCATTGCCTTGAACGCCGCCTCTGCCACATGGTGGGCATTGGTGCCGGCCTTTTGCACAATGTGCATTGTCATCAAGCCATTGCCCGCGAACGCCCGGGAAAATTCTTCAAATAGCTGTGTGTCCATCTCACCCAGCATTGGGCGTGGAAACTCAACGCTCCAACTCAAATGAGCGCGGCCCGACAAATCTACCACTGCTTCAACCAGCGCTTCATCCATCGGCACAATGGCCTGGCCAAACCGGGTAATGCCGCGTTTATCGCCCAAAGCCTTGGCAAAAGCCTGGCCCAGCACGATGCCGACATCTTCCACGGTATGGTGCGCGTCGATATGCAGATCGCCCGTCGCGGCCACTTTCAGGTCGAATAGCCCATGGCGGGTGAAGGCGGTGAGCATGTGGTCGAAGAACCCAACCCCGGTGGCGATCTCGGCCTTGCCGGTGCCATCGAGGTTCAAAGCCAACGAAATATTGGTTTCGCTGGTCTTGCGGGTGATATCGGCGGTGCGGCTCAAGCGTTCGCCACCGTTTTCATGTTCTGGGCGGCGCGGGCCTGCCACAAACCAACAAAGTCGATCGGGCCCAGCATCACTGGCGGAAAACCGCCATCGCGGGTCACGTCGGCCAGAATGTTGCGGGCAAACGGGAACAGCAGGCGCGGGCATTCAACCAGCAAAATCGGTTCCTGCTGGTTCTCGGGGATGCCGTTCAGGGTGAAAATTCCGGCATAGGCAATGTCAGCGATAAACACGACCATTGGCTTATCATCAGCCTTGGCGCCTTCTGCTGGCGGCATGGTTGCCTCGGCGCGGGCGGCCAGAGTGACCTCAAATACGGTCTGGTCTTCCTCAAGTTTGCGCACTTGCACATCGAGGTTGATATTCACCAGCGGCGCCGAGCGCAAAACTGTATAGATGGCCGGCGCATTGGGCACTTCGAAAGATAGGTCTTTGGTGTATTGAATATTCAGGACAAGTGGCGCAACGGCCGGTGCGGCTTCAGACATGAATGGTTTCCCTGGTATAAGTTCTGGGACCGCCTAGCACGGCAGGTGTATCGTTGCCAGTATCGGAGAAAAGAATGGCGAGACTGTTCATAGACGGCGAGGCGGGTACCACGGGCTTGGGTATCCGTGAGCGCATGCTGCGGCTGGCTGGCATTGAGCTGATCAGCTTGTCTGATGCTGACCGCAAGGACGAGCGGGCCAGGCTGGATGCCATGCGGTCAGCCGATTTGGTGGTGCTGTGCCTACCTGATGAGGCCGCCCGCCATGCCGTTGCAATGGTGGAATCACTCGGAGACTCTGGCCCTAAGCTGCTGGACGCGAGCTCTGTGCACCGGGTGTTGCCGGGCTGGGTGTATGGTTTCTCGGAACTTTCAGCAACTCAACCCGCGGCCATCGCCAGTGCGAAAAAGGTTTCCAACCCTGGTTGCTATGCCACCGGCGCGATTGCACTGCTGCGCCCGCTGATCGATGCGGGCATCATTACCCCTGACCATGATATCAGCATCAATGCCATTTCGGGCTATTCCGGTGGCGGCAAGGCCATGATTGCCGCCCATGAAGCCGATGACGGCCCAGCTTTTGAGCTTTATGCGCTGGGCCTGGCTCATAAGCATGTGCCGGAGATTATCAGCTATGGCGGGCTGTCTCGCCGCCCCATTTTTGTGCCATCGGTCGGGCATTTCCGGCAAGGCATGCTGGTTTCAATCCCTCTGTTCCTCGACCGTTTGCCAAGCCGGCCAAGTGGCCATGAAATTGTTGAAGCTTATCATGAACGTTTTGCCGGTACTCTGCGGGTCCGCCCGCCCGCTGGTATCAGTGCTGCCGAAATTGAGCCGCAGGCCCGCAATAATACCGACCTCATGGATATTTTCGTTTGTGCGAACTCGGTGCATGATCATGCCGTTCTAATCGCCCGGTTGGATAATCTCGGCAAAGGCGCCTCGGGTGCCGCCGTTCAGAATATTGCTTTGATGCTCGGTCTGCCTGACCCTCTGGCCTCACACAAGGAACTTCACCATGCCTGACACTCATGCCCCCGCTAAACTCGGCGGACTGGTTTATCCGTTCAACGGCGTTTGGCCCACGATTCACCCAACCGCCTGGGTTGCGCCCACCGCCGTGCTCATCGGCGACGTGCGGGTGGGACCGGAGGCGAGCATTTGGTTTAATTGTGTTCTACGCGGTGATACCAACCCCATCATCGTCGGAGCCCGCTCCAATATTCAGGACGGCACCATCATTCATGTCGACCATGGTGAGAATTTCACTGACATCGGTGACGATGTCACGATAGGTCATGCCGCCATTATCCACGCCTGCAAACTTCGCAACCGCGCGTTCGTGGGTATGGGCGCCACCATTCTGGACGGCGCAATCATCGAAGAAGCTGGCCTCATTGGCGCCCGTGGCCTCCTCGGCCCCGGCAAGCGGATTGGTCCGCAGGAACTATGGGCTGGTGCGCCCGCCCGCCTCGTCCGCGTTATGAGCGATGAAGAACGCGCTCGCTGGGACGAAACTGTTCCGCACTACGTTGGCCTCGCTAACCAATACCGTACCGCGATAATCAAATAGAGTTGGAAGGGTTAAGGTCAAAGGGAAGCTCCCCTTGACCTTACGCCCCCTCACTCAGTCAGCCGCCTCGGCTTCGCTGTCGGTGTCGCTTTCGGGGGCGACCATCAGGGCTTCGGCTACCACGGCTGATTGATCGCGGATGCGTTTTTCGATGGCGTCGGACATTGCGGGATGGTCGCGCAGGAATTGTTTGGCGTTTTCCCGGCCCTGGCCGATGCGCTGGCTGTCATAGCTGAACCAGGCACCGGATTTCTCGACCACGTTGGCTTTGACGCCGAGGTCGATGAGCTCACCAACCTTACTGATGCCTTCACCGAACATGATGTCGAACTCGATTTGCCGGAACGGTGGGGCGAGCTTGTTCTTTACCACTTTCACGCGGGTATGATTGCCGGTAACTTCCTCGCGGTCCTTGATCGACCCGATCCGGCGGATTTCCATCCGGATCGAGGCGTAGAATTTCAGAGCGTTACCACCTGTGGTTGTTTCCGGGTTGCCAAACATCACGCCGATTTTCAGACGGATCTGGTTGAGAAAAATCAACATGGTGTTGCTGCGCGAGACTGAGCCGGTGATTTTGCGCAAAGCCTGGCTCATCAGGCGAGCATGCAGGCCAACGTGCGTATCGCCCATTTCGCCTTCAAGTTCAGCGCGCGGTACCAGAGCAGCCACCGAGTCGATGACCAAAACATCAATTGAACCGGAGCGCACCAGAGTATCGGCGATCTCCAATCCTTGTTCGCCAGTGTCGGGCTGGCTGATGAGAAGGTTATCCACATCCACTCCCAACTTGCGGGCATAGGTCGGGTCAAGTGCGTGCTCGGCATCGATAAAGGCACAGACCCCGCCGCGTTTTTGCGCTTCGGCGATCGCGTGCAACGCGAGGGTCGTTTTGCCAGAGCTCTCCGGGCCGTAAATTTCAATGACCCGACCGCGCGGCAGGCCGCCGATGCCGAGTGCCAAATCCAGCCCGAGAGAGCCAGATGAAATCACGTCGAACGCTTCGCCGGTGCCTTTTGAGCCCATCCGCATGATGGAGCCTTTGCCAAAGGCACGTTCGATCTGTGCCATCGCGGCGTCGAGTGCCTTATTTTTTTCGGGGTCGAGTTTTTTAGCCATTGTTACCTCCGGTGCGTCCGACACCGATTCAACGGCTGCCAAACGGCGTCTTGATGCTGTAGGAGATACAACCATAACGTGTTCCGATCAAATTGCTAAGGGCCAATTTTTGTGCGCGAATCGAGCACATAAAGAAGGCTGTCACGAGAGGAACAAATTAGCAACAGAAAAAGAAGCAGTTTGTTAATAAATTGTTCTGGTCTTGTTCCGCTACGCGGCGGCCACGGTACCGTCGAGGTCCAGGGCGTAACCGGCGGCCCGCACGGTGCGGACGATATCGGTTTCGCCGGGGCCATTGATGGCCTTACGCAACCGGCGGATATGTACGTCCACGGTGCGGGGTTCCACATGGATATCGCGGCCCCAAACGGCGTTCAACACGTCTTCGCGCGAGAAAACCCGCTTGGGATGACGGAGGAAGAATTCCAGTAGCCGGAATTCAGTCGGGCCCAGATGCAGCGCCCGGCCATTACGCAACACACGGTGCGAGGCTGGGTCGAGTGAGATGTCGTGGAAATTCAGCTTGAGCTTGGTCGGCACCGTGCCCGAACGGCGCAGCAAAGCTCTAATCCGGGCGATCAGCGCCTCGGTGGAAAATGGCTTTGTGATATAGTCATCAGCGCCGGTATCCAGCCCGCGCACGGCGTCCTGGTCCTCCGCGCGCGCGGTCAGCATAATAATCGGTAGTGTCCGGTTGGCAGGTCGGCGGCGCAATTGCCGGCAAAGCTCAATCCCCGACATCGTGGGCAGCATCCAGTCGAGCAACAACAGGTCGGGCGGCGCTTCGGTAATGCGGGTGAGTGCCTCGCCGCCGTCGCCGGCATCTTCTACTCTGAAGCCTTGTTTTTCCAGATTGTAGCGCAGCAGCGTGACCAGCGGCGCTTCGTCCTCAACGATTAGTATGTAGGGTTTGTTTTGATCGCTCATGTTTCACTTCGCCGGGTCAATATGCACGTAGGCTGAAGTCTGGTCGCCCTTTGGGCGGAAATCAGGCAATGTGTCGCCAGTCACGGCGTAATAGGTCAACTCAGCGATATTGGTCGCATGATCGCCGATCCGTTCAAGGTTTTTGGCAATGAACAGCAGGTGCGTGCAGGCGGTGATGCTGCGGGCATCTTCCATCATATAGGTAATGAGTTCGCGGAAGATAGTGTTATATAAATCATCCACCATCTGATCAGCACGCCAAACACTGATCGCTTTCTGCGGGTCGGCCTCGCCGACAGCATCGATCACGGTTTTCAAATTTTGTTGCACCAGCGCGGCCATCTGGCCGATACCGGAGAGCGAATAGGCGCTGGCTACTTTGTTCAACACCAAGCTGCGCTTGGCAACGTTTGAGGCATAATCGCCCACTCGTTCAAGGTCGGTGATGACCTTAAGGGCGGCAACCACTTGGCGTAAATCATCAGCGACGGGCTGACGCAACGCCAGCAGTTTCACCGCGAATTGGTCAACCGCCCGCTCTTCGGCGTCGATTTTCGGATCCATTGCCACAACCCGCGCTGCAAGTTCGCTGTCATGTGTCATCAAGGCAGTTGTCGCGTCAGCTACCGAGCGCTCCACGAGGCCACCCATCACGGCGATCATGTCACGCAGCTTGCGCAGATCAAATTCGAAGCTGGAAACGATGTGCTTGGTATCTTCACCCATGTCTGTGTTCCTTAGCCGAACCGGCCAGTAATATATTCCTGCGTCCGGCGCTCCCGTGGGGCGGTAAAAATTTGGCTAGAGGAGCCGACTTCCACCAGTTCACCAAGATAGAAAAACGCCACCTGGTCCGCGCAACGGCCAGCCTGCTGCATGTTGTGGGTTACGATGATGATGGTGAAGTCTTTCTTTAACTCATCAATCAACTCTTCGATTTTCAAAGTGCTGATCGGGTCGAGCGCGCTGGTCGGTTCATCAAGCAGCAGCACTTCGGGGCGCACCGCAATTGAGCGGGCAATACAAAGCCGTTGTTGCTGGCCGCCGGAAAGACCGATCGCTGACGTGTTTAACCGATCCTTCACTTCCCCCCAGAGCGCCGCCCGGGTTAAAGCCCACTCAACACGTTCATCCAATTCAGCTTTTGACAGTCTTTCGTGCAGACGCACGCCAAAAACCACGTTCTCATAGATCGACTTCGGAAACGGCGTGGGTTTCTGGAACACCATACCAATCCGGCGGCGCAGCCGGTTCAAATCCACGCCCGGTGCGATAATATTTTGGTCACCCAGCATCACCTCGCCCTCGGCGCGTTGGCCGGGGTAGAGGTCGTACATGCGGTTTAAAACCCGCAAAAGTGTGGATTTTCCACAGCCGGAGGGACCGATCATGGCCGTGGTTTTGCGGTCAAGATAGTCGATATTAATGTCTTTCAGCGCGTGCGTATCGCCGTAATAGAAATTCAGGTCTCGGATAGACACCCTTACCCGGTCGGTCTCCACGGCTGCCTGCAGGTCAGTGAGCGGGGTGACTGAAGACATTTTGTAACTCGCTATTTCCATGAGCGCCTCCATAAGCGCGTTTCATGACAGAGCGATGACACTACCGTGAAGGTTCAGTGACACACAATGTTTGCTTAATGTTCATTATGACGGGCCGCCTCAACAGCCCGTCATAATTGTTAAATCAAGCCTGTGGCAGTTTAGGCTGCTTCACGATCCGCAGGTACGGTTTCAGGGTCTTCCAGCCCTCGGGGAAGCGGGCCTTGGCATCTTCATCGGACAATGAGGGAACGATGATAACATCCTCGCCGTTTTTCCAGTTCACCGGCGTTGCCACTTTATGGGCATCAGTTAGTTGCAAACTATCCACAACCCGCAAAATTTCCAGGAAATTACGGCCGGTGGAGGGTGGGTAGGTGAGGATGAGGCGGACTTTTTTGTTTGGGTCGATCACAAATACGGAACGCACGGTCACGGAAGGGTCGGCCTCCGGGTGGACCATGCCGTACAGGTTGGAAACTTTGCGATCATGGTCAGCCAGCACCGGGAAGTTCAGGGCCTGGCCCTGGGTCTCCACGATATCCGCGGCCCAGCCGGCGTGGTTTTCGCCGGTATCAACCGACAGACCAAGCGGCTTGACGTTGCGTTTGGTCCATTCCGGCATCAGCCGCGCCACTTCGGCCAGTTCGGTGGTGCAAACCGGGGTGTAGTCCTTCGGGTGGCTGAACAGGATGCCCCAGGATGAGCCCAAGTAATCGTAGAATTTAATGTTCCCCTGGCTGGAATCCTGTTCGAAATCAGGCGCCAGTTGGCCGAGTTGAATGGTCATGTTTCAGTCCTCGTATGAAATAAATACAGCAATGAAGCCTTGCTCCGCAGCGTATGGCGTGCAGAAACCGGATTGTCCAACAACAGCAGAACTCTGCCAAAAGGCCCAAAACAAAAGAAAATTTTTCTAAAATTTGGTGGGCGCGACAGGGATTGAACCTGTGACCCCCACCATGTCAAGGTGGTGCTCTACCGCTGCGCTACGCGCCCATTCCGGAGCGGCTTTTAGCCGTGTTGCGTTTTGGTGGCAAGCCTTGGAGCCTACACATCCTCCACCAGCTCCACCCCAGGGACCATCTTCAGGGCCTGGGCCAAACGAGGTGAGACGTTAAATAACCCCGGCAACACCACATCCAAACTGCGCTCCATGCTTAATTTGGGCACCAGGGCCACTTTTCCGCGGCCTTTGCCCTCGCGCTCCAGCAAGGCCTTGATGTGCGGCAGCGCCTCGGTGCGGTCCAGCCAAATGCGTAACCCAGCCCCCGCCTTGGAGGCGGCCTCATCCAGCAGCCCAATATCCTGGGCGGTAATCCTGAGCGCTTCGTTCTCGATCTTCACATCGGCGGTCACCAGCAGTGCGGCGCCCTCGCTCAGCATTTCGCGGCTGCGGTTCAGCACCTCGGAGAATAAGGTCACCTCGAAACTGCCGGCCATGTCGGAGAGTGTCACCCACATCATCCGGCTGCCGGTGCGGGTGATGCGCTCCTTCTTGGCGGTCATGGTTCCAGCTAGCTTGATGCGGCTACCAGTTTGCGCCCAGCGCTCAATGGCGCTGGAGGCCACCACGCCCAGGCGCTTCAATGCAATGGCATACATGTCCAGCGGATGTGCACTGATGTGAAAGCCGATGGCCTCGGCTTCAAAAATCAAACGGTCGGTTTGCGGCCAGTCCGGCATATCCGGCAAGCGGATGGCTTCCGGTTCGCCACCGCCAAACAAACCAACCTGGCCAGACTCGCGCTCCTCTGCCTGGGCTTGCGCCCGGCGGATGATGGTCTCTGCCAAGGCGAAAGCCTGCGCACGGTTGGGTACGATTGAGTCGAGAGCGCCGGCTTTGGCCAGGGTTTCCAACTGGCCCTTGGTGGCGGCACGCGGGTCAAGCCGGGCAGAAAAATCAGCGAGACTTTTAAATTTATGTGAGCCTCGCGCGGCAACGATCTGTGCCATTGCCGCCGCGCCCACACGTTTTATGGCACCCAGCGCGTAACGAATCGCCAAGGTTCCATCGTCCTGCTTCTCCACCATAAAGTTAGCACCGGAGACATTTATATCAGGAGGCAACACCGCAATGCCCAGCCGCACCGCATCTTGCCGCAAGGAGGCGAGCTTCTCAGTGTTGGCTTGGGCGAGGCTCATACAGGCAGCCAGAAACGCCACCGGGTAATTGGCTCGCAAATAGGCGGTTTGGTATGAAACCAGCGCGTAGGCCGCCGCGTGTGATTTATTGAAGCCGTAATCAGCGAACTTCGCCATCAGGTCGAACACGTCTTCGGCCTTGGCGGCATCGAAGCCTTGCGCTTTCGCGCCGTCGGTAAAGATTTTGCGTTGCGCATCCATTTCGGCGCGGATTTTTTTACCCATCGCGCGGCGCAGCAAATCAGCACCCGCCAGCGTGTAGCCGGCCATCACCTGGGCGATCTGCATGACCTGTTCCTGATAGATCATGATGCCGAAGGTCTCGCCTAGAATACCCGCCAACACCGGGTGCGGCGGCTCCCACGGCGCTCCACGCTTGCGGGCGCAATAGTCTGGGATGTTCGCCATCGGGCCGGGCCGGTTGAGCGCCTGGATGGCGACGAGGTCTTCAAACTTGTCAGGCCGCATCTGCAACAATGCACCGCGATATAGCTGTGTTTCAAAGGTAAACACGCCACCGGTGTCGCCTTTGGAAATCATCTCGTAGGTTTTGGTGTCATCCAGCGGCAGGGTGGCGAGATCGATCTCCACACCCTGCTCGCGCAAAAATTTCAACGCCCGGTCCAGCACGGTCAGGGTGGTCAGCCCCAAAAAGTCGAACTTCACTAAGCCGGCTTGTTCGACATATTTCATCGAATATTGCGTGACCAATAAATCTGAGCGCGGGTCTTTATACAGCGGCACCAGCTGGTTCAGCGGCCTATCACCGATCACCACACCGGCGGCATGGGTGCTGGCGTGGCGGTACAGGCCTTCCAACTGCAAGGCAATTTCCATCAGCCGCCGCAGCGATTCATCCTGCGCGCGCAATTCCTGCAACTTCGGCTCGCCATCAATCGCCTGCTGCAGCGTCACGGGTTTGGCCGGATTATTGGGGATCAGTTCGGCAACTTTATTTACCTGCCCATATGGCAGCCCCAGCACCCGCCCTACATCGCGCACCGCTGCCCGCGCCTGCAATTTACCAAAGGTGATGATCTGCGCCACGCGGTCTTTGCCGTATTCGCGCGTCACGTAGGCGATCACCTCGTCGCGCCGCTCCTGGCAGAAATCGATATCAAAGTCCGGCATCGAGACACGTTCGGGATTCAAAAACCGCTCGAACAACAGGCCAAAATGAATCGGGTCCAAATCGGTAATCAGCAGCGCCCAGGCCACCACCGAGCCAGCACCCGAGCCGCGCCCTGGCCCCACCGGAATTTTCTGCGATTTCGCCCATTGGATGAAATCCGCCACAATCAAAAAATAGCCGGGGAAGCCCATCTGCTCGATCACGCCCAGCTCAAAGCTCAGCCGCTCGCGGTAGGGTGCGCGTAAATCCTCGGCCAGATTTTTGGCGTCCAGCCGCGCTTCCAGCCCTTCGGCGGCCATAGCGCGGATGGTCTCGGCCTCGGTGGTGCCGGGGCGCACTTTCGGGCAGGTGGGTAGCAGGGGTTTGCTGGTCTCTGCCATGGCGGCACAGCTTTGCGCAATCGCGATGGTGTTGTCGCACGCCTCGGGCAAATCAGCGAACAGCTTGCGCATATCCGCCGCCGGCTTGAACCAGTGCTCTGGCGTCACGCGGCGGCGTTCCGGCTCGGCCAGCACGCGTCCCTCCGCGATGCACAGCAGCGCATCATGCGCCTCATACATCGACTGCGTGGCAAAAAAACACTCATTGGTGGCCACCAGCGGGATGCCGAATTTGTCCGCCAGCGTGATCATCCCCGGCTCGACGGCTTCCTCCAGTTTTTCACCATGGCGCTGCAATTCCATGGCGATCCGGCTGGAAAACATCTCGTGCAACGTGGCCAGCATGGCCTCGGCCTCGGCCACCTGGCCCTCCGCCAGCAATCGCCCGATGGGACCGTGCGCGCCGCCGGTGAGCAAAAACAGCCCCTCAGCGTGCGCAGCCAGCACGGCCAGCGAAATCTGCGCCTTGGAACCCCCATCATCTGTCAAAAAGCTGAGAGAGGATAATTTTTGCAAATTGATGAACCCCGCGGGGGTTTGCGCCAGCAGCACCACGTAATCCGGCGGCAGTATGCCGCCGGCCTTGCGTTCTATCCCCAACTGGCAGCCGATAATCGGCTGCACGCCCTTGCCCACACAATATTGCGAAAATTCCAGGGCGCCGAACATGTTGGACGTATCGGTAATCGCCACCGCCGGCATGTTCCCGGCCCGCGCCAGTACCGGGATTTGGTCCACTTTGATGGCCCCTTCGGACAGCGAATAGGCCGAATGTACCCGTAAGTGGACAAAATTCTCATGGGACATGGGGGCGACTCCGGTGGAGGGGCATGGTCGGCGTTTTGGGCGGGGGATTCAAGGTTTGTGAAGATGGGTTGGATATGGCCTCTGTCCTTTGCACTTCCGTATCGGAACCAATATGTCGAGGCTGTGCCGGTGCCTGATAATCGACGTCATCGCGTGGCCGGTGCCATGCCCGAGAGCATGGCGCCCTACGCTTGCTCACCGTTCGTCAAACACATCCCGCTCATACGCCACACTCACAAAATACAGCCCCTCCGCCGGGGCCGTTGGCCCCGCCACCGCGCGGTCGCGGGCTGCCAGCACTTTCGCCACGCGCGCCACCTCCCACGTGCCTTCGCCAACCATTTTCAATGACCCCACCATGTTACGCACCTGGTGGTGCAGGAAACTCCGGGCCCGCGCCTTCACCACAATCTGCGTGCCGGTGCGTGTCACGCTCAGTTCATCGAGCGTTTTGATCGGGGATTTTGCCTGGCAGGCAGAGGCGCGGAAGGAGGAGAAATCATGGTGGCCGAGCAGCGTATCGGCGGCCCGCTGCATTGCCCCGGCATCCAACGGCTGGCGCACATGCCATACCCGGTTGGCCTCAATGGTGGGCCACACCTCGCGGTTGGAGATGATATAGCGGTAAGTGCGCTCGATGGCGGAAAACCGCGCACTCCAATTTTCCGGCGCGTGGACCGCCCGCAGCACTGCCACCGGGTGCGGCTTCATGTGGTAGTTCAGCGCCTCGCGGATGCGTTTCGCCGGGTAGTCCGGCAGGTCCATCTGCACCACCTGGCCCAGCGCGTGCACTCCGGCATCGGTGCGGCCCGAGGCGACAGCGGCGGGCTTGATGCCGCCGCACAGCATGGCGCCGGCTTCCTCCATCACCTGCTGGATGGCCAGCCCATGCTTCTGGCGCTGCCAGCCCATGAAGGGCGTGCCGTCATATTCAACTTCCAGCGCCCAGAGCAATTCAGCAGAACCTGGAACCCGCAGCCACCGGAAAGCCGCGCAGAAACTCCGAAGTGGACAGAGCGGTTTTACCGGCCCGTTGCAGCCGGGTGGGGCGCAGTGCGCCTTCACCACAGGCAATGGTCAGCCGGTCGTCCAGAATTTCCCCCGGCTCGCCTTCACCCGCCACCAACTCGGCACCCAAAAATTTAATCACGGCGGTGCCCAGCAAGGCCAGGCTGCCGGGCCATGGGTGGTACGCCCGGATTTGCCGTTCAAGCAGCAGCGCCGGTTTGGTGAAATCGAGCCTGGCATCCTCGCGTGACAGTTTCGGCGCGTAGGTGGAGGCGGCATCGTCCTGCGGCACCGGCTGGGGTGGCGATTCGAGCGCCTGCAAAATCAGCCGCCCGCCGATTTCGGCCAGCCGGTCGTGCAAATCCGCCGCCGTATCCTGCGGGCCGATTGGGGTGGCTTCGCGCAGCAGCATGGCACCGGTATCCAGCCCCACATCCATTTGCATGATGGTGATGCCGGTCTCGGAATCCCCGGCCAGAATTGCCGCCTGGATGGGGGCGGCACCACGCCAACGCGGCAGCAGGCTGGCATGGATGTTGAGGCAACCGCGCGTGGGGGCGGTGAGGAACGCGTCCGGCAAAATCAACCCGTAGGCGGCGACCACGGAGGCATCCAGCTTGAGGCTCGCGAAGAACGCCGCTTCCTCGGCATTGCCGCGCAGCCGCTTCGGCGTGCGGA
Source organism: Acidocella sp. (assembly GCA_027308685.1). Classification (GTDB taxonomy): domain Bacteria; phylum Pseudomonadota; class Alphaproteobacteria; order Acetobacterales; family Acetobacteraceae; genus Acidocella. Next base: position 123,702 of record DAIDEE010000007.1, read on the forward strand.
CCGGCAAGCCCAGCGCCAAAGCCGCCTGATGCACCGGGCAGGGTGTTTCTTGCTGGCCGCGCCCGGCGGGTTTTGGGGGCTGGGCATATACTGCAACAACCTCGTGCCCCGCCGCCACCAGCGCTTGCAAAGCCGGCACGGCAAAGGCGGGCGAGCCCATGAACGCGAGACGCATATTACCGTGCCTTCCGTTCTTTCTGGTCCTTGGCAAGCCGCCTCAGCAGCATATTGCGCTTGAGCGAGGACAGATAATCCACGAACAGCACGCCGTTCAGATGGTCGATCTCATGCTGCAAACAGGCCGCCAGCAGGCCGTCGCCCTCAATCTCGTGCTTATGGCCTTCCTCATCCTGGTAGCGCACCCGCACCCATGAAGGCCGGGTTACATCGGCATATTGGTCCGGCAAGGAGAGGCAGCCTTCCTCGCGGGTGGCTTTGTCCTCGCTTTTGGCGATCACCTCGGGGTTGATCAGCGCAATCGGTGTTGGCACTTTCTCGGGTGCTAAGTCGATCACCACCAATCGCAGCAGTGCGCCCACTTGCGGCGCGGCGAGGCCAATGCCGGGGGCCTTGTACATGGTGGCGAACATCTGCGGAATCAGGGTTTTCACCCGCTTCATGTCGTCAGGTGTGACCGCCCGGCAGACTTTGCGCAGCAGCGGGTCGGGTACGATCAGGATCGGCAACAGTAATTTTTGTTCAGACATCCCTCCATATTACTGCCTGCCCGCCCACCCGGCAACGCACCCCCTTGCAAGACGCGCAGATTATGACAACATATGGCTTACAGATGCCGCTTTTGGGTCTGTATGACTGCTTCGCTCAACCAGGGGGAGCCACTATGAATACACGTGTCTTTACATCGCCTTTGTTTCTCGGCTTCGACCATCTCGAACAAATGATTGAGCGCGCCGCCAAAAACTCTTCGGACGGGTATCCGCCCTACAATATCGAGCAACTCAGCCCGATTTCGCTGCGCATTACGCTGGCAGTAGCCGGTTTTACTATGGATGATCTGCAAATCACACTGGAGGACAACCAGCTTGTCATAAGGGGCCGCCAGACGGAAGATGGCAATGGACGAGTGTTTCTGCACCGGGGCATCGCGGCCAGGCAATTTCAGCGCGCGTTCGTGATCGCCGAGGGGATTGAAGTGAAGGGGGCCTGGCTCGACAATGGGCTGTTGCATGTCGATTTAGTGCGGCCTGTGCCACAACCAGTGGTGAAGACCATCCCGATCTCGAAAGGCCAGACCAAAGCTCCCGCGGGTGCCAACCGCATGGTCGATGGCGGGACCTCAACAGACTACTGACGCTTCCGGCGCGTCCCCAATTTAGGCACAAAAAATTTAACAAACATCTTGGCGCGGAAAGGATTTTTTATCGTGAACATAAAAACCCATGACGGTACTGCCAACTTCATTCCCGGTACCGTGTTTGATATCCACCACATCTCAGTTGCCGAGTTGGCAACGCTGGGCATGGAGGAGATTGCCTTCGTGAAACCCGTGATGACCGAAAAAGGCCCCGCCTTTGCCATTCACGCGGCAGACGGCACGCCTATGGCGATCGCCTCTGATGCCATGTTGGCGCAGGCAGCGATCATTCAGCACGACATGATGCCCTCTCTGGTGCATTAACCTTATTTCGCGCTAGCCTGGGACAAAAGCCCCCAGGAGCGCGCGATGAGCAGCCATTTAACCTTCTACACCAACCCAATGTCCCGCGGGCGCATGATTCGCTGGATGTTGGAGGAGGTTGGCCAGCCCTACGAAGCCAAGGTGCTGGAGTACGGCACCAGCATGAAGGCGCCAGAGTATCTGGCCATTAACCCGATGGGCAAGGTGCCGGCGATTCGCCACGGCGATATCGTGGTGACTGAGGTTGCCGCGATCTGCGCGTATCTGGCGGACGCCTTCCCGGAAGCCGGGCTGGCCCCTGCTTCAGGTAGTCCCGCTCGTGGCGCGTATTATCGCTGGCTGTTTTATGGCGCCGGGCCGGTTGAGGCTGCGGTGACCAATAAGGCCTGCGGGTTTGAACTGCCACCGGGCAAATCCGGCATGGCGGGTTACGGTAGTTTCGAGGCGGTGATGGAAACGCTGGCAAAGGCGGTCTCAGCCACTGAGTATTTAGCCGGCGATAAATTCTCGGCGGCCGATCTCTACATTGCCTCGCAAATTGGTTTTGGCTTGCGCTTTGGCAGCATCACCCCCCGCCCGGAATTTTCCGCGTATTGGGACCGGATAAAAACCCGCCCAGCTGCCGTGCGCGCGGCGGGGATAGATGATGCGTTGGTGAAACAAGGATAGATGCACAAATGAAGGCGATTACCGTCTCGGCGCTTGTGCTTTTGCTGGCATTTGGCGCTATGCCGATTGCGCATGCAGGGAGCGCACCCACAACGATATTCTCCTGCGCGATCGGCCACAAAACGGTTTCCGTAACGAGCGTTGGCGGCCAACTCACCTATCATTATGGAACCGCGCGCAAGGACGAATTAACGATTACCGGCATTCCAAGCTCGGGAAATATTTTTGAGATGAGCCAGCGTTTCGCCGGCATGGAATACCAGTTACGCTTCAAAAATGGTACCTATAGCTACATCGTCTATGACAGCGAGGGTAATAGTCATTCGGGCGCCTCTGCCACGTCAGGTCTCGTTGTTATGCAGGGCACCAAGACGATCGTGGATCGTTCATGCACGAAATTTTCCGAATTCTCGGTTTCGATTGAGGATTTTGGAATTCCTGAGGACATGGAGGCATATTCCGCGATGTAATCATCATTGAGGCTGGGTCTTCCTACTTGATTGGAATACCAGCCAGGAAGATTTTGAAAAATGAAATTTTTCAGTCTCTTCTAACAGAGAATCTGCCCGAAAATGAATTATTATTCAATTCGCAGGTTTACAGGCCGCTTCTCCGCCACAAGCACGGGCTTGAATATCTTGTTGCGTGAGAGAGCGGCTTGCGAATGCCTCGCCATTCCCCCATCAATGCGGAACGTACCTACGGCATTGAATAATTGTCCGGTCTCATTGCGCAATGAATGAGCGGCGGCGGTGGATTGTTCCACCATCGCGGCGTTTTGTTGCACCGCCATATTCATCTGCCCGACAGCGGCGTTAATCTCGGTTAACCCGTTTGATTGCCGATGTGCCCCGTTGGCGATGCTGGTGGTCAGGCGTTCAATGTCGGCTACATTCTGCACGATGCTTTGCAATGCTTCGCCGGTTTCTTCCACCAGACGAACCCCTTGGCCAACCTGCTGCGACGAGGTGGCAATCAGGGTTTTGATGGATTTTGCAGCATCCGCCGAGCGTTGCGCCAGTGCGCGAACTTCCGAGGCTACCACCGCAAAACCCCGCCCGGCATCACCCGCGCGGGCGGCTTCCACCCCGGCGTTCAACGCCAGGAGATTGGTCTGAAATGCAATCTCGTCGATCAACCCAATAATCTGGCTAATTTCGCGTGACGAGCCTGAGATCAGCCCCATCGCGGCAACGGCATGCCCCACCACGTCGCGCGAATGCTGGGCGGTTGTACTGGCATTGCCGACCGCCTGCTGTGCCAGCGCGGCGTCGGTCGAGGCTTGTTTGACCGCTTCGGTAATATCGTTCAGTGCCGCTGAAGTTTGCTCCAAGGTAGCTGCCTGCTGCTCGGTGCGGCGGGAGAGATCGTCCGACGCCTGGGCGATTTCATCAACGCCGGTATTGATACTGGCAGTGCTGGTTCTGATACCGCTCATGCTGTCAGCCAGTTGCGCCAGGGCAGCATTAAAATCATCTCTCAACGGCAGATATTGTCCGGGTAGTGTCTCTTGAATTCTGTAGGTCAGATCCCCTTCGGCAAGGGCGACCAGCGCATTGCCAAGGGCACGCATCACCGCTTCGCTGGTTTGCTTTGCCTCCGTTTCCACGTTCAACCGCGCTTTTGTTGATGCTTCGAGATAAACTGAAATTGCCAGATCCATGTCGAGGAACGTGGCTTTAATCAGGCCACCGAGTTCGGCTGCGGTGGCTGATGGTGTGGCTTTTCGTTGCCAAAAACGTTGCTTCGGCCAGTTTGCTTGCAATACCGCTTGTGTCAGTGATTCCAACAGCAGCGCATAGCCGCCGATATACCAACGCGGTTCCAGTCCAATTCGCGCATGAATTTCCCCCACTTTAGTCACAGCGGCGAGGTAATCTCGGTCAAACCGTCCGTCAGAAATCATGTCCCAATGCGTACGTTGCCGGGCTTTGGCACTTGTCATCATCGAGGCATTTTCAAAAAACGCCCGCATTTCAGGGACGGATTGAATTTTTTGGTAAAACCGATCCAGCGCACCCGGCAAAGCCTGCATCAGTATTTTTTTGATACCACGCAATGCCGCGATGGCCCCGCCGTTCAGGTCGATAAACGCTAATCGGATGTCAAGGTTTTTTTCAGTGGACATCGTGTTGTATCCCGCTATTTCAAATTGCTACGGGATTTTGTCATGCGTAACGTTTAAGTTGGGTTAATGAACCTCGACAATCTTCACTCGTTTACCCTGCGCGGAGAGCGCAATCTCGCCCTTAATCAACCGCACCGCATCGGTACCGAACATCTCGCCGCGCCAGCCTTCATTGGCGGGATTCGGGGCGGTCTCATCCAGCGCCAGGGCTTCGATCTCCTCGGAACTGGCCAGCAGCCGTGCTGCCACATTATTTTGTTCGGCCCGCGCATTCAGCAGCACTTTCAATAGTGCCACCAATGCCGGGGAGGCGCGTTGGGCCTCGCGGGTGCGCTCAATGCGCGGCAGGTCATCCTCCGGGATCGCCTTGGCAGCAGCAATCACCTCCAGCAGCGACGTGCCGGATTTGCCCTGCGCGAAGCCGGCGGAAATCCCCCGCGCCCTGGTCAGCGCCTCGGCATCAGCCGGTGCCAGAGCGGCAATTTCGGGGATTTGCTCGTCCTTTACCAGCCGTTGTCGGGGAATATTGATGCGCTGCGCCTCACGCTCGCGCCAGGCGGCAATCGCCTGCACCAGCGCCAACTGGCGGCGGTTGCCGGTGCGCAGTTTTAAGCGCTCCCAGGCGCGTTCCGGGTCCACCCGGTAGGTGTTGGGGTCGGCCAGGGCGGCCATTTCCTGGCCTACCCACTCCATGCGGCCATCAACCCGCAGCCGGGCGATCAGGCGCTCATACACCAGCCGCAAATGCGTCACATCCGCCGCCGCGTAGGTTACCTGGGCGTTGGTCAAAGGCCGGGCCGACCAGTCCGAGAAGCGGTGGGCTTTGTCGATATGCCCGCCGGTGAGGGCCTGCACCAGCGCGTCATACCCTACCTGGTCGCCAAACCCGGCCACCATGGCGGCCACCTGGGTGTCGAACAGATTAGTGGGCACCGCGCCGAACATCAGCAGGAAAATTTCCACATCCTGGCGGCAGGCGTGGAACACTTTCACCACCTCCGGCTTGGCGAGCAGCACGCCCAAAGGCGCTAAATCCAGCCCCTTGGCCTGGGCGTCCACCACCGCCACCTCATGGGCACCGGCCAATTGCACCAGGCAAAGCTCGGGGTAGTAGGTCTTTTCCCGCATGAATTCGGTATCAACCGTGACAAATTCCTCCGCCGAGAGGCGCTCACATAAGGCGGCTAGGTCGTCAGAGGAGGTGATAAAAGCGGCGGGCGGGAATGTCGGGGCAGTGTTCATACCTCCCCTTACACAAACACCGGCTTGACAGGGAGGGGGGCGTCGGTTCTTTCCGCACCCATGAACACAATCGCCCCCCACGCCTACCGTACCCACAACTGCGCCGCCCTGCGTGCCGCCGACATTGGCCACACCGCCCGCCTCTCCGGCTGGGTGCATGCCAAGCGCGACCATGGCGGGCTATTGTTCCTTGATTTACGGGACCATTTCGGCCTCACCCAATGCGTGTTCGCCACCGGGTCCGCCGCTTTTACCCAGGCCGAGGCGCTCAGGGTCGAGAGCGTGATCACCGTCACCGGCGAGGTTGTGGAACGCGCCCCCGGTACCTCCAACGCCAAGCTGCCGACTGGTGAGATTGAGTTGAAGGTCGAGAGCCTGGTGGTGCAATCCACCGCCGATGTGCTGCCGATTCAGGTGGCCGGCACTGAGCATTACCCGGATGAGTTGCGCCTGAAATACCGCTTTCTCGATCTGCGCCGCGATTCGGTGCATAAAAACATCATGCTGCGTGCCGGGGTCATCGCCTCGTTCCGCAACCGCATGGTGGCCTCGGGCTTCACCGAATTCCAAACCCCCATTCTCACCGCCTCCTCACCTGAAGGGGCGCGGGACTTTTTGGTTCCAGCACGTAATCATCCTGGTAAGTTCTACGCCCTCCCGCAAGCGCCCCAGCAGTTCAAGCAACTGCTCATGGTGGCCGGGTTCGACCGGTACTTCCAAATCGCACCGTGCTTCCGCGATGAAGCCTCGCGGGCCGACCGCTCGCCCGGCGAATTTTATCAGCTCGATTTCGAGATGAGCTTTGTGACGCAGGAAGACGTGTTCAATACCATCGAGCCGGTGATTGCATGCGTGTTCGAGGAATTTGCCAATGGCCGCAGCGTCACTAAGCCGCCGTTTGTGCGCATTGCTTACGATGAATCGTTATTGAAATACGGCTCGGACAAGCCGGATTTGCGCAATCCGTTGATTATTCAGGATGTGACCGAAGCCTTCAAAGGCTCAGGCTTCGGGCTGTTTGCCAAAATCATCGACGCAGGCGGCATTGTCCGCGCCATTCCCGCCCCTGGCGCCGGCGCCAACCCGCGCAGTTTTTTTGACAAGCTCAACGAATGGGCACGTGCCGAAGGGGCTGGGGGGCTTGGCTATATCACCTTCAATGAAGCTGGCGCCCAAGGACCGATTGCGAAAAACCTCGATGCTGAGCGTGCTGAAGCCATCCGTACCGCTTGCGGCCTGGCCGCTGGCGATGCGGTGTTCTTCGCCGCCGGCAAGCCGCTTGATGCCGCCAAATTCGCAGGCGCTGTCCGCACCAAGCTCGGCAATGATCTGGGCTTGATCAAAGCCGGGGAATTCAAATTCTGCTGGATCGTCGATTTCCCGATGTATGAATTGGATGAAGATACCAAGCAGATAGTGTTCAGCCACAACCCCTTCTCAATGCCGCAAGGCGGGTTGGAGGCGCTGAACGGCCAGGACCCGCTGACCATCAAAGCCTTCCAGTATGATATCATCTGCAACGGCGTTGAGCTCTCCTCCGGCGCCATTCGTAACCACCGCCCAGACATCATGCTGCGTGCGTTTGAGCTTGCCGGTTACGGCCCCGAGGAGGTGGAAGCCCGCTTTGGCGGCATGCTGAACGCCTTCCGCTTCGGCGCCCCGCCGCATGGCGGCTCCGCCCCGGGCATCGACCGCATCGTGATGCTGCTGGCGGACGAACCCAACATCCGCGAGGTCATTGCCTTCCCGCTCAACCAGCAGGGCGAGGATTTGATGATGGGCGCGCCAGCACCGGTAGATGTGAAGCGGCTGAAGGAACTTTCTTTAGCTTTAGCCCTGCCGCCAAAGGCTGTGAAAACGCCATAGATAGCGTATGTACGCCCAATGACCGAAACACCGACTGACCTGATCCGTAATTTCTCCATTATCGCCCATATCGACCATGGTAAATCCACCCTGGCCGACCGGCTGATACAGTATTGCGGGGGCCTGACCGCCCGCGAGATGACCGAGCAGGTGCTCGATTCGATGGATATCGAGAAAGAGCGCGGCATTACCATCAAGGCGCAGACCGTGCGGCTGGAATACCCGGCCAAGGACGGCAAGACCTATGTGCTGAACCTGATGGACACGCCCGGCCATGTGGATTTTGCCTATGAGGTCAGCCGCAGCCTCGCCGCCTGTGAAGGCTCGCTGCTGGTGGTCGATGCCTCCCAGGGCGTGGAAGCCCAGACGCTCGCCAATGTATACCAGGCGCTCGATGCCCATCACGAGATCGTCCCGGTGCTCAATAAAATCGACCTCCCCGCCGCCGATGTGCCACGGGTAAAGCAGCAAATCGAGGATGTGATCGGGCTGGACGCCTCGGACGCCGTGGAAATCTCCGCCAAAACCGGCATTAACATCGAAGGCGTGCTGGAAGCCCTGGTCACCCGCCTGCCGCCCCCCACCGGCGACATCAACGCCCCATTGTCGGCATTGCTGATCGATAGTTGGTACGACCAGTATCTTGGCGTGGTTACCCTGGTGCGCGTTAAAAACGGTCTGCTGCGCCGCGGCCAGAAGGTCCGGATGATGGCAACCGGCGCTGTCCACCCGATCGAACAGCTAGGTGTGTTCACCCCGAAAATGCGCCCGGTAAGTGAACTCGGGCCGGGCGAGATGGGCTACATCACCGCCGCCATCAAAACCGTGGCCGATTGCAAAGTGGGTGATACCATCACCGATGACCGCTCCCCCGCCGCCGAAGCCTTACCCGGCTTCAAGCCCTCGGTGCCGGTGGTGTGGTGCGGGCTGTACCCGGTGGATGCCGATGATTTCGAAAAATTGCGCGATAGTCTGGGCAAACTGCGCCTGAATGACGCCAGCTTCCATTATGAGGCCGAGACCTCGGCGGCGTTGGGCTTTGGCTATCGCTGCGGGTTTTTGGGGTTGCTGCACCTGGAAATCATCCAGGAGCGTCTATCCCGCGAGTTCGACCTCAACCTCATCGCCACCGCCCCCTCCGTGGTTTATAAAATCTTCAAATCAAACGGCGAGATGGAGCTGCTGCACAACCCGTCCGACATGCCGGATGGTTCGGTGATCGACCATATCGAGGAACCCTGGATCCGCGCGACCATCATGGTGCCCGATGATTACCTCGGCGCGGTGCTGACCCTGTGCAACGAGCGCCGCGGCCAGCAGGCCGACCTGACCTATGTGGGCAACCGCGCCATGGCCGTGTACCGCCTGCCGTTGAACGAGGTGGTGTTCGATTTTTATGACCGCCTGAAATCAATCAGCCGTGGTTATGCCAGTTTTGACTACCAAATTGAGGATTATGCCGAGGCTGATCTCGTGAAAATCTCGATTCTGGTGAATTTGGAGCCGGTGGACGCCCTCTCCTTCATCGCCCATCGCTCAGCCGCAGAATCCCGTGGCCGCTCGATCTGCGGCAAGTTAAAAGACCTCATCCCCAAGCAACTCTTCAAAATCGCCATCCAGGCCGCCATTGGCAGCCGGGTGATTGCGCGCGAAACCATCAGCGCCATGTCGAAGGACGTGACAGCCAAATGCTATGGCGGCGATATTTCGCGCAAGCGCAAGCTGCTGGATAAGCAAAAAGAAGGCAAAAAGCGCATGCGCCAGTTCGGCAAGGTGGAAATCCCGCAAAGCGCCTTCCTCGCCGCCCTGAAAATGGATAGCTGACCAGCCCTTGAGCTAAACGCTGGCTTTGGCTAAGACCACCCAGCGCAGGAGAGATGGCCGAGCGGCTTAAGGCGCACGCTTGGAAAGCGTGTGTGCGTGAAAGCGTACCCAGGGTTCGAATCCCTGTCTCTCCGCCAGCCTTGTTCCCGGTCACCACCACCCTTTGATGAATGTCATGGCTTGCAAGCCAGCCATGCCCCATAGACCATGTGATTATGGTGCAATGCACAATGGTGCTGTGATATAACAATTTAGAATGTGGTGTGTAGGATGTTTCCCCCCGAATTACCCGGATGAAGAAGGACGTGGTAAATGAATTGTTTGAAAAATTTTGGCTCTACGGGTGGTGTGAAGCTCTACCCGGCTGAATTTAAGTACCAGATCAAGCAAGCACAGGTTGTGGCAGGGGCAGTTATGTATCTGCTTGGTCTGTTCAACTCAAATACGCCGAAAGCGCCGCGCAATCGTGCGGGTCTGCGTCATGAACCACTGAATAACGCAAACCGCCAAGCAGTCTGAGCCGATTTCTGGCACGCTGAAAGGGTTTAATTGCCGCGGTTGACGGGTATGGCCTGTCCGGCTTGCTTGAACGTCGTCGCCGGGGAAAAGGCCGCATCGTTTGAAGGGGTTGATACCGCGAAATTATCAGACTGCACGGCAGTCACGCTTGGCTCGGATGTCAGAGCTTGGGAAGCCTGGAACTGGTCGTTGTCGGCCGGTTGTGGCTTGAGTTGCTCATCAAGCCGCGCCTGTATCCGCCTGGCAGACGCATAGCCCGCGGCATATCCCGCCTCAAAAGCCTTATGCAGCGCCACCGGGTCGGGCGCCGGCGCCGGAGGTGGCAATGTGGCTACCACGGGCGGTAGGGCAGGGGGCGTCTGGGTGCAACTAGCCATCAGCAGGCACGCGGTTAGAATCGCGTAACTGGCTCTGTTGCGCAGAGGTTGAGAAAAATTCATGGATGACGACCTAGCAATCAGGCAGCATTCTGCAAAGCTATAATTGCCGATAATGTTTAGCCAGGCATCGTCCATCGCCGATATAAAACCAATAAATCTCATGAGGACATTCATGCTTGATCAGGAAGACACCGAAAATTCAGTGCAAACGGGCATCCGCAATTTGGTATTCCGGCTTTATGACCGCGCCGTTGATTTAATCATCCTGGGCGTGATCCCGCTGATGCTCATTGCGCTGGTCTTTGCCTTTACCGAGGCCATCATAGGCACCACACATATGCTCCCGCTGCTTCACAGCGTAGCATCTGACGACACGGTGTCGCCTGATGAGGTGGCGTTGCGGATGCTGGTTGCCCGTGTGCTGGATGTTGTCATTCTCATTGAACTTTTTAACACATTCATGGAATACGCCCGCACCCGTCATATCCGCCTCTCCAACCTGCTTGATGTCACAATCGTGTTTGCTCTGCGTGAGACGCTTATTAAGCTGTACGCACAAAATTTTTCATCGACAGACATAATCGCGCTTTGCGTGGTAGTGATTGTGCTGGTTATTGCCCGTAGCATCGCGACACGCTTCTCGCAGGACCATGATCTGTCAAAACGGCCACTTAAAAAATGATATTTTTTATTGCGGCGGCATTCATTGCCGGGCTCCTGGTCGTGGGCTTCTGGCTTTATACGCCAGACTTATCTCCAACATTATTAGCCGTTAGATATGGTGTCGCAGAGACCGATTTTGTTGAGGTCGCGGGCGTAAGGCTGCGTATAAAAGACCAAGGACCACAGCTTGAGACAGCTATTTTGCTGCTGCACGGGTTCGGCGCCAGCCTCGAGACTTGGTTGCCGTGGGCGGCAGAGATTTCTCAGCGTTTTAGGGTGGTCAGCGTGGATCTCCCAGGTTTTGGCCTCACTGGTCCTGACCCGTCGGGCGATTATTCGGACCAGCGGACGGTGGAACTCATGGTTGCCCTATTGGTTAAGCTCCGCCTTTCACGCGTCAGTATCATCGGAAATTCGCTGGGTGGTAAAATCGCGTGGCAGCTTGCCGCCTCGCATCCTGGTTTGGTGGCGAGCCTGGTATTGGTCTCACCCGACGGCTTTGCCAGCCCCGGGTTTGAATACGGTAAACCCTCTAAATTGCCGTGGATCATGAAGCTGCTGCCCTACACCCTGCCAAGGGCCATGCTGCGGATGAACCTTGCCGTGGCCTACGCGCAGCCCAAACGCCTTACTCACGATACTTTGAGGCGCTATGAGGACATGATGCTGGCTCCCGGCAACCGCCGCGCCATGCTGGCGCGTATGGAACAGGTTATGCTGGTGCCGCCCGAGCCGCAATTACGGCGGATTTCGGCTCCGACACTTATTTTATGGGGCGAGCAGGATAAAATGATCCCCTATCGCAATGCCAGCGATTATTTAAGTGCGATTGCGGGTTCAACATTGGTGGCGTCGCCGGGGCTCGGTCATGTTCCGTTTGAGGAAGACCCTGCGGCTTCGCTCCCTCCGGTTTTGGAATTTCTGACCACACATCATCGGCTGGCTTCTGCCCTATCCATCGCCCCAACCAGCGGGTTATGAAAGAGCTGGATACCATCAATCATTATGACCTTGGCTTCGAGGAGTCCTCCCCATGAAAATTGCAAACGACGTCACAGCCCTCATTGGCCATACCCCGCTGGTGCGGATCAACCGGCTCTCGGCGGGGCTACCCGGCAATATCGTGACCAAGCTGGAGTTTTATAATCCCTCAAATTCGGTGAAGGACCGTATCGCGGTGGCGATGATCGAGGCTGCAGAACAAGCCGGCCTTCTCAACAAGGACAGCGTGATCGTTGAGCCAACGTCCGGCAACACCGGTATCGGTCTGGCCATGGTATGCGCCGCGCGTAGTTATAAATGTATCATCGTGATGCCTGAGACCATGAGTAAGGAGCGCCGGGCGGTACTGCGGGCTTACGGCGCTGAATTGGTGCTCACCCCAGGGCCCGACGGTATCGGTGGTTCGATTCGCAAGGCTGAGGAAATTGTCGCCTCCGGCAAGCAATATTTCATGCCCCAGCAGTTCAGCAACCTAGCCAACCCCGAGGTGCACCGCCGCACGACGGCGGAGGAAATCTGGGCCGATACCGATGGGGCCATTGATATTCTGGTCTCAGGCGTTGGTACCGGCGGCACTCTCACCGGGGTCTCTGAGGTGATCAAGTCACGCAAGCCGTCGTTCAGGGCGGTGGCTGTTGAACCCGACGCCTCGCCGGTACTGTCGGGGGGCCCGAAAGGCCCGCATGTTATTCAGGGCATCGGCGCCGGCTTTGTGCCGGCGGTGCTGAATACCCATGCTTATGACGAGATTATTCGCGTCACCAACGACGACGCGCTGATCACCGCTCGCCGGGCTGCCAAGGAGGAGGGGCTGCTGGTGGGGATCTCATCGGGGGCAGCGCTCTGGGCCGCGCTGCAACTGGCGGCGCGACCGGAAAATGCCGGCAAGATGATTGTTGTCATCATCGCGTCGTACGGCGAGCGTTACCTCAGCACGCCATTATTCGCAGGGCTGCTGGATTAACCTTGCCCACCGCCAGCGAACTGACATTTGCACTGAAGACCTTTCTCGGGGCCATGCTGGCCCTCGGATTGGCCTTCTGGCTAGGGCTGGATAACCCGTACTGGTCCATGGCCACCGCCTATATTGTGGCGCAACCATTGACAGGGGCAATGCGGTCCAAGGCTCTTTACCGGTTTATCGGCACATTCGTGGGTGGAGCCGCGGCAGTGGTACTGGTGCCCAACCTCGTGAATGCGCCGATGCTACTCAGCCTCGGCTTCGCGCTCTGGATTGGGGTTTGCCTGTATCTTTCCCTGCTGGATCGCTCGCCGCGGGCGTATTTATTTATGCTGGCCGGCTATACTGCTGCCATCATCGGCTTTCCTAGCGTCTCAGACCCTTCCCACATTTTCGAGACTGCGTTGACACGGGTGGAGGAAATCTCGATCGGTATTGCGTGCACCACCCTCGTTGGCACCATTTTTTTTCCGCGGCCTTTGGGTCCGGTGCTGGCGGCGCGGATTCTGGCCTGGGTGAAGCCGGCGGTGGATTGGGCGCAGGCGGCGTTGGATGGGCGTGAGGAAGATGCCACCACCCGTGCCGCTCGCCGTCAGCTTGCCGCCGAGGCAGTGGATATCAGCATGATGGTCAGCCAACTGGCCTACGATACCTCACATCTGCAATCGGCCACCCGCCATATTGAACGGCTGCGGCTTTACGTGTTGAGCCTGATGCCGGTGTTGAGTTCCATCGGCGACCGGGTGGCGCAATTAAAGGCCATCGGCGGGATCACTCCGCCATTACAAAAACTGCTGGATGAGACCGCCGCCTGGATACGCGACGGTGGGGCCGAGCATGTGCCCGCCAAGCTTGCGGCTGATATTCAGGCACTCGAACAGGCCGGTGAAGCTGGTCTGACCTGGTCTGGCATATTACGTACCACCTTGCTGGTCCGGCTGCATGAACTGGTCAGCATGGTGCGGCATTCCCGCGCTATTCGCGCTCATGTGACCGATAACGACCCGGCACCGCTCGCTCCTAAAGCTGAGAGCGCGTTAGCGACGTCGCATCAGGTGCGGGACCATGGGCTCGCTTTGCTCTCCGCCGCCGCCGCCGCCATTGCTGTTCTGCTGGTGTGCGGCTTTTGGATTTTTACCGCCTGGCCTGCTGGCGCCGGGGCGGCGATCATGGTGGCGGTGGCCTGCTCGTTCTTCGCCGCGCAGGACGACCCGGCACCAGCCATTGCCCAAATGACCCGTAATGCGTTGATCGTGGTTGTGGCGGACGCGGTGTATGGGTTCGCCATTCTGCCACGGGTGGAAACCTTTCCGGAACTGATGCTGGTGTTGCTGCCGGCAGGGTTATTGATCGGTGTGCTGGTGTCCCGCCCGGCCACTTTTGGCACCGGCATGGTGATGGGCGCGGTGGGCACCACAACATTGGCGTTGAACAATGGCTATGCCGGGGATTTCCCCGCGTATCTCAATGGCGCCTTGGCGCTGATCCTGGGCCTATCCACGGCTCTGGTTGTCACCAAGCTGATCCGTTCGGTGGGTGCGGCCTGGAGTGCTGAGCGTCTGCTTCGCGCCGGCTGGCGCGACATCGCCGCCGCCGCCGGCCCGCAGGCGCGGCATGACCGCGCCCACCTGACCGGCGTGATGATGGACCGGCTCGGGCTGTTGATGCCCCGTCTGGCGGCGGTCTCGCCGGGCGCGGATATCGCCGCTGCCGATGCCCTGATCGACCTTCGGGTGGGGCTGAACACCATCGGGTTGCAACGTGAAATGGCGTTCCTCTCGCCGGCTGAGCAACAGTGCAATGCCGCCGTGCTGGCTGGGGTGGCGGCGCATTATCTGGGCAACCCGCTGCGGGCGGCGTCCCCTGATCTACGGCAGACGATTGACGAAGCCATCGCTGCAATCATTCATCGTAGGGACGCAGCGCAAAGCCGTCCGCATCGGGAAACTTTGATGATGCTGGTAGGGTTGCGTAGTGTATTATTTGCCAGTGCGCCACCGCTGGCTGAAATGGCGATTGCATGATCGGTGAGATCGACGTTTATGGTGTGCTGTTGCCGCCGTTGATGGTTTGGCTGGCCCTTGCCTTGGTGCTTTCGGCGCTGTTGCGATGGGTTTTAAATCGTGCCGGCATTTATCAATATGTCTGGCACCGGCCCTTGTTTGATCTCGCCATTCTCGTGGTGTTGCTGGGTGGTATCGCGGCTTTGGCCAATCATTTTTTCTGAGCTTGGATCGACCATGACAAAACAATCTTTTTTACCACGTTTCTTCGTCACAATTGCCATGGTGCTGGTGGCGGCGTTGGTGGCCTGGCAATTATGGGTTTATTATATGCTGGCACCCTGGACCCGTGATGGCAGGGTGCGCGCTGATGTTGTTGAGGTGGCTCCGGATGTTTCAGGTCTCGTCTCAAATATTTACGTGCACGATAATCAAATGGTGCATGTCGGCGACCCGCTGTTCCAGATCGATGATGTTCGCTTCAAGGTAGCGCTGCAGTCTGCCCAGGCGATGGTAGCGAAGGACAAAGCGGCGCTGGCGCAAGCGAGCAGTGACGCACGGCGTTATAATGGTCTTTCTGGCAACGCAGTTTCGGGCGAGACCAGAGATCAAAGCAATACGGCGGTGCTGGAGGCCCAGGCCGAATTGGACCAGGCCAACGCCAATGAGGCCGACGCGCAACTTAACCTGACCCGCGCCACGGTACGTGCGACGGTCAACGGTACAATCACAAACTTCTCGATGCGCCCAGGGGATTTTGTAACACGTGGGATTGCGGTCGCGGCACTGGTTGATGCCGACTCGATCTATGTCGATGGCTATTTTGAGGAAACCAAACTGCCGCGCATCGCCATCGGTGATAAAGCCCGTATCACATTATTGGGCGGCGGTCCGGTTCTGGACGGGCATGTTGAGAGCATCGATTCCGGGATCACTGACAATGAGCGCGTTGCCAGTCCTAATTTGCTGGCGGACGTGAACCCCACCTTCACCTGGGTGCGCCTTGCCCAGCGCGTGCCAGTTCGGATTGCGCTGGATCATCTGCCGGCCGGGACCCGTTTGATCGCCGGCCTGACCGCCACAGTCGAAATAATGCCAGCGAAATAGCGTTACATTACCAAATCATGGCGCGATCGACACGAACCGAAGGGTGTAACCGCGCCAGCAAAACCACATGTAACGTCATAGAAACTTAAGTGAGGTTATGTGCCATGAGACTGCTGCTGATGATTCTGCTTGTTATGATTTTGCTTGGCGGCGGCTTTGGCCTACATGGCGGATTATTTATTGGGTCTGGCGGCCTTTATTACGGTGGCGGACTTGGTTTGCTGCTGATTATCGTTATCGTATTTCTGGTACTTTAGGTTTTCGCCACATAATCAAAGGCCATCAGGGTTTTGATCAACCCTGCCATTTCTCGTAGCGGGATCATATTGGGTCCGTCCGACGGCGCATGGTCAGGGTCCTGGTGGCATTCGATGAATAATCCGGCGCAACCAACCGCCAGAGCAGCGCGGGCTAGAATCGGCGCATATTTGCGCTCCCCGCCCGATGAGGTTCCTTGCCCGCCCGGTTGCTGTACTGAATGGGTGGCATCGAAGATGACCGGGTAACCGGTCTGCGCCATAATCGGCAACGAACGGAAGTCGCTCACAAGCGTGTTATAGCCAAAACTGGCCCCGCGTTCAGTGAGCATGATGCGCTCATTGCCGGTGGTGGCAATTTTTGCCGCCACGTTCTTCATGTCCCACGGGGCGAGGAACTGGCCTTTTTTCACGTTAACAGCGCGCCCCGTATTGCCAGCCGCCAGCAGTAAATCCGTCTGGCGGCATAAAAATGCCGGAATTTGCAGCACATCCACCGCATCTGCCGCAGGAGCGCAATGGCTGGCGTCGTGCACGTCGGTCAGCACCGGCATTTGAAAAGTCTCCCGCACCCGCGCCAGAATTTCCAATCCCTGCGCCATGCCCACGCCCCGCGCGGCGGTGGCCGAGGTGCGGTTGGCTTTGTCGTAGCTGGATTTATAAATAATCCCAATGCCAAGATTTTTGGAAATCTCATGCAGCGCACTGGCCATTTCCATGGCGTGCGCCTCGGATTCAATTTGGCACGGTCCGGCGATCAGAGTGAAAGGCAGTTCATTGCCGATTTTTAAAGACCCGACTTCGATCATACCAGCCTCGATTGCCGTACTGCGGCGGCGATGAACCCCTCAAACAACGGATGTGGCGCGAAGGGCTTGGATTTCAATTCAGGATGATACTGCACGCCGATGAACCACGGATGGTCCGGGTATTCGATAATCTCGGGCAGCACGCCATCGGGCGAGAGACCTGAGAAGCGCAAGCCGGTCGCTTCCAATTCGTCACGGTAATGAATATTCACCTCGTAGCGGTGCCGGTGACGTTCAGAAATTTCTGCGGCGCCGCCATACACTTTGCGGACCAGCGAGCCTTCAGCCAGATGCGCCTCGAACGCTCCCAGACGCATGGTGCCGCCCAAATCACCACCCGCCCGGCGGCGTTCAATATCGTTGCCGCGTGCCCATTCGGTGAGAAGCCCCACCACCGGCTCATCGCAGGGGCCAAATTCGGTTGAGGAGGCGGCTGGCATGTTGGCGAGGTTGCGCGCCGCCTCGATCACCGCCATCTGCATGCCAAAACAAATACCCAGGAAGGGCACCCTGCGTTCGCGGGCAAACCGTACGGCCTCAATCTTGCCGGCGGTGCCACGCTCACCAAATCCGCCTGGCACCAAAATGCCATGCACGCCCTGCAATTGCTGCACTGTATTGGGCTGCTCAAATACCTGCGCATCAATCCAGTCCAGGTGCACTTTCACTTTATTGGCAATGCCACCATGCGTCAGCGCCTCGGCGAGTGACTTATAGCTGTCCAGCAGGTTGGTATATTTGCCGACAACCGCGATTCGCACGTCACCTTCCGGCGCGCGCACCACGTCAACAATTTTTGACCAGCGCGATACGTCTGGCTCGGAATCAAATGGCAAATTGAAATGCCGCAGCACTTCGCGGTCCATCCCGGCTTCATGATAAGAAATCGGCACCGCGTAAATGGTATCAATATCAAGCGCCGGAATCACCGCTTCGGTGCGCACATTGCAGAACGATGCAATTTTACGGCGTTCGTTATCAGGGATCGGGCGGTCACAGCGGCAGATCAGCATCTGCGGCTGAATCCCGACATTCTGCAGTTCCTTCACGGAATGCTGGGTTGGTTTGGTTTTTAATTCTCCGGCTGAGGGAATGTAAGGCACCAAGGTCAGATGCACGAACATCGCCCGTTCGTGGGTAAGTTCATTACCCAACTGGCGGATGGCTTCGAGGAACGGCAGGCTTTCAATGTCACCCACCGTGCCGCCAATTTCCACCAGCACGAAGTCGAACTGCGAGACCTCACGCAGCACCACGTCCTTAATGGCGTCGGTGATATGCGGGATTACCTGCACGGTGGCGCCCAAGTAGTCGCCCCGGCGTTCCTTGGCGATCACCTCGGAATAAATTTTGCCGGTGGTGGCATTATCCAGCTTGCTGGCATGCACGCCGGTGAAGCGCTCATAATGGCCAAGGTCGAGGTCGGTCTCGGCACCGTCGTCAGTGACGAACACTTCGCCATGCTGATACGGGCTCATGGTGCCCGGGTCGACGTTTAGATAGGGGTCAAGCTTGCGCAGGCACACCGAATAGCCACGGGCTTGCAACAACGCGCCGAGCGCTGCTGATGCGATTCCCTTGCCTAACGAGGAGACCACGCCGCCGGTGATGAATACGAACCGCGTCATGGAATCCGATCATACATGAGTCGTAGAAAAAGCGAGAGGGGGGGGAGACGTTTAGTTTGACTTTGTTGGTGTTGGCACACCGGGCGTCGCCAGAGCGGGCGCGGGGACGCCAGGTGCGGGGACGCTAGCGGCGGGCGCCGCAGGTGCTGCGGGACCAGGCCTCGCATCCGCCGGGGTTGGCGGCAACGGCGGCATGGTACCTGATGTAGGTACGCCTGGAATGGGGATGCTCGGCGTGGTTTGCGTCGGCGGGGCTAAAATAGCAGCGGCATTGCCGGTGGAGCCGCCTTTGTAAAGCAGTGCGAGGCCAAGCGAGAGCACGAAAAACGCGGCACCCAGAATCGCCGTGGTGCGGGTTAGCAAATTTGCCGTGCCTCGGCCCGACATAAAGTTGCCCATGCCTTGGCCGCCGCCAAGCCCGAGGCCGCCGCCCTCGCTGCGCTGGATCAACACCACGCCGATCAGCGCAATGGTGACAAACACATGCAGAACGAGAAGAACCTTGATCATCCGAAACCTTACTTAAATTTTGCCCGGCAATGCGCCATGAAACCTAGTGGCGGCTTCTAGACAACCCGGGCGCTGGCAGCAATGGCCAGAAACTCCGCCGCCTGCAAACTGGCGCCGCCGACCAAGGCGCCGCCTACCTCCGGTAGTGCCAAAATGGCCTCCGCGTTGCTCGGTTTGGCTGATCCACCGTAGAGAATGGGGGTTGTAGCACCGGTTTTGGGGAACTGCGTCACGAGGGCGGCCCGGATGGCGGCATGCATGGCTGTAATGTCAGCAGCTGTTGGTGTTCGCCCGGTGCCGATCGCCCAGATCGGCTCGTAGGCGACCAGTCCGATAAATTCTGCCGGCAGGCTATGTGTTAATTGCGTGCGCACCACGTTCTCAGCCTCGCCTGCATCACGTTCAGCTTCGCTCTCGCCGACGCACACGATCGGGACCAGCCCGGCGGCAAGCGCTGCCTTCACTTTACCAGCCACCACGGCATTGTTTTCTGCATGGTCAGCCCGGCGTTCGGAATGACCTAAAATCAGGTAGGTGGCGCCAACTTCCTTTATTAAACCGGCCGCGACATCGCCGGTATGCGCACCCGATGCGTTGGCATGGCAATCTTGAGCGCCAAGCCCGATATCGCTATCGGCCAATGCGCTGGCAAAAGCGGGCAGCAGGGGAAATGGCGGACAAATAATCACCTTGGCTGGACAGGCCGCCGCGCGCAAAGCCGCCGTGTAGGCCGCAACGCCGGCCAGAGTGCCGTTCATTTTCCAGTTTCCAGCGATGATTTGGCGCATTTTATCCCTTAGTTTAGCTTTTTTTCACTTTATCAGGCGTCTTCGGCGGGCGGCAATGGCGTGCTGGCATGAGCCTCACCGTCGGGCTCGTCTTCCGGTTCGTCAGATTTTATGCCGGCCTTTTTGTCGCGTAATTTTGCTTCTTTTTTTGCCTGTTTGGCGCGGTTACGCTCAGCGCGTTCCAGACCGTAATTTACCTTGTAAGCCATGATTTGCTCCTACTTCGGCTGCATGACCAAAATACAAAGAGCGTAATCCGGCTTTGCAGCCGGGTTACGCTCTTTTATCGTACCTACAGAAGCCTGATCAGCCGACGCTGATCGAGCTGACTTCCGGGCCTTTAGCGCCTTGCACAACGTTCATCCGAACCGACTGGCCTTCCTGCAACGGCGGCAGGCCGGCTTGTTCCAGAGCGGTAGCATGAACGAATACGTCCTTGCCGCCGTCCTGTGGGCTGATGAAGCCAAAGCCCTTTGTGGAATTGTACCATTTTACGATGCCGGTCATCTCAACAGATGGGCCGCTAGCCTGCTGGCGCGGCGCCCGCGGTGCCGAAGAGCGAGGACGGTCAAATCCGCCGCCACCAAACCCGCCGCCGCGCGATGCGGGTGCTTCGCCAGTACCTTCGGTGACGGAGATCACCTGATCAACCTGGCGGCCTTTCTGGCCCTGGCCGACGCGTACTTGCAAAATCGAGCCAGGCGTTACGGCCTGGAACCCAGCGTTTTGCAATGAGTTGGCATGCAAAAACACATCGCCGGAGCCATCGGACATCTCGACGAACCCGAAACCCTTCTCGGAGTTATACCATTTCACAGTGGCCTTCGACTCCGGAGCTGAAGAGGCGGACCCAAACCCGGAAAAAGACGGCGGGGGAGGCGGTGTGTTGCCAAAGAAATTATCGTCATCAAAACCGCGGCGGCGTGGCTGCCGTTGGCGGTCGTTTTTCGGGGGTCGCACTATTAAAACTGTCCTCTTACCATCAATTATGTGGCCAGGGTATTTCCTGGTTGTTTTCATCATAGGGCAAGGGAACTTTGCCTTCAATGCTTATCCGACAGCAGTTAAGATGTTTTCGTAATCTTCACGCCTGGCTGAGGGAGCGGCCCGGGCGGCAGCCTTTCCCTCTCTTATAAGAGTGATTCCACCATGTGAGCCCGGACCTCGTTCAACCGCTCTGCCACCCCTCGATGCTGCCACGCCGTGAGCGTGATCTCATGGGAGGCCGCAATATCCGTCCTGAACATAGCCTCCATCAGACCGCCAAAGTCCGGCCCCATCACGATGGCGTCGATTTCATTATTAAAAACCACGCTGCGCCAATCCAGGTTGGACGACCCCACCAACGACCATTGGCCGTCGATTACAGCGGTTTTGGCGTGCAGAACGACGCTGTGACGCTCATAAACATGCACGCCAGCTTGCAATAAATCGTCATAATGTGAGCGCCCAGCGGTAATGGTGGCGTCGCTGTCACTGATCGAGGGCACGATCACGCGTACATCGACGCCCCGGCGAGCGGCACATTCTAGCGCCTGGATCATGTCAGGCGGCGGGGCAAAAAACCCGGTGGTCAGATGAATCGAGCTATGCGCCGCCGCCATGGCCACGAGCAATGTTTTATAAATCGCCGGGTGGCCATCCACCGGCGAGCCGTCCAGCGCTTGCACCACTGAGGTACCCATGGTTTCGGCGTTCGGTGCGGTGGGCTGCAGAGGCGGGCCTTTTTGTTGCGCCCAGGTTTGCACGAATAATTGATCGAAGACATTCACCACCGGCCCTGCAACCTCAACGTCGGTATCGCGCCAGGGCAGGGAGCCGGGGGCTTTTTCATGCTGGTAGCTGGCGTGATGATTTTCATACACTTGTGCGATGTTCACACCGCCGGTGAAAGCGGTTTCACCGTCAATCACCAAAAGTTTCCGATGGTCGCGCTTGTTAACGTCCAGCGTTTTCATCTGAAGCGGGTCAAGCGGGTTATATTTGACAACCTGCACGCCGCCTTCGCGAAGCCGGTTGAACAAGCCGGCCGGCGCGTTGGTGCCATAATCATCATAAATGAGGTGTACCTGCACGCCCTGCGCCTGCTTGGCGATCATCAGATCCGCGAATTTTTCGGCTACGTCGCCGTCAAACTCGTAGCTTTCCATGTCGATCCGGCTGGTCGCCGCCGCCATGGCGGTTAACATCGCGCTGTAGGTGGCCGGGCCATTTTCCAGCAATACCACTTTATTGCCTGCGACAAACGGCGTGTGGGTGAGCGCCACGCTCCGCGCCTGCATCACAGCCAGCGCATCCGCTTCGGTCTGCGTGGGGATGGTGCAGGTGAGGTCGGGGTCAAATTGCGGCAGTTGGACGCACCCAGCACAACCCAGGACCGCCAGAACCCCCAGGCCCTTTAGAATTTGCACGGGACACTTTCCATATTGATACAAATGGTGGGTTGGCCCCCCCGGAGCAATGCCGTGCCGTATGGGTAATGCTGTCCTGCGTTGCGGCCAAGCCGCACTCGGAGTACGAGCCGCCATGACCTTCCCTATAGAAAATCCCGCTTTGCAGCGTGCGCTGGTCGCGCGCGGCTATACCGAACCTACCGCCGTCCAGCTTGCCGTGCTGGAACATGACGCCGAGGACCGCGATCTGCTGGTCTCGGCCCAGACCGGCTCGGGCAAAACCGTCGCCTACGGCCTGGCCTTCGCTACCACCATTCTGGGCGCTGAAGAGCGCTTTCCGCCCGCTGGCGCCCCTTTGGTGCTGGTCATCGCCCCCACCCGCGAGCTGGCGATTCAGGTGCACGGTGAACTCACCTGGCTTTACGCGCAGGCTGGTGGCCGGGTGGTTTCCTGCGTGGGCGGCATGGATGCCCGCGAGGAAGCCCGGGCTTTGAATGCCGGTGCTCATATTGTTGTAGGCACCCCAGGCCGTTTGCAGGACCATATCAACCGCAAGCGCCTCAACCTCGCCGCCATTCAGGTGGTGGTGCTCGATGAAGCTGATGAAATGCTGGATTTGGGCTTTAAGGATGAGCTGGAGTTCATCCTCAACGCCGCCCCCACCTCACGCCGCACTTTGTTATTCTCCGCCACCATCGCCAAGGACATCGCCGCCTTGGCCCGGCAATATCAGCAGGATGCGATGCGGATCGACACCGTGGCCCGCAATCAGCCGCATGCTGATATTGAATATCGTGCCGTGCGGATTTCCGGACATGAGATCGAGCTTGGCCTGGTGAATTTGCTGCGCTTTTATGAAGCGCGCGGCACCCTGGTATTCTGCGCGACCCGCGAGGCGGTGCGCCGCCTGCAAGGCAGCCTGCTGGAACGCGGGTTCGACGCTGTGGCCCTGTCAGGTGAGCTTAGCCAGAATGAGCGTAACAACGCTTTGCAATCGCTGCGCGATGGCCGCGCCCGGGTATGTATTGCCACCGATGTTGCAGCGCGTGGCCTGGATTTGCCGGACCTTGATTTGGTGATTCACGCTGACTTGCCCACCAACAAAGCCACGCTGTTGCACCGCTCAGGCCGCACCGGCCGGGCGGGGCGCAAGGGCATGTGCATTCTGCTGGTGCCCAATAGCAAACGCCGCCGCGCTGAAATGCTGCTGGCATCTGCCAACATCAATGCCGCCTGGGCTGATCCGCCAACCGCCGAGGAGATACGGGCACTTGACCAGGAACGCCTGCTCTCCGACCCGGCACTCACCGAGGCCCCGCTGCCTGAGGATATAGCGCTGGCGCAGCAATTGCTGGCCCGCCAAAGCCCGGAATCCATCGCCACCGCACTGATCCGGCTGTACCGCGCCCGGCTGCCCTCGCCCGAGGAGATTTCCGTGCAATATCAGCCACCTGCCGCGACCGCCCGCCCGGTCCGCGCGGCCAATGACCGCGCTTCCCATGAACGCGTTCCGCGTGAAAACCTGCCCTTTGCGAAGCGCGACGATGGTGCGCCGATGACATGGTTCCGCGCCAGCGTGGGCCGCAAAAACAATGCCGACCCGAAGTGGCTGATCCCCCTGATCTGCCGAATGGGTGGCATCACCAAGGCCGAAATCGGCGTGATTCGGATTTTCGACAAAGAAACCAAGTTTGAAATCACCCAAGCCGCGGCTGACCGCTTCCAGGCCGCAACTCATGCTGCGGCAAATGCCGACATGGTGATCGAGGCCAGCAGCCCGCCAGGGGCTGGTCCGGCGCGTGACCTTGGGCCCCGCCCAGGCAAAGCCAAGTTGGCGCGGCCCGCCCGCCCGGAGCGCCCGGCCAATGCCAAACCCAATGAGCAGGAACGTCGCCGCAAGAATAAAATACTGAAGCCGCGCTGAGAGGCTTACATCAGGCAGTCTTGTGTTTCGCGCCGCGTTTTATTACGCAATCTCGAAAATGAACCGTCCCTGCGTCCATTAAGGAGACTGAGCCGCATGACCCAGTATCGGAAAATTCTTTTGGTTGTTTGTGCCTTGGTGGGTTTTGCCCCGCTTCGCGCGATCGCAGCGGATCAGCCGACAGCGCCAAATCCGCCCGCCGCGGCGGCACCTGCGGCACCGGTGCAAAAATTATACGCTCAGACCTATGGTGATTGGGTTTATCGCTGCCTGTCCACCACCCCGGCGGGCCAGCCCACCCACATCATTTGCTCAGTACAGCAGCATCTGGTGCTAAAACAAAATGGCCATGTCACCCAGTTGCTTACGGTCACTTTTGTCAGGAACGACGCGAAAGGCCACGATGTGAATATTCTTGCCCCGCTTGGCGTGGCATTAAAGCCGGGCGTTGAATTATCGGTGGATTCGCTGAAGCCGCTTGATGCCGCATATAGTTTTTGCAATGAAAATGGCTGCTTTGTGATCGACCAGCCGGCAGCGCGTTTTACGAAGGATGTTCACAGCAACCTATCTAAAGGTCACGCAAAAATTGGCCTGATGAATGGTAAGCTGATCACCATCGACTTTTCCCTGAAGGGTTTGATCCCGGCGCTGGCAGCGCTTGATAGTGGTGTTCCACCCCGGCGCGAAGTCAAACCTGGTTGAGTTAGTATTTGCGCAGCAGAGCGACCAACCGGCCCTGAATTTTTACCCGGTCTGGCGGTAGAATTTTGGTTTCAAACTTGGCGTTGGCAGGCTCCAGCGCGATTGAATTGCCCCGCCGGCGCAGCCGTTTGAGGGTAACTTCGCTCTCATCAACGAGTGCTACGATGATCTGGCCGTTTTCTGCCGTCTCACCACGGCGGATGATCACCGTATCGCCACTCAAAATCCCGGCATCGATCATCGATTCGCCCTCCACCTCCAAAGCAAAATGGTCGCCACTACCGAGTAAGGAAACCGGCACTTCAATTTCGTTACTATTGTCCTGTAGCGCCTCGATCGGCAGGCCGGCGGCAATTTTTCCGTAGAGTGGCAACAAAACCGCACCGGTCTCATTGGCCGCGCGCAGGGCTGTGAATTTGCCGGAAAAGTCGCCGCGGATCACCTTTGGAGCAAAGCGAGGGGTTTCCTGCTCGACGGATACGAAATCCTCGGAGAGCTTCACCACCTCCAAAGCCCGCGCCCGATGTTTGTGGCGGCGTAAAAATCCGCGTTCCTCCAGCGCCGTGATCAACCGGTGGATGCCTGACTTGGAACGCAAATCCAGCGCGTCCTTCATTTCCTCGAAACTTGGCGAGCAGCCGGTTTGGCGCAGATGTTTATCGATAAACACCAATAATTCGTGCTGTTTACTGGTTAGCATTGAGCAACCTCCGGAAAGTGCCAGGCGCAGGAACAAAACGCCAACATTCGGATGTTCTAGTTAGGTTCTCGTTACCACGTCAAGCGTTATGAATGCTGCGGCGCGGCGGTGGCCGGTAAAATACGTGATTTGATCAGTGCGGCCAGCCTGTCCACTTCGGCTGCGGGGTGCTGCGCTGTGAAGGTAAAGCGCAGTCTTGAGGTTCCGGGTGGGACGGTGGGAGGGCGGATGGCGGCAACTAAAAATCCAGCTTCGGAGAGAATATCGGAGGCTGTTAAGGCGGTTTCCGCGTCGCCGAGGACCAGCGGTACAATCGGGCTTTCTGCTTCGGGTAAACCGAGAGCGAGGGTAAATTGGCGCGCCCGCGCCAGCGGGCGGGCGGCGTACGCGGGTTCTCTCGCGATAAAATCAAGTGCGGCAATCGCGGCGGCAACGGTGCCGGGCGGTAGTCCGGTTGAATATACGAAACTGCGAGCGCGGTTGCGAATCAGCTCAACAACGGGTCGGGAGGCGCATAAATATCCGCCGTAAGCGCCGATCGCCTTTGATAAGGTTCCCATTTGCAGCGGAACTTGATGGGGCGTTGTACGCAAAACGCCTAACCCATGGGCATCATCGGTCATCAGCCAGGCATCATGCTGGCTGGCCAGGTTCATCAATGCGCCAACCGGCGCGAGATCACCGTCCATTGAGAACACATGGTCCGTGAGCATCAGCGCGTGCTGGTGCTCATGTCGATGGACCGCCAGTAAATCGGCCGCGTGGGCTACATTGTTGTGGCTGAAGCGGATGACCCGTCCCCCGGATAATGCCGCCCCGGCCCAAATGCAGGCATGGGCCAGTTCATCGACCAACAATAAATCGGATTTTCCGACGATTGCCGGAATAATACCTATGTTAGCGAGATAGCCGGAGCCGAAAACGCACGCCGCCTCACAGCCTTTCAGCGCGGCGAGTTTGGTCTCCAACTCACTGAACAATGGGTGATTGCCGGTAACCAGCCGTGAGCCGCCCGAACCAACCCCCCAGCGCCTGGTGGCGGTGATCGAGGCCTCGACGATTTCAGGATGTTGGGTGAGGTTGAGATAGTCATTGCAACTGAAGGACAGCAAGCGCTTGCCGTTGCGGGTGATCCATATGGCATCATCGCGGTGGCTCTCGACAAGCTGACGTCGAAGGCGCTGGGCATCCAGGGACGCCAGCTTGCCTCGGGCAAAAGCATCCAGTGAAGTCGCTGTATTTACCATCAGCGGCTACAACCCCATGGCTCCCAACCGAATGATCTCGACAATGTCACCAATTTTTTTCCCCGGGTCGTGCGGCGGGCGTTTGATCAGCGCTTCCGCATTCGCCAGTGTGCGTAGCATGCCGGAATCCTGTTTGCCGAACGGTGTGACCACCCATTCATAACCATCACGGCGCAAATTGGCGCGCACATAATCCTCGCGTTGGTCATTCGGTTTCATGGCGCTGTCGAGACGGGCAGTTTCAAGCACCGGCGCCTCGGCGGGGAGGCCAGATAATTCTGTGATGGCGGGCCGCAAGAATAGCAGCGCGCACACATAGGCGGAAACCGGGTTGCCCGGCAGGCCCAGCATCGGCATCGTGCCCAGATTGCCGAACATCAAAGGCTTGCCGGGACGCATCGCGATTTTCCAGAAATCCAGCGTCAACCCACGGGCCTGTAGGGCGGGCTGCACTAAATCGTGGTCACCAACGCTGGCACCGCCGGTGGTGACCAGCATATCGGCACCGCGCGCGGCATCGGCACCTTCGACAATGGCAGCGATGTTATCCCCGGCGATCGGCAGCACAACGGGTTCACCACCGCACGCCATGATAAATGCCGCCAGCATATGCGCGTTGGAGCTGACAATGCCGCCGTCACTGATCGCTTCACCGGGCAACGAAATTTCATCACCGGTGGCCAAAATGGCGATTCTGGGCCGCTGGTGGACAGTGACCCAAGGGTGGTTCCCCGCTGCAGCGAGCCCAATGTCGCGTGCATTAACTAATTTGCCGGCGGGCACCAGCACGTCGCCCACCGCAAAATCCTGGCCGGCCGCCCGGATGTTTTTCATTATCCCGGCGGCTTCGGTCAGATGAATGGTCGAACCTGACGCCGTCACATTTTCCTGAATGATGACAGTATCGGCGCCTCTGGGAATGACGCTGCCGGTGAACAATCGCACCGCTTCGCCAGCACCGACTTGTCCGTTGAACGGATGTCCGGCGGGCGCCGAACCAATAACCTTCAGCACCGCGCCGGCTTCGGCATCAACAGCGCGAATCGCATAGCCATCCATCGCAGAAATATCAGACGGCGGCTGGGTTAGTCGCGCCAAAACCGGCACCGCCGTTACCCGACCATAGGCATTGGCAAGAGCGATTGTTTCCGGCGGGGTGACTTTCAGGGCACCTAATATTTTTGCCCGGGCTTCATCGACGCTGAGCATCAGGCTTGCTTGAAATCGCCGGATTTACCGCCGGATTTTGCCACCACCCGGATATCCTCGATGCGCATTCCGCGGTCCACCGCTTTGACCATGTCGTAGATCGTCAGTGCGGCGATGCTTACGGCACTCAGCGCCTCCATCTCAACGCCGGTGCGTCCGGTGCTGCGAACGGTGGCGGTAATATAGACGGATGTTGCATCGGCGTTCAAATCAAGCGCAACAACCACCGAGGAAATTGCCAGTGGATGGCATAGGGGAATCAGGTCGGACGTACGTTTGGCTCCCATGATCCCCGCCAGGCGTGCAGCGGCCAATACATCGCCTTTGGGTGCGCCACCGGAAGCAATGAGTGCCAAGGTTTCGGCCAGCATTTTGACGCGGCCTTTGGCGGTGGCTTCGCGTACCGTTTCCGCCTTGTCGGACACATCCACCATGCGGGCGTGGCCCGCCGCATCGATGTGGGTGAGGCCGCTCATGCCGTGCCTAGCAACTGGCGGACGGCCAAGGTGACATCGGGCAGCCGCATCAGCGATTCACCGACCAGAAATCCTTGTACGCAGACCTTCTGCAGGCGCGTGATATCCTCGTGAGTTTTAATGCCCGATTCCGAGACCAGAAACCGGTCAGGCGGAGCCAGCGTGCTCAACCGTTCGGTCGTTTCCAACGTGGTTACCATGGTCTTCAAATTGCGGTTATTGATACCCAGCAGCGGCGTTTGCAAACCGAGCGCGCGGTCGAGTTCGGTCTCGTCATGCACTTCGGCAAGCACATCCATATCGAGACTGCGGGCGAGTTCTTCGAGGTCGCGCGATTGGCTATCGGTGAGCGCCGACATGATCAGCAAAATACAATCAGCGCCCATCGCACGTGATTCATACACCTGCCACGGGTCCAGAATAAAATCCTTGCGGATGACCGGCAATTTCACGGCAGCCCGGGCGGCTGTCAGGTGCGCGGGCGAGCCTTGGAAGTAAGGCGCATCGGTGAGGACTGAAAGGCAGACCGCGCCACCCTCAGCGTAGGCGCGGGCCAGCGCCGCCGGGTCGAAATCCTCCCGGATCAGCCCCACTGAAGGTGAGGCTTTTTTAATTTCGGTGATCAACCCAGGCTTGCCGGCGGCGGTGGCGTCCATCAAGGCGCGGCCAAAGCCGCGTGGCTTCGCGGTATCCTTGGCCAGGCTTTTCATGTCGTCGATGCTGGTGATGGCCTTGCGGGTTGCCACCTGCGCCAGGGTATCGGCGCAAATTTTAGCGAGAATATCTTCGCCGGTTGTCATCGGGCCATCCATCAAACAAGTTCCTGTCGCGGCGCAACGTCCGGGTTTATATTTGAAGCGATAACCAATGTATCAAGCACGGCTTTCGCCCGCCCGCTGTCAATGGCCAGCTTCGCTTTCGCCACACCCTCTGCCAGAGATTCAGCCTTCCCGGCAATCATCAGGGCGGCGGCGGCATTGAATAAAATCGTATCGCGGTAGGCACCGGGGGCACCACCCAGCATCGCCCGCATGGCGGCGGCGTTTTCCTCGGCATCACCGCCTTTGATGGCGGCTTGCGGGGCGGAAGACAGGCCGGCATCGGCGGCAACCAGGGTGAATTCTGAAATCACCCCGTCTTTCAGCGCGACGATGTGGTTAATGCCATCCAAGGTCAGCTCATCCAGCCCGTTACCATACACCACCCAGGCGGCCTGACTACCAAGTTGTTTGAGCGTTTCCACCATGGGCCGCGCCCATTTGGGGTCAAATACGCCGATCAACTGGTGTTTGACGCCGGCTGGGTTGGCCATCGGGCCGGTGAGGTTGAATATTGTTCGGGTGCCGAGCTCGGCGCGAACCTGGCCGGCGTGCCGCAGGGCGGCATGGTGCTTGGGTGCGAACAAAAAAACGCAACCGAGATCGTGCAAAATCTGCTCCAATCGGGCGGGCGGCGCTTCGATATTCACGCCGAGCGCGATCAGCACATCAGCACCGCCGGAGCGCGATGAGAGGGCACGGTTGCCATGTTTGGCGACCGGCACCCCGCAGGCTGCCACCACCAGCGAGACCGCGGTGGAGATATTCAAACTCGCAGCGCCATCACCGCCAGTGCCGCAGACATCCATGGCGTCTTCTGGTGCGGTAATCGCGATCATGCGCGCCCGCATGGCGGTGACAGCGCCGGTCAGTTCAGCGACTGTTTCGCCACGGACACGCATCGCCATCAGCATCCCGCCGATTTGCGCCGGTGTGGCTTCGCCATCCATCACCACCCCGAAGGCGGCCTCGGCCTCGGTTTCGCTTAAGGATTGGCCAAGAGCAAGACGCGCCAGCACGGGTTTCAAACCGATGCTCATGCGGCCAGTTTCGGGGCGTTTTTGCCGCCTGCGATATTCAGGAAATTTTCCAAAATCTCGTGGCCATGGCTGGTGGCGATACTCTCAGGGTGAAATTGCACGCCGAATATCGGCAGGTTTTTGTGCCGTAATCCCATGATGATGCCATCATCGGTCCAGGCGGTGACTTCTAGCGCGTCCGGCAAGGTGGCGCGTTCCACGATCAGCGAATGATAGCGGGTTGCGGTAAATGGGTCGGGCAGGCCCGCAAAAATATCGCTGTTGGCGTGATGCACCGGGCTGGTTTTACCATGCACGGGTTCGGGTGCGCGGATCACGTTGCCGCCAAAAGCCTGGCCGATCGCCTGATGGCCCAGGCACACGCCAAGTAAAGGCACCTTGCCTGCTGCGGCGGTGACCATATCCAGGCAAATGCCCGCCTCATTGGGGGTGCAAGGGCCAGGCGAAAGCACGATGCCCTGCGGGTTCATTGCCAGCACTTCGGCAGGGGTAATTTTATCGTTCCGGCGCACCACACACGCAGCGCCTAAATCGCCGAGGAAATGCACCAGATTGAAGGTGAAGCTGTCGTAATTATCAATCAGCACGATCATGATACGCGCCCCTTATCGGCATAGCGCACCGCATCTTCGGCGGCGCGGAATAAAGCGCGGGCTTTTTGCACGCTCTCGGCATATTCGGCTTCGGGGTCGGAATCCGCCACCACGCCGACGCCAGCCTGCACATACATGGTGCCATCCTTCACCAATGCCGTGCGCAGGCCGATGCAGGTATCCATGGTGCCGTTGGCGGCAAAATAACCGATGCAGCCAGCATATAAGCCACGCCGGGAGGGTTCCAACTCGTCGATAATTTCCATCGCCCGTACCTTTGGGGCACCTGAGAGCGTCCCCGCCGGGAAGCCTGCCACCAGCGCATCGAGCGCATCGAGGCCCGGTTTAATGTGACCTTCAACGGTGGAGGAGATGTGCATCACGTGACTGAAACGCTCGATAGCAAAGCTCTCGACCACCCTAACCGAGCCGATTTCCGAAACGCGGCCCACGTCGTTGCGGCCTAAATCAAGCAGCATCAGATGCTCTGCGCGCTCTTTCGGGTCAGCCAGCAACTCGGCTTCCAGGGCGGCATCCTCAGCTTTGTCGGCGCCGCGCTTACGGGTGCCGGCCAAGGGCCGGATGGTGACGATGCCATCGCGCAGGCGCACCAGAATCTCCGGCGAGGAGCCCACAGCCTGAAAGTTCCCGAAATCCAGATAGAACAGGAATGGCGCCGGGTTGATGCGGCGCAGACTGCGATACAGGGCGAACGGCGGCATGGTGAAGGGCGCTTCAAAACGCTGGCTCGGCACCACCTGAAACACGTCGCCGGCGCGGATGTAATTTTTGCCCTTTTCCACCATCGCCAGGAATTTATCCTTGCTCATGTTGGATTGCGGGACCGGTGCTGGGATATGCGCCGGGCTGATGAGTTTTGGCACCGGCTGCTCCAATGCCGCGACCGCCGCCTTGAGGCGTAATTCAGCGGCGGCATAGGCAGTGGCGGCACTCATGCCAGCCTTTGGATAAACTGGCGCTGCCAGGGTAAGCTCGTCGGTCACGCTATCGAAGATAGCGAACAGGCTGGGCCGGACCAGAATGGCGTCAGGGATTCCGAGCACATCGGGGTTGGCGTCAGGGATATCCTCCATCAGCCGCACCATGTCGTAGCCAAGATAGCCTGAGAGCCCGCCGGTCATCGGCGGCAGGCCTTCTGGGACATCGAGCCTGGTCTCGGCGATTAAGTCACGCAAACTATCAAGCGGCGGCTCACCGACCGGCAAAAAATGATCTGGGTCGTGTTGGGCATCGCGGTTCAACAGCGCCACGCCGTTTTCGCAGCGCCAGATTAAATCCGGTGCCATACCGATGACCGAGTAGCGCCCACGGGCAGCGCCGCCCTCGACACTTTCAAGCAAAAACGAGAATTTTTTGCCGTGCGCCAGTTTCAAAAAAGCTGCGACCGGCGTCAGCAGGTCCGCCACGTCATGACGCCACACCAGCGAGCCGCGCCCGGATTCATAGGCGGCACGGAAGGCATCGTAGGTGAGCGGCAAGGCGGCATTCATGTTTCAGGTCTGGCTTTCGGTTTACTGATAGATCTGGGCAAATAATTTTGGATCAACGCTCACCTTGTCGCGCGCCTGCAAGCCGCCAAAAAAGCTCTCAGCGACGTCATTCTGCAAAGATTTCGTAAGGGATTGCTGGATCTGCGCGGCGTCGGTGGGGTCCTGTGCGGGGGTGGGCTGATTAATTTTTGCCAGAACCGCCACCATGAAACCGCTATCGGTTTGCTGCATGGTGGCTTGCCCCAGCTTCAGGCTGAACAAAATTTGCTCCATCTGGGAGGTCATGCCGTTCGGCTGCGCCATGCGGGTCTGCGGGGCCGACATGCTAACCGAATACCCTTCAGCGCTGGCCACCTGGTCTAGTGTTTTGCCGGTATTCACGGCGTGCAGAATTTCAGCGGCTTTCACCTCCGCTTCGCGGGTTCTGGTATCTTGGGTCCAGGCGGCAGCCACCTGGGCCTTCACTTGGTCGTAGGGCTTTACCGCTGGCGGCGTAATACTGTCGAGTTTGAAGGCAAAATAGCCACCATCTGGGCCCGTGACCAATTGCGCGGGGTCACCCACATGCGCGGCGAAGATTGCCTTGATGATGGCGGCACGCAGCTTATCGCCGCCGGGAATCGGCGCCGGGGTGCCATCGGTCGCGTTGCCGCTCGCGTCCAAAGTTCCTTGTACGGCGGCGAGGTCAAGGTTACCGGGCAGTTGGTCAAGCGGGGTCTGGCCGGCCAGTGCGTCCTGAACGTTATCAACGTCCTTCGCCACCTGGTCCTGGGCCTCCTGCAGCTGGATCTGGGCTTTCAGTTCGGGGGTCAGGCTAGCCAGGCTCGGCGCGCCGGCCGCCTGTGCGTCGGTTACTTTAAAGACAAAACTGCCGAGATCACCCTGTACCGGGCCCGTTACCACGTTCGGCACGGCTGCAAAAACGGCGGCTTCGAGCGCTGGCGAGGGGATTTGGTCGGACTGCGCATGATCAATTTCAACACTCGAGGCGCCGACGGCTTTGGCAGCGGCCTGAATTTTTGTCCAATCGGCACCGGCTTTCCATAGGGCAGCAAGCTTGGTGGCGGTGGAGGGGCTATCGCTGGTGATGACCTGGACGCTGCGGGTGGCGGGTACCGATTGCCGGGCCGCGACACGGGCATAAAGGGCTTGCAGGGCGGTATCGCTGACCGGCTCGTTATGAGCCAATATTTCCGGCGAGAGCACCACGATTTTGACCGTGCGGTACGCCGGCGCGGTAAATTGCGCCGGATGATTTTTCCAGTAACGCTGCAGTTGCGCGTCGCTTGGCTGAGGCGGCGTCGGTTGGCTCGCCACAGGGATGTTCACCACTTCTGCGGTGCGGGCTTGCGAAACGAAGCTGAAAATTTGGCTGACCAGCTCCTGCGGCGCCGCTGCCCCGCTGATTAGCGCCGGAATTAGCTGGCTGGTTTTTACGTTATCGGTCTCGAGCGCCAGGAAGCGCTCCTGCGAGAGGTTGTTCTGCTGCAATACCGAGGCAAATTTGGCTTGATCGAACGCGCCGTTGGTCTGGAAGGCGGGAATGGCATAAATTTTGGCCCGCACAGCCGAATCGGGAGCCGCGATGCCGATAGCCTGTTCTTCCTGCAACAACGCTTGCTGGCGTAGCACAGTGGCCAATGCGGTTTGCGCAATTTGCTTGCGGGTGGCCAGGTCGGGCATGCCGGTTTGCTCGGCTTTGGTCAGTTCACTCTGGTACTCGGCTTGAACGATACCAAGGTCCACAGGCTTGCCGCCGATGTGAGCGACGGCATTCACGCCCCCGGTCATCAGCGGCAGCGCGCTCGAGGCACCCCAGGCGATAAAAACCAGGATCAGCAGCACGGAGAATATCCGCGCGATCCAGCTACCTTTTAGACTGCGAACCCAATAGAGCATTTTGTGCTGTAATCCCTGAAAGCCCGGTCTCTATAGTCCGGCTCGCTTGGCCCTCACAAGGCACCGGGGTGGCGGCTTGCCGCCGCAGGCTTATTCGGACGCAAGTTTTTCATCGCGTGTATAGGTGAATTGCGCCTTGAACATGCGCCCCCCGTATAGACAAAGCCCTCCCAAACCCTGTAAAGCTCCGCGCTTCAAGGAACGCGGGAGGTTGGGCGAAGGGTCGCCCGGCCGATTGTACCACGGTCCATTAGGCATTTTGCCCAGGGATAGGAGCCAGCAATGGCAAAGAAGGTCGTTGGCTACATTAAGCTGCAAATTCCGGCCGGTAAGGCTAACCCGTCGCCGCCTGTTGGTCCGGCGCTCGGTCAGCGCGGCTTGAATATCATGCAGTTCTGCAAGGAATTCAATGCGTTAACCCAGGGCATGGAGCCAGGTATGCCGGTACCGGTGGTGATCACCGCGTTCGCCGACCGTACCTTTAACTTTATCACCAAAACGCCGCCGAACACCTACTTCCTCAAGAAGGCCGCCGGCATCACCAAGGGCACCACGACCCCTGGTAAAGGTGCGGCTGTGGGTAAAGTGACCATGACGCAGTTGCGAGAGATCGCGGCGACCAAAATGATTCATATGAATGCCAATGACGTTGATGGCGCTGTCCGCATGTTGGTTGGCTCCGCACGCTCGATGGGCGTGACCGTGGTGGAGGGCTAATCTGATGGCACATGATAAACGTTTGACCAAAGCCTACACCACCTTCGATCGCAATAAGAACTATGCGCTGATCGAAGCCGTGAAGATGGCCAAGACCAATGCGAAAGCCAAGTTTGATGAAACTATTGAAATTTCATTGAACCTCGGCATCGACCCGCGCCACGCCGACCAGATGGTCCGTGGCCTGATCTCGCTGCCGAATGGCACGGGTAAGGTGTTGCGGGTCGGCGTGTTCGCTCGTGGCGCTAAGGCTGATGAAGCTTTGGCAGCCGGCGCTGATGTTGTTGGCGCCGAAGACCTGGCCGAAAAAGTTCAGGCTGGCGAAATCGCGTTTGACCGCTGCATCGCTACCCCGGACATGATGGCCTTGGTTGGCCGTTTGGGTAAAATTCTCGGGCCGCGTGGCCTGATGCCGAACCCAAAGCTGGGCACCGTGACTATGGATGTGAAGGGCGCCGTGACTGCTGCCAAGTCCGGCCAGGTTGAGTTCCGCGCTGAGAAGGCCGGGATTATCCATGCCGGCATCGGTAAGGCCAGCTTTGATGAGGATAAGCTGGTTGAGAACGCCAAGGCTTTGGTGGATGCCGTCCAGAAAGCCAAGCCGACGGGCGCGAAAGGCACTTATTTACAGAAGGTTGCGGTTAGCTCGACCATGGGCCCGGGCATCCGGGTCGATGTCGCCAGCATCACAGCCTGATTAGAGATACGCGGCGGCTCATCCCGCCGTGGGCAAGGGGGTTTCAAAACCCCCTGATACCTGTCCGAGACCATCTGTACCTTTTGGGGTTTAATGGAAGCAATTCTGCAAATGGTAGACGAGGTGCCAAGGACTTTTTCGAAAGGCTTTGGTGGTTCTGATGCGTAAGGACAGGCGATTGGTGTTGGGGGGTGGTCCCCTTGCACCTTGGGTAACCAGATATTCCGGGATTTCTCCGGACATATCGCCAAGTTGGAGACGGATGTGGATCGCATAGAGAAGCGTGAATTCGTCGCGGAATTGTCTACGGTGTTTGCCGAGACATCCATGATTGTTGTGACTCGCAATGAGGGGATGACAGTCGCGGATGTGACCGACTTACGCCGGAAGATGCGCGCGGCGGGAGCGAGCTTCAAGGTTGCGAAGAATCGTCTGGCCCTCCTCGCTCTGGATGGAACCCGGTTCGACGGCTTGAAGCCCTTTATGAAAGGGCCAACGGCAATTTCCTGGTCAACTGACCCGGTTGCTGTTGCCAAAGCGGCTGTCGACTTCGCCAAAACCAACGACAAGTTTGTACTGGTCGGCGGCTCGCTCGGCTCACAGATGCTTGATGTATCTGGGGTCAAAGCGCTCGCCGAACTGCCGTCGCTCGACACACTGCGTGCCAAGTTCCTGGGGCTTCTCAATACCCCGGCGACCCGCATTGCAGGCGTTGTTCAGGCGCCGGCGGCACAGCTTGCCCGGGTTTTTGCGGCGTACGCCGATTCCAAGAGCGAGGCGGCCTGAGGGTTGCTTCAAAAATCTTGAGACAGTTTGCGGGCTGGCGTGGTGCTGGCTTGCAAGGAACCAATCAAAGACTACCTATTAGGAATATATATCATGGCCGACCTTAACTCGCTCGTTGAAGAGCTGTCGAAACTGACCGTTCTGGAAGCTGCTGAGCTCTCCAAGCTGTTGGAAGAAAAATGGGGCGTTTCAGCTGCTGCACCGGTTGCCGCAGCTGCTGCACCTGCTGGCGGCGGCGCCGCTGCTGCCCCGGTTGAAGAACAGACCGAATTCACGGTGATCCTCGCCAACGCTGGCGAAAAGAAGATCAACGTGATTAAGGAAATCCGGACCATCACTGGTCTGGGTCTCAAGGAAGCTAAGGATCTTGTTGAAGGCGCTCCGAAGACCGTCAAGGAAAACGCGACGAAGGACGAAGCTGCTACCATCAAGAAGACATTGGAAGAGCAGGGCGCGACTGTCGAAGTCAAGTAATTCTCTCCTCCGTGAGGGTTGTATGACCCTCGCAAACTGCGCCTAACAGGGCGGGCGATTACCACCGGGTAATCGCCCGCTAACGGCTGTTAAAACGTGCCTACCGGCTAACACTGCTACTTATGTTGAATTGGGGTTTGTTGATGAACGCAATGAATGGTTTGGGTAAAGGGTCTTTCACCAGCCGGAAACGCATTCGTAAGAGCTTTGGGCGGATCCCCGAAGTGGCCCCGATGCCTAATCTGATCGACGTGCAGCGTGCCAGCTATGACAGCTTCCTGCAAATGCACATCAAGCCAGATGCGCGTACCCATTCCGGCATCCAGGAAGTCTTTAAGTCGGTGTTCCCGATTGATGATTTTGCTGGCCGTGGCCGTTTGGAGTTCGTGCATTACGAGCTCGAAGACCCGAAATACGATGTTGAGGAGTGCATTCAACGCGGCATGACCTATGCTGCGCCGTTGAAGGTGATTCTCCGTCTGATCGTGTGGGATCTGGATGAGGACACCGGTGCCAAATCCATCCGCGATATTAAAGAACAACCGGTTTATATGGGCGATATGCCGCTGATGACCGACAACGGCACGTTCGTCGTCAACGGTACCGAGCGCGTGATCGTCAGCCAGATGCACCGTTCGCCCGGCGTGTTCTTCGACCATGACAAGGGTAAAACCCATTCGTCCGGCAAGTATTTGTTCACCGCCCGGGTGATCCCGTATCGCGGTTCGTGGCTCGATTTTGAGTTCGATGCCAAGGACCTTGTGTATGTGCGTATCGACCGTAAGCGTAAGCTGCCGGTGACCACGCTGTTGTATGCCTTGCACAGCAAAGCCACTGAGGCTTTGAAGGTCGCGCGGGACGCCAAGGGTGAGGCCGTCGAGCTTTCCGAATTGAAGGGCATGGATGCCGAGGAAATTTTAGGGGATTTCTATGGCCAGGTGTTGTTCACCTGCACCAAGGGCCAATGGGCCCGCCCGTTTGAAGCCGAAGCCTTCCGTAACCAGAAGCTCATCGAGGATTTGGTGGATGCCGACACTGGCGAAGTTGTCGCCAAAACGGAAGAGAAGCTCACCGCCCGCGTGGTGAAAAAAATTGCTGAAAAAACCAAGCGCGTGCTGGTGGCCCGCAACGATCTGCTGGGCCGCTTTGTGGCGGTTGATATGTTTGACCCCGAAACCGGCGAAATTTTCGCTGAGGCCGGTGAAGAACTGATCGAAGCCAAACTGGCATTGCTCGAAGAAAAAGGCATTGACGAGTTGCCGACCCTGGCGGTTGACCAGAGCAACGGTCCGTGGATTCGCAACACCCTGGCGGTTGACAAAAACAGCAACCGTGAAGACGCGCTGATCGATATTTACCGCGTCATGCGCCCCGGCGAGCCGCCGACCTCGGAGACCGCTGAAGCGCTTTTCCGTGGCCTGTTCTTTGATGCTGACCGCTATGATCTCTCGGCTGTTGGCCGAGTGAAGATGAATATGCGTCTTGGCTTGGAGTGCGATGATTCGGTGCGCGTGCTGCGCAAGGAAGACATTATCCGCACCCTGAAGATCATGTGCGAATTGAAGGATGGCCGTGGCGCCATCGACGACATCGACAATCTCGGCAACCGTCGCGTGCGTTCGGTGGGCGAGTTGATGGAAAATCAGTATCGCGTTGGCTTGCTGCGGATGGAACGCGCGATCCGTGAGCGGATGGGCTCGGTCGATATCGACAGCGTGATGCCACATGATTTGATCAACGCCAAACCGGCGGCGGCGGCGGTGCGTGAGTTCTTCGGCTCCTCGCAGCTCTCGCAGTTTATGGATCAGACCAACCCGCTCTCGGAAGTGACGCATAAGCGTCGTCTTTCTGCGCTCGGGCCAGGCGGTTTGACGCGTGAGCGCGCCGGCTTTGAAGTGCGTGACGTGCACCCGACCCATTATGGCCGTATCTGCCCGATCGAGACGCCGGAAGGCCCGAACATCGGTCTGATCAACTCGCTCGCCACTTACGCAAAAGTGAATAAATACGGGTTCATCGAGACGCCGTATCAGCTTGTGAAGGACGGCGTGGTGCAGCCTTCGTGGAAGTATCTTTCCGCGATGGAAGAAGAGCGTCTGACCGTGGCACAGGCTGACGCCAAGAAGGACACCACCGGCAAATTCACCGCTGACCTCGTCTCCGTCCGCCGGAATGGCGACTTCCTTTTGGTCAAGCCTGATGAAGTCACCGCCATTGACGTTTCGCCGAAGCAGTTGGTTTCGGTGGCGGCGGCGCTGATCCCCTTCCTTGAAAACGATGACGCCAACCGGGCGTTGATGGGCTCGAACATGCAGCGCCAGGCGGTGCCGCTGATCCAGTCCGATGCACCTTTAGTCGGTACTGGTATGGAAGCCGCGGTGGCCCGCGACTCCGGTGCGACGATCGTTGCCAAGCGCGCCGGTATTATCGACCAGATCGACGGCGCACGTATTGTGGTGCGTGCCACCGGCGAGGATGGCGCGACCAAGGGCGTGGATATCTACCGGATGCGTAAATATATGCGCTCCAACCAGTCCACCTGTATCAACCAACGCCCGCTGGTGCGGGTGGGTGACCGCGTTTCCGAAGGTGATATCATCGCCGACGGCCCGTCCACCGAGTTGGGTGAATTGGCGCTCGGCCGTAACGCGCTGTGCGCGTTCATGCCGTGGAACGGCTACAACTTTGAAGACTCGATTCTGATTTCCGAGCGGATTGCCCGTGACGACGTGTTCACCTCCATTCACATCGAAGAATTTGAAGTGATGGCGCGTGATACCAAGCTCGGCCAGGAAGAAATCACCCGCGATATTCCGAATGTCGGTGAGGAAGCGCTGCGCAACCTCGACGAAGCTGGCATCGTGTATATTGGTGCTGAAGTGAATCCGGGTGATATTCTGGTGGGTAAGGTAACGCCAAAGGGCGAAAGCCCGATGACGCCGGAAGAAAAACTGCTCCGTGCCATCTTTGGTGAAAAAGCCTCCGATGTGCGTGATACTTCGCTGAAACTGCCGCCGGGTGTGGCGGGGACGATTGTTGATGTGCGGGTGTTCAACCGCCGTGGCGTTGACAAGGACGAGCGTGCGCTGGCGATTGAACGCGCCGAGATCGAACGTCTTGCCAAGGACCGTGACGACGAACGCGCCATTCAGGAGCGTTCATTCCTCAACCGGCTGCGGGAAACATTGCTGGGCCAGATTGCTGGCTCCGGCTTCAAGGGCATCAAGTCCGGCACCGAAATCACATCCGAAGTGCTGGCGGAACATCCGCGTGGCGCCTGGCGTAATGTGATCGTGCAGGATGACGCCGTGATGGCGAGCATCGAAATTCTCAAGCGGGAATTTGATGCCGCCGCCAAGCGTTTGCAGGACCGCTTTGAGAGCAAGGTTGAAAAACTGCAGCGCGGCGATGAGTTGCTGCCGGGCGTGATGAAGATGGTCAAAGTCTTTATCGCCGTGAAGCGTAAGCTGCAGCCGGGCGATAAGATGGCCGGCCGTCATGGTAACAAGGGCGTGGTCTCGCGGGTTGTTCCCGTTGAGGACATGCCGTTCCTGGAAGATGGCACACCGGTTGACCTGGTGCTCAATCCGCTCGGCGTGCCGAGCCGGATGAATGTGGGTCAGATTCTGGAAGTGCATTTGGGCTGGGCCTGCGCAAACCTGGGTAAACAGGTTGGCGTGGCGGTGGAAGAATACCGCCGCACCGGGCTTGCCCGCGTTGAGTTGCTGAACCTGCTGAAAGACATCTACGGCGATAATATCTACGGCAACCAGATTGCCGACATGAACGATGCCGAATTGGTTGAGCTTTGCGGGAACCTCAAAAAAGGCATTCCCATCGCAACGCCGGTGTTCGACGGTGCGCGGATTCCGGACATTGAAGCGATGCTGGCAAAAGCCGGGTTGGATATATCTGGCCAGGTGTGGCTGAAGGATGGCCGGACCGGTGAACAGTTCGAGCGCAAGGTGACCGTTGGTTACATGTATATGCTCAAGCTGCATCACTTGGTTGACGATAAAATCCATGCCCGTTCCATCGGCCCGTACAGCCTGGTTACCCAGCAGCCGCTGGGTGGTAAGGCGCAGTTCGGTGGCCAGCGCTTTGGGGAGATGGAGGTCTGGGCGCTCGAAGCTTACGGTGCGGCCTACACCTTGCAGGAAATGCTGACGGTGAAATCCGATGACGTTTCAGGCCGTACCAAAGTGTATGAGGCGATTGTCCGCGAGCAGGACAATTTTGAAGCTGGTATTCCTGAAAGCTTTAATGTGCTGCTGAAAGAGTTGAAATCCCTGGGGTTGAATGTGGATTTGGAGCAATCGGCGACTTGAGCCGATTGCCTGACCACAACCAGAAATTTGAGGGTGTTGAACGATGAATGATTTAATGAAGATTCTTGGTCAGACCGGCCAGGCCGCAACTTTCGATCATATTAAAATCCAGATCGCGTCTCCGGAGCAGATCCGCTCCTGGTCGTATGGCGAGATCAAGAAGCCGGAAACCATCAACTACCGCACGTTCAAGCCGGAACGGGATGGGTTGTTCTGTGCGCGCATCTTTGGCCCGATCAAGGATTATGAATGCCTGTGCGGCAAGTACAAGCGGATGAAGTTCCGCGGCATTATCTGCGAGAAATGCGGCGTTGAAGTGACGCTGGCGAAGGTGCGGCGTGAGCGCATGGGCCATATCGAGCTGGCCTCGCCGGTAGCGCATATCTGGTTCTTGAAGTCGCTGCCGAGCCGGATCGCGACGATGCTGGATATGACCCTCAAAGATGTCGAGAAGGTCCTGTATTTTGAAAGCTATATTGTGCTGGACCCCGGCACGTCGCACTTCAAAACTCACCAACTGATTTCCGAAGACGATCTGTATAATCATCAGGACGAATATCCTGATGACGGTATGATCGCCAGCATCGGCGCCGAGGCGATCAAGCATATCCTGGTCAAAATTGACCTCGCCGAAGACAAGGCGCGGATGCGCGCCGAGTTGAAGGAAACCAATTCCGAGACCAAGCGCAAAAAACTGGTCAA
Organism: Acidocella sp.; assembly: GCA_027308685.1. Lineage (GTDB taxonomy): Bacteria > Pseudomonadota > Alphaproteobacteria > Acetobacterales > Acetobacteraceae > Acidocella. The sequence continues at coordinate 165,916 of DAIDEE010000007.1, forward strand.
GCGTTTGAAGCTGGTCGAGAACTTCCTCGATTCCGGTACCCACCCGGAATGGATGATCCTCGACGTCGTCCCGGTCATCCCGCCCGAATTGCGGCCTCTGGTCCCGCTCGACGGCGGCCGCTTCGCGACCTCGGATTTGAACGATCTTTACCGCCGCGTCATCAACCGCAACAACCGCTTGAAGCGGCTGATGGAACTGCGCGCCCCCGACATCATCGTGCGCAACGAAAAGCGCATGCTGCAGGAATCGGTCGATGCGCTGTTCGATAACGGCCGCCGCGGCCGCGCCATCACCGGCACCAATAAGCGCCCGCTGAAATCCCTCTCGGATATGCTGAAGGGTAAGCAAGGCCGCTTCCGTCAGAATCTGCTCGGCAAGCGGGTGGATTATTCCGGCCGTTCGGTCATCGTGGTCGGGCCGGAGCTGAAGCTGCACCAATGCGGCCTGCCGAAGAAAATGGCGCTCGAACTCTTCAAGCCCTTCATCTACGCCAAGCTCGAAAAATACGGCTTAGCCACCACCATCAAGGCTGCCAAGCGGATGGTCGAGAAAGAGCGCCCGGAAGTTTGGGACATCCTCGAAGAGGTGATCCGCGAACATCCGGTGATGCTCAACCGCGCGCCCACACTCCACCGCCTCGGCATCCAGGCGTTCGAGCCGGTGTTGATTGAAGGCAAGGCCATCCAGCTGCACCCGCTGGTCTGCACCGCCTTCAATGCTGACTTCGACGGTGACCAGATGGCGGTCCACGTACCGCTCTCCATCGAGGCGCAGCTGGAAGCCCGCGTGTTGATGATGTCCACCAACAACATCCTCTCGCCCGCCAACGGCAAGCCCATCATCGTGCCGAGCCAGGACATCGTGCTCGGCATTTATTACCTCTCACTGGAAACGGCTGAATACGCCGCCACCAAGGATGAAGACGCCAAAGCCTTCGGCTCGGTCGGCGAAATCGAATTCGCCATGGCCGCCGGCGCGATCAAGCTGCACGACAAAATCCGCGCCCGTATCACCACCATCGACCATGCAGGAGTGAAGAAGCAGGTTATTGTGGGCACCAGCCCGGGCCGTATGTTGATTGGTCAGTTGCTGCCGCTCGATGCCAACGTGCCGTTCTCGGTGGTCAATAAAATGCTGACCAAGAAGGCTGTGTCTGATGTGATTGACTTGGTCTATCGTCATTGCGGCCAAAAGGAAGCGGTTATTTTCTGTGACCGCCTAATGGGGCTGGGTTTCCGCCATGCTGCCAAGGCCGGTATCTCGTTCGGTAAGGACGACATGGTTATCCCCGACTCCAAAAAATCCCTGGTCGCTGCAACCCAGGCCGAAGTGCGCGAGTTCGAGCAGCAATATCAGGAGGGTCTGATCACTGCCGGCGAACGCTACAACAAAGTGGTGGATGCCTGGTCGCGTTGTAAGGACCTGGTGGCAAAAGCCATGATGGTCGAAATTTCACGCCAGACCATCGGCAAGCCCACCAACTCGGTGTGGATGATGAGCCATTCCGGTGCGCGTGGGTCGCCAGCGCAAATGTCACAGCTCGCCGGTATGCGCGGTTTGATGGCCAAGCCGTCAGGTGAAATCATCGAACAGCCGATTATCGCCAACTTCAAGGAAGGCCTCTCGGTTCTCGATTACTTCAACTCCACCCATGGTGCGCGTAAGGGCCTCGCCGATACCGCGCTCAAGACCGCGAACTCTGGCTACCTTACTCGCCGTCTGGTCGATGTGGCGCAGGATTGCATCATCATCGAGGAAGATTGCGGCACCGAACGCGGCCTGACCGTCAGTGCGGTGATGGATGGCGGTGAGGTTGTTTCCTCGCTCGCCGAACGTGTGCTGGGCCGTACTACGGCGGCGGCGGTGCTTGATGTGTTGACAGGCGCTGAATTGGTGGGTGCCAACGTGCTCATTGAGGAACCGCAGGCGGAGATCATTGAGAAATCCGGCGTTGAGTCTGTGAAGATACGCTCGGTGCTGACCTGCGATACCAAGATCGGCGTTTGCGGCCATTGCTATGGCCGTGACCTTGCACGCGGGACCACGGTGAATGCCGGTGAGGCGGTGGGTGTCATTGCCGCGCAGTCCATTGGTGAACCAGGCACGCAGTTGACCATGCGTACCTTCCATATTGGTGGTGCCGCCCAGCGTGGTGCGGAACAATCCAACGTGGAAGCCAGCCATGATGGCACGATCGCCATTCGTAACCGTAACGTGGTGACGAACAGCCAGGGCGTGCCGGTGGTGATGTCGCGTAACTGCGAAATCATTATTACCGACAATGCCAAGCGCGAACGCGCCCGCTTCCGCGTACCTTACGGTGCACGCTTGCTGGGTGATGAAGGTGCGACCGTCGCACGCGGCCAGAAACTGGCCGAGTGGGATCCGTACACCTTGCCGATCATCACCGAGCGTTCCGGTATCGTTGAATATGCTGACTTGATCGAGGGTATCACCCTGGTTGAGCGGACCGACGAAGTGACCGGCCTGACCTCTAAGGTGGTGGTCGATTACAAGCAGTCAGCCCGCGGCGCGGATCTGCGTCCGCGCCTGATCCTGAAGGATGCCAATGGCGAGATCGTGCGTCTCACCAACGGTGCTGAGGCCCGCTACTTCCTGAACCCCGATTCCATTCTTTCAGTGGAACCAGGTGCGACCGTGGCTGATGGTGACGTGCTGGCACGTATTCCCCGTGAAGGCTCGAAGACCCGTGACATTACCGGTGGTTTGCCGCGGGTGGCCGAGTTGTTTGAAGCCCGCCGTCCGAAGGACCACGCGATCATCTCCGAGATTGATGGCCGCGTTGAATTCGGCAAGGATTTCAAGGCCAAGCGCCGCGTGCTTGTGAAGAATGACGAGACCGGTGAAGAAACCGAATATCTCATTCCCAAGGGCAAGCACTTCTCGGTGCAGGAAGGCGACTACGTGCGCCGGGGTGACCCGTTGGTGGATGGCCCGCGCGTGCCGCACGATATTCTGCGCGTGCTGGGTGTGGAAGCGTTGTCCGACTATCTGGTTAACGAAATTCAGGATGTTTACCGTCTGCAGGGCGTGAAGATCAACGACAAGCATATTGAAGTGATCGTCCGCCAGATGCTGCAGAAGATCGAAATCACCGACGCCGGCGACACCACCTTCCTGGTGGGCGAACTGGTGGATCGGGTGGAATTCGATATCGAAAACAGCAAGCTGCTGGCCGTTGATGAACGCCCTGCCACCGGCCTGCCGGTGCTGCAAGGCATCACCAAGGCGAGCTTGCAGACGCAGAGCTTCATCTCGGCGGCCTCCTTCCAGGAGACCACCCGGGTGCTTACCGAAGCGGCTACCGCCGGCAAGACCGACTCGCTTTCCGGCCTGAAGGAAAACGTCATCGTCGGGCGCTTGATCCCGGCGGGTACGGGTAGCGTCATGAACCGCCTGCGCGCCGTCGCAGCGGGCCGTGACCGGCAGACGCTGGGCGGCCAGCGCCCCGCGATTGCCAAGCCGGAGATGGCGGCCGAGTAATCCGCCGACTTTGATACGAGACTAAAAATGCCGGGCCTGTCCCGGCATTTTTTTGTCGGCCATGAGGCCAGGTCCGCCAGCCGTGATGATAGAGTGCAATTCCGTCACGCTGACCCCAACATGCGCCAGCGCGATGCGTAAATCGTCCTCTCAATTATAAATAAGGGGCTGACTCATGTTTGAGGTCGAATTGCGGGCGACTCAACCTCAAACCATCAGGCTCAAGCACCAGCGCCTACTATGTCCCGAGTCCGCCGGTTGTTTTTGTTTTTTGCCGTGCTGTTGATGCGTGGCATGGCGCTTGTGCGCCCTCTGGAACCGGCTAAACGCCCAGCCAGCCATGTCACTATTGCCTAGCTGCCTTTTAATCACCTCAAACCCCCTCATCATGCTTGACTTGGGGGTGGGTCACTCTTAAGGAAAGCGCTCTCGCGGTTCCGGTGCTTTTCGGGTCCCGGTTTGTTCTTAATATCTGGCGCGTGCGGCGCCGTCCTCTGATTTTCAGGGTGCTAAGGCCGCGTGTTGGAGAAGAATTCCGTAAGGTGAGCTATGTTGCTCGCCTTGCGGTTATTTATTTTGAGCAAACCAGGCCAAAAATTGCTTCGGCCCCGTGACACACGAACAGGATTGATAGATGCCGACGATTAATCAGTTGATTGCCAAAGGCCGTGAACCGGCAACCAAGCGCAATAAGGTGCCGGCCCTTGAAGGCTGCCCGCAAAAGCGCGGTGTTTGCACGCGTGTGTATACCACCACACCAAAGAAGCCGAACTCCGCTTTGCGTAAGGTTGCCAAAGTGCGCCTGACCAACGGCTTTGAGGTCGTGAGCTATATTCCGGGTGAAGGCCATAACTTGCAGGAGCACTCTGTGGTGCTGATCCGCGGCGGCCGTGTGAAAGATTTGCCAGGCGTTCGTTACCACATCCTGCGCGGTGTGCTCGATACGCAGGGTCTGCCGAAGCGTCGTAAGCGCCGTTCGCTCTACGGCGCGAAGCGGCCGAAGTAAGAGGAACAGGGATATGAGCAGACGTCGTCGCGCGGTAAAACGCGAAGTTCTCCCGGACGCCAAGTTCGGTGATATCGTTATCAGCCGTTTCATGAACGTGTTGATGTATGATGGCAAAAAATCCGCCGCCGAAGGTATCGTTTACGGTGCGCTCGATGTGTTGAAAAAGCGCGGCGGGGCGAATGCCGACCCGGTACGCTTGTTCCACGAAGCGCTTGATAACGTGAAGCCGGCGATTGAAGTTCGGTCGCGCCGCGTTGGTGGTGCCACCTACCAGGTGCCGGTTGAAGTCCGCACTGAGCGCCGCCAGGCGCTGGCCATCCGCTGGATTATCGATAGCGCCCGCAAACGCGGTGAGCACACGATGGAAGAGCGGCTTTCAAACGAGTTGCAGGATGCGGTGAATAATCGCGGGTCTGCCGTCAAGAAACGCGAAGACACCCATCGGATGGCCGAGGCAAATAAAGCCTTCAGTCATTATCGCTGGTAACATCCACTTTTAGTTTAGCCCGTACGGAGCAAGTCACATGGCAAAAGCAAAATTTGAGCGGAATAAGCCGCACGTAAACATCGGCACCATCGGTCACGTTGACCATGGTAAAACCTCCCTGACCGCCGCCATCACCAAGGTGCTGGCAAAGTCCGGCGGCGCTACCTTCACAGCCTACGACATGATCGACAAGGCTCCGGAAGAACGCGCTCGCGGCATCACCATCTCGACCGCCCATGTTGAGTACGAGACCGCCAACCGCCATTACGCCCACGTCGATTGCCCCGGCCACGCCGATTATGTGAAAAACATGATCACCGGTGCCGCCCAGATGGACGGCGCAATCCTGGTTGTTTCCGCTGCTGACGGCCCGATGCCGCAGACTCGTGAGCACATCCTGCTGGCCCGCCAGGTTGGCGTGCCGTCGCTGGTGGTGTTCCTGAACAAGATGGATTTGGCTGACCCCGATCTGGTCGAGCTGGTGGAAATGGAAGTGCGCGAACTTCTCTCCAAGTATGGCTTTGATGGCGACAATATCCCCATCATCAAGGGTTCGGCTGTGGCCGCCCTTGAAGACAAGACACCGGAAATTGGCGAGCAGGCTGTGCTGGCTCTGATGGCCGCGGTTGACGAATATATTCCGCAGCCGGCCCGCGCGAAGGACAAGCCGTTCCTGATGCCGGTTGAAGACGTGTTCTCAATCTCTGGTCGTGGTACTGTTGCTACCGGTCGTGTGGAGCGCGGTATCATCAAGGTTGGTGAAGAAGTTGAAGTTGTTGGCCTGCGCGCCACCACCAAGACCATCGTCACCGGCGTTGAAATGTTCCGCAAGCTGCTCGACCAGGGTGAAGCCGGCGATAACATTGGCGCGTTGCTGCGCGGTACCAAGCGTGAAGACATCGAGCGCGGCCAGGTTCTGGCAGCCCCGGGTTCAATCACCCCGCACACCAAGTTCCATGCTCAGGCCTATATTCTGACCAAGGAAGAGGGTGGCCGTCATACGCCGTTCTTCACCAACTATCGTCCGCAGTTCTATTTCCGCACCACGGACGTCACCGGCATCGTGACTTTGGAAGCTGGTACGGAAATGGTGATGCCAGGTGATAACGTCGCAATCGACGTTGATCTCATCGCCCCGATCGCTATGGATGAAGGCTTGCGTTTCGCTATCCGCGAAGGTGGCCGGACCGTTGGTTCGGGCGTTGTTGCCAAGGTCACTAAGTAAAATTCGGCCCCCAGGAGCGTAAGTTTACTATGGATAACCAAAACATCCGCATTCGCTTAAAAGCGTATGACCACCGCGTGCTGGATAACAGCACGAAGGACATCGTGAACACGGCGAAGCGTACGGGCGCACAAGTACGGGGGCCGATTCCGCTGCCGACACATATCGAACGGTTCACTGTGAACCGTTCGCCACATGTGGACAAAAAGAGCCGCGAGCAGTTCGAAATTCGGACTCATCGTCGTTTGCTAGATATCGTTGACCCGACACCACAAACTGTGGACGCGCTGATGAAGCTCGATCTCGCAGCCGGTGTCGAAGTCGAAATCAAGATCTGAGACCAGGTGGAATTATGCGTACCGGTGTGATTGCAAAGAAGCTGGGTATGACCCGGCTATTTAAAGAGGACGGCACCCACGTGCCGGTGACAGTTCTGCACCTTGATGAGGTTCGGGTTGTTGCCACACGCACAGTGGAGACCGATGGCTATACTGCGGTGCAACTCGGTTATGGCAAAGCCAAGCCGAAGAATGTGAGCAAGCCGCAGAAGGGCCATTTTGCGAAAGCGAAGGTTGAGCCGTCAAAGAAGCTCGTTGAATTCCGCGTGGCGCCTGACGCCGTGCTGGAGCCCGGCGTGCAGATCTCACCGTCGCATTTTACGGTTGGTCAGTTTGTTGACGTTGCTGGCATTACCAAAGGTAAGGGCTTTCAGGGCGGTATGAAGCGCTGGAACTTTGCCGGCCTCGAAGCCAGCCATGGTGTCTCTGTCAGCCATCGTAGCTTGGGATCTACCGGTAACCGTCAGGACCCGGGTAAGACCTTCAAGAATAAAAAAATGCCAGGACATTTGGGCCAGGAGCGTATTACCACGCTGAACCTGACTGTCGCGGCGATCGACGAAGCCCGTAACCTTGTGATGGTTCACGGTGCTGTCCCGGGTTCAAAAGGCGATTATGTGACCTTGCGGGATGCGATCAAGCGCGCCCGCCCGGCTGACGCCGCCTACCCAGCCGGCTTGAAAGGCTGATTGATATGAAATTCGATATTTACGATTTTGATGCCAAGGCAGCCGGTTCGACCGACTTGCCGGAAGACATCTTTGGTATCGCACCCCGGAAGGATGTGATGGCCCGCGTGGTGCATTGGCAATTGTCCAAGCGCCGGTCTGGTAATCATAAAACCAAGGGCATGGGCGAAGTTTCGGGCACGACCCGCAAACCGTTCAAGCAAAAAGGTACCGGTAATGCTCGTCAGGGCTCGTTGCGCGCGCCGCAGTTCCGCACCGGTGGTGTTGTGCATGGTCCGGTCGTTCGTGACCATGGCTATTCGTTGAACAAAAAAGTACGCCGTCTGGGTTTGCTTTCGGCGCTGAGCCAGAAAGCAGCGGACGGCAAACTGGTCATTCTCGATGCCGTGGCGTCGATGGACAAAACCAAGGATGTGGCAGCACGCGTCAAAAAATTCGGTTGGTCATCGGCGTTGATCGTTGATGCCGCTGTTGACCAGAAGTTTCTGATCGCCAGCCGCAACGTGCACGGCTTGGATATTCTGCCGGTCATCGGTGCGAATGTTTATGACATTCTTCAGCACGATATTCTGGTGATCACCAAGGCCGGCATTGATGGCTTGAAGGAGCGCCTGGCATGAGCACTATCGCAACCAAGGCTTCGACCATGTCGAAGGAACGGATGTATCAGGTAATCCGAGCACCTCTGATTACCGAAAAAGCGACGTTGCTCTCGGAAAAGAACCAGTTTGTGTTCAAGGTTTCCGATGATGCGACCAAGCCGGAGATCAAAATTGCGATCGAGGCTTTGTTCAAAGTTAAAGTAACCGCTGTGAACACGCTGATCACAAAGGGCAAAACCAAGCGGTTCAAGGGCCGCCCTGGTGTCCGCTCCGACGTGAAAAAAGCGTTCGTGACTTTGGCCGAAGGCCAGAGCATCGATTTCACAACCGGTCTGGCGTAAGGCGGGACTAGATAAATGGCATTAAAACATTTCAATCCAGTGACGGCCAGCCTTCGCGGCACCGTTCTGATCGACCGCAGCGAACTCTGGAAGGGCAAGCCTGTTAAGGGCTTAACCGAAGGCAAGCATTCGTCTGGTGGTCGCAATAATCATGGTCGTATCACCAGCCGGTTTCGTGGCGGTGGACACAAGCAGGCTTATCGTATCGTCGACTTCAAGCGCCGTAAGTACGATGTTGCCGCGACGGTTGAACGTCTGGAATATGATCCAAACCGCACTGCGTTCATTGCGCTGATCAAGTATGCCGACGGTGAATTGGCTTATATTTTGGCGCCACAGCGTTTGAAGGTTGGCGACCCGGTCATCTCGGGTTCACGGGTCGATATCAAGCCCGGCAATGCAATGCCGCTCTCAGCCATCCCGGTTGGTACCATCATTCACAATATCGAATTGAAGGTTGGCGCCGGCGGTAAAATGGCACGTTCGGCTGGCACATTCGCCCAACTGGTTGGTAAGGATCAGGGTTATGCCCAGATCAAGCTGATGTCCGGCGAGCTTCGTATCGTGCGTTCAGAATGCATGGCCAGCATCGGGGCTGTTTCCAATGCTGATCATCAAAATGAGCAGATTGGTAAAGCCGGCCGTAGCCGTTGGTTGGGCCGCAAGCCTCATCAACGCGGTGTTGTGATGAACCCAGTCGACCATCCACATGGTGGTGGTGAGGGTCGTACCTCTGGTGGCCGTCATCCGGTTACGCCATGGGGCAAGCCGACCAAGGGTTATAAAACGCGTACCAATAAACGTACGGATGATCTTATCATCCGCCGCGCTAAGAGCGGGAAGGGCTGATAGATGTCACGTTCTGTATGGAAAGGCCCGTTTGTTGACGGGTATATGTTGGCAAAGGCCGAGACCTCTCGCGCCTCGGGCCGCAACGAGATCATCAAGATCTGGTCGCGTCGCTCGACCATTCTGCCGCAATTCGTTGGCCTTACCTTTGGCGTTTACAACGGCAAGAAGTTTCTGCCGGTTCAGGTAAACGAAAACATGGTTGGCCATAAATTTGGTGAATTCTCGCCGACCCGTACTTTCCCGGGACATTCGGCCGACAAGAAAGCGAAGCGGGGCTAATATGAGCAAGCCGAATTTCCCGCGCACGTTGGCAGATAGCGAAGCCCAGGCCATCACGCGCAACATGCGCTGCAGCCCGCGCAAGCTAAACCTCGTCGCCCAATCCATTCGTAACATGCCGGCTGGTAAAGCGGTTGCTGATCTTACCTTCAGCAAGCGTCGTATCGCCCAGCAGGTCAAGAAGACCCTTGAGAGCGCGATTGCCAACGCTGAGAATAATCATCAGCTCGATGTTGACAAGCTTGTCGTGAAAATTGCTGAAGTGGGCCGTGGTATTGTCATGCGCCGCTTCCATGCGCGTGGCCGCGGCCGTTCCGCCCAGATCGAAAAATGGTTCAGCCATTTGAAGATCGTGGTGGCCGAGCGTGAACCGGCTGAAAGACCGCGCCGCGATACCAAGCCTGGCCATTCCAAGGGTTCCGTGAAGCCCGCAACTCAGACCGCTGTGGAGACCGCATAATATGGGTCACAAGATTAATCCGATCGGTATGCGCCTTGGCATTACCCGTACCTGGGACAGCCGTTGGTATGCTGGCAAAGACTACGCCAAGCTGCTGCATGACGATATCAAACTTCGTGCCCATTTGCGCAGCAAGCTCTCGCAGGCTGGCGTATCTAAAGTGGTCATCGAACGCCCGGCCAAAAAGCCACGTGTGACCATCTATGCTGCACGCCCTGGTGTGGTGATCGGTAAGAAGGGTCAGGATATCGACACCCTGCGCAAGGAATTGTCGGTGATGGCGAAGGCCGAGGTTTCCTTGAACATCATGGAAATCCGCAAGCCGGAAATCGACGCGACCTTGGTTGCCGAAAACATTGCCCAGCAGCTTGAACGCCGCGTGGCGTTCCGTCGTGCCATGAAGCGCGCGGTGCAGTCTGCCATGCGTTTGGGCGCCCAGGGCATTCGTATCAATTGCGGCGGCCGTCTCGGCGGCGCTGAAATTGCCCGGATGGAATGGTACCGTGAAGGCCGCGTGCCTTTGCACACTCTGCGTGCCGACATCGATTACGGTGTTGCCACTGCAAAAACCACTTATGGCACGTGCGGCGTGAAAGTATGGATCTTCAAGGGCGAAATTCTCGTTCAGGATCCGTTGGCGCAGGATAAGCGCGCTGCCGAACAAGCCCCGCAGCGCTGAGGAATAATTAGCTATGATGTCCCCCAAGCGTACGAAGTTTCGTAAAGCCCACAAGGGCCGTATCCACGGTCTGGCCAAGGGCAACACGCAGCTTAATTTTGGCGCCTTCGGCCTGAAGGCTCTGGAGCCAGAGCGGATTACCGCTCGTCAGATCGAATCGGCGCGTCGTGCGATTACCCGCGCCATGAAGCGTGCCGGCCGCGTGTGGATCCGGATTTTCCCGGATCTGCCAGTTTCTACCAAGCCTGCTGAAGTCCGTATGGGCTCCGGTAAAGGCAGCCCGGAATTCTGGGTGGCCCGCGTGCATCCTGGCCGCATCGTGTTTGAGATCGATGGCGTTGCCGAGCCGCTGGCTCGTGAAGCTTTGGCATTGGGTGCCGCGAAATTGCCGATCAGGACCAAGTTCGTAACCCGGATTGGAGACGCGTAATATGACGGTTGCAAGCGATATCCGCGCCAAGACGCCGGATGAACTCTCAACGATGCTGCTGGATTTGCGCAAGGAGCAGTTTAACCTGCGGTTCCAGCGTGCCACTGGCCAGCAGGAAAATACCAGCCGCGTGAAAGCGGTGCGGCGCGATATTGCGCGGGTTAAGACAATTCTGGCTGAGCGCACCCGCGCCGCAGCTAAGGTTTAAGAGGGTACTATGCCGAAACGTGTTCTGACCGGACGGGTTGTGAGCGACAAAATGGACAAGACGATCACCGTCTTGGTCGAACGTCGTATCATGCACCCTTTGTATAAAAAATTCATTCGCCGCTCGAAGAAATATGCGGCGCATGACGAGGCCAACACTTGCGTTGAAGGTGACCTGGTTCGCATTGAAGAATGCGCCCCGATCTCCAAGCGTAAGACTTGGATCGTGACTGAGCGCAATGGTGCGGCTCTCTCAGAAGGAGCCAAAGCATGATTATCGTTGAATCAAACCTTGACGTTGCGGACAACTCTGGCGCTCGCCGCGTGCAGTGCATCAAGGTGCTCGGCGGCTCCAAGCGCAAAACCGCGTCGGTCGGTGATGTGATCGTAGTTGCCGTGCAGGATGCGATTCCGCGCGGTAAGGTGAAGAAGGGCGACGTGCATCAGGCTGTTGTTGTGCGCACCGCGTTCCCGGTTCGTCGCGCTGATGGCAGTGCTATCCGTTTTGACCGTAACGCTGCCGTGCTGTTGAACAAGCAGGGCGAGCCGATCGGTACCCGTATTTTTGGGCCGGTGGTTCGTGAACTTCGCGCCAAGAAGTTCATGAAAATCATCAGCCTGGCGCCGGAGGTGCTGTAATATGGCGGCTCGTATTAAAAAAGGTGACACGGTTGTCGTGATCTCCGGTTCATCTAAGGGCAGCCGTGGCGAAGTGCTGCGGGTGATCCCGAAGGAAGACCGCGCTGTTGTGCAAGGCGTTGCCATTGCCAAGCGTCACACCAAGGCCAAGGGCGTTGGTCAGCCGGGCGGGATTGTGGAGCGCGAAGCCGCTGTGCATTTGTCCAACCTGGCTTTGATCGACCCGTCCACCAATAAGGCAACCCGCATTGGGTTCCGTATTCTGGACGATGGCCGCAAAATTCGCGTCGCTCGCAAGAGCGGCACCGCGATTGATGGCTGAGGAGGCCGCAATGACTGAAACAAAAATCCTGCCGCGTATGCAAGTGCACTACCGTGAGGTTGTGCGGGCGCAGATGCAAAAGGAGTTCAATTATACGAACACTTTTGAAGTGCCGAGCTTGGAAAAGATCGTCATTAACATGGGTGTCGGTGAAGCTGCGGCTGACCAGAAAAAGCTGGACGTGGCAGTTGCTGAACTGACCCTCATCGCGGGCCAGAAGCCGGTTAAGACCATATCCAAGAAAGCGATCGCCGGGTTCAAAATCCGCGCTGGTCTGCCGATTGGTTGTAAGGTCACGCTTCGCAAGTCCAAGATGTATGAATTCCTGGATCGTTTGGTCACCATTGCGCTGCCGCGCGTGCGTGACTTCCGCGGGATTCCGACCGGCAAGGGCTTTGATGGTCGTGGCAATTTTGCCATGGGTTTGAAAGAGCAGATTATCTTCCCGGAAATCGTGTACGACAAGGTCGACGCGATTCGTGGGATGGACATCATTTTCGTGACGACCGCGAAAACCGATGCCGAGGCTAAGGCGTTACTAAAAGGCTTTAATCTGCCGTTTGCCAAGTAAGGCAAGCATAGATTGAATTCTTCGTTTTTAGATTTTTGGAAAACGGCTGGGTGTTTCCAGCAGGTTCCGGAGGGGTTGCAGAACAATGGCTAAGACATCGCAGGTCAACAGGAATGCGAAGCGTGAGCGGATGTCCGCTCGCGACAAGACAAAGCGGGCAACATTGAAGGGTGTGATCATGGATCGCACGCTGCCAGTGGAAGATCGTTTTGAGGCAAGCATCAAGCTGGCCGAACTGCCGCGCAATGGCGCGAAGGTTCGTGTGCGCTTGCGTTGCGAGCTTACTGGCCGTTCGCGCGGTAACTACCGTAAATTCAAACTGTGCCGTATCGCGTTCCGCGATCTGGCCAGCGCTGGGCAGATCCCTGGCGTTGTAAAAGCTAGCTGGTAAGGAAAGGGCGCAAAAATGTCGATGTCCGATCCGTTGGGTGACATGCTCACCCGTATTCGTAATGCGCAACATGCGCGTTTGACCATGTGCGTTGCACCTGCCTCAAACCTGCGCGCCAATGTGCTTGATGTGTTGAAGCGTGAGGGTTTCATTCGTGGGTTCTCCCGCGAGGAACTACGCCCGGGCATTTCGCAATTGCGTATCGAGCTGAAATACAGCGAAGGTCAGCCGGTGATTAAGGAAATCAACCGTGTCTCTCGCCCAGGCCGCCGGGTATATTCCAAAATCAAGGAATTGCCGCGCGTCTATTCAGGTTTAGGTGTTTCCATCCTCTCCACGCCGCGTGGCGTGATGAGTGATGTTGAAGCCCGCGCTGCCAATGTTGGCGGCGAAGTTCTCTGCCGCGTCTTCTAAGGGAGGATCAGACATGTCACGTGTTGGCAAATATCCGGTCGAAGTTCCCGCAGGCGTTACCATGGCGCTGGCTGGCAACATCCTTACCGCTAAAGGTAAGCTCGGCGAACTCACGTTGGAATTGACGGATAACGTCGAGGCCAAAATTGATGGTAACAAGGTTTCGGTAGCCCCGAAAACCAAAGCCGCGCAGGCGCGCATGATGTGGGGAACCACTCGTGCAAACATCGCGAACATGGTGAAGGGCGTTTCAGTTGGGTATGCAAAGACCCTGGAAATTACCGGCACTGGTTTTCGCGCTGCGGTTAACGGCCCAAACCTCGTGGTTAATTTGGGCTTCTCGCATGATGTTGTGTATCCGGTTCCTGCCGGCATCAAAATTTCCTGCGAAAAGCCAACTTTGATCAAGGTTGAAGGCATGGATAAGCGCCAGGTTGGTCAGGTTTGCGCGGAAATCCGCTCGTATCGTCCGCCAGAGCCCTACAAGGGTAAGGGCGTGAAATTTGAGGGTGAAGCAATTCGCCGCAAAGAGGGTAAGAAGAAATAATGGCAACTACCAATCTTTCATTACAGGTTCGCCGCCGTGCGCGTCTGCGTTACCAGTTGAAGCAGAAGTCGGTCGGCCGCCCGCGTCTTTCCGTGTTCCGCTCCGGCAAGCATATCTACGCTCAGATCATCGACGATGCGCAGGGTATTACCGTTGCCGCAGCGTCAAGCCTGGACAAAGATTTGAAGGCCGCTTTGAAAACCGGCGCTGACAAGGATGCCGCATCGGCGGTTGGCAAACTGATCGCCGAGCGTTCTAAGGCTGCCGGCGTTCTCGCCGTGGTGTTTGACCGTGGGTCTTATCTATATCATGGCCGGGTGAAAGCTCTGGCAGAGGCTGCCCGCGAGGGCGGTCTCGACTTCTAGGAGATCTGAAAAATGGCACGTGAAGCACGTGAAGGCGGCGGCAACAATAAGCCGCGGGAACGCGAGAAAGAACGCGATAAGGAAACCGGTGATGAACTGACCGACAAGCTGGTCACCATCAACCGCGTTGCCAAGGTTGTTAAAGGTGGGCGTCGTTTTGCTTTTGCCGCCTTGGTTGTCGTCGGCGACCAGAAGGGTCGCGTTGGGTATGGCGCTGGTAAGGCCCGCGAGGTGCCGGAAGCCATTCGTAAAGCAACCGAACGCGCCAAAAAGACCATGATCCGCGTTCCAATGAAGGAAGGCCGCACGCTGCACCATGATATTCGTGGTTCATTTGGTGCTGGTGATGTCGTTATTCGTGCGGCGCCGGCTGGTACGGGCATCATTGCTGGTGGCCCGCTTCGCGCGGTGTTCGAAACCCTCGGTATTGGTGACGTTGTTGCCAAGTCCATTGGTAGCCGCAATCCGCACAACATGGTGAAGGCTGCGTTTGCTGCTCTGACCAGCGTGACCAGCCCGCGTGCCGTGGCTACCCGCCGTGGCAAGAAGGTGGCTGATCTTTATGGCACAGCCCCTGCCAAAAAGGACGTCATTGTGGAGGCTTCCGATGTCTGATCAAAAAACTGCTGGAAAAAAAATCCGCGTCACGCAAACTTCCTCGGGTAATGGTCAAAAGCCTGGCCAGCAAGCCACGCTTATTGGTCTGGGCCTGAATAAGATCAGCAAAAGCCGCGAATATGCCGACACTCTGGAAGTGCGCGGCATGATTAAAAAAGTTGCCCACCTCGTGAAAGTGGAGGAGTTGGCTTAACGCCGACGCTCCAGGAATTATGACAATGAAACTCAACGATCTGCGGGACAATCCCGGCTCGCGTCTGAAGTCAAAGCGTCTTGGCCGTGGCATTGGCTCTGGCAAGGGCAAAACCTCCGGTAAGGGTGTTAAAGGCCAAAAAGCTCGCGAGGGTGTTTCCCTGAACGGCTTTGAAGGCGGCCAGTTGCCGATTTATCGCCGGTTGCCCAAGCGTGGCTTCCACAACGTCAACCGCAAGGAATATGCGCCTCTCAATCTTGCCAGCCTCGAGGCTGCATTTGAGGATGGCAAGCTCGATGCGTCCAAGCCGATCAACGAAGCAGTGCTTCGCGATGCTGGTTTGGTTCGTTTGGGTAAGGTTGATGGCGTACGTTTGCTCGCGAAAGGTACCATCACCCGCGCTATTACCATCGAAGTCTCCGGCGCTTCTGTTGCGGCCATTGCTGCGGTGGAACAGGCTGGCGGTAAGGTTACGACCCTGGTTGCCGCTAAGGTTCATGAGGCCCCGGCTGCGTAAATCAAAGCCACTTGCCTCCACCGGCTTAATGCCGGAAAACAAGCGTTGAACATTCGGCGCTTCCGGGTGCCAAACCTGGAAGCGCCGTTTCTATTGAAAGAGGACTCGCATGGCATCCGCCGCAGAACAAATGGCATCGAGCATGAATCTCGGAGCTTTCGCTAAGGCCACTGAACTCAAAAAGCGCATTTGGTTTACCCTTGGGGCGTTGATCGTATTCCGCCTCGGTACCTATATTCCAGTTCCCGGCGTCGATGGCACTGTGATGGCGCATATGATGACGCAGAATGGCGGCGGTATTCTGGGCATGTTCAATATGTTCACGGGCGGTGCCCTGGGCCGGATGACGATTTTTGCTCTCAATATCATGCCATATATCAGTGCCTCGATTATCATTCAGTTGATGACCTCTGCGATCCCCACTCTTGATACCCTGAAGAAGGAAGGCGAGTCGGGCCGGCAGAAAATCACGCAATACACGCGCTACCTTACAGTGTTGATCGCGGCGGTTCAGGCTTACGGCATTTCAATCGGGTTGCAGGGGATGAAGAGCACCCTTGGTCCGGCGGTTATTGATCCTGGTTTATTCTTCACGTTCACCTGTGTCGTCACATTGGTCGGCGGTACTATTTTTCTGATGTGGCTGGGCGAGCAAATCACCTCGCGCGGTATCGGCAACGGTGCCAGCCTGATCATATTTTCCGGTATCGTCGCTAATTTGCCGGTTGCGATTGCCAATATTCTGGAGCTTGGCTCAACCGGGGCGCTCTCGACGTTGTTTATTATCACATTCTTTATCTGTGCCTTCGCGATCATTGCGTTCGTGGTGTTCATGGAACGCGCCCAACGCCGGGTGTTGGTGCAGTACCCGAAGCGCCAGGTTGGCCAGCGCATGTTCGGCGGCGAGTCGAGCTACATGCCGCTGAAGGTCAACACGTCGGGCGTGATACCGCCAATTTTTGCCAGCTCACTGCTGTTGATTCCTGCCACCATCGTTGGGTTCGCCAAGGGTGGTCCAGGCTGGTTGCAAGCAATAGCGCATCAGCTCAGCCACGGTCAGCCAGGCTATATGCTGTTTTTCGCGTTCCTGATCATCTTTTTTGCGTATTTCTACACGGCGATTGTGTTTAATCCGGAGGAAAAAGCCGAAGAGCTTAAAAAATACGGTGGATTTGTTCCCGGTATCCGCCCCGGGGCCAATACAGCGGCTTTTTTTGACACTGTTCTGACCCGCCTGACCACCATTGGGGCTGGTTATCTTGTGATTGTTTGCTTGGTGCCGGAGTTTGTTCTCAGTAACTACAGCCTGCCGTTTTATTTCGGTGGTACTTCAATTTTGATCATTGTCTCAGTGACCATGGATACTGTGAGCCAGATTCAGTCGCATCTGCTGGCACACCAATACGAAGGTCTGATTCGTAAAAACCGCGGCAAAAGCCGGAAATAAAAAAGGAAACTCTCGATGGAACTGATTCTCTTAGGCCCTCCAGGCGCCGGTAAAGGCACCCAATCCAAGCTTCTGGAGACCCGCTATGGGGTTGCCCAGATTTCGACGGGAGATATGCTGCGGGCAGAGGTGAAGGCTGGCTCGCCGATTGGGCTTGAGGCCAAGGGGATTATGGCGGCAGGCGCTTTGGTGTCGGATGATCTGATCATCCGGATGATCGCGGAACGTATTAGCCGGCCAGATTGTGCTAACGGCTTTATTTTGGATGGCTTCCCCCGCACTGTGCCGCAGGCTGAGGCGCTGGATAAGTTGCTGCATGACACCAAGGTTGACCTCGACGCAGTGATCGAACTGAAGGTCGATGAAGCAATGCTGGTGGAACGTATCAGTGGCCGCTTTACCTGCGCAAAATGCGGGGCAGGGTATCACGATAAATTCAAGCAGCCGCATGTCGCGGGCGTCTGCGATAAATGCGGCTCGACAGAATTCTCCCGCCGCCCGGATGACAAAGCGGAGACCGTGCACGCCCGGATGGAGGCTTATAACGCCGATACCGTGCCGATTCTGCCGTATTACCGTGCCAAGAACCGTTTGTTCACAGTCGATGGTATGGCCGATATGGACGAGGTTGAGCGCCAGATAGAAGCGGTTTTGCGTAAAGTCGGTGTCCCCGAGCCCGCGCCGGCCTAGAGCCTGACCATTTGGGGTGGACTGTTTTGCAGTCCACCCCAAGACTTAAATCATTATCTTATCAATAACTTAGAAGGCAATTCCCGGTTTAGGCTGACGCCAAATGCGTTAATCTAAAACGACTGCACCCTAATAAATTTTTGTGAACACACGTTGATCACGAAAAATTGATCAGGTTTGATTGACTCTGTTTCGGGCATCGCTATAACGCCCATCTCTGCGGCGCTCCACATCGGGGCGCCGCAACTTGCTTTTCTACCCCCATTCCGCCGCGAGGCGAGACCATCAGGAGAGACCACCGTGGCGCGTATTGCCGGCGTAAACATTCCTACGAATAAGCGTGTTCTGATCAGCCTTCGCTATATATACGGCATTGGCCCGGTGAAAGCCCGTGACATCTGCACGGCGCTCAGCATCCCTGAGGACCGTCGCGTCAACCAGCTTTCCGACGATGAAGTGCTAAAAATTCGCGAGTTGATCGACCGGGACTACCGCGTTGAGGGCGACCTCCGCCGCGAGACCGCGATGAATATCAAGCGCCTGATGGATTTGGGCTGCTATCGCGGCTTACGCCACCGTAAGGGCCTGCCGGTCCGTGGCCAGCGTACCCACACCAATGCCCGCACCCGTAAGGGTAAGGCCGTGGCGATTGCCGGTAAGAAGAAAGTTACCAAGTAATTTTTCGCTATTTTCTAGAACTTCAGGATTAAAGACATGGCGAAACCCGCCTCACGCCCCCGTAAAAAAGAACGCAAGAACATCATATCTGGTGTTGCCCATGTTCTCGCTAGTTTCAACAACACCATGGTGAACATCACCGACGCCCAGGGTAACACCATTGCGTGGTCTTCGGCTGGCAGCCAGGGTTTCAAAGGCAGCCGTAAATCCACCCCGTATGCTGCCCAGGTTGCAGCCGAGGATGCCGGCAAGAAGGCTCGTGAGCACGGCATGGAAATGCTAGAAATTGAAGTGAGCGGCCCGGGTTCGGGACGCGAGAGCGCTTTGCGCGCTTTGCAGACTGTTGGCTTCCAAATCTCCGCGATCCGCGATTTAACGCCGATCCCGCACAATGGTTGCCGCCCGCGCAAGCGTCGCCGCGTTTAAGGCTAGGGTCTGGGGCTGCTGGCAGCCTGTGGAACAATCGTTTGGTTAAGGTTGGGGTGGTTATTTTATTGCCCAGCCGGAGGGTTAAATGTTGAAAGAATCTAATTTGTCGCTGCAACGCAACTGGCAAATGTTGATCAAGCCGGAACAGCTTGATGTTGAATTCGGAAGCGACCCGGCACGAGTCGCGACCATCATCGCGGAACCGCTGGAGCGTGGCTTTGGCATGACGCTTGGCAATTCGCTGCGCCGTATTCTGCTGTCGTCCCTTCAAGGCGCTGCTGTGACCGCCGTGCGAATCGACGGCGTGCTTCACGAGTTCTCCACTCTGGCCGGTGTGCGTGAAGACGTCACCGACATCGTGCTGAACATTAAGCAGCTTGCCGTTCGTATGCATGGCGAGGGCCCAAAGCGCATGGTGCTGACCGCGACTGGTCCTGGCGAGGTTAAGGCCGGTGCGATCCAAGCGGGTCATGACATCGAAATCATGAATCCTGACCTGGTGCTGTGTACGCTTGATGACGGCGCGACGCTGGGCATGGAATTTACCGTCGGTTCCGGCCGTGGTTATGAGCCTGCCGCTAATAATCGCCCCGAAGATGCGCCGATTGGACTGATCCCGGTTGATGCCATCTACTCGCCGGTTCGCCGCGTGTCTTACCGGGTTGAACAGACCCGCGTTGGTCAGGTGACCGACTATGACAAGTTGATTTTGCAGGTGGAAACCAACGGCGCCATTGCTCCGGAAGATTCCGTGGCGCTTGCCGCCCGTATCTTGCAGGACCAACTCGGCATGTTCGTGAATTTTGAGGAACCGCAGCGCCTGCGCGCCGAGGAACCCCGTATCGAGCTGCCGTTTAATGCCAACCTGCTTCGTAAGGTCGATGAACTCGAACTTTCGGTTCGTAGTGCCAACTGCCTGAAGAACGACAATATCGTTTATATCGGTGATCTCGTTCAGAAGTCTGAGCAGGAAATGCTGCGTACTCCGAATTTCGGACGCAAGTCGCTGAACGAAATCAAGGAAGTGCTTACCGTCATGGGTCTGTCCCTTGGCATGGCTGTGACCGATTGGCCGCCCGAGAATATCGAGGAATTGGCCAAACGTTCAGATCAACCCTTTTAGTAGCGTCGTCAGGAATATTTAGAAATGCGTCACGGTCTCAGCGGACGGAAACTCAGCGTTACCTCGTCCCATCGCGCCGCCATGTTTCGTAACATGGCCGTCGCTCTTATTAAGCACGAGCAGATCACCACCACCTTGCCGAAGGCGAAAGAACTTCGTCCGGTTGCCGAAAAATTGGTAACCCTCGCTAAACGGGGCGATTTGCATGCCAAGCGTCAGGCTTTCAACCAGCTACGCGACGAGACGATCGTCACGAAGTTGTTTGCGACCCTGGCTGACCGTTATAAAACCCGCGCCGGTGGCTATACCCGCGTGTTGAAGGCCGGTATGCGTTTTGGCGATGCTGCCGACATGGCGATTATTGAGTTCGTTGACCGTGATGTTTCAGCCAAGGGCCTTGATAGCGGTCCGGTTGCTGAAAAGGTCGAAGACGACGATTCCGAAGATTAAGGTTTATCTTCAGGTTAAATAAAACAGCAGGCTTCGGCCTGCTTTTTTATTTGAGGTAGCACCTGCTACACTGGGTCTATGCTCGGTAAACTTGAATATCTCATCGCTCTGGCCCGTGAGAAAAACTTTGGCCGCGCCGCCGAAGCCTGCGGCGTTACCCAGCCCAGTTTCTCAGCCGGCATTCGTGCCCTGGAAGACCTGATGGGCATGCCGCTGGTCAATCGCTCTTCGCGCTTCCAAGGGTTCACCCCCGAAGGTGAGGCTATGCTGGAGTGGGCGCGGCGGATCACCGGTGACGTGTATGCGATGCGTGATGATGTCACCAGGCTCAAACGGGGCTTAAGCGGGTTGTTGCGGATTGCAGCGGTGCCAACCGCCCTGGCTGTGGTGGCTGAACTTACCACGCCGTATCGGGCGCAGCACCCGAATGTGAGGTTCTCGGTTTTATCCTGTACATCATCAGAGGTTCTGGAGCGCCTGCACAATCTCGAGATCGACGCAGGCCTGACGTATCTAGACAATGAGCCGGTGGGAAAGACGCGGGTTATCCCGCTGTACGAGGAACGCTACCGGTTACTCACCTCGGCCACCGCGCCCTTGGGCGACCGCGAGAGTGTTACCTGGGCCGAAGTCGGCAAAATTCCGCTTTGTCTGCTTACCCCCGATATGCAGAACCGCCGGATTATCGATCGGTTGTTGCGTAACGCCGGGGTGGTGGCCGAGCCGACATTAGAGTCTAATTCTATCGTTGTGCTGGTCAGCCACGTCCAAACCGGCCGCTGGGCCAGTGTGATGCCGGAAAAACTGGCGGAAATTTTTGGTCTGACAACCCGTTTAAGGGCGATTCCCATCATCAATCCGCAAGAAGTACATCGGGTTGGGTTGGTGGTAGCCGACCGCGATCCGCTCTCGCCCCTGACTGAAGCGCTTATTATTTTGGCAACGCGCTTGCAACAATTAAGCTAAGATACACAAACTCGCTTTATTCTGCTCTGGTGTCGCATGGGGCGCACGGGGGGACGAGCGTATGATAGTTTTGTGCTATTGCAACACTGATATTCGATATTGTTTTTATCCGTGAAATAGTTGAAACGGCCTTCGAACATTAGGAAAAACTTGTGGATAGCAACTTCAAAACTGAATTGGTTGAAGCCATTATTCTTGCCCACCAGAATCTGGAAGGGCCGTTGTTACCTATTTTGCACAGCATTCAGGAAGAGTTTGGGCTCATCTCGGAAGATGCCATGCGACTGGTCGCCAGCAAGCTCAATATCACGCGTGCCGAGGTTTATGGCGTGGTGTCGTTTTACCATGATTACCGGCAGAAACCGGCAGGCCGCCATGTGCTTAAATTATGCCGGGCGGAGGCTTGCCAGTCGATGGGGAGCGAGGAAAACGCGGCGAGGCTGTTGGCGCGCCTGGGGCTGGATTGGGGCGAGACAACCCCGGACGGCAGGCTAACAGTAGAGCCGATTTATTGCCTGGGTCTATGCGCTTGTGCACCCAGTGCAATGCTCGACGGCGAAATTCACGCGCGCCTTGATGCCGCGGGCCTCGAAGCTTTGGCGTTGGAGGCTCTGTGATGCATTTTTATGTTCCATGCGATGCTGTGGCGATTGCCACGGGCGCCGATAAAATCGCTGCCGCGATTGCTGCCCAAGCCGCGAGGCGCGGGCTGGATGTTCAAATCACCCGCAATGGCTCGCGGGGCATGTTTTGGTTGGAACCGTTGGTGGAGTTGGTCACGCCGGAAGGCCGCGTTGGTTTTGGCCCGATGACGCTGGCAGACGTGCCCGGCCTCTTTGAGGAAGCTGCGAACCACCCGAAGGCTGTGGGTCTGGTCGAACAAATTCCGTTCTTCGCCAAACAGCAGCGTCTGACCTTTGCACGATGCGGTGTTATCGACCCACTCAATCTGGGTGATTATATCGCTCATGGCGGCTATGTCGGTCTTGCCCATGCCATCAAACTCGGCGCTGCGGGTATCTGTGCCGAGGTGAAGGACTCGGGCCTGCGGGGCCGTGGCGGCGCCGGCTTCCCAACTGGTGTCAAATGGGAAACGGTGCGTACCGCGCCGGGTGACCAGAAATATGTGGTATGTAACGCCGATGAGGGTGACTCCGGCACGTTCGCAGACCGGATGATGATGGAGGGAGATCCGTTTTGCCTGATAGAAGGCATGACCATCGCGGGTCTCGCGACCGGGGCCACGAAAGGCTATGTTTATATCCGTTCTGAATATCCGCATTCCATTCGCACCATGAATAAGGCCATCGCTTTGGCCCGGCGGGCTAATTTGCTGGGTGCTGATGTGATGGATTCCGGCCATACCTTTGATTTAGAGGTTTTCGTGGGTGCTGGTGCCTATGTATGCGGCGAGGAAACCGCGTTGCTGGACTCGCTGGAGGGCAAGCGTGGGCAGGTTCGGGCTAAGCCGCCGATTCCGGCATTGGTTGGGTTGTTTGGCAAACCCACGGTCATCAACAACGCCATTTCGCTTTTTACGATACCTGTGATTTTGGAGAAGGGTGCCAAACATTACGCTGATTTCGGTATGGGCCGCTCACGCGGGACCATGCCGGTTCAAATCGCGGGCAATGTTAAACATGGCGGGTTGTTTGAGGTGGCGTTTGGCGTTACCTTGGGTGAGATTATCAACGACATCGCTGGTGGCACTGCCACCGGCCGCCCGGTTCGGGCGGTGCAGGCAGGTGGCCCGCTGGGCGCCTATTTCCCGCCATCGTTGTTTGATACAGAATACGACTATGAAGCTTTTACCAGACGCAATGGCCTGATCGGGCATGGCGGTTTGGTGGTGTTTGATGACAGCGTGGATATGGCTAAAATGGCCCGCTTTGCGATGGAATTCTGTGCCCACGAATCTTGCGGCAAATGCACGCCCTGCCGCATTGGTTCTACGCGCGGCGTTGAGGTCATCGATAAAATCATCGCTGGCGTAGAGCCCGAGAAAAACATCGCTTTGGTACACGACCTTTGCGAGACCATGAAGTTTGGCTCGCTATGTGCTCTGGGTGGCTTTACGCCATACCCCGTACTGAGCGCGATAGCGCATTTTCCAGAAGATTTCTCCAAGTCAGCTATTAAGCTGGCTGCGGAATAGGGAATTACATAATGGGTCTGATCCAGGAAATCGACTACGGCACCAAAGCCAGCAACGCCACGAAATTGGTTAGTTTGCGCATTGATGGACAAACCATCACCGTACCTGAAGGTACGTCAGTGATGCGTGCTGCCACCGAACTAGGCACGCAAATTCCTAAACTCTGCGCGACCGACATGCTGGATAGCTATGGCTCTTGCCGCCTTTGTCTGGTGGAAATTGAAGGCCGCGCTGGTACGCCGGCCTCCTGCACCACGCCGGTGGCTGAAGGCATGGTGGTGCATACCCAAAATGCCAAGCTGGCAAAGCTGCGTAAGGGGGTGATGGAGCTCTACATCTCTGACCACCCGCTTGATTGCCTGACGTGCTCAGCCAACAGCAATTGTGAATTGCAGGACATGGCTGGCGCGGTAGGGTTACGCGAGGTGCGTTATGGTTATGATGGTGCGAATCATCTTGACGCAGTCAAGGATGTTTCGAACCCATATTTTCAGTTTGATCCCTCAAAATGTATCGTTTGTTCGCGTTGCGTGCGGGCTTGCGAGGAAGTGCAGGGCACATTTGCGCTCACCATCGATGGCTCTGGTTTTTCATCCAAGGTTTCGCCTGGTATCTCGGAGGCTTTTTTCGACTCCGAATGCGTATCCTGTGGTGCTTGTGTGCAAGCGTGCCCGACCGCAACTTTGATGGAAAAAACCGTCATTGAGATGGGCCAGCCTGAACATTCCGCTGTTACTACCTGCGCTTATTGCGGGGTTGGTTGCACCTTTAAGGCAGAAATGCGCGGTGAGGACGTGGTTCGGATGGTGCCGTATAAGGACGGTAAGGCTAATCACGGCCATTCCTGTGTGAAGGGCCGCTTTGCCTGGGGTTATGCCACCCATCGCGACCGTATTACCACCCCCATGATCCGCGCGAAAATTACTGATCCATGGCGCGAGGTTAGCTGGGAAGAGGCGATTGCGTATACCGCTTCTGAATTCAAACGGATCCAAGCCAAATACGGTAGAGACTCAATCGGTGGTATTACATCCTCACGCTGTACCAATGAGGAAACATACCTCGTGCAAAAACTGGTGCGTGCGGGGTTTGGTAATAATAATGTCGATACCTGCGCCCGTGTCTGTCATTCCCCCACCGGCTACGGTCTCTCAAAAACTTTTGGTACATCGGCAGGTACCCAAGACTTTGATAGCGTTGATGAAGCTGACACTATTTTGGTTATTGGCGCCAACCCGACCGATGGTCATCCGGTGTTTGCATCGCGTATGAAGCGCCGGTTGCGTGAAGGTGCCAAGCTGATTGTGGTGGACCCACGCCGGACCGATTTGGTTCATTCGCCCCATGTAAATGCCGATTATCATTTGGCGTTGAAGCCTGGCACCAACGTTGCGATTGTGAATGCGCTCTCGCACGTGATTATCTCTGAGGGTTTGGCTGATGAGGATTTCATTCGCAATCAGTGCGATTGGAATGAATATGCCGAGTGGGCTGCCTTTATTTTGCAGCCTCACAACAGTCCCGAGGCGGTTGCTAAACTCTCAGGCGTGCCGGCTGATATTATTTGTGGGGCAGCGCGTTTATATGCCACCGCCCGCAACGGCGCTATTTATTACGGACTGGGTGTGACGGAACATTCCCAAGGCACAAGCACGGTGCTGGCGATTGCAAATCTTGCCATGCTTACCGGCAACATTGGCCGCAAGGGGGTAGGGGTCAATCCGTTGCGTGGTCAAAATAATGTGCAGGGTAGTTGCGACATGGGCAGCTTTCCGCATGAATTTCCTGGGTATCGCCATGTATCAAATGATACAGCCCGGCAGATCTTCGAGCAGGATTGGGGTGTTGCGCTTTCTGCAGAACCGGGCTTACGAATTCCGAACATGCTTGATGCTGCCATGGATGGTAGCTTCCTTGGCCTCTACATCCAAGGTGAAGACATCGCGCAATCCGACCCGGATACGCAGCATATCATCGGCGGCCTGTCGGCCATGGAGTGCGTGGTGGTACAGGATTTATTCCTGAACGAGACCGCGAATTATGCGCATGTGTTTTTGCCTGGCTGTAGCTTTCTTGAAAAAGACGGTACCTTTACGAATGCGGAGCGCCGGATTCAGCGCGTCCGTAAAGTGATGAGCCCGAAGAACGGTTATGGTGATTGGGAAATCACGCTGCTGTTGGCCAAGGCGATGGGGATGGATATGCATTATAATCATCCATCCGAAATCATGGATGAAATTGCCAGAACCACCAATAGCTTTCAGAATGTTTCATATGACTTGCTGGAGCGTTTAGGCTCGGTTCAATGGCCGTGCAACGAACTGGCGCCCGAAGGCACGCCGACGATGCATATTGGGGCATTTGTTCGTGGCAAGGGCCAGTTCGTGATTGCCGATTATATCCCGACCGATGAAAAAACCGGCCCGCGCTTTCCGCTGCTGCTCACCACAGGGCGGATTCTTTCGCAATATAATGTGGGGGCGCAAACCCGGCGTACCGACAACGCCAAATGGCATGAGGAAGACTTACTCGAAATTCACCCGCATGATGCCGAGGTGCGTGGTGTGAAGGATGGCGATTGGGTAAAATTAGTCTCGCGCGCTGGTGAAACTTCACTGCGTGCCAAACTCACTGACCGTGTCGCACCTGGGGTGGTTTATACCACGTTCCATCATCCCATAACGCAAGCCAATGTGATTACGACCGACTACTCAGACTGGGCAACAAACTGCCCGGAATATAAAGTCACTGCGGTGCAGGTTGCGCTTTCGAATGGTCCGAGTGAATGGCAGAGCAGCTATATGGCACATTCAGCAGAATCGCGGCGCATCGGCGCCATTGCTGCCGAATGATCGGGTTACCAAAACCTGTCATCCGGGCTAGTTGCATGGCCTGGCGCGGTGGGGTTCTTACCGCGTCCTCGCGCGTATTGCCGGAAGAGACGCCGGTGGTGCTGACCTATGATCGTGTCAGTTTTGCTGTGATGATGGCAACCCCCTCTGATTTACGGGATTTCGCCATCGGGTTTTCGTTGTCAGAGGGAATAATTCATCATCCTTCCGATATCACTGAGTTGGATATTGTGCCCCTGGAGATGGGCATTGAATGTCGTATGACGCTGACAGCATCGAAGCGAGATGCCTTACAGACCCGCCGCCGGAAAATCATCGGGCCAGTTGGATGCGGTCTCTGCGGCATCGATACGCTTGAGCAAGCGGTGAGGCCGGTGCAAAAAATTAATGCCGAAGTTTGCATTCCGGCTGCTAAATTATCGGAAGCTGTGACGCGGATGGCTCGCCTGCAGACCATCAACCATCAGACAAGGGGGGTTCACGCCGCCGCCTTCTACGACCCCCTGAGAGATGAGGTTTTGTTACGTGAAGATGCGGGTCGGCATAACGCATTAGATAAACTAATTGGTGCTGCCAGCGATTTTGGCCTATATGGTGGACTGGGAGCGGTGCTGCTGACGAGCCGTGTTTCAATTGAATTGATCCAGAAAACCGCAATGTTTGGCGCCCCCATTCTAGTTGCCATCTCTGTTCCAACCGCGCGAGCGGTGCGGGAGGCGGAAGCAGCGGGACTTACCTTAATTGCGATTGCCCGTGATGATGGATTTGAGATTTTCTCGAATCCGGAGCGTATTATTTTTGAGGAAGCGCACGCCCATGTCGCCTAAAAATACATCTGATAAGTTGGTTTATATGGCCAACCAGATCGGTAAAGCTTTTGTGCTGAAGCCGCGAGAGCAAGCGGTGGCCGATATTACGGACCACCTTAAGAAATTTTGGGAGAAGCGGATGCTTGTTCAAATATTTGCTTATCTTGAACAAGGTGGGCAAGGATTGGATGAATTGCCTAAACAAAGCTTGCAAAATCTTCGAAATACAACGCAATATTAATCACTAGCACTTAACCGGCATGAGACCGGAGATGTGCCAAACGAAGGGAAAACGTAATGAGTATGTTGTCGTTTCTAGACCGTGAGCATACGGTCGCCCCAGCCGGGTTTAATCGCTGGCTGGTACCTCCCGCAGCACTTTGTATCCATTTGTGCATTGGCCAGGTTTATGCGCTCAGCGTATTCAATCTGCCGCTTACCAAGCTGATTGGTATTACCAAATCGGCCCCCGGTGATTGGACCCTTGCTGACGTCGGCTGGATATTCTCCGTCGCCATTGCTGTTTTGGGTATCGCGGCAGCTTTTGGCGGCAAGTGGCTCGACCGGGTTGGTCCTCGTAAGGCCATGACGCTCGCAGCACTTTGTTTTGGTGGCGGCTTTATCGTTTCTTCATTTGGCGTCACAACCCATAGTTTGCTGTTGGTTTATATCGGGTATGGGTTGTTAGGCGGCATCGGGCTTGGGATTGGATATATTTCCCCAGTGCGGACCCTGATGACGTGGTTTCCAGACCGCCCGGGTATGGCAACTGGGTTGGCTATTATGGGATTTGGCGGCGGTGCCATGATTGCTTCGCCCCTGTCGGTTCTGTTGATGCACTCATTTGCGACGCCCACCGACCTTGGGGTGTCGTCCGCTTTTGTGACGCTTGGTGCAATTTACGGGGTGTTCATGTTGGTCGGGGCAACCATTGTACGGGTTCCGCCGCATGATTGGCGCCCGGCTGGTTATGTGCCGGCGGCATCACCCGCCCGCTTGATTACCAGCGGAACTGTCGATGTGGGTACGGCTCTGCGGACTCCGCAATTTTATCTCCTTTGGGGCGTATTGTTCTTGAATGTGACAGCTGGCATTGGCGTGCTCAGCCAGGCATCGCCGATGATTCAGGAAATGTTCAAAGGTACCGTAACGCCGATAACGGCTGCCGGTTTTGTAGGATTGCTTAGTTTGTTCAACATGGGCGGGCGGTTTTTTTGGGCTTCGACCTCGGACAAAATTGGTCGTAAACCGACCTACTTCATTTTCTTCCTGCTGGGCATTCTGCTTTACGCCGCCGTACCGTCGATTGCCCGTCTTGGTAGTGTTGCAGGGTTCGTGATTTGTTACGGGATTATTCTGAGCATGTATGGCGGTGGTTTCTCTACCATTCCGGCATATCTGAAAGATATGTTCGGCACTCGCCATGTTGGTGCTATCCATGGTTGCTTGCTCACCGCTTGGTCGGCGGCTGGCGTGCTTGGTCCGGTGCTGGTGGATTATATTCGCCAGTATCAGATCAGTAATGGTGTGCCGAAGGCCGATGCCTACACAGTAACAATGTACATCATGGCGGGCCTGTTAGCTGTTGGCGCTGTTTGTAACCTGCTTATGTCCCCGGTTTCGGAACGCTTTCACGAAACTTCAACTGCTCCTGCGGAATAAGGAAACTTAATTATGGAACAAGCATCTCCGGTAAAACTGCTGTTCGTCTGGGCGATCGTGATTATTCCACTATCGTGGGGCGTTTATCACACAATGGAAGCGGCTTTGAAGTTATTTAGCTGAGGCTGGCAAATCGGTCTGGCCTAACACCCAACCCTGCCATTTATCGGCAGGGAAGGGGGTTGTGTCAGACCTGTTTCCATTGAGAACATTGATGACGCCGAGGACTCCGATAAAACTATCAAAGGGGTCTTCGGCGGATTTTTTGGGGCCAAAGCCTGCCTCAATTTGCAGGCGTAAATCTTTGGATGGTTTTGCATCGAGGTGGCGCAAAACCGAGACAATATCCTGAGCCATCGCAGCGCGGCTGATCTGGCTTTGCTTGCTACCATGAAGTTTCAACCCTAGTTGCCGCAGCACTTCGGCGGGGTAGGTTTCGGCAACGGCCAACTGGCCGGGGCGCATCAGCTTCTGCAGCGCCCCATCAAACGGCCAAAGTTTAATCTGCCCTTTGGTGAGGCCCGGCAGGATTAAATCCCGCCACGCCGCCAACCCGGCCTTGCCGCACTGGTTGGCACCTAATGTCCAGAATAATTGCCCGCCGGCGGGCCGGTTAGCGGTGCGCAAATCCGCAGGGCGCGACAGGTTGGCAGTGTCGGGCAAATTCAATGCTTGTGCTAAAGCCAGTTTATGTCCTGCGCCACTCACGCTTCCCGCCGGATAGAATGGCCGTGCCAGGCTTACCTCGTCAATTGTCCGTGCGACTGAAAAAAATGCCATGTCCGGCGTTAGGCACCGCAGAAACGCTGGAAAATCTGAGAACCCTTGTAATTGCAACGCGTAGGCTGCAGGCAACCCAATCGGGCAATCAATACCCAGCGCCACAGCACCATTGCCCGCGGTAGCCATCAGCCGGTCTGTGAGTGTACCGACATCGCCCACGGGCACTGGGGCATCAACGTCCCAGCCGTGCACGGATTTAATCGCCACCGATATCCAGCGCTTTTGTGGGTCAACGCTCCAATCCGCATGCGCTGCGAGCATCAGAAACGCGCCGATTAAATGGGTTTATGGGCCTTATCGAGTAGCCGGCTGATCAGCCCGGGTTTTTTAACCGGTTTTGGCTTGGCTTTTTCAGCCTCGGCTTCCTCAGCTTTTATTTTAGCCGTGATCCATGCCTCCAGCGACTTACCTGCGGCTTTCGCGCGTTCCTGCTCATAAACCAACTGGCCTTTTGAAAGTTTCCGCCCCGCAATAATAGTGTATTCTGGTTTTGCCGCAGGCTTAGGCGAAGGCTTAGTGGTCATTGTGAAACTCTCCAAAAATCAGGCAGCGTCGCGCCGCCTTAACATTAAACGTGAAAACAATCCCAAAGCACCATAAATCGCCATACCCGCCAAGGCCAGCAGCACAAGGGCGGCGAACATGCGCGGGATTTCCAGCCGGTAGCCGGCTTCCAGAATCCGGTAGGCCAACCCCGAGGCAAAGCCGCCGGAGCCGGCTACAAATTCGGCCACAACCGCGCCTACCAGTGCCAGAGTGCCGGAAATACGCAATCCCGCCAGAAAATATGGCAAGGACGCAGGCAAGCGCAGCAGGATTAGCGTCTGCCAGCGGGTGGCGCCATTGAGATGGAATAAATCCAGCAGTTCAGGTGGCGTTGCTGAAAGCCCGGCGGCGGTATTCGAGAGCACTGGAAAAAAGGCAACGATGGTGGCGCAGACCACCAACGCCATAAAAGGTTGGTTAACCCAGATGATGATCAGCGGAGCGATCGCCACCACGGGGGTGACTTGCAAGATCACTGCCCAAGGTTGAATGGCGGCTCGCGCCAGATTGCTTGCCGCCATCGCCAGGGCCAGCGCCACCCCCAACACGGCGGAGACCATCAGGGCGACGACGGTGACGGTAAGGGTGGAGAGCAATGCCGCATTCAGCACGCCATAATCACTGGCGTAAGCCGCCACGATTGCGATCGGCCCTGGTAGCACGTAAAGTGGTACGTCAAGCCACCATACAGCCCCTTGCCACAACCCGAGACCAAGAAGCCCAAACAATAGCGGGGCGATGCGTTCGAGATTGGGCCTCATGGGGACATGACTTCGCGCAGGATTTCGGATAAATCTTTCACGAAAGCAGTGTAGTCGGCCGCCGTCCGCCGTTCCGGACCTTCCGCAACGGGCGAGTAAACATTGCCGGCGATACGCCCTGGCCGCGGCGACATTACCAAGACGCGGGTGGCAAGATACGCTGCTTCATAAATCGAGTGCGTCACAAATACGATGGTGGTGCCGGTCCGCCGCCAAACCTCATGCAGATCGGCCTGGAGCTTGAACCTTGTGAATTCATCGAGGGCCGCGAAAGGTTCGTCCATGAGCAGTAGTTTTGGCTCTCCCACTAATGCCCGCGCAATTGAGACACGCATTTTCATGCCCCCAGAAAGTGCTGCCGGCTTGGCATCGGCAAATTCCGCCAACCCTACCAGTGTCAGGGCCGCCAGCACGGCTTCTTTCGTCTCGGCCCGGCTTTTGCCGCGCAGCCGCAGGGGCAGGAACACGTTTTCAGACGCACTCATCCACGGCATCAGTGTGGCATCCTGAAAGACGAAACCTACATCCCCCACCCCCCTGGACAGCCACTTAATCTGGCCTCCGGACGGGGTTTCCAGACCCGCTAGCAACCGCAGCAGGGTGGATTTGCCACAACCGGAAGGCCCCAGCAGGGCGAGGAACTCACCCTGCTGGATGTTGGCCGAAATATGGTCGAGCGCTACGGTGCCGTTGGGGAATGTTTTGGAGACCCCCTCAACAACAATCATGGTTTTGGCTTACCGAAACCCTTATCCACAAATTGCAGGGTGTATCCGGCTTTGTAGTCCATATTTTTATCATACAGCCCGGTGGCGGCCATCTGGTCGAAAAAGGCTTTCCAGCGGGCGTCTGTCATGGCGTAGATGCCCAGAGTTTTGGCATCGCCGGAGTCCACGATCCCGCGCGCCTTGATCTGTTCATAGCCGTAATGCAGCAGCCCCGTGCTCATGTCCGGATTGGCCTTCTGGATGGCGGCGAACGCTGGTGCGGGGTTACCGTAGAGGAACGAATACCAGCCCTCGGTGGAGGCTTCGATGAAGCGCGTCACCAGGTCTGGGTTAGTGGCAACCAGCTTTTTCGAGGTCGCGATCAAGCTCGCGTAGCCGTCAAACCCGGCGTCCGAGATCATCATCACTATCGGCATTTTGCCAGTTTGCTGTTGCACCAGATACGGCTCGGAGGTGACGTATGCCTCCTCGATGGCTTTAGGGTTGGTGAAAAACGGTGTCAGACTGAAGCCGTAAGGGCGCAACTGATCGTCCGAAAATCCATATTTGGCTTTCAGGTAGAGCCACCAGCTTGCTCTGGTGC
Source organism: Acidocella sp. (assembly GCA_027308685.1). Lineage (GTDB taxonomy): Bacteria > Pseudomonadota > Alphaproteobacteria > Acetobacterales > Acetobacteraceae > Acidocella. The sequence goes on from DAIDEE010000007.1 coordinate 198,258, forward strand.
CATCGCTCACGGCAATCGGCTTGCCCTTCAGATCGGCAAAATTATCGTCGCCGGTGCCGGGGTGGGCGATCAGAATGTCCGGGTCTTTCTGGAATCCCGCAGCGATGACTTCATAAGGGATGTTCTCCTGCACGAAGTTCAGCGCCAGGAAAGAATTTGAGGTGATATCGAACGTTAACCGCCCCGCCACCAGCAATTCCGCGTTATTCACCTGCGGGCCGCCCTCGACGATGCTCACGTCGAGCCCGTATTTTTTGTAAATGCCTGTAGCCAGCGCCTGATAATACCCGCCATATTCCGGCTCGGCCACCCAATCGAGCCCGAACGTCACCTTGTCGGCGGCGGCACGGGCCTGGGGGGCCAGCAGGAGGCAGGCGGCGAGAGCGGTAGCGTAGTGAACTTTAATGTTCATGTCCGATGTCTCCTCGAAGCCTAGAATGTTGAAACGGTAGAGCGTATCGCTTAACCATGAGTGAGCCACGTATCAAGGCCGGATTATGGGTGCAGGCCGCCCTTCGTTTGGGCCAAGCCGACGGGCGCTATGGCGTGGTTATCCGCAAGGGTGATGCCGATGCCGGCGGCGTGCTGGTGGTACTGCGGGGCCATAGCGGGTTGATGGTGCTTACCCAGATCCGCGATGCTTCCGGTGAGCCAGCCTGGTTGCGCGGGACGGGGGACGTGGCGGTCGAGGAACCGGTAGCGGATGCCTATATCGCCAAGCAGTTGAAGTATGACGCTGACCTTTGGGTGATCGAGTTCGATGCGCCGGATTATCTGCCGCCATTTGAAGCCAGGATCATCTGAACGGCGTATATTTGCCAGCCTGCAATGTTTGCGCTTTTCTGCCGGTAAAGCTGGAGGGATGCGAGATGATCGACCGCTTTACAATACTTGCCCTGCTGGCTGCCGGCCTGATGGTGCAGCCAGCCTCGGCACAGACGGCGCTGTCATCCTCGCCACTTAGCGGCGCGGAAAACGCCATGGCAATGGATTTATATCGCCAACTGCATGTGCGACCAGGCAATTTGTTTTTCTCGCCCGCCAGTATCACGACCGCCATGGGCATGGTGTTTGCGGGCGCCAAAGGTGATACTGCGAGCGAAATTGCAGCGGCTTTGCATTTGAACCTCCTCTCGGCCGACAACGCTGAGTTGCGCGGTGCGTTTTTGCGTGCCGAGGCACAGCAGAATGCCTCCAATAACAAGGCCGGCACCGGGTTTGAGCTGCATGAGGCCAATGCGATGTGGGCGGCCACAGCCTATCCGTTTAATGCAGCCTATATAAACAATATTCAGAGCAGTTTTGGTGCGGCATTGCAGCCGACTGATTTTTCCAACGAGCCGTTGGCGCGCACCAGTATCGATAGTTGGGTGGCAGCGCAGACCAACAACAAAATCACCGACCTCATCGGCCCCGGAATTTTAAATGCTCAGACCCAGATGGTGTTGACGAGCGCTATATATTTTAAGTCTGATTGGAACAAAGCGTTCGAAAAATCGGAAACATATAAACAGTCATTTCATCTAACGGCGGATACCGATATTTCCGTGGATATGATGCACACGACCGATTCGTTTAATTTGACGGTTGTTCCTGGTGTGAAGATCTTACAAATACCATATCGCTTCGACACGACCTCTTTAGTTGTTGTATTGCCAGATGATCGTGCCGGGCTGCCGACGATCGAAGCAGCACTCACCGCTGTCCAGCTGGATGCCTGGCTGGCGGGCGGCCAGCATAAGCTAGTGGCGCTTACCTTACCAAAATTTACCAGCAGAGGCGCCTTCGACCTTGACCATGTTTTGATAACGTTAGGGGTCAATAAGGCGTTCAGCGAATCTCAGGCTGATCTCACCGACATCGCAAAAGTGCCACGGCACTCGCTATATGTGGGCAGCGTGATCCATCAGGCCTATGTTGATGTTGATGAAACCGGGACAGAAGCTGCGGCTACGACCGCCGTAACAATGGTGGCGACGGCGATGGCTCCGACCCAGGTGACAATTCAGCCGATACCATTTGTCGCTGATCACCCTTTCATTTATCTTATCCGTAATAACCAGACTGGCGAAATTTTGTTTATGGGCCGGATGATCGACCCACTGCTGTGATGCTGCTCGTTTTTTTCAATGAAGGATTTCCATGCGCCCGTTTCACCTAGCTTTTCCGGTTCACGACCTTGCTGCGGCGCGTGCTTTTTATGGGGGCGTATTAGGATGCGCGGAGGGACGCAGCAGCGAGCATTGGATAGATTTTGACTTCTATGGACATCAGATCGTGGCGCATTTGCAGCCCGCTGAACAAAGGGTGGCGCATAGTAATTCAGTGGATAGCCATGATGTGCCTGTGCCGCATTTTGGGTTGATCCTGGAAATGTCACAATGGCAGGCGCTGGCGACGAAATTGCAAGCTGCGGGCCAAAAATTTGTGATTGAGCCCTATGTCCGATTTAAGGACCAGCCAGGCGAACAGGCCACGATGTTCTTCCGGGACCCTTCAGGCAATGCGCTGGAATTCAAGGCGTTTGCCGATGATGCTGATATTTTTAGGGCTTAGCGCCATGGTTTATAAATTGCCGCACCAGATATGAATAACAATGGCGGCCATGTGATAGGCTTACCTCCATAGTGCGTAATTTTGAGCCGACAAAGCCGTTTGATCTGCTGATCATCGGCGGTGGGATTAACGGCGCGGGGATTGCCCGCGATGCAGCGGGCCGTGGCTTGTCGGTTTTGCTGGTTGAACAGCATGACCTGGCCTCTCACACATCATCGGCAAGCACCAAGCTAATTCATGGCGGGTTGCGGTATCTGGAATATTACGAGTTCCGGCTGGTGCGCGAGGCGCTGATGGAGCGTGAACGGCTATTGAACATCGCGCCGCATATCATCTGGCCGCTGGAATTTGTGCTGCCGCATGCCAAGGACCAGCGCCCAATGCGGATGATTCGCGCGGGGTTGTTCCTGTATGATCATCTGGCGCGGCGCAAGCGGTTGCCTGCATCGCGCACGGTGCGGTTTGATCAGCATCCAGCGGGCAGGATGTTGCAGCCGCAATTTCATCGCGGTTTCACCTATTCGGATTGCTGGGTGGAGGATAGCCGCCTGGTGGTGTTGAATGCGATGGATGCGGTGGCGCGTGGCGTTGAAATTCGGACGCATACCCGCCTGATCTCAGCGCAGCCGCAAGGGCAAAGCTGGTGCGCCGTCATTGAAACGTCGGGGGGTGAGCGCGAGACTGTTAGTGCGTATGCATTGATCAACGCCGCCGGACCCTGGGTTGGGGATGTGCTCAGCGCCAAGCTGGGCCGTACCAACCTGAAGACAGTTCGGCTGGTCAAAGGTAGCCATATTATCGTGCCGCGGCTTTACGAGGGCGATTTTGCCTTTCTTTTGCAAAATCCGGACAAACGGATTGTGTTTGCGATTCCCTATGAGCATGAATTTACGCTGATTGGTACAACGGATATTCCCTACGACGGCGATCCGGCTGGGGTGACGATTTCCGAGACTGAGACGAATTATTTATGTGAAAGCGTTTCGCGGTATTTCCGCAAGCCCGTGGCACCAGGGGATGTGGTGCGCAGCTATGCCGGTGTGCGGCCGCTCTATGATGATCATGCAGAGAATGCCTCGGCGGTGACGCGCGATTATGTGCTGGATGTGCAAGGCGGCAAAGCTGAGCCTGCTTTGCTCTCGGTCTTTGGCGGCAAGATAACCACCTATCGGAAGTTGGCCGAGCATGTACTGGAGAAGCTGCTGCCGGTGATGGGGCGTGATGTCGGCACGCCATGGACAGCGGCGGCACCATTGCCGGGCGGTGATATGCCGGGCGCTTTATTTGATGACTATTTGAAACAATTTTCGACGCGGTATCAGTTTTTGCCGGCGCCGCTGGCATACCGTCTGGTACGGGCGTATGGCACACGGGCGGAGACGATCATCGGTACGGCTAATTGCCTTGCCGATTTGGGCGAAGATTTTGGTGGCGGTTTGACCGAGGCGGAAGTGAATTATCTGGTCACGCATGAACGGGCAAGCACAGCAGAGGATGTTTTATGGCGGCGCTCGAAGCTGGCGCTGCACGTGTCCAAGGATACGGTGTGTAAGTTAGAGGCTTATCTGGCCGGTGCTTTCGTGAAGTAACCTATAGCCGCTCGCCGGTGACGGAGTCGAATAAATGCAAGGCTTCCTGAGGGAATGCAACCTGCAGAGTTGTGACGCCCGGAGGTCCGCCGGGCCGCCGTAATGTCAGGCGCTGGCCGCTGGCGAGCGTGCCGTAGATCAAGGTTTCAGCGCCCAGCGGTTCGACCAGATCAATCAGTAATTGCAGCCCATTATTATCAAGTATGACATGCTCGGGGCGGATGCCGATGACTGCATTGGGAGGTATATTGGCGAATGCAGCCTCGGCAGGTTGCAAGATATTCATGGCGGGCGAGCCGATGAATTGGGCGACGAACAAATTGGCCGGCTTCTCAAAAATTTCCATCGGTGTGGCAATCTGTGAGGCACGTCCGGCTTCCATGACAATTAAACGGTCCGCCATGGTCATGGCCTCGACCTGATCATGTGTGACATAGAGCGAGGTGATGGCGAGCCGCTGTTGCAGGCGGCGGATTTCCGCGCGCATCGTTACCCGCAATTTGGCGTCGAGGTTAGAGAGCGGTTCGTCGAATAAAAATAATTTTGGTTCACGAATAATCGCCCGGCCCATCGCAACACGCTGGCGCTGACCGCCAGACAGTTGCCCAGGCCGACGGCTGAGCAGTTCGCCCAACCCCAGCAGCTTTGCTGTTTCAGCAACTTTGCGTGCAATTTCCTCTTTCATCTCACCGCGAAGTTTCAGCGCATAGCCCATGTTCTGCGCCACCGTCATGTGCGGATAGAGCGCGTAGTTTTGGAACACCATGGCGATGTCACGTTTTGAAGGATCGCGGTTGGTGATGTCCTCACCTTCAAGAATGATCCGCCCGCTGCTAGGGGTTTCAAGCCCAGCCACCAGCCGCAGCAAGGTTGATTTACCGCACCCTGAGGCACCGACGATGACCAGCATTTCGCCGGAAGCCAATGTGAGGTCGAGCGATTTCAAAATGCTGGTGGCGCCGAAGTTTTTGGTCAGGCTGTGTAATTCGAGAGTTGCCATGCTGTTGCTTTATTTATCCACATCGGTGAGGCCGCGCACGAAGGCGCGCTGCAATAAAATCACCACCATGATAGGCGGCAATAACGCCAGGGTGGTGGTGGCCATGATCATATTCCATGGGGTCATTTCGTCAGGCGAGATCATCTGCACGATGCCCAGCACGATGGTGGAATAGGCTGGTGTGCTGGCCACCAGCAAAGGCCAAAGATATTGGTTCCAGCCATAGACAAATAAAATAACGAACAATGCGGCGATGTTGGCGCGGCTGACCGGCAGCACCATATCCCGCAAAAATGTCAGCGGTCCGGCGCCATCCAGCCGGGCCGCCTCCACCAGTTCATCAGGAATGGCGGCGAAGACCTGCCGGAACAGCAAGGTGGCGGTAGCCGAGGCGATCAACGGTAATGTCAGGCCACCATAGGTATTTACCAGGTGGAGTGAAGATAATACGGCGAAGCTTGGAATAATCCGCACCTCGACCGGCAGCATGAGCGTGAGGAAAATGGTCCAGAACATCACACGGCGCAGCGGGAATCTGAAAAACACCACGGCGAAGGCCGAGATTAAGGAAATTGCGATTTTGCCCACTGCAATGCCAAGCGCCATCGCGAAGGAGACCAGCAGCATGTGCCAGACCGGGTAGCCGGCGCTGGCCACACCTTTGAAAAACAGCGCCTGCCAGAAAATATTCAGCCCGTGACGATCGGGGATCAGCGATATGTCGCCGCGGGCGATGGCGCCGGCATGTTGTGTGGCGCCCGCCACCATGACCCAGATCGGCAGCAGGAACAGCAGGACGCCAAATATCAGCACGGCGTGCGCCAGATAATTATTCTGCCGGTTCATGCGGCGGTCCGGCGGTTGAGAAACTTGAATTGCAGGCTGACCAGCGCCACCACCAGCACCATTAGCGCCACTGATTGCGCGGCGGAGCCACCGATATCATTGCCGATATAGCCATCCTCATACACTTTCACGACCAGGGTTTCGGTGGCTCCGGCCGGGCCGCCGCCGGTGAGGGCGTAGATGGTGCCGAACGTGTCGAATGCCGCATAGACCAGATTGACGACCAGCAGGAACATGGTGGTCGGCCAAAGCAGCGGCCATATCATGGTGCGGAAGCGCGTGAAGCCGCGCGCGCCATCGAGTGTGGCGGCTTCCGTCAGGCTGCGCGGGATGGATTGCAAGGCCGCGACGTAAAAGATGAAATTGTAGCTTACCTGTTTCCAGGCGCTGGCGGCAATTACCAGCCCCATCGCCTGGTTGCCGTTCAACCCATAATTCCAGTTCGGGCCGAGATATCTGCCGATCAGACCGATTTGCGGGTCGGCCATAAACACCCAGACCACGGCTGATAATGCCGGGGCCACGGCGTAGGGCCAGATGAGGAACGTACGGTACCAGTTTTTGCCGCGCAAATTGCGGTCAGTGAAGTTGGCGAACAGCAAGCCGAAGCTCATGGCCACCAGGCTGACGGCGGCACAGAAGAACAAGGTCCGCCCGACCGAGGACCAATATTGTGAGTCGGTAAAAAGTGCTGTGAAATTATCGAAGCCGACAAACAGCGTATTGGTGCCAAATGCATTGGCGGCGGTAACGGATTCTTCGATCGCGCGTCCCGCCGGCCATAGGAAAAAAATGAATGTCAGCAAAAGCTGCGGCACCATCAGCGCGATGGGCAGCAGCTTGCCAGGAAATAAGGTCCGCCGTTCCATGTGGTCTAGTAGCGCAAAGCGGGCTTCATGATAACGCCCTCATGAGGCCCGCTTTGCGCTGGTATAATCTTCAGGTTTTGGCGAAGGATTTAATAACGGCGTCGCCGCGCGTTTGCGCATCCGCTAATACCGAGGCCGCCGAAGCGCCACTGGCAATCGCACCTTCCCAGGCCGCTTCAATGATGATGCGGATTTGCGGCATACCTCCCAGGCGGATACCGCGCGAGTAATTGGTTGTTGGCTGGCGGGCAAGTTGCTTGATGGCGATGTCTGCACCAGGGTTTTTGTCATAATAACCGCTGCTGACATCCTGTTGATAGCCACCATGCGTCACTGGCACGTAACCGGTGGATTGGCTGAACCCGGCATCGTTTTCGGGCAAGCCCAGAAACGCGAAGTATTTGGCGATGCCCTTGTATTCGGCGGCACTGCGGTTTGGTGCGGTCATCGCCCAGAGCGACGCACCGCCGATGATCGAGTTGATCGGCTTGGCGATGATCTTTGGATCATATGGTAAATAAGCAGCAGCGTAGCGGAAGGTTGCAGACTTACGGAGCTGACCTAGAATGCCCGAACTATCGAACCCGATTCCGGCCTGGCCGGAAAAGAAAGTTGAGCTGGGTTTATTGTCGCGACCCAGATATTTGAAAATACCTTCCTTCTCGGCATCCAGCAGGCGCTGCAGGTTGCTCACGAACGGTGCGGCGCTGATATTCAGTTTTGCGTTAGCGCCGCCAAACCCATTGTTCAACGAGGCGAATGCGACGTTATGGATGGACGCAAATTCCTCGAAATGCGCCCAGGTCGGCCAGGCGGTAATCATTGGGACTGGTGCGGAATTTTTTTCCTTTATGGCACGAGCGGCTGCGATCACTTCTGGCCAGGTGGTGGGCAGCTTGGTGGTATCAAGCCCGGCATGTTCAAAGGCGTCGAGGTTGAGCCACATCACCACGGTCGAGGCGTTGAACGGCAACCCGCCCATCTTGCCGTCGTTCAGCGCGTAATAGCCGCGGATGGAGGGCACATAGTTGTTAGGGTCGATGATCACGCCGGTTTTGGCTGAGAGCTGCGCGACATCCACCACTGCGGAAGCAGCCGACATCATGGTAGCGGTACCGACATCGAACACCTGGGAGATATGCGGCGCGGTGCCGGCGCGCCAGGCGGCGATGGTGGCGGTCAGGTTGTCGGCATACACGCCTTTATAGACCGGTTGGACAACGTAATCGCTCTGGCTTTTGTTGAAGCTGTCGGTGAGGGCGTTGACCTCTTCACCCAACTGGCCGGGCATGGCGTGCCAGAAGCTGATGGCCGTGGGGCCCTCGGCGGCCCGCGCCATGGCAGGCAAAGCGGCGGCAGCGGCGGCGGCGCTGAGAATTGTACGGCGTCTCATGTGAATCATCCCTGTTGTTGGCACGCGGTTAGTGATGCGCGGGCATAGCGGTTTTTCATGACGTTCCGATGACACTTATATCTTAGTTTCGTGGCATGCACAGCCGGTCATTTCAGGGTCAATACCGGATTGAGGCAAGCGTGGAGGCGGTGAACGGCTAGGCGGCCTCGACTCCGAGAAACTGCCGCAGTTCAGGGGTCTGGGGTGCGGCGAATATATGTTCCGGCGAACCGATCTCATGAATTTGGCCCTGATGCATGAATACCAGCCGGTGACAGACATCGCGGGCAAAACGCATCTCATGGGTGACCATGACCAGCGTCATGCCCTGGCCGGCGAGGTCGCGCATCACCGCCAGAACCTCGCTCACCAGTTCGGGGTCTAGAGCTGACGTGATTTCGTCACACAGCAAGGCTAGCGGCTCCATCGCCAAGGCCCGGGCGATGGCAACACGTTGCTGCTGCCCGCCCGACATCTGGCCGGGATAAGAATCAAACCGGGTGCCCAAGCCAACCCGGTCCAGCATTTTCCGGGCAATCTCCTCGGCCTGCCCGGCGCTCATCTGTTTCACCACCATCGGCGCCAGCATGACGTTACGCCCGGCGGTCATATGTGGGAACAAATTGAATTGCTGGAAGATCATGCCGACTTTCTGGCGCAGGATTCGCAGCCCGGCGGCATTGGTCAGCGCCGGCTGGCCACCCACATCGATGCTGCCTTTTTGGAATGATTCCAACCCATTGACGCAGCGCAGCAGTGTGCTTTTGCCGGAGCCGCTTTTGCCGATCAGAGCGATCACCTCACCTGCCGCGATATCGAGCGAAATACCTTTCAGGACCTCATGATTGCCGTAGCTTTTATGCAGGTTAGTGAGCTTGATGAGCGGCATTGAGCCTCCGTTCCAGCCAGCGGCTGCTTTGAGAAATTGGCCAGCACAGTGCAAAATACATAAGCGCCACGCAGCCATAAACGGTAAACGGCTCGAAGGTGGCGTTGGTGATGATGGTGCCCGCTTTGGAGAGTTCGACGAAGCCGATGATTGAGGTGAGGGCTGTGCCTTTGACCACCTGGACCAAAAACCCGACGGTTGGTGCCACTGCGATACGCAAAGCCTGTGGCAACACTATATATCGCAGTTGTGCGATATAAGGCAGCGCCAGACTGGAGGCGGCTTCCCACTGGCCTTTCGGGATGGCTTCCACGCAGCCACGCCAGATTTCGGCGAGGAAAGCCGCGGTCCACAGCGTGAGGGCGGCGAAGGCGGCGACCCAGGCCGGCACATTCATGCCGAATAAAGCGGGCGCAAAAAAAGCCAGAAACAATTGCATCAGCAGCGGTGTGCCCTGGAACACCTCAATGTAAAACCGCGCTACCAGCCCCGCGATACGGTTGGGCACCACCCGGAGGAACAGGATCAACGCTCCCATCATCCCGCCGCCGAAAAACGCCGCGAGTGATAGCGCCACGGTCCAGCGTGCCGCCAGCAGAAGGTTGTGGATGATATCCCAGGTGGAGAAATTCATCATGAGTGACGCTGTGCTGGAAACAAAAAGCGCCCGCACAGGCGCAGAAGCTGACGCAGTATGAGCGCTAAGCCCAGATAGATGGCCGTGACAATGAAATAGGCTTCAAATGCCCGGAAGCTGCGGGATTGGATGAAACTTGCGGCATAGGTGAGTTCCTGCACCGAGATCTGCGAACAAACCGCCGTTCCGAGCATGACGATGACGATCTGGGCTGACAAAGCCGGCCAGATGCGCGCTAGCGCGGGCTTCAGCACCACGTGGCGGAAGGTCTCGATACTGGTCAGTCCAAGGCTGGCCCCGGCTTCAAGCTGGCCTTTCGGAGTGGCCTCGATACCGGCGCGGATGATTTCCGCGCTATAGGCGCCGAGATTGATGACGGTTGCTAGAATCGCCGCCTCGATCGCACTGAGTTCAAGCCCAAGGGCAGGCAGGCCGAAGAAAATGAAGAACAACTGGACCAGGAATGGCGTGTTGCGGATCAGTTCAACGTACAGGCCTACGGCAATTCGCAAGGTTTTCGAACCGTTAGTGCGGCCCCAGGCGCAAAAGATGCCCAGGGCCACGCCGAGAATGGTGCCGAACACGGTGAGTTCGAGGGTGATCACCACGCCGTAGAGCAACACCGGCCAGTAGGCCAGTACGTCGCTGAAATCGAACTGATAACCCACCGTACGTCGTGTTTAGAACTTGGCTGGCAAAGGTGTGCCGAGCCATTTCAGTGCGATGGTATTTAAGCTGCCGTCCTTGATGGCACCTGCGATGATGGCATTGAGTTTGGCCCTCAGCGCTGGTTCGCCCTGATTGAATCCAATGTAGCACGGGGAGTCTTTTAAGGTGAATTTCAGTCCCGGCAGGCGTGGCGGGTGGCGGGCGATGATGGCGGAAGCAACCGCACTGGCGGTGGCGATTAACTGGGTTTGGCCAGAGAGGAAGGCCGAAATGGTGGATTGGTTGTCGCCATAGCGGCTGATGATGGTTCCCTGGGGGGCAATTTTGGTGAGGACTAAATCCTCAATGGCGCCGCGGGTCACGCCGATGGTTTTGCCGGCGAGATCAGCCGGTGATGACACCAGCACATCGGGTGGGCCAAAGACGCCGCTGAAAAATGGTGCATAGGCGTCTGAGAAGGCGATGACCTTTTCACGGTCTGGGCTTTTGCCGAGGCTGGAAATGATCAGGTCCACCTTGTGGGTTTGCAAATAGGGGATGCGGTTTTCCGACGTGACGGGGACGAGTTGCAGCTTCACGCCGAGCTTGGCGGCGACCAGGGCTGACATGTCGATGTCATAGCCCTGCGGCTGCATATCGGTGCCAACCGAGCCGAAGGGCGGGAAATCTTGTGGCACCGCGATGCGCACGACGCCGGATTTGATGATGTCGCTGAGCGCGTCGGCCAGGGCGAGAGGTATATTGCCCAACATTGCGGCAGCACCGGCGCCGGACATCAGAGTTGCGGTAAATTGTCGGCGTTTGATCATTGTTGGCTCCTGCCTGCTCATAGATGCAAGATTAGCCAGCAAATATTATGCCAATAGCAGTGTGTTGCGGTCGCAGATCCAGAAAATGTCGAGGATATTCAGGCGTGGTAGCAACAGGCCGGTTAGAGCACCTGGCTGAGGAAGGCCTTGGTGCGCGGGTCGGTGGGGTTGGTAAAGAAGCTGGCGGGTGGGGCATGTTCAACAATCACGCCACGGTCGGTGAAATAGACTTCATTGGCAACTTCGCGGGCAAAGCCCATCTCATGCGTCACCAGCACGCAAGTCATGCCCTCTTCAGCGAGTTGCCGGATGGTGATGAGAACCTCGCCTACGGTTTCAGGGTCCAGCGCGGCAGTGACCTCATCGAACAGCATCAAATCAGGCTTCATGGCGAGTGAGCGGGCGATGGCGACACGCTGTTGCTGGCCGCCGGAAAGTTCGCCGGGGTAGGAATGTTCCTTGCCTTCAAGCCGGACTTTTTTGAGCAGCGCATAGGCTTCCGCCTCGACCTCGGCTTTGTTGCGCTTCAGCACCTGGATCGGCGCCATCATCACATTTTGCAACGCGGTACGGTGTGGGAACAGATTATATTGCTGGAACACCATGCCAACATGCTTACGCAGTTTCAATTTATCGAGCTTCGGGTCATTCACCTCGATGCCCAAGACCGTGACAGAGCCTTGCTCGAACGGAACCAGCGCGTTGACGCAACGGATGAGGGTGGATTTGCCGGAGCCTGACGGCCCGATGATGCAGGCAACTTCTCCCTTGCCGACGGTCAGGCTGACACCTTTGATAACCTCGACGTTGCCGAAGCGTTTATGCAAATTGTCGATAACGAGAAGTGCTTCAACCATGTTAGTTACGGACCTGATATTTATGCTCAAGGCGGCGGGTTGCCCAGGCGATGGGGTAGATATAAATATAAAACATCACCAGCACGTAGCCGTAAATTGGTGCCAGCAAATCTGGGCGGCTGCCCTCGGCGGAGAGAACCTGACCCGCCAGGGTCACCACATCATTCACGCCAACAATCGAGGCTAGTGTGGTTGAGGTGGTGAGGATAGCGTAGAGATTCATCCATGGCGGTAGCATCCGCCGGATCGCTTGCGGGAGAATGATCATCCAAAGTTGCTGGTGACGTGTGAAGCCAAGAGACTCCGAGGCTTCCCACTGGCCATTCGGGATTGATTGCACGCCACCGCGAACAATTTCGGCGACATTTGCCATCACCGGCAGGCTCAGGCCGATCACGGCTTTAGACCAATCGGGCAGTACAAAGTCGAACGAGCCGATATGCAGATGGTATGGCAAAATGAAGATCATGAAGAATAGCAACACCAGCCAAGGCGCGTTACGGAAAAATTGTGTGACACCCCAGGCGGTACCGCGCAGCGGCCGGTCAGGTGAGATCAGAGCCAGGCCTAAAAAAGCGCCCAAGGCCGTGCCAATGGCCATCGAAAGAACGCTGATAAGGATGTTGAGAGCAAAGCCGTGCAGCAATAATGGTGTCCAGCGTGCCAGGACGGCAAATACACTGGAACGGATAGGGCTAGTTCCGGCGGCATCGGCGGCAATGGTGAACAGGCACAATAAACCAGCGAGCAGAATACCATGCCGCCACGAGAGGCGCATCACCGGTAGGGCGCGTGACGATTCTCGTTGCAAAACCTCGGGTAGCGGCAGAATAACGCGCATATTCTCGCTCATAATCCCAACCCCGGCACACGCAGTGCTCGTTCCCAGCGATGCATGATGAACACCAGCACACCCACCAGTGCGATGTAGATGATAAAGAGCAACAACATCATTTCAGGAACGTTCTCGTTATCCGACCATATCTGGTTGCATACATACAGGAGTTCGGGCACCGCGATGGCGTAAGCCAGTGGCGTTGTTTTGATCAGATTCACCAGATTATTAGTCAGGGCCGGCATACAAATCCGCAGTCCCAGCGGCAGCACGACCTGACGGTAGGTTTGCAGGCGGGTAAAGCCGAGGGCCTCAGCCGCTTCTAAGGTTGAATGAGGGATGGCTTCAATGCCGGAGCGGAAAATTTCGACATTGAAGGCGCCCGCGAAACATATCAGCGAAATGCTGGCCCACACGAAACCGCCGATGAGCGGTTGCGACATGCCGAAGCTATTTTTGACCTCTGGTAACAGGGCACTCAGGCCAAAATAGAAAAAATATACCTGTACCAGTGGCGGCGTATTGCGGAATATCTGGATATAAAACTGCACCAGACGTCGAAGCCAGATGGAAGCAGCCCCCTGGCCCCACGCACCTAATATACCAACCATTACGGAGCCTACGATCGTGACACCGCAAAGCTCCAGCGTGACCAGAAAGCCTTGCACAAAACGCGCACGGTCAAACGGGTCGTAAAAAACTGTGAAATTGATGCCGGTGGTCTCATTGAGATGCGAAAACCACGCGGCAATCAAGTTCATGACAGGAGGCTACTTATTTGTATTTGTTGTGCATCTGCACGGCAAATGCCGCATGTTTGATGCCGTACTTTGTTTCCAACGATAAAATCAGACCAGTCTTATCCCAGTCGATGATAGATTTTGAAATATAGGCGGCTAAATCAGTATCGCCCAGCTTCACGGCGATGCCCCATGGTTGCGCGTCCTGCGATTCCAGCGGCATATCGTAGTCTTTCCACGACGGGTCTTGCAATTTGCCCTCGATAGCGGTGTCGTCATACACAAATGCGTTGCAACGGCCTTGACGCAGGGCAGTCAGCGCTTCAGCAACGCCGGTGAATGCTACGGTTTCAGCGCCAAATTTTTCGGCCACTTCCTTATTGTAAAAGGCCCCCTGAATGGCGCAAACCGGTACGCCCTTTAATTGATTCCAACTGGTCAAATTCACAGTTTTTGGCACCATGACATTATAACCGGAGGCGTAGTAGTCTGGATGAACGATATCCACGGCTTTGGCGCGCTCGGGTGTGTCGTTCATCGTGGCAATCATCACGTCGATTTTGCCTTGCTCGAGGAATTGCATGCGGTTGGCTGCCACTACCGGAACGAACTGGACCTTAACGCCCAGCCCTTTGGCAAGCTCCCGGGCGAGATCGGGTTCGATCCCAACATTCTCACCGCTCGGGCTGAGTGAGCCGAAAGGTGGGTAGTCAGCTTTTACACCAACTACCAACACGCCCTTCGCTTTGATGTCCGACAATGCATCTGCCCGCGCCGAGTTTACGGCAATGGTTGCACCAAGGCCGGCGAGAATACCCAGCAGGGCTAGTTTTTTGGCATTCATGGGGGTCACCTTTTTGTTTGGGTTAAGATCGAAAAGCTATTCGAATAGCGTTCACATTCCTTAATTTATCAGCCTGCCCATTCTGTATGCGGAAGGCAAGAGGCACGTAAACTTTGCGTGAGACTTATCTCCTCCTAGGACATTAGTATTTGGTGCAAGCCCTGGAAAGCCGCCTACAACCGGTTTTCGCGCTGGTACAACTGCCTTATTTGGCGGGTTTGCACAAAAAAAGCCCCGGCAGTTGCCCGCCGGAGCTTTTTCGTGGCCAGTTTAGAAGTTTATTTCAGAACGATTTCCACGCGGCGGTTTTGTGGTTCGCGCACGCCCGGGCCGGTTGCGACCAGCAGATGTGTTTCACCAAAGCTATGGATTTCAATCTCTGATTGTGGAACGCCGTCGGCGACCAACTGAGACGCCACAGCTTTGGCGCGCCGCTCAGACAGGCCCATGTTGTAGGTCGGCGTTCCGGAAGTGTCGGTATAACCCGAAACGTCAAGTGTTGTAACATTGTTGGTTTTGCTGGTTGACGCGGCCTGTGCGATAATTTGTGTAGCGCGTGGCGTCAGGTCAGACTTGTCCCAGTCAAAGAAGACCAGATAGGTCTGAGATTGCACGGGAGCAGGTGAAGCTGCCGGCGCGGCGGCTGCCATAGGGGCAGGGGCCATCGGTGGCGGGGTGAACAACTGGTAGCGCAGCCCGACCAGAATTTGATTGTTATATTCATGCAGAAATTTTGCGGAAGCTGGTAATCCGCTGAAGGAACCATTGAATTTCCGCGAGTTGGCCAAACCAACAAAACGATATTCAACGGTCGCCGACAGGCCAGGAACAGTGGAGATGGGAATCGCCAGTCCGGCAATGCCCTGATAGGCCAATGCGCCGCGCGTTTTATTGATTGAGGCACCAGCGGCATTGAAATTGTTGAAGTTGTCTTCCTGCCAACCGATGCCGACGCCAATATAGGGGTAAAGGTAGGGCAGGCCGATATCGAAGTCATATAATACATTGCCGAAGATGCCATAACGCGCTTCAGAGCCGCTGGCCGCTGCCGCAAAGCCGTCGGCTTTCACTTTGTTGGCGCTGTCGTGGATATAATCGCCTTCGACCTCAGCGCGGAAACCATTGCCGAAGCCGTAGCCGAGGCTGGCCTCGCCGGTGTAGCCGTTCTTCATGTTTAGCTTGGCTTCAAACGGTTGACCCGTTCCGTTAACAGTGAGGTCCTTCGCCTTCTGCGAATTTTCAATGTTGTAGCCAAATCCGCCGGCGACATAGGGACCGGTAACGGGCTGAGCATGAGCGGCATGTGAGAGCGCAAAAGGTGCTGCCAGCACGGTTGCGGCTAATAGCGCGAGACGAAATTTCATAAGCATGACTCCTAACATAGACAGACTGGTTTGGTCACGCCGTGTGACCTGTAGGGTAAGTGGCGTTGCTTAGTGCCATTAGTAAGGCGTAAAAAATTGATTGATATATACTGTGATGAAAATACAACAGTTCAAGTAAATTACTATATAATTTAATTTTATGTTATATCAGATTCAAGGGCTTGCATTCATCTGTATTTGATGCAGGCTTAAAAAATCTATGGTACATGAC